>JAICUB010000008.1 GCA_025936045.1 Polyangiaceae bacterium | reverse complement strand
CGACGACGTGCGTGACGACGACGACGTGCGTGACGACGACGACGTGCGTGACGACGACGACGTGCGTGACGACGACGACGTGCGTGACGACGACGAGTTAGACGACCCGCGCGACCGGCCCACCGCAAAGCCGTGGGGACACCTCGTGTCTCCGACGCTGCGCTTCGTCGGCGCGATCGCGCTGCTCGATGCGATGGTGAACGTGCGCTATCCGCTCGACGAGGCGGCTTTTTGGTACCTCCTGCCGTCGACGGACATCGCGATCATCCTGCTGAATCTCGCGATCATGGGGCTCCTCAACGGAGCCGTCCCGCGCTGGATGAAGGGACTCGTCGTCGCGTGGATGTTCCTCGTGCGGCTGCTCCGCTTCGGGGACGGCTTCATGGGGCGCTATTTCGCGCAGCGCTTCAACGTCTACAGTAACTTCGGCCAAGTCGCCGACGGCATCCGCTTTCTCAACTCGACCTGGCCGGCATGGCAAGTGGTGCTGGGTGCGGTGCTCGGTGTCGCGGCCCTCGCCGCGACGGCGTTCGTCCTCTACCGCGCGCTCGAAGTAGTAGAGCGCTACCTACGCGAGGGTCGACAAGTCACGGTTGGAGCGGCCCTGCTCGGTTTGACGTACCTCTCCGTATCGGCGGCAGGTCATAACCCGAAGTTCGACGCCTACTACTCCGGTGGCTTTGCCGCGAGCGCGATGCCCCGCTTCGAGGAAGAGGTCGCGTTCTTCTGGAACGTGCGCGGCCAACAGACCGAGTACGCGAGGCTCATCGCGCAAACCGAGACGATGCTCGACGGGTTGCCGACCGATCTCGCCAAACTCCGCGGCACGAACGTCTATCTGATCCTCGTCGAGTCGTACGGGCGGACGATGTTCGAGTGGCCACCGCACGTCGCGGCGTCGAAGGCGTCCTACGATGCCTTCGAGAAGGACCTCGGGGAGCGTGGCTTCACGATGGCGACCGGGATCCTGAACTCGACCACCTACGGCGGCCAGTCGTGGCTCGCGCACGCGACGCTCGATACGGGGATCCCCGTACGCACGCAGCTCGACTACGAAATCGTCGCGGCAAAAAAGCCGCATTCCATCGCCGGCTACTTCCGCCGTGCCGGCTATCGCACGGTGCTCGCGGAGCCGAACACGACTCGCGCTTTGTCTGACGGCGGCTTCTACGGGTTCGACGCGAACTACCTGAACCGCGACTTCCATTACCGCGGCCCGAGCTACGCCTGGGCCACGATGCCCGACCAGTACGTCCTCGATTTCATGCGCCGCAGCGAGATCGAGCGCGCCAAGCAGCCGCTCTTCATTCAATACGTCCTCGTTTCGAGCCACGCGCCGTGGTCCAAGCTGCCGACCCCGGTGGCGGACTGGGGCCGCCTCGGTGACGGCGCGCTTTTCAACGACGTGCCGATGGAGCGCTTCCCGATCGAGTGGCCGCACTTCGAGAACGCGACGGAAGCCTACGGCAAGTCGATCATCTACGACTTCGAGATCCTGCGGCAGTACATCGGCCAATTCATCAAGGACGGCTCGCTCGTCATCATCCTCGGGGATCACCAGCCGGTCGCGGAGGTGAACGGCGACACCTGGGAATTCGGCGTGCCGGTCCACGTGCTGAGCAGGAACGCCGAGCTCGTGCGCCCCTTCATCTCGCGCGGCTACAAGCCCGGCGTGCGTCCCAATCTGGAGGGCTTCGCGCAAGGGCTCGAGACCCTACTTCCGAACCTGCTCGTCGACCTTTCGACGGAGCGCCCCGCGCCCTGAGGCGGCGTCCGCGCCGTCAGCGGCAAACCGGTCAGCGCTGACTGAGCGGATTGGCGGACATGATGGGCTCCCACACGCGCGCTTCGTTGAAGATGCGGACGAGGTCGGCGTCGATGTGGCCGTCTTTGACTTCGAGCGAGAGGATGTGGAGCGCCTTCTCGACCGGGACCGCGCGCTTGTACGGCCGATCACTCGCCGTGAGCGCGTCGAAGATGTCGCTGATCGTCATCAGCTTCGACTGAAGCGGGATCTCCTCGGCGCGCAATCGATTGGGATAGCCGGTGCCGTTCAAGCGTTCGTGGTGTGCGCCCGCGATCTTCGCGACGCCGGAGAAGGTTTTGCCCCAGGGGATCTGCGAGAGGAAGCGGTACGTGTGCGAAACGTGGCTGCGGATCTCGTCGAACTCCTCGTTCGTGAGCGAGCCGCGCATCACGCTGAGGGATTTGACTTCGTGAGCCTTGAGCAGTGTTTCGAGCGTGCCGTTCAGCCGCGCGTAGGATCGACGCCCGAGCTCCTCGATCCGCTGGAAATCGCCGGCGGCGAGCACGGTCGGCTCGTTCGCGCCCTCGACGACGTGCCACGCCTGCTCGAGCTCCTGACGCCGCTCGGCGAGCTCGTGGTCGAACGCCTCGAGCTCGCTCTCCGTCGCGCCGCGCGTCGCGGCGTGAAGCTTGCGGCCGAGCACGTCCACCTCGCAGGTGCGAACGACGAAATCGAAGCGCTGACGAATGAGCTCGAGGTCGTGCGGGTAGAGCTTCTTCGCCTTCACGAGCACGTGCTCGCGCACGCCGATCTTGCCGAAGTCGTGCAAGAGCGACGCGTACTCGAGCTCGCGCATGTCCTCGCGCCGCCACACGACGGCGCGATAGGGTCCGCTGTCCGCCCGCTCCACCGCCTGGGCGAGCCCGACCGTGAGCTCGGCCACGCGGCGCGAGTGGCCGCTCGTCGTCGGATCGCGCGCCTCGATCGCGTCCACCGACGCTCGCACGAAGCCTTCGAAGATTTTGCGAATCTCGTCGTACAGAATCGCGTTTTCGAGCGCGATGCCGGCCTGCGCTGCGAGCGTCTTCACGAGCTCCTCGCTGCGTTCGTCGAAGGGCACGACATTGTGCTCGAAGTCGCCCGGCGTGAGGAGCTTGTGCTTCGGCTCGCGCTTCTTGTTGATGAGCTGGAGCACGCCGATGACCTCACCCTTGCTCGACGTGAGCGGCGTCACCAACATGCTGCGGGTGCGGTAGCCGACCTTCTCGTCGAACGAGCGATCGAAGCCGAACGGCGACCCCGGCGGCATCTCGTACACGTCCTCGATGCGCAGCGTCTGGAGCTCGAGCGCGACATAACCCGCGATGCTGCGGGCGCTGATCGGCATCGTGAACTCACGCGAATCGAACGACACGGAGTCGTTCTGACTCAACTTGAAGCGCAGGGCGCGGCGCGCCGTGACGGGGTCGGTACCCTCGACCACGTACATGCTGCCCGCGTCTGCGGCCGTGACGAAGCGCGCCTTTTCCAGGATCAAGCCGAGGAGGCGGTCGATTTCACGCTCGGTCGTCAGGGCGCGCGCGATCTCGATGAGCTCGCCGAGCTCGTAGCGGTACCGGTTCAGCCACTTGCCGCGGCTCTCGCTGCGCGCCTTCAAATCCATCAGCTCGAAGGCTTGGTGGAGCGCCACCGTGAGCTCGTCGAGACCCGGCTCCTTACCGAGCAGCGCGCACACGCCGAGGTTCAGCGCGCGCTCGAGGTCCGGGTCGCGCGGGCGGCCGAGCAGGATCAGGCGCGCCTCCATCGACGCGAGCTTCTCGAGCCACGGCGCGACGAGGTCGCGCGCTCCGTCCCACACCGCGGCAGGCGCGACGAGCACGCTGAATTCCTGGCGGCGGACGAGCAGCACGAGCGGATGCGGCCGCAGGACGACGTCGCCGGCGTGGAGGGGTCGCGTCTCCAAGAGCTCGGCGACGTGGTCGAGCACGTGGAGCTCCGCCTTCGCCCGCGGGCCGAGCTCGCGGAGCGAAAGCGACTCGGCCGGGGCCGTCACTCCGGTTCCTCCCGCTTTTCCCGGTTCTTTTCGGCCTCGCGCCGCGCGTCCTGCTCGGCCGTGCGCTGGCGGTCGAGCGCCTCGTAGGCAACGACGATTTTCTGCACGAGGTGGTGGCGCACCACGTCCGCGTCGCTGAACGCGCAGAAAGCGATGCCCTCGATGCCCGTGAAGAGGTCGCGCGCTTCTTTCAGCCCGCTGCGCGCGCCGCGCGGCAAATCCGTCTGCGTGACGTCGCCCGTGACGACCGCCTTCGAGCCGAAGCCGAGACGCGTCAAGAACATGCGCATCTGCTCGCTCGTCGCGTTCTGTGCCTCGTCGAGGATGACGAAGGAGTCGTTCAGCGTGCGGCCGCGCATGAAGGCGAGCGGAGCGACCTCGATCTGTCCGCGCTCACGCAGCTGCTCGACGCGCTCGAAGTCGAGCATGTCGTGGAGCGCGTCGTAGAGCGGCCGCAGGTACGGGTTCACCTTCTCCGCGAGATCGCCCGGCAGAAATCCGAGCTTCTCGCCGGCCTCGACGGCCGGGCGTGCGAGGATCACGCGCTTCACGCGCTTTTGCATGAGCGCCGCCGCGGCCATCGCCATCGCCAGGTACGTCTTACCGGTGCCGGCGGGCCCGATGCCGAACGTCAAATCGTGATTGCGAATGGCCTCGACGTACGCGCTCTGGGCGCGCGTCTTCGGCACGACCGCGCGCTTGCGCGGCGTGATGAGAATCGCTTCGTCGAGCAGCGTGGCGAGGTTTGCGTCGGGGTCGTCGCGCAAGCCGCGCAGGCACCGCGCGACGTCGTCCTTGCCGACCTCGTGGCCGCGCCCTGCGAGCTCCGCGGCGCCGGTCAGGAAGCGATACGCGAGCCGCACGTCTTCCTCGTCACCCGTGAGGTGGATGACGTTGCCACGCAGGCTCACGTCCGCGCCGCTGCGGGACGAAAGCTCTTCGAGCAGGCTCGACTGCGGCCCGGAGAGGGCCATGAGCACCGCCGTGCTCTCGACTTCGAGGCTGGCCTTGGAAACGGCTTCTCTAGCGGCGCGGGTAATGGGCGAAGCGACCTCGCGGGGACGAGCCCCACGAAGACAACGATAGTCCCGTGCGCGCCTGCCCGCTACCGGCAGGCTCGCTCCCGCGCGCGCGTCACGGCAGAAACGTCAGCTTTTTCGGGCGCCAAGCTCCGGAACTCGGCGCGTTTCTTGGCCCCGCGGGGCTCGGCCCGATACTCCCGGGCAGCATGCGGCGCTACAGCAGCCTCATCGGCTTCGGGACCGCTCTCGGGATCGTGCTCGCGCTCGTTCCGGTCGTGCGCGGCAACATCGACGTGAGCGAGCCGCTCCGGAAGTTGCGGCCGGCCGCTGCGGCGCCCGCCGCGCCTCCGTCCCTGGACGGGCTCGACCTCCTGCGGCTCGACGTGCGCCCGACCAAGGTGACGGCGCCGCTCTCACAAGGACGTCAGGCCGAGCTCACCCTCGATCCGGTCGTGCAGCGCTCCATCCATTCCGAGATGGAGGGGTATCGCATTCCGCGCTCCGGCGTCGTCCTGATGGAAGTGAAGACGGGGAGGATCCTTGCGTACGCGAGCTACGTCGGAGAAGGCGACAAGGTCGACGTCAACGTCCGCGCCGACGCGCCGGCCGCGAGCGTTTTCAAGGTCGTCACGGGCGCGGCGCTCATCGAGAAGGGCGGCCTCGGCCCGGATACGGAGCAGTGCTATCACGGCGGCAAGAGCCGCATCGCAGCCGACGAGCTCGAGGACAACCCGCGCCGCGACAAATGGTGCGCGACGCTCGGCATCGCGCTCGGCCGCAGCATCAACGTCGTTTTCGCTCGGCTCGCCCAAAAGCACATCACGCCCGAAGATTTGACGGCGGTCGGCGGCGCGTTCGGCTTCGGCGCCCCGATTCCGTTCGCCGTGCCGAACCAGGCACCCGAGCTCAAGTTGCCGGCGGATCCAGTCGAATTCGCGCGCTCGGCGGCCGGGTTTTATCACAGCACGCTCTCGCCGCTCGCGGCGGTCGAGCTCGCGCAAACGGTGGCGAACGGCGGCGTGACGCTCGAGCCGCGCATCGTCGCGTCGGTCATGAAGGATCGCGAGGTGCTCTGGAGAGACGACGGGCCGCCGCGAGTGCTCCGCCGTGCCATCAAACCCGAGACCGCCGCCGACCTCACGCGCATGATGGCGCAGACGGTCGCGAACGGCTCCGCGTTCAAGAGCTTCCACGACGCGGCGGGCACCTCGTTCCTCGGCGAGGTCACGGCGGCCGGCAAGACGGGCACGCTCGGCGATGCCGCCGACGCGTCGAAGCTCTACACGTGGTTCATCGGGTTCGCGCCGATCGAGGCGCCCGAGGTCGCTGTGAGCGCGCTCGTCGTGAATAACCCGAGCTGGCAGATCAAGGCGCCGCAGCTCGCGCGCGACGCTCTGCGCGCCTACTTCGCGCAAAAAGGGAAGAAGGGCGTCAGTGCCCCCTGAGCTCTCGCTGATTTCAGCGTGAAATCGGCGCGGGGTTGGACGGAGCGGCACGGAACGGATAGGTCTGAACGGAGATCCGAGGTCAATTTGGGCAGCCGCGCTGAGGACCCCGACGAAGCCAACCCGGGCGTCGAAGGCGTACAGAGCGAAGCCCGACCCTCGAGCCGCCGCCCGCCGAGCACGGGCGAGTACGACTACGTGCGGAAGGAACGCGACCTCTATCGCGGCCTTTTGCGGCTGAACCTCGAGGGGGATCCGCACGCATTTTTGCGCGAGGCGCTCGAGCTCATCGTCGGCGTGATGGGCGCTGCGCAAGGCTACCTCGAGCTGTTCGCGCCCGACGACGTCGACGAGCCGTGGCGTTACTCGTTCGGCTTCTCGGAGCAACAGACCGATGAGGTCCGCCAGCTCGTGTCGCGCGGCATCATCTCGGAAGCGGTCGCGACCGAGCGCGTGGTGTTCACGCCGTCGGCGCTGCTCGACCCACGATTCCGGCATCGCGACAGCGTGCGCCGCTCGCTCATCGACGTCGTGCTGTGCGCGCCCATCGGGCGTGACCCGCCGTGCGGCATCGTCTACCTCCAGGGGGGCGCCGGGCTCGCCGCAAACGAGGCGAGCGGCTGGCTCACGCAATTTGCCGAGCACCTCGCGCCGCTCCGCCAGCACCTCGTGCTCAAGCGGCAAAGTCAGGGTGGCGGCGAGCTCGGCGCTCTGCGCAAGCGCCTTGGCGCCGTCGCGTTCCACGGCCGGAGCCCGGCGCTCGCGAGCCTGCTCCAGGAAGTCGAGCACCTCGCGCCGCTCGAAGTCGGCGTGCTGCTCACCGGCGAAACGGGCACGGGCAAGACCGATCTGGCGCGGCTGATCCACGCGAACAGCCCGCGCGCGACGCAGCCGTTCGTCGAGGTCAATTGCGCGGCCTTGCCCGACACGCTGATCGAGAACGAGCTCTTCGGTTCGATGGCGGGCGCGCACTCGACGGCCGCGCGCCGGAGTGAAGGCAAGGTGGCGGCGGCGCAGGGCGGCACCCTCTTGCTCGACGAGATCGGCGATCTCTCGCTGCCCGCGCAGGCGAAGCTGCTGCAGCTCTTGCAAGCGAAGGAGTATTACCCGCTCGGCGCGTCACGGCCGTCGAAAGCCGACGTGCGCGTGATCGCGGCGACGCACGTCGATCTGCAGGCGGCCGTCGCGGAGCGCCGCTTTCGCGAGGATTTGCGCTATCGGCTCGAGGTGATGACGGTGCGCGTGCCCTCGCTCGGGGAGCGGCCGGAGGACAAGGGGCTGCTCGCGACGTACTTCTGCGAGCGCGCGTGCAAGGCGCACAAGCTCCCGCGCGTCGCGCTCTCGCCGGCGGCCATTCGCGCGGTCGAGAGCGCCGAGTGGCCCGGGAACGTGCGTCAGCTCGCGAACGCGGTCGAGTCGGCGACCATCCGCGCGGCGTCGCAGCGAGCGTCGCAAATCGAGGTGCATCACCTGTTTTTGAAGCACGGCGATGCACAGGCGCCCGGCCCCACGCGCACCTTTCAGGAAGAGACGCGACGGTTCCAGGCCGACCTCGTCAAGCGCGTGCTCGAAGCCAACTCGTGGAACGTCAGCGCCGCGGCGCGCGATCTCGATCTCACGCGCGCGCACATCTACAACCTCATCAACGCCTTCGGTCTCAAGCGCTAGGCGTAGCCGGCCGTAGGGTCATGCGGGGGCGGGCCGAACCGTCCAATGCATTTGACGGTGTCTACCCGGGTGAGCAAAAGGCCCTGCGAAAATGCGCTGAAAGCGCCCAAATGTCGCTGGAACGCCCCTTGCTGAAGGGTGTCAGCGTCATGACCCAACCGCTCTACGCTCAGTACTCTCGATCGGATCTACCCCCCGCCTCCTCCCGTGAGCGGGGCGGCTACACGCCCGTCGCGCTGGCAGCTGTCTGGGACAACCTAGTCACCGGTCGCTGGGCCGTCGTCGACAGTTTCTCGGTCGGCGACCGCAGCTACCTCGCGTTCGATCTGCGCGCGGTGCCAGGGGGCCGCGCTTCGCTCACCGAGCGCCAGCTCGAAATCCTCGAGCGAACCCTGTCGGCACCTTGCCAGAAGGTCGTCGCCATCGAGCTCGGCCGCACCGCATCCACCGTCGCGTGGTCACTCGCTCAGTCACTGAAGACGATGGGCTTCAGTTGCCAGGCGTCGCGGGTGCCGAGCTTTCTCGTCGCGGCCATTCATGCCCATCACGGCAGCACCGACCTTACCGAAGCGCGCTTTCGCGGCTGGGGTGAAGGTGCCACGGCGTTCGGCATCGCAAGCATTCCGCGACCCGATTTGTGCCTCGCGCCGCTCCTCACGTCGACGGAGTACGCGGTGACACGACTGCTCGCTGACGGGCACAGCCGTTCGGAGATCGCGGCGCTGCGCAACGCGTCGACGCGCACGGTTGCCAACCAAGTTTCCGCCGTCTTCCGTAAGCTCGGAGTGTCGGGACGACTCGAGCTCTTGGCTTACGCCGCGCGCTCGTTCAGGTGCTCGGTCTACGGCGACTGACGAAGCACTGAATCGGCACAACCCGCGCTCGTCGAAACCACGACAGGATTGTCGCGGCCACCTGACGCGCTGAGCCGAACACAGCCTCGGCTGCGAATCGGGGACGGGGCACGCTCGCGCGACGTCGCAGCGGGTTTTGCTCCCGGCGCGTCCCAGTAGCGCCGGCAGCGCGCTCGGTGGCCCGGCGCTTGCACGCCTCGCGACGTTCTTTTCGCGGCACGAGGTAGGGTATCTTGGTGGCACACCGGCGGCTGACGATCCTGGGAGTTTTGGGCGCGAGCCTGATCGGCGCCTGCTCGACGTCCAACAAGGTCAGTGACAACGGGCTTGGCGGCCTGCCGTATCCAGGCGGTAGCGGAGCGGCCGGAGGCACGGGCGGGTCGAACTCGACTGGACAGCAGCCGCCACCTCCTCCCGAGACGGAGAACGACGATTCGTACACGGCGCCGGTCGTGAGCGGTCGTTGGATTTGGTCGGCCAACCCGCTGAGCGGCAAGGTCGCTCTGATCGACGCCGCGAGCTTCCGGGTCACGACGGCGGACGCCGGCCTCGCGCCGACCTACGTCGCCGCGCTCGGCACGAGCGACGACACCACGTCTTCGGCCATCGTGCTGAACATCGGCAACGACACGGCGAGCATCATTCACGCGGTGAACGGCGAGCTCGACGTGCAGACCGCAAAGGTGCACCCCGGCGCGAACCGCATGACCGTCAGCCCGAGCGGTCGCTGGGCGCTCGTCTGGTCGGACGCGACGCTCGTCAACGCTCCCGATCCGACCGAAGGCTTGCAAGACGTGACGGTGCTCGACCTCGGCGTCACACCGGCCGCGTCGTACCGCCTGACCGTCGGGTATCGCCCCTCGCGTGTGAGCTTCGGCGCGGGCGAGGCGCACGCGTATTTCGTCACGGAGCCCGGCATCAGCGTCGTCGACCTGCCCGCGACGGATCCGCCGAGTGTCTCGCGCGATGTAGCGGTGACCGCGAACCCGCAGGACGCGAAGAGCGTGCGCGATGTCACCGTGACTCCGGACGGAAGCGCGGCCGTCGTGCGGCACGAAGGGAGCCGCATCGTCGACGTGATTTCGCTCGCCGACGGTAAAGACGTGGAGGTAACGCTGCCGGGAGCCGTCACCGATCTCGATCTCGCGCCCGACGGCAAGGTCGCGTTCGCCGTGGTGCGTTCGACCACGCCCTCGAACGGCGGCGCAGGCGGCACCAACGGCGCAGGCGGCACCAACGGCGCAGGCGGCACGAGCGGCACGAGCGGCACGGGCGGCACGAGCGGCGCGAGCGGCGCGGGCGGCACGAGCGGCGCGGGCGGCACGAGCGGCGCGGGCGGCACGAGCGGCGCGGGCGGCACGAGCGGCGCAAACGCTGCCGGTACGGCTGGCGGCCTCAACGCCGGAGGCGAAGGCGATCAAGCCGGCGCTGCCGAAGGCGGGATGAGCGGCGCGACCGAGACTGGCGTAGCCGGGCAAGCCGAGGCGGGAGCATCCGCTGAAGGCGGCGCACCCGCTGAAGGCGGCGCCCCGGCCGAAGCGGGCGCGACCGGCAACGCCGGCTCTCCCGTGCAATCGACGGGCGCCAGCGGGGGCGGCCCCGGCAGCGCCGGCGGCGGCGGCACGGGTAGTGGCACCGTCACGGCGCCCTCGTACGTCGCCGCGCTCGACCTCGCCAAAGTGCTCAAAAACCCGACCACCTTCGAACAAATCGCGATCGACGACCAGGTGGGCAGCATCGTGATCGCGCCGCAAGGCGACGTCGCGCTGCTCTACACGAACGCGACGCCGAGCGATCACGTCGTCATCCTCGACACCAAATCGTTCAGCGTCGTGCGCACCGTGCTCGTCGAGGCGCCGGTGAAAGTCGTGCTTCCGTCCCCGGACGGCTTGCACGCCGTAGCGCTCCTCGGCCAGGCGACGGGCAGCCAAAAGCCGGGCGGCTTCAGTTTGATCCCGCTCACGACTTCGCTCGCGCCGAAGATCGTCGGCACGGACGCGCCACCGCAAGCAGTCGCCGTCGGCGACAGCCAGGCGCTCGTCACGGTGGACGGCACGGATCCGGTGAAGAACCTCGCGGTCCACGCCGTTTATCTCGCGCAATTGCCGGGGTTCGGGACCACGCGGATCACGCTCGCCAGTCCGCCGATTTCAGCCGGGATCGTGACCGATCCGGCGGCGAGCCTCGGCTTCGTCGCGCAATCGCATCCGGAAGGGCGCATCACGTTCCTCGACCTCGTGACCGGACAACCGCGGACGCTCACCGGCTTCGAGCTCGCCGCAAGGGTGGTGCAAGGTGACTGACAGGCGATCGGATCGAGGCGCAGGCGCGGAGCTCGGTCGATTCACCGTTGCGGTCGCGACGGTTGCGCTCGGTGCTCTTGCAACGACGCTAGGAGCGTGCTCGGTGGACGGTAGCTCCGAGGCACCGACGAGCGGGCTGACCGACGGGAGCGGCGGCAGCTTTCAGGGCAGCGGGGCGACCGGCAACGGGAGCCCGGCGGCTGGCGGATCCAGTGGGTCGGGCGGGACGACCAACCTGTCACCGTCGGGCAGCGGCGGCACGTCCGAGCCGCCGCCGCCCCCCCCACCCGAGAAGGAGCTCGAGACCGCGTACGAGACACCGGTCGCGACCGACCGCTACGTGTGGACCGCCAATCCGACGACCGGCAAAGTCGCGCTGATCTCAGCCGACGATTTCAGCGTGCGCCTGGCCGAGGCGGGCAACGCGCCGACCACCGTCGCGGCGCTGCCCGGTCACGACGAAGACGCGGCGATCGTGCTCAACGCCGGGAGCGACGATGCCACCGTGCTGCGCCTGGGTGCGGACGGCGTGATCAAATCGCAGATGTTGCAGACGCACGCGGGCGCAAACGCCGTCGACGTGTCGCCGAGCGGAAAATGGGCGGTCATCTGGAGCAACGCCGACCTCGAGGACGCGTCGAAGCTCGACCCGACGGACGGCTTGCAGGACGTGACGGTCGCGAAGCTCGACGACGACCCCGTGACGACGACGATTCTCACCGTCGGTTACCGGCCGTCCGCCGTCTCGTTCGACGACCAGGAAGCACACGCGTTCTTCGTGACCGCGCCGGGCATGACGGTCATCGACCTGGGCGACGCGCCGCACCCGGATCGCGACGTGCTGCTCACCGACGATCCGGTCTCCGACCAGGCCGCCCGCGACGTGAGCGTGACGCCCGACGGCGCTTACGCGGTCGTGCGGCTCGACGGCCAAAAGACGCTCGGTTTCGTCGACCTCGGCACGGGCACGCGCGACACCGTGACGCTGCCCGATTACGTGACCGATCTCGATCTGTCGGCTGACGGCAAACAAGCGTTTGCCGTGACCGGAGGCGCGCTCGTGGTGGTGCCCGTGCCGCCCGGCGACGCCGATCCGAGCACGTTCGCTCGCGCGTCGGCCGACGGCGAGGTCGGTCGCAGCGTCACGCTCTCCCCCGACACGTCGCTCGCGCTCCTCTATAGTAATGCGACCGCCGACCAATACCTCGGCATCCTCACGGGCGGCGGCGCTTGGTCGACGTACGAAGCTCGCGCGGTCGACCTGAAGGCACCTGTCCAAGCCGCCTTCGCCGCACCCGACGGACGACACGGCATCACCTTCCAGACGCCCGCGACGGGCAGCACCAAGGAAGGCGCGTTCAGCATCGTCTCCGCGCAACTCGACCGCGCGCCGAAGATCATCGGCACGGACGCGCCGCCGACCGCGCTCGCGTTCGCTTCGGACGGCGCCCAAGCGGTGATCACCACGCGTGACCTCGGCAAGGCGCGCTACGGCATGTACCTCGTCGAGCTCGGGAGCCTCGAGCAGACGTTCATCCAACTCTCGAGTCCGCCGTTGTCGGCCGGCATCGTCGGCAATTACGGCTTCGTCGCGCAAGCGCATCCGGAAGGGCGCATCACGTTCGTCAGTCTCACTGACGCTTCCCAACGCACGCTGACCGGCTTCGAGCTGGCGGCGAAAGTGACGCAATGATGAAGAAGCATTGGCTTTGTGCTTGTTTGGTTCTCGGGTGCGGCGGCCGCGCGAGCCACTGGGACGCGCCCTTCACGCCGACCGACCCGGTCGGGCTCGACAACGCCGTGGCCGTGCTCGATCCGACGCTCGATCGCGCGCTTCTGCTCACCTCGCCGGGTCCGCTCGGGCTCGAGGAGCACAGCCTCCCGATCGGCCAGAATTTGGTCAGCGCCTCCGCCTCACCCGACGGAAAGCGCTTGTACGTGCTGTCGCGCGGAATTTCACCGCGTCGCAATCCGAGTGACGAGCGGCCGCGCTTGACGGTGATCGAAAGCGATCCGACCCCGCGCGTCGCGCGCACTTACGAATTCAACGACCCTTTGAGCGGCCTCGTGCTCGACCCCGAGAACGAATGGGCGGTCTTGTACGTGACGAGCAGCGACAGCCGTCCCGTCTCGAACCCGAACGAGATCCTGCTCGTCAATCTCGCCGACCTCGAGCGCGATCCGATCGCGATGACGGTGCAGAGCATCAGCGGATCGCCGCAGAATTTCTCGTTCACGAGCAAGCTCAGCGTGCCTAACGGCGACCCGCGACGCCTGCTCGCGATCGAGACGCAGAACGAAGTGACGCTCGTGGATTTGTCGGACTCGATCGGCGACGAGGAGCGCGCAACCCGGCAGGTGACGATTCCGATGCCGGAAAACCAGCAGGGCGCGACGGGGGCTCCCGCCGAAGTTGCGTTTCACGACGCGGACGGGACCCTCGATTCCGAGCTCGCCGTTCGGCTCGACAACGACACGAACGTCCTGCTCCTGCCGCTCGCGGCCCCGCCGGCCGGCTCCGACCGCCCGTTTTACATCGAGCCGAACCTGGTCGACGTGGGCGGAGAGCCGAGCACGATTCACTTCGTCAACACGGACGCGGGGACGCGCCTCGTCGCGCTCGTCGGTACGAACGCCGCGCTCGTCGATCCCGCAACCAGCAACGTGCTGAACGTCGCGCTGTCGAAGCCGTTCACCGGCATCACGCTCGTCACGTCCGACCTCGGAAGCGACACGAGCACGGACATCGCGCTGCTCTGGAGCAACACGACGCCGACCGTCGGGCTCTGGGATCTCGGCGCCGCCACGACGACGGCGACGCACGGCCTCGATACGCTCGCCGTCGGCGCGAGCATCCGCCAGGTGCTCGACGTACCCGGCGACACCTTCACGACCTCGAAGATCCTTCAAGGCGTTTCCGGCGACTTTTACGTCTTGGATCTCGCGGCGCGGCGGAGCTCGCCGATGTTGACCAACGGACATACGTTTCAGCTGACGTTCGCGCCGGACGGTCGGAGCCAGCGCCTTTGGGCGTTCACGCCGGGCACGGAGGCGTTCGCGAGCATCGATCTCGCTGACTTGAATCCGAACGAGCTCAATACCGAGCGACCGATCTGGAGCGTCTTCGACATCGCGCAAAGCAACGGCGGCGTGGGGCGCACGGCGATCGTGCTGCATCAGGGCGACTCCGACTTCGGAGCCACGCTGTTCGACGCGCTGGCGCCGGACACCGCGAACACCCGCTTCTACAGCGGCCTCGCTTACGGAGGGTTGAACCATGATTGACCGCTTGCTTTCGGAGCTCACGCGCGGCCGCGGGCGTCCCACCTTCGGAGCCATGTGCGTGTTCGCAATGCTCGCGGGCGTGACCGCGAGTGCCGCCGCGCAAAGGCCGCCCGCAGCGAACGAGGAAGCGCCCGGGCCCGCCGCGCCGAGCGCGACACCCGCACCCGCACTGCCCGCGCCCGCACTGCCCGCGCCCGCACCGCCCGCGCCCGCGCCGCCGAAACCTGCAACCGACGAGGACGACGACGACAGGCCGTCCCCGAGCCCCCGCGCGCCCGACTCGGACGCGACCCCGGTGGCGCCCGCACCCGCCGTTTCAGCGAACGCCTTCGTGTCGACTCCCGCCTTAGCTCCGCGTCCAGCTCCGGAACCCGACCGCAACCAGGTAGACGATGGTCAGCTGGGCACACACCAAGAGCACTGGCGCCTCGGCGTGGGCCTTCGCGAGACGTTCGTCACGGGCAAGGGTTACGATCCGTTCAGTACGGACAACGTGCTTCCGCAGGTGTCGCTGGACTTCGGCCGCGCCTTCTACGCGAGCGGTCCGCTGTCCGTCGCGGCGCTGGTCGTCTGGGATTACGGCTCTACGAAAGCCACGGCCCGGCAAGCCGATGCGTCGCTCGTGGTGCATCGAATCACGGCCGGTGCCGAGGGACGTTACCACCTGGTCCGACGCCTTTACGTGTTCGGGCGTATCGCCCCCGGCGCGCTCCATTCGGCGGCGACGCTCCACGATCAAGTACTCGACATCGATCGCGAGTCGCAGGCTTGGGTGTTCACGAGCGATTTCTCGCTGGGCGCGGCGTTCGAGTTTGCGGGCGACGCGCGCGGCGCATCCACGCGGCCTCGCGGCTGGGTCGGCGCCGACGGCGGCTACTCGTGGTCCGCATCGTCCAAGGTCGATTTCAAGGACACGGGCTCGAACAACCAAAGGCCCGCGCGGCTCGAACCGTTGCGCTTCGATGACCTCGCGCTACGAGGCGCCTTCTTTCGTCTGACGGCGACGCTCACCTACTGAACGCTCACACACCCCGAGCGCCGATGTAGGCAAGGCGCCTACGACACCCAGGTCGAATTTATTCAGGTCGGCCTACAGACTGGGCGCGGCCTGACCGTATCTGAGCGAGTCCCGTTGGAAATCGCATGACGAGCTCACCGGTGGACTCCCGAAAGGACCTTGCTAGACTGATGAACGTGCAGGTCGTGCTTAGAAAGCTCGGGCGCGGATCACGAGCCGTTGCAGGACGCCTGGTGAGGGCGCCGCGGCGGGGTTCGGTCGTAGTGATCGAGTTTTCGGATGGGATGCACGAGTACGTGACGACTCCGGTCAAACGCGTACTCCGCCTCGCCTCCCGCGACGTGTTCTACATCGAGACCGTCAACAGCCGTTACCGCCTCGAGGTTCGCGACCGTGAACGCGCACTCGAGGACGTTTCGAGCGGCTGAGCCAACCGCGGCCTCGGGCGACCGCTCCGGAACGTCCGCAGCGGTTGCTACTTCCGTCACGACGCATTAGCGTCCGCGCCGGAAACGCCATGGGAAAGTTCGATTCTCGTAATTCGCAGAAGATGACTCGCCGCAAAGGCCAGGCGAAGAAGAAGGCGCGCCTCAAGCGCCGCGCCGAGACCGCTCGCTCGAGCCGCGTGCAGAAGAAGCCGGTCGGCAAGAAGAAGGCCGCCGCGGCCGCAGCCAGCACCTGAGCTTCCCCGCGTTTTGGTGAGGCGCGGGTCAGGGGATGACGCGCGTCGCGAACTGAACGTCGGGGCGCGGGGCCACCTCGATCGGCGTCGTGCGCTCGCCGAAGAGCCCCACGTCACCCGAAGCGCGCTTCTCGCGCACGAGCTGCCAGGCGCCCTCCGTGTCGCTCCATTCCTGGCGCACACGCGTCGTATGCAGCGTCCCTTCGTCTACCCGGGTCCACGAAAAGTCGACCAGCACGCTCGCGTGATCGGTGTCGATCATCGTGAAGTTCCCGAGCTCCATGTCGACCACACGAATGAGCCGCCCCCACTCCGCGCGGCGGCTCAGGAATTCGCCGCGGACGGCAGGCGACGTCATCGAGACGATGCTCGAGATGTCACCGAAACGCGATTGGACGTTGAGCTCGCGCGCCGCGTCATTGGCTTTCCCGGCCGGCGTCTGCGGGCCCAAACAGCCGGCCCACGCGGTAACGGCAAAGAGCGCGATCGGGAGCCTGCGTAACACCCTGCGACCCGTAGCAGGCTCACCTGCATCCGGGAAAGAAAGCGGGCTCAGCCTGGCGGACCCGCTCGGCGTACCGCGAAATACGGCCGCGCGGCTAGGACGCCACCCGCGAGCGCCAGCATCCAGGCGAGGAGCACCGTGCCGGTACCTTCGGCGCCGCCCGGCAGGGCGCGGCCGCACAGGCCGACGACGGGTCCGAGCATGTAGCCGACGCCGATGAGCGCTTCGAAACCGCCGCCGGCTTCGACGGCAGCGTGACCGACCGCCAGCGAATAGTAGATCGAGCAGAAGTACGTCACGCCGAGCCCCGCTCCGAAGAGCGCGAGTCCGAGCACGACGAGCGCGAGCGAACCCGCGAGCAACGTGAGCGCGACGCCCGCCATCAGCGCGGCGCCCGCCGCGACGAGGGCGCTCCAGCGCCCGTGCCAGAACGGTAGCAGCGTCATCGCTCCGAGCGTGACGAAGCGGGCGACCATCCACGTCGCGGCGACCCACGCCGCATCGACCGTGAGACCGAGGTGTGCGAGCCGGTACGGCAGGATCGGGGAGAGCACGGAGAGCAGGAGGTAGCTCAGCGGGAGGAGCCAGCGCGAAGCGACGAGCAACGCCGGATACTCGCGCCCTACGGCTGCTTCGGCGTGCTCGGGGTGCGGCGGCGCGGGACGCATCGGCAGCAAACGGAGCGCGAAAACCGCGGCCAAATTGGTGGCAGCGCAGAGCAGGAGCGGCCCGAGTGGATGTGAGCGCGTGAGCCACGGAAACACGAGGAGCGGCAGCGCCGTGCTGAGCGTCCACGTCAGGTTGAAGGGACCGAGTACACGCCGGAGCTCGGCACCGTGACGACCCCCGCCGAGGAAGCTCTCGACGACGGGCCAGACGATACCGGGGATTGCCGCGCCGAGCACCGCGCCCGACCAAATCCCGAAGCGCGTCGTCACGACGGCGGGGAGCGCGGCCGAGACGGCCCAGGCGGCGAGCCCGAACGCCACGAGTCGCCGCACGCCGAAGCGCTCGAACATCGCTCCGATGCGTCCCGCGGAACGCGCGACGAGCGCGTAGCCCGTCCCCATCAGCAGGGCGAGCACGAGGTTCTCGACGGCGGAGAAGCCGTAGTCCTCGCGGGTCAAGAAGAAGACGCCGGTCCAGAAGACCCCGCCGCTCACCGACCCGAGCGCCGTGACGAGCAGCACCGCGAAGAGGCTGGCTGGCTCCCCCGCTGCGGCCTCGTCAGCCGGCTTGACCCGTGAGCGGCCGTGGTCTCGGATAGGCTCCGTCCGTAGCTGGAGTTTTCTCCCATGTCCAACGACAACAAGTACGTGGTCCTCGTCGCTGATGACGAACCGAGCACCGTCGCGCTGCTCGCTCGTCACTTGCGAGCGCGCGGTTACACCGTTCTCGAAGCGAGCGATGGCGATCAAGCGTGGGAGCTCGCCCATGAGCACCTGCCGCACCTCGTGATCCTCGATGTGATGATGCCAGGGATGAGCGGATGGGAGGTGTGCCGGAAGATCCGCGAGGCCGTGTCGCTCGCGCACACGGGCGTCGTCATGCTCACCGGCATCGGCGAGGCGCTGAACGAAATGACGTCGCCGCTCTACGGAGCCGATGCACACGTGGACAAGCCGTTCGAGTTTGCGGAGCTCGATCGAAAGATCGAAGAGACGCTCGAGCGACGCCAGGCCGGCGCCCTCGGCCGTCCCGATGCCGCCTCTACCGACGAAATCCGGCTCGAAGTGCGAGCTTCCGAGGAAGACGAAGACGAGGACGACGACGAGGACGAGGAGGCTGAAGAAGCGGACGCGCCCTCGGCGAGCGACGACGCGGACGACGACGACGCGGATGACGACGACGCGGATGACGACGACGCGGACGACGACGACGCGGACGACGACGACGCGGACGACGACGACGCGGACGACGACGACGACAGCGAAGCGCCGCCAAAGAAGGTCGCGCCGCTTCGTCCCGTGCCCGTCAAGAAGCCAGTGACGGCAAAAGCGCCTGCGCCGAAGCCCGCCGCGAAGACGAAGCTCGCACCGAAGCCGGTCGCCAAGGCGACGCCTTCCGCGAAGGCGAAGCTCCCGCCGAAGGTGATGCCCAAAGCGCTTCCGAAGGCGCAGCTGAAGGCGGCCCCTAAGACTGCGGCAAAAACGGCGGTACCGGTGAAGGCGGCGAAGACGAGACCCGTGGCCAAGCCGATGCCCAAGGCCAAGCCCGTCGCCAAGACCAAACCGGCCGCCAAGGCAAAACCCGTCGCGAACACCAAGCCGGCAGCCAAGGCCAAGCCCATCGCGAACACCAAGCCGGCAGCCAAGGCCAAGCCCATCGCGAAGACCAAGCCCATGCCCAAGGCCAAGCCTGTCGCCAAGACCAGGCCCGCTCCCAACGCCAGGCCCGTCACCAAGACCAAACCCACGGCGAAGACCAAGCAAGCCGCTCGAGCGAAGCCCGCGCGCGCCGTCCCGGCACCCAGGGCTAAAGCTGCCGCGCGCAAACCGGCAAAGGCCGGAACGACCGCGGGGAAGGCCGGCGCACCCACCGTGAAGGCGACGCCAATCGCCAAAGCGATGTCGAATCCCAAGGCGTCGAACGCGAAGGCGCCCGCCCGCGCGAAGAAGGCCCCCGCCAAGCCGGCGAAGCGCGCGCGCCGCTGACCGCCAAGCGACCTCGGTGAGGACCGCGGCGCGCTACGGCGCGCCGGCGGCCGTCCGCGCGTGGCGGGACCAAAAGCTCGCCACCCGATCGAAGGCGTCGGTACGCGTCGCCGGTGGCAACGCCTCGAGCAGGAGCTTGCCGTAACCCTTCTTGTGCACGCGCTCGTCGAGCAGGGCGACGATGCCTGCGTCGCGCCGCGTGCGGATGAGGCGCCCGAAGCCTTGCTTCAGCGCGATCGCCGCGGCGGGGACGTGGAAGTCCATGAACGGATTTTTGCCTTCGGCCTCGAGCACCTCGGCGCGCGCGCGCACCACCGGATCGGTGGGCACCGCGAACGGCACCTTCTCGAGCACGACGAGACGGAGCGCTCGGCCCGGCACGTCGACGCCCTCCCAGAAGCTCATCGTCGCGACCAGCACGGCGTCCTGCGCCGCGCGGAAGGTCCCGAGTAATGTGGCCTTCGGCGCGTCACCCTGGAGCAGCAGCCGAAACTCGGGAACTCTGGCGCGCAAGCGCTCGTGAAAGGCGTGCATCGACCGCACGGACGTCGTGAGCACGAAGCAGCCGCCTCCGACGAGCCGCACGAGCTCGGCGACCCGCTCGGCTGCGCGCTCGACGAAGTCCGGGCTCGAGGGCGGCGGCAGGTCGCGCGGCGTGTAGAGCAGCGCTTGTTCGGCGAAATCGAAGGGCGATTCGACGACGAGCTCGTCGACTCGCACCGCGTCGTCGCTCAGGCCGAGCCGCGAGCGAACGTAACCGAACGCGCTCTTGTGGCTCGCGGGCGCGCCGTCCTCCGCCGGGCGCGCCGACACGCGCGTCGCGAGCGTCGCGCTCGTGAGCACGACCGCCGGCACGGTCTCGAAGATGCGCTGCCGCAAGAGAAACGAAAGGTCGACAGGCGAGGAGCTCAGCGCGCTCCCGCGTGCGCCGAGCTCGAGCCACGTCACGCGTCCGGAGCCGCCATCGACGATGATGGCCAGCTGCTCGCGCAGCGACGACATGCGTCGCTCGGTCGCGTCGAGCGCGTCGCCGAGAAACGGTGTCGTTGCCCGGCTCGGCGACGTTTCGGAACGCGAGCATGCGCCGCGCTCGCGCGCCGCACGCGCCTGCTGTTCGATCTGCTCGAGCGCGCCGTCGAGCTCGATCCAACGGCTCTGCGCGGGCCCGCTCCAGACGTCGCGTTCGAGCGTCACGCGCGCGTCCCCGCGCGGAGCCCCGCGCGCAAGCTCGGCGAACAGAGCGCGCGTCGCCCGCCGTGCGGCCTCCACGCACACGCCTCCGCCCCGCTGAAAGAGCGCGTCGAGCGCCCCCGCGTGACGCAGCGCTCGCTCCGCGTCGTCGAGCGCGCGCCCGACACGCGCGTCGCTCACGCGCACTCCGAAAAACTCCGTAGCGATGTCCTCGAGCTGATGCGCTTCGTCGAATACGACCGCGTCGTAGTCCGGCAACACGTGCCCGGGGTGCGGCCCGCGCAACGCGAGATCCGCGAAAAAGAGGTGATGGTTCACCACCACGAGCTGCGCGGCTTCCGCTTCGCGCCGCATGCGCGTGACGAAACAGGAGTCGAAGTATTGGCAAGGCTGACCGAGCCGCGTTTCGCTCGAGGACGCGATCGCGAGCCGGGTCGGGTCGTCCTCACGCAGCCCCGCGAGCTCGCTGAGGTCACCCGTCTCCGTCTCCTCGATCCACGCGCGCACGGTATCGATCGCGCGTGCGCGACCCGGCCTCGCCGCCTCCTCGCTCTTCAAGAGCTCCTGAAAACGACGCCGGCAGAGGTAGTTGCCGAGCCCCTTCATCAGCGTCGCCTGGATCGGTAGGCCGAGGACCTCCTGCGCGAGTGGCAGGTCCTTGAAAAAGATCTGCTCCTGGAGCGCGCGCGTCGCGGTCGAAACGACGACCTTCTTCCCGCTCAACAGGGCAGGAACGAGATAAGCCAGGGTCTTGCCGGTGCCGGTCCCGGCCTCACAGAGCACGATGCGTTCTTCGAGGAGTGCCCGCTCGACGGCATCCGCCATGCGGAGCTGGCCCGGTCGCTCTTCATAGCGTTCGAGCCCCCGTGCGAGCGGACCGAGCGGCCCGAGCAGATCCCGCGCCGAAGGGCCCGTTATTCTGCCTCCGGCGGAACCGAGCCGGTTCCAGGCGGAACCGACCCTTCCGGCGGGATCGAACCGTCCACGTCGAGGAACCGCAGCCCGACGATTTGACCGTCCGCTTCACCCTTCGACCAGGCGATGCACGCGCGACGAGGAGGCGCATCGCCCACTTCGACCTCGTACTCGAGGGCTGGATCGACCGGCTGTTCGAGCACGGCGCGGAGCCCGCCGCGGCTGACATTGAGCGTCCAGCCAGTGGTTTCGACGTCCGAGCCGCGAATCAACACCCGCTCGGAAAGCTCCGTCCGCGCCCCACCGCTCTGCCGGCGCTGACTGTGCGGCGTGCCAGAGCTCGGAGGCCGGTTGGTCGATGACACGTCAGAAACGCTCGAACCAAGACATTACCACGCAGAGCGCCATCCCGTGCCGATTCCGCCTGGCACAACGCCGCTCTGTCGATCAGCGCAGCTCTTCCGCTCCGGCCCGGAGACCCAAGGAGGCCGGCAAGAGCTCGCTCGCGCGTTCGGTTGTCTAGCAAAACTGCTCGACGCTTCGGTGAGCTCGCCCTCGGCCTGCGTTTCCCGCGTGCTCGCCACGCAAAACTGCGCACAATTGCTCGAGTTTTCGCCTTGACCTCGGGTGGGGCGGATGCCTACCTTACGGTTTCACGAATCTCGACCGTAGTTCAGAGTGGATCGTTTCGAGTAGCGCCTTATGAGGGGGTGCAAGAGATGCCCGGTCCCCCCAGTGCCCTGAAAAAATCCCTCGTCGCCGAGGGTTTCGAGATTTACCGCTCCTCGCCCAATCAGGTCACCCTTGCAGACCGGGTGCGGGACAACCTGCTGATGGACAGCGGGGTCGCGGTCATGCAGGGCGAAAACCTGGCCGTTCGCGTCGTGCTACGCGCCCAGTCCTCGAATTTCCCAGGCGAAAGCCCCGACGCGCTCTTCGGACGCGCCCGAGCATTGAGCGGCGAGCTCACGGAGCGCGGCTACCAGGAGGTCGCGGCCGACAACGTCCCCGTGCAGGACCCGAGCGATCGGACCCGCACCCTCGATACCTGGTACGAGGTTAGCTACGTCCTGTCCGTCAAGGACGACCAGGAGCTCTACGCCGAGCTTCGGGTCGCGCTGAGTTTGACGAAAAACGCCGAGCGTTCGTAGCTCGCTCCCCCGGGGGCTGCGTGCTATCCCCGCCGCGCTCGCATGCTGAATCTGTTTCGGTCGCAGACCACCTACGTCATCGTCGGCTCGGTCGTCATTTTGGTATTTGCGCTCGAATTTCGCGCGGGTCGCGGCGGCCCCACGGCGAAGTTCAAGGCGGAGTGCGCGGTCGCGTACGCGGGCAATTGCCTGGACCAGAAGGATTTCTTCGCGGCCTACGGACTTGCCGCCCAGCGCCTCGAGCCGAGCGCGGCGCGACGGCTAGGCATGCGGCAGCGCATCCTCGACGGGCTCGCCGAACGCGAGCTCCTCGCGACGGAAGCGGAGCGGCTCGGCCTCGCCGTTTCGGACGACCGCCTCGAACGGGAGCTCGCGGCGGGACATGCGCGCGTGCCGCTGCCCGCCGAGTCCGCCGAAATGCTCTCGGTGAATCTCGGTCTCTGTCGTCGCGACCCCATGGGCTACGGCTGTGAGCCGGGCACTCCGATCGGCGTCCGACAGCTCCAGATCTCGAACGCGCCGGGCGAACCTTTCGACTACAAGGTTTACGAGAAATCGATCCGCATCATCGCGAACCGCGGTCCGAAGGAATTTCGCGCCGCTCAAGATCGCGAGCTCCTCGCGGAATCCCTGCGCCAACTGGTGCGCGAACGCGTGCGCGTCTCCGACAACGAGGCGTTCACCGTCTACAACCAGGAGCGTTCGACGGCCATCGTGCGCAGCGTCGTCTTGACCCGCGACTGGTTCGCGAAATACGCGATCGACACGAGCGCTGCCGCGGTGGAGAAGTGGGCCACGGCGAACGCCTCGCAGGTGGACGAAGCGTTCAAGGCCGACAAGGCCGAGTTCAGCGCCGGCTGCCCGCTCGTGAGCGAGCTCGCCGTGGCGCTGCCGGAGAACGCGCGCGACGACGAGAAGAGCGAAGCGCGCGCGAAGCTCGAAGCGCTGCGCGCCCGTGTCGCGAAAGGGGAGTCGTTCGACGCGGTCGCGCGCGAGGCGTCGAGCGCCCCGAGCGCCGCGCTCGGCGGCAAAGTGGGTTGCCTCAACCCGAGCCACGGCCTCGGCTCCGAAGCGCTGATCGAAGCGGCGAGCAAGCTCACGACCGGCGCGCTCTCCGACGTGATCGAGACGCCGCGCGCGCTCTACGTCCTGCGCCTCGACGGCAAGCTCGACGCGGCGACGCTCGACCATGACGCCCGCGCCCAGGTCGCGCGAAACCTCTATCTCCACTTTGCCGCGGAGCAGTCGATGCGCGCGTTCGCTGCAGACCTGATCCAGAAGGCCAACGGCGGCGCGAAGCTCGAAGAGGTCACGCGTGCGCTCGCTGACGAGCTCGCGCGCCGCAACGTCCCCGCAGCCAAGGCGGCTGGCGCTGCCGCGCCGGTCCCGCCGGGGTTGCTCGCCGCCGATCGGCCGCGCTTCGAGGTGTCGACGTCGTTCAACGTCTCGGGCAACCCGTTGCCCGACATCGAACCGAGCGAGTCGCTCGCGACACGCGCGTTCGCGCTCTCGGCGCCCGACGCCGTCGACGAAAAGCCCATCCAGACGCGGACGGGCCTCGTGGTGCTGCAGCTGAAAGAGAAGACGCCGGCGTCGCGTGAAGGGTTCGAGAAAGAGAAGGAGCCGCTCGTGCGCCACCTCGAGCAACGCAAGTCGGACGCGGCGCTCGCGCGCTACGTCGCCGATCTGCGCAAGGCGGCCGGCCCGAAGCTCAAGATCGACGAGAACTACGCGAAGGAAAGCAAGGCGGAGTCCGCGGAGGACTAACGACGAGCAAGCCTGCGTTCCGCGACATGCCGAAAGAGCGTCCTTCACGCGCCATGCGCCGAGTACTTCCGGGCGGCCCGCGCCTCGTGCTCGTCCCGATGCCGGCGGCGCGCACCGCTGCCGTCGCGGTGCACCTGCACGTCGGCTCCCGCTACGAGACCGCGCGCGACAACGGCATCTGTCATTTCCTCGAACACATGCTGCACCGCGGAACGGCGGAGCATCCCTCGGCGCACGAGCAAGCGCTCGCCTTCGAGCGGCTGGGAGCGACGCTGTCGGCCGCGACCTACGCCGATCACGGGGTGCTCTCCGCCGGCGTGCCGCCGGCCCACGTCGAGCCGGTGCTCGAGCTCTTGGCGGAGGTGTGTCGCGCGCCCATCTTCGACGCGATCGACGTCGAGCGGGGCATCGTGCGCGAGGAGATCCTCGAGAGCCTCGACGCGCACGGCCGACGCACCGCGCCCGACGATCTGCTGCGCGAGGTCGTGTTTCCGCGGCACCCGCTCGGCTTCCCGATCACGGGCGGCCTCGAAACGCTCGCGCGCTTCGATCGCGGCGCGCTGCGCCGCTGCCACCGCCGCTACTACACCTCCGAGCTCGTCGTGACCGTAGCCGGTCGCTTTTCGACGAACGCCGTGCGAGCGAGCGTTGCACGCCACTTTCGCTTGCCGAGCGGGCAAGCTCCGCGCGTGCGGCCGCCCCGCGCGCTCGCGGGCCCGACTCACAAGCACGTGCGCGACGCTTCGAGTCAGACCGCGCTCAGGCTCGGCTTTCGCGCCCCCGGCATCAAGCATGCGTCGGAGCCGGCGACGGAGCTGCTCTTGCGCGTGATCGACGACGGCACCTCGACGCGCCTCTACCATCGGCTCTGCGACGAGGGCGGTCTCTGCTACGACGTGTCCGCGCTCTACGAAGCACACGCCGACGCGGGCTTGCTCGAGCTCGCGGCGGACTGCTCGCACGAACACACGCTCAAGGTGGCCGCGGAGCTCGTCGCGCTCTGCCGCGAGCTCCGCACGGACGGCCCGCGCGAGGAGGAGCTCGACAAGGCGCGCGCTCGGCTGGGCTTTCAGCTCGACGCCATGCGTGACTCACCCGGCGAGCTCGCCGCGTTCCACGGCTTCGCCGAGCTGTTCGGTCTCGCGCGGACGCCCGAGGCGCGGCTCGCGGAGTTCGACGAGGTGACGCCGCGCGCGGTGCGCGCCGCCGCCGCACGCCTGTTTCGTCCCGAGAACCTCGGACTCCTCACCGTGGGCACGCTCACGGCGAGCGAAAGCAAGCGGCTCGGCCGCATCGTCGCCGCGCTCGCGTGAGGCGCCGAAATGGCGTCTTACGCGCCGCTAACGCCGCTTGCGCGCGACCGGGCGTTCTTCCGCGTGGTCTTCGCGGACGAGCGCTTCGGCTACGCGCAACACACGCCTGCGTGTCGCCGGATTCGCGGTGCGGAGGATCATGCTGATGCGATCCTCCTTCGGCCGCGGACGCGACGGCTCGCTGAGTAGCTCGGCTACTTCAACGCCCAGCGCGCCGGCGAGACGCACGAGCGTCTCGAGCGATGGGTTCGAGTTCGCGGATGAACGCCCGCGAAGGACTCGTTCGAGTCGAGCGACCGTTTCGACGGTAACGCCCGCGCGTGCTGCTAGCTCTGCTTGAGTGAGGCCGGTCTCAAGGCGAAGCTGTCTGATGTGATCGGCCAATCGAGTCGGTACGTCGGACAATTTGCGGTTTCACAGACTCCCGCCCGGTGATCGGCGCGTAAGTTACGATCTTCGCTCCCGAAGTCATCAGACCTCTGCGCCTGGACTTGCACGGGTGACGTCATGCCAGCAATCGGCCACCCGGTCGAATGATTTGTTCACGCGTGTTTACGGCTCGGATTTGGGCTTGCTGCACTCAAACGCGGGGCCGGACGAAATGCCGTCGACTTACTTAACCCTCGCGGGTGGTGGAACGAGGAGCTCCGCGCTCGGAACGCGCAGCGTTTCGAGCGTGCCCGCTACGACGACCGCGAGGCGCTCGGCGACGCGATCCGCGGCTCCGACGCCCGCGCTTTCGGTTTCGAACACCGCAACGTAACAGCGGGAGGTGCCGGCGCCGGTCGCGAGCGCATAACCACGCACGCCGTTCGGCACCGGCGTCACGCCCACGACGAGCCGCACGTCGAAACCGGCGGGTGCCGCGAGCGCGCGCCGTTCGACGACCGAGCTCGGGTCGACCACGGGAAGCGTCGGGCGCGCGAGGCGTGCTTCCGTCTCACACTGTTCGGGTTTCACGAGCCGTGGCGCGAGCGTCACGCGCAAGGCGAGCGTGGAGCGCGTCGCGCGCTGCTCGAGCAGCGTGAACGTGCCGCTCGTGCTCGCATGCCAAGCGCCGGCATTCGGCAGCGTGACGATCGCGGGCACGCGCCGTAAGTCGCGCTCGGCCCAGTCGCTGTCGAAACTCTCGCTCGAGGCAGGCGGCTCGCTCGAAGCAGGCGACTCGGTCGTACGCGGCGGGCGCAGAGCCCCGCTGCCACAGCCGAAGGTCAGGGCAGCCGCGACAGCCACCGCGCCTTTTTGCCCGAGAACACGGGGTCGAGAGCGAGAACACCGGAGCTTCCCCATGGTCAGCGTGAGCGGGGGCATGTTATGAATGGACGTACCTAGGTAACACGAGCTCGCGTTCGGTGCGGCGTGCGAGCCTCTCGAGAAAAGCATGCAGCGAGAACGGCAGAAGCGCGCTAATCGTGACGAGCGGCGGGGCCCGCGGCGAGGAGGTCGAGTGGTCGTCGAGCCGATCGTGTTCGCCGCGCGCCGGCCGCGACCGACCGCCGAACCCGAGCGCGCGACGGAGCTCGCCGCGGAGGGTGCCACCCCCGAGCCGTCGCCGCCGCCCGCGAGCGTGACCGAAGCGACGGAGGCGCCCCGCGCCGCGCGTCGCTCGGCGCGCATCGTCGAGAGCGCGTCGCCCGGGGCCGATGCCGCGCGCGTCGAACGGGAGCGACTCTTGGCGCGTCTCGCCGCCAGCGAGGGCCGCGCGATGATCACACGCGCGGCCAACGAATGTCAGCGCGCCGGCGTCGAATTTCCGCTCGAGCAAGCCATACAGCTCCAGCTGCTCGAACACGTGGACGAAGCTTTCGCGCGAGCGGCGATGGCCGCGCTCAGTCGCCTCTTCGGCGCCGAGGCGCCCACCAAGCGACCGATCCTCGAGCAGCGCCTGCGTCGCCTGGAGGACACCGCGGACGAGGAGGCGACGCGCTGCGCGGCCGCGGAGCTTCGGCGCTCGCTGCGCGCCTGATTTCGCATGAGCGAGCTCACCTCGAAGAGCTTCGAGTCCCGCTTGCGCGACCTCGTCGCGGGCTTCGGCCGCGAGCGCGCCAATTATGCCTGCGTCGAGTGCGAGCGCTGCACCGCCTGCGCGCACTCGACGTTCTGTCGCGATTCGGAACGGCTCGTGCGCTGCCATTTCTGCGTGCGCTGCGCGCTCTGCACGGACAGCTCGCATTGCCGTAGCTCGAAGAGCCTCATCGGCTGCCAGCATTGCATCGAGAGCGAGGGTTGCTCTTCGAGCTCGTACCTCGTGCGCTGCGTCTCACTCACGGGCTCTACCTACTGCTTCGGTTGCGTCGGCTTGAGCCAGCGCGACTTCCACATCCTCAACGAACCGTACGGACGCCGCGACTACTTCGCGATCACGAAGCGCCTGACACAAGAGCTTCGCATCGGGTGAACGCGCGTGCGCTCGGGAGCTCTCCGCAGTGGCCGATAACGCGCTCGACACCCTGTGGAAGCACGCGCTCGATCACTGGGACGACGAAGCCGCGCATCGCGCCTTCCTCGAGCATTGCCGGCATCACGATCGGCTCGTCGAGGCGGCCGTCCGTTATCGCGGGATGAAGGCGGACCACCTCCGCGGCGAGCTCGCGGAGAAAAAGCTCGCGGCCATCACGGCGCTAGCGCTCGCGCGCCTCGAGAGCGCGCGCACCCCGGATCGGCGCAAGCACGGACGGCTGGTGAGCTACGTGCTCATCGCTTTTTTCGTGCTGGCGACCGTCGGCCTTCTGGCCTACCTCGGACCCGTGCGCTGAGTCGGCGCGCCACCCGCCCGCCAGGGCCCGCGGCGCAAATGATGAGGAATGACCGCGATTACCCAGTGGTTCCAGGTTTTGTGCGGGTCCCGCGCCATAGCGCTTCGCAACGGACCCGACACCGGGCTATAGAGCCCGAGCGACAAATCTCCCGGATCCACTGCGAGGAGGTCCTCATGAGAAGTTTACTTTTGCCTCTCGGTTCACTGATCGTGCTCGCCGCGTGCGGCTCCGAGCCCAAGCCGGTCGCCCAGGCGCCGACCCCGCCGCCGGCCGCTGCGACCACGCCCCCACCGCCCGAAAAGGCCGGGGACGTGCCGACACGTTCGAACATCAACATTTCGGACGACATTCGTAAGGCGTGCGGCATCACCGATGCGGACGCGTACTTCGCTTACGATTCCGCGAACGTGCGACCGCAAGATCAAGCGATCTTGCAGAAGCTCGCGAACTGCTTCTCGACCGGCCCACTCAAAGGTCGGACCATGCGGCTCGTCGGCCACGCCGACCCGCGCGGAGACGAAGAGTACAACATGGTGCTCGGCGGCCGTCGCGCCGACAACGTCAAAGGCGCGATCGTCAACGCCGGTCTCTCCTCGAGCAAGATCGCGACGACGTCACGCGGTGAGATGGACGCCACGGGCACGGACGAACCCGGCTGGGAAAAAGACCGCCGCGTCGACGTCATGCTCGGGAGCTAACGTCGCGTAAGCTCTGCACGAACGACGACGATGGTTGATCCCACTCCGAGCGCTGCGAGGCCCCTCGATCCGATCGCTCTAGCCCTCGGGTCGTCGGGCGTGGTGCTCGGCGTGCTCCTCGTTCTCCTCTCCGCGTCGGTCGCGGTTTGGTTCATTTGGTTTTTGAAGGTCGGTCAGCTCGCGCGGTTGCGTTCACGGAACCGCGCGTTCGAGCAAGAAGCTGCGACCATCCACCAGGCGACCGATCTGGTCGGCCTCGCACGCCGGCACGCCGATTCGCCGGGCGGCCGCGTCGTCATCGAGCTCGGGCGCCGGCAGGGTCAGGCCCTCACGGGTGATTTCCTGCTCGCCGTGGCCAAGCGCGCCATCGCGTCCGAGCAGCAGCGCGCGAGCGTCTTGATGCCGACGCTCTCGAGCATCGCGTCCGCCTCGCCCTTCATCGGCCTATTCGGGACCGTGTGGGGGATCATGGACGCGTTCTTGCGCATCGGCGTCGAGAAGAGCGCGTCGTTGCCCGTGGTCGCGCCCGCCATCGGTGAGGCCCTGATCGCCACGGCGTTCGGCCTCGTCGCCGCGATTCCGGCGACGATCGGCTACAACTACATCGACAAGCGCCTCGCCGATTTTTTGGAAGAGCTCGGCGCTTCTTCCGAGGGTTGGGTCGCGCTCCTCAGCGACGAGGGCAGGGACAAACCGGTTCCGCTCGGACGCCACGCGGCGTTCCCGGCGGTCCGCGGAGGGGAGTGAGCGGTGGGGCTCTCGGTCGGCTCGGGCCGCCGGCGAGGCTTTCGCGACATCAACGTCACGCCGCTCGTCGACGTGATGCTCGTGTTGCTCATCGTGTTCATGGTGACGGCGCCGCTGCTCACGACGGGCCTGCGCATCGATTTGCCGGAGGTCAAAGCCGCGCAGACCCCGGTCAAAGACGCGCGTCTACTCATCTCGATCACCAAAGAGGAGAAGATCCTCTTCGGCGAAGAGGACGTGACGAGCCACATCGATCAAGCGCTCAAGGACAACCCGCGCGTGCAAAAGGAGCGCGAGCTCTACATCCGCGCGGACAAGAACGCGCGTTACGGCGTCGTCGCGACGGTGGTCGCGGCGGCGCGCAACAGCGGTGTCGAGTCGCTGAATCTCCTCGTCGAACCCGAGGTCGAGGAAGAGAAGTAGTGACGCCATGACGCGCTCCTCGCCCGGGGGTCTGAGCGCGTTCACGCCGCGCGACGTGATGTTCGCGGGCGCGGGCACCGCGGTCATAGAGGCCGGCCTTTTCGCGCTCGCGGTCGCCGCCGGCGCGAACAGAGCGCACATCGTGGCGCACGAAGCGCCGCCGCCGGAGCCGATTCCGATCTCGGTGACGCCCGTCCTCGACGAGACGCCGCTGCTCAAGCTCGGCGGCAAGAAGGTCAAGTCGAAGCTTCCCGACATGTGGAAGAAGGCGCCGCCCGTGAAGCGCGTCGAGGAGAAGAGCGCGCCGTCCCCCAAGGCCGCAAAGACGCCCGACGCGATCCCGACGAGCCCGCTCGCGAAACCCGACGCGGGCCCCCCGCCCCCGCCCGATGCCGAGGTCGCCAAGCAGGTCGATCAGGTTCTGAAAGAACAGCCGGACGCTGCCGCCCCCACGGCCACCGGGGAAGGCGCAGCCGACGGCGTGAAAGAAGGCACGGAGGCCGATCCGTTGAAGGCCCGCGCCGTCTCGCAATATCAGGCAAAGCTCGTCGCGTGGTTCAACGCTCGGTTCAAGTCGCCGAGCAAGGAAGAAATCCCGTGCGAGGAGCTCACGAAGCTCCGCTCGTCGTTCACTGCCAACATCGGAGGCGATCGCACCGTTGCCGGCTTCTCCACGCGCAAGCAAAGCGGGAACGCGGTCTTCGATCAGCGCGCACAGAGCACGATGCAAGGCGCGGTGGGCGCCGAGCTCCCGCCTCCGCCGCCCCTTTACCCCGACATTTTGGGGTCGAGCCTACCCATCACCTTCTCGGGGAGAGACAACGAATGCAAATGAAGTCCGCTTACTTGCAGTGGCTCACGGTGCTCGCGCTCGTCCTCGGATTCACGGTCTCGCGCAGCGTGTCGGCTCAACCCGCGCCCCCGCCCGATCCGGCCTCCGCTCCCGCGGGCAACCCATCCGCGAGCGAGACCGCGCTCGGCGAGCTCATCGTCACCGGTCACAAGGAAGACAAGCTGCCGCGCATCGCGATCCTGCCGTCGCTCTCCGCGGACATCGAAGACGTGATCGTGCGCTCGGTGGTGCGGCGCGACATCGAGCTCACCGGCATGTTCGAGCTCATCCCCGACAACAAGGCGCCGATGGGGCTCTACTCCTTCGACGATGCGGTGGACGTGCCCGCATGGCAGAACCTCGGCGCCGAAGCCATCGTGAAGGTCGCCGCGCGACCGCACGGAAGCAAAGCGGAAGTCTTCGGGCTCGCGTACTTTCTGAACGTCGGGAAAGACCCCGTCTACTCGAAGAAAATCACGGTCGATAAGGCCGACGTGCGCGTGACCGCGCATCGCATCACGGACGCGCTCCTCGGAGCGCTCACCGGGCGGCCCGGCGGATTCGCGAGCCAGCTCGCGTTCGCGGCGCGCTGGACGAAAAACCAGCGCATCTTCCGGCTCGACGCCGACGGCCAGGGGCTCGAGCCGCTGACGGACCCGTCCGACTTCGCGGTCGCGCCGATGTGGGGGCCGAACGGTTCGCTCTTCTTCGAGAGCAGCCACGACTACCAGCCGTTCCAGCTGTTCGAGCTGCAGGGCAAGGCGATCACGCCCGTGAAGCTGTCGTTCACGACGTCCATCTATGCCGTCGCGTTCAGCAAGGACTACTCGAAGATGGCCGTCGCCGTCGCCGAAGGCGGCAAGAGCTCGATCTACGTCGGGCTGGCGGACGGCAGCGGGATGACCAAAGCGTCGACGTCCACCGAGCTCGCGACGCACCCCGTGTTCAGCCCGACCGGCAAGCTCGCGTGGATCGGCGGCGATCCGACGCACGGCTCGCAGCGCGTGTACGTGGACGGCAAAGCCGTCTCGCCGGCCGGCTTCGGCGCGTCGGGCCCCACTTTTTGCGACACGGAAGACGGCGTCAAGCTCGTTTACTCCGTCGGCGTCGGCAACGACCGGCGCGACCTCGTCATGTCGGACGACCAGGGCCGCGGCATGGCCCGCCTCACGCAGGGCCAGGGTTCGAACACCTACCCGGCGTGCAGCCCCGACGGCCGCTTGCTCGCGTTCTTCTCGACCCGTAAGAGCCAGCCCGGCATCTACATGATGTCGCTCAAGCGCTACACGACTCAGCTCCTCACGTCGAAGATCGGCGAGTCGCTGCGCTGGGCCGCGCTCCCACCCGCAAAGTAAGATCGTGCTGCCCCACTCAATCCGTGACGGTTACGCCAAAGCCGGCGTCGACTACGGCGTCATCGACCCAGGAAAGCTCCTCGCGCAGCGCACCGCTGCCGCGACCGCAGGCGAGCTCTTGCTGCGCGGGGCGCGTGAAATCGCCGCGAGCCGCGGGGAAAGCGCGTACGTCGTCGACCTCGGGGATCGCTACCTGGCGACCGTAACGGAGGCGCTCGGCACGAAAAACCTGGTGGCGGACGCGGTCGGGCCGGCGCTCGGGCGCACGTTCTACGACGCCGTCGCGCACGATACCGTCGCGACCATCCTGAACGACCTCGTCACCGTCGGCGCGCGACCGCTATGTCTCACGGCGTATTGGGGAGCCGGCAGCTCGGATTGGTTCGCGAACGAAGAGCGCATGGCCGATCTCACGCTCGGTTGGGGCGCCGCCTGCAAGGAAGCGCACTGCTCGTGGGGCGGCGGTGAGACGCAAGTGCTCAAGTCCATGATCGATCCGGGCACCGTGGTGCTCGGCGGCTCCGCCATCGGAGTGATCGCGAACAAGAACGAGCTCTTGCTCGGCTCGCGTGTCGAAGCGGGTGACAGCATCCTGATCGCGCCGGCCGTGGGCATCCACACGAACGGCCTGACGCTTGCACGCAAAGTGGCGGAATTTCTGCCGGATGGCTACGCGACGCCGCTGCCGGGCGATCCGCGGTCGCGCTCGTTCGGTGAAGCGCTGCTCGATCCGACGCCGCTCTACGGCCGGCTCGTCGAAGCGCTGCTCGACGACGGCGTCGAGCTTCACTACGCCGCGCACGTCACCGGTCACGGCTGGCGCAAGCTGATGCGCGCGAGCCTCGAGCTTTCGTACGTGATCGAAGCGATCCCCGAGGTGCCGCCCGTGCTGAAGTACCTGGTCGAGGTGGCGGGCATCGACGAGAACGAGGCGTACGGCACGTTCAACATGGGCGCGGGGTTCGCGCTGTACGTACCGAAGGCGGCCGTGCCGCGCGCGCTCGCCAGCGCAACCCGCGGCGGCTGGACGCTGCTCGACGCAGGGCGCGTCGAAGCGGGAGCGCGGCGCGTCGTGATCGAGCCGCTCGACATCCGCTACGACGGCGAATCGCTCGCGATCCGCTGAAGCTCAGCCGCCGAGAGCCGCCGCGAGCGCCATCGCGAGCTCGACCTTGCCGCTCATCTTGAGCTTGCCGTCCATCAGGAGCTCGAAGGCGTTCTTCTGACCGCCCTGCAGCGCCCAAAAGTCTTCGAGCGCACATTCGACTTCGCAATCGGGCGCGTCGAGTTTCGGCTGCGCGCCGCCGAGGGTCACCGTCAGGCGATGCTCGGAGCCGGCGGCCGACTTCAGTCGCAGCGTCACCGAACCGGGTGCCTCGCGCAACATGCGCGCGCGGTCGGCGTCGACCGTGAGCACGCGCGCCGCGACGAGCTCCCGGCCGGACGCGTCGTTCCCGCCGATCCTCTCGGCGCCCTCGACGATGATCGCCTCGAAGTCGGTTGCCGCGAGCGTCACGCGCACGAGCGGATCCGCGTCGATGCCGCCCCGCACGCTGGGCGCGCCGCCCTCGAGCCGCAGGGACCAGGCGCCTGCGGCGCCGACGTCGAATACCACCGCGCCCACGGACGACAGTGTGCCGAGCGACGCCGCGAGCCGCGCGAGCTCGGCGGGCACGTATTCTCCGAAGAAGCGCTCCGGGGAGCGCGGAATCTCGCTCATGGACCGGTGCCTCCGGCTAACGGGTTTTCATCAACTCGCTGATGACGTGCGTTTCCATAGCGCCGAGCAGACCGAACTGCACTCCGAACCCGCCGGGCTTCGTCCAGCGAACCACGGCGGGCAAGCGCAGCTCTTTCTTCGCGCCCGGCAGGAGCCCCACCACCGTCACGTTGGTACCGAACGCCGGCTGCTCGGGCGCGTCGAGGTACATGCCGCCGACGCTGATGTCCTTTGCGTACACGGCGAAGCTCCTCCCCGCCGCATATTCGCAAACGAGCGTGGCGTCGATCGGGACTCTGGCGTGAAGGCGTTTGTCGACCAAGCTAACCTCGAGCGGCGGTGCGATGCGCGCAGGCGGACCAACAACGACTCTTCAGCGAATCGTAGAGCGTGTCAAGCAAGGCGCGGCCGGACGGCGAGCGCGTCATTTCGACGCGATGGCGCCCGCCGGCGTGGGTGTCGCACTCGTGGTCGTCGCGGCGCTTCTCGCGGCGCCGCGCGCGACGGAACCGCTCGTCTTGCCGCTGCCGGAGCCGCACCACTCGACGCTCGCGCGAGCCCGCGCGGACGATCGCGCACGGATGCAGGAGGTGCGCGAGAAAGGGCTTTCGTTCGCCGCCCGATCCGTGGGCGAAGCACTGAGGCGCTTCGGTGGGGCGGTGGCGCACAAGAGCGCCGATGCGCCGCGTCTGCTCAGCGCGCTCCGTTCGCTCGCCAAGGCCGAGCTGCGTGAAGACGCAGGGCGGCCGCTGCTCGCGCTCAGGGCCGTTCAAACGGAGCTCTTCGTGCAGGCGACGCACGAGTGGGAGCAGACCGGCAAGGCCGGCACGGAGCTCACCGAGCTCGGCGGCGATTTCGCAGACCTTGCGCGCCGGAGCGCGTGGCTCGTCGGGCAAAAGCTCGTGCTCGAAGACGAAGAGCGCGCTCTCTTGTTCCGCATGCGCTGGAACGAGCTCACGGGGCTCGGCGCCGCGCCGCCCTTCGCAGACAGCGAGGACGAGCTTCGCGAACGCTACGCGCTCCTTTTACGCCATCCGTCCGGCGCAACCGCGCAAGAGCGGGCCCGGCACGAGCTCGGTTACGTCGCTGCCGCGGAGGCCCTCGATCACGATTTTCCGGCCATGTTTGCGCGCGGCGTGCTGTTCTTCCGCGCGGGGGCGTACGAGGCGTCGGCCGACGCTTTCCGAGCTCATCTTGCCGCACACCCGGACGGCCCATGGACGCTCCGCGCCAAGAATCACCTCCTGGCGGCTCGGGAGCAGCTGCCGGACCAGAATCCCTAGCCGCCGCGGAGGTCCCGCGCCCGGGTACTAGTCGATCGGCCGAGTTGTATTAGATCGCCGGGCTCGACCCGATGTCCGAAGCCGAGACCGACCGCAACGCCGGCTTACCCGAAGAGGCAACCTCGCCGCCGCCGCTCGAGCTTCCGAGCGACCGGCGCCTCGTGCGCGTCGCCGAGGCCGCGCGCGAGGCCGTCGCAACGCGCGGTGGCTTTGCCGTCGTCGGAGCGGCGGGCTCGGGGACCGCGCTGTTCGCCCGCGCTCTGCTCGCCGCAGGAGCCACGCACGTGCTCTACGTCGCCTCGTCGCAAGAGACGGCAGAGCGCGCGGTCGAGGACCTGAAGGCGTTGGCAGTCCTCGGGCTGCCTCACGGTAGCGCGCCGGCGGGCGACGCTGCGCCGCTTCTCATTTCGACCAGCGAGACGAGCCCGTACGCCGACGTGCATCCCGATCGCCGGCAAGGGATGCAGCGCGCCGCCGCGCTCTTCACGATGGCGAAAGGGCTGCCCTGGCGCACGGCGGTGACGACTCCGTCCGGCTTGCTCCGCCGTACCGCGCCGCCGGAGGCTCTCGTGCGCGCGGGGTTCGAGCTTGCCAAAAACGGCGAGCTCGACGTCGAACGCGCCGCTCACGCGCTCACGGCCAGCGGCTACTTGCGCGCTCCCGTCGTGGAAGACCCCGGCAGTTTCGCGGTGCGCGGCGGTGTGCTGGACATCTGGCCCGCGAACCTCGGCCAGCCGCTGCGCGCCGAGCTCTTCGGCGACCTCGTGCTCTCGCTGAAGCGCTTCGATCCGGACACGCAGCGCACCACCCAAGAAGACGAGGCCGTGTGGCTACCGCCCGCGCGTGAAGCCATCCTCGATCCCGAAACGGTCGACCGCGCGCGCGGCGCCCTGCGCACGTTGTGCGACGACGCGAGCTACCCGTCGACCAAGGCGCGCGCTCTCATCGACGACCTCGCGTTCGGGCGCTCGTTTTTCGGTAGCGACGGCTATTTGCCCGCGTTTTACGAGCTCGTGCCGCTGCTCTCGTATTTGCCGCCCGGGGCCGCGGTCGTGTTCGACGATCCCGTCGCGGTCGCGCGCGCGCTCGTGCAAGAGCTCGAGCAAGCGGCGACGGCCGAGGCGGCACGCGGCGTCGTGCCGCATTTTCCCGTCGCGAGACTCTACGCCGACCTGGCGGAGCTCGAAGGGGAGCTGGCCGCGCGCGTATGGGTGGGAGCGCATCGCAGCGGCATCGTCGGCGCCGGCGCGACGGACCTCGTGAGCAAGCTCGAGACGGCGCCCGCCGACGCACCGTCACTTGCGCAGCAGGATCATTCGGAGCTCGGGCGCGCGATGAAGCTCGCACGCACCTCGCGCGGCAAGCACGCCGCGCTCGAGCCGCTGATCGAACGCTTCGCTGCCTGGAAAGAGCACGGTTTCGCGATCATGCCGGTCGCGCGCACGGCAACCCAGGCCGATCGCATCGCGCTGCTCTTGAAGCATCGCGGCGTCGAAACGGAGGTGCGCGTCGCGCCGCTCGGTCGCGGTTGCCTCGCGCCGCTCGAAGCGCTCGTGCTCGTCACCGACGAGGAGATTTTCGGTCCGCGCGCGCTCAGAGCGCCGGCCCGCCGCACCTCGACCCGCGCGCTGCTCGAGGATTTACGTGCGCTCGCGCCGGGCGACTTCGTCGTCCACGTGGAGCACGGCATCGGAAAATACGTCGGCCTCGAGCGCCGCGAGGTCGGCGGCGTCGGGCTCGAGCTCATCGTCGTCGAGTACGCGGGCAACGATAAGCTCTTTTTGCCGGTTTATCGGCTGAACCAGATCCAAAAATATTCGGGGAGTGAAGGCGCCCCCAAGCTCGATCGGCTCGGCGGGCAAACCTTCGCGAAGACGAAAGCGAGCGTCGCCCGGCGAGTCCGGCAGATGGCGGACGAGCTCTTGCGCCTTTACGCCGAACGCGCCGCGCTCGAGAAGCTGGCCATCCCGCCGGCGGACGACGACTACGCGACGTTCGAGGCGAGCTTCCCGTTCGAAGAGACGCGCGATCAAGCAGCGGCCATCTCCGAGGTACTGAAGGACCTCGAGAACACGCGCGTGATGGATCGGCTCGTGTGCGGCGACGTGGGCTTCGGCAAGACGGAAGTCGCTCTGCGGGCCGCCTTCCGCATGGCGACGAGCGGGCGCCAGGTCGCCGTCTTGTGTCCGACCACGGTGCTCGCGCAGCAGCATTTTCTGACGTTTTCGCAACGATTCGCGGATTGGCCGCTCAACGTGCGCGTTCTGAGTCGCTTCTCGAGCAAAACGGAAGCGGTCGAAACGGTGAAGGGACTACGCGAGGGCGGCGTCGACGTGGTCATCGGCACCCACCGGCTGCTCTCGAAGGACGTGCACTTCAAGAACCTCGGCCTGCTCGTCGTGGACGAGGAGCAGCGCTTCGGTGTCAGCCACAAGGAGCGCATCAAGCAAATCCGCGCGAGCGTCGACGTGCTCACGCTGAGCGCGACCCCGATTCCGCGCACGCTCCAGCTCGCGGTCGGCGGCCTGCGCGACATGTCGATCATCGCGACCCCGCCCGTCGATCGCCGCACCATCCGCACGATCACGAGCCAGTTCGATCCGACGCTCGTGCGCGAGGCGGTCGAGCAGGAGCTCGCTCGCGGGGGCCAGATTTTCTACGTTTATAACCGCGTCGAGGGCATCTACGAGCGGGCCGAACGCCTCGGCGCGCTCGTGCCCGGCGCGCGCATCGCCGTCGCTCACGGCAAGCTCACCGAAGACGTGCTCGAACGCACGATGCTCGGCTTCGTCGGCGGCGACTACGACGTACTCGTCGCGACCGCCATCATCGAGAGCGGCCTCGATATCCCGCGCGCGAACACCATCATCATCGATCGCGCGGACATGTTGGGCCTCTCGCAGCTCTACCAGCTGCGCGGGCGCGTCGGTCGAGCACGCGAGCGCGCGTATTGCTACCTGCTCGTGCCGCCTCCGAGCCAGCTCTCGGACGAGGCGCGCCAACGGCTCGAGGCGCTCGAACGTTTCAGCGAGCTCGGCTCGGGTTTTCACCTCGCGACGCTCGATATGGAGCTCCGCGGCGCGGGCGACGTTCTCGGCGCCGAGCAAAGCGGTTTCGCCGCGAGCGTCGGTTTCGAGCTCTTCTGCCGCATGCTCGAGGAAGCATCGCGCGAGCTCCGCGGTGAAACCGTGGTGCACGAGGTGGAACCCGAGCTCCACTTCGACGTCGAGGCGCTGCTCGCGGCCGAGTACGTGGCCGAGGTCGGCGTGCGGCTCTCTTTGTACAAGCGTTTCGCGAGCGCAGCCGACGAGGCGGAAGTGGACGATCTCGCGCAAGAGCTCGAAAATCGCTTCGGATCGCCGCCGCTCGAAGCCAAGCGCTTCGTCGAGCTCATGCGACTCAAGGTCGAGCTCCGGCGGCTGCGCGTGCTCGGCTGCGAGGCGACGGCCAAGAGCGTCAGCCTGCTCCTGCGCGACGACACGCCGCTCGACCCCACGAAGGTGCGCGAGCTCGTGGCGCGTAAACGCTCGCCGTATCGCCTGAGCCCCGACGGACGGCTCACGCGGCGCCTGCTCGAGAATGAGGCGGCCGCCGACGGTCTCGTGCTCGCGGCCAGAGCGCTCGAGGAGCTCGGCGCCTGCGTGAGCGCGGCGAGCTGACGGTGAAAGCGCGTCAGCGCGACGTGTGGCGCTGCTCGAGTCGGCGCGACTCGTCGATCAAGCGCTCGAAAATCCGGCGTACGGTGTCGGGCTCGACGGGCGGCTGCGCGAGCAACGACAAGCGTTCGAGCATGCGGCGCTCCCGCTCCGGATCGTAAACGGCCAGGCCACGCTGAGCTTTGTAGGCGCCCACCTCGAGCACCAAGCGCACGCGCTCGTGAATCAGCTCGAGCAGGCGCGTGTCCACCGCGTCGATCGAACGGCGCAAGTCCTCGAGCTCGGTGTCGGGCACGGGTTCGGAGTCTAGTGCAGCGCACGTAAGGCGCGTCAATTTTGAGGACGCGCAGCACGGCGGACGCGGGGCGTCGGGCGGGAGCTCGTCAGCGCACTACGGTGTCGCAGCCGAAGACGGCGCGGGCATCGACCACGTCGCCGGACTTCAGGCGGTCACAGGCGGCCCCGTTGACCTGGATGGTCGTAGGGTCCTGCCAGGACCAGCCGTCCTCGGGGTCGGCCGGAAGGAGCTCACCGTCGAAGTAGACGTTCACCTCGTTCGGATCGTCCGGCGGCGCGTCGAGCTCGATGGAGCACCGAATCGCGACACCCGTGCCGATGGCGTAGATCGCGCCCTGGAGGTCGTCCTCGTCCGTCACGGCGTAGTACTCCACCGCGCCTTTGCGCGCGGTTCCCCCGGCCTCCGCGAACCGGTTCAGCACGGAGACATAGGGTTCCGCGCCGGGCATACCGACGACGTAAGTCGGGATATCGTGCGCTGCGAGCCGTGAAATCTCGCCCGCGGTCCGATCAGCGTCGACGCAATTTTCACCGGCGTTCGGCCCGGTATTGGCGGGATCGCAGCAGTTGAAATCGGGCGAGCAGCTGATCTGTCCGTATGCGTAGCCCTCGATGTTGGGCAAGCACCACTCGGCGTCGCAGGCCGCGTCGTCGCTGCTGCAGTTCGGCGCGCCGTCCGTGATCAGAACGAGGTAGGTGTCGCCGTCGAGCCCTTCGAGCTCCGGGCGCAGGTTCGAAACGGCGGCGTAGGTCGGCGTTTGACCGCCCGGCGTGTAGGAGCCGAAAGCGTCGAGGAAGCTCACGAGGGTCGGGTCGAGCGAGCCGTCGCAGGCCGGCAGTCCGCCGAGCGTGGGCGGGAATATTTCGAAGCCGGGACTGCACGTCGCGTCGTCTTCCAGCGGAAAGATACTGGCGCCGAACTTTACGCGATGCCCGATCACGGTGAGGAGCTCCCCGAGCACCTTGCGGGCCGCCCGGTACTTGCTGAGGTTGCCGATGGGCGCATCCATGCTGCTCGAGCGGTCGACCAAAAAATAGAGGTTCGGCGGATTCTCGACCTCGTGCAGAAACGTCTGCCCGCAGAATTGGCCGCAAGGCGTCACGGCGCCGTCCGGCGGAGTGATCTCGCTACCGCCCGCGTCCTCCTCGCCCGGCGGCATTTCGGGACGCACGAGGTCGCGCGGATCGTCGTGACCACCCGTGGCACAAGCGCTTGCGGACGCGAGCACGATCGAAAGCGCCCCGACGAAACGCGTCACCGTTCGCTAGAGTAGCTTGGACGGCCGGGCCGCACTACCAACGACGGTGAGCCCGGCGGTCGCACCGCCCCGCGAACGAGCTTTTTTTGCATGAACGCCCGCCGGTTTCTCGACGCCGCCGCGCTGATTTCAGCGGTCCTCGCGTGCGTTCTCTTGCTGCTCGGGCTGCACGACACGCCACGGAGCAACGTCGAAATCGTCAGCGCGCCGCTGCCCGTGACGGCGGGAAAGCGGGACGCATCGCTGGCGCTCGACGTGAGGACGAGCACGGGCGCGCCGCTTCCGAACGCGAGCATCACGGTGTTTTGGGAGCAGCGCGGCGCCGAGTACCCCGTCGGCGCCGCGCTCACCGACACCAGCGGGCGCGCGAGCCTGCGCGAATTGCCGCACGGAGCGGCGTGGGTGCTCGTCGAGAGCCCTGGGCTCGCTCGTTCGGCACGCGCCGTGACGCTCGAAGCCGGCGAGACTTCGCTCAGCGTGACGCTCGAGCGCGAAGCGAAAGAGCGCGTGCACGTGACTGACGAGCGCGGCGCGGCGATCGCGGGCGCGACCGTGCTGATCCATACGAGCGATCCGGTCCCGTTCGGCGGCCTCACCGACGGGAAGGGCGACGCCGAGATCGGTCGCTTGCAGGGCGCGCCGTGGAGCGTCAGCGTCACCGCGCGCGGCTATGAATCCGCCGAGCGCAGCGCGGTGACGGGCCCCGTCACGCTCGTGCTCCGGCGCCTGAGCTCGATTTCGGTGCTCGTGACCCATCGGAACGGCGAGCCCGCCCCCCATGCCACCGTCGCGATAGCCGGCTCGAGTCTGTGGCCCGCGCGCCGCACCGAAGCGGGCGTCGACGGCCGTTGCCGCATCGCTGGCCTGCTTGCCGGCTCGTACGACCTGCTCGCCACGCTCGGCAGCGACGCTTCGGAGCCGCTCGTCGGCTACGGCCTCGAGCGCGGGAGCGACGATGAGGTCACGCTCGTGCTCGAGCCCGGTCACTTCCTGAACATTCTCGTCACCGACGGCGACGGCGAAAGCCCCGCCGTGGTTCCGAACGCCGAGGTCGTGCTCGCGCCGGGCGGCGTCGGCTCCTTTCCGCTGCTCGGACGCACCGGCTCGAACGGCCACGTCACGCTCGGGCCCGTCGGGCGCGGCCTCGCGAGCGTCGGTGCGCGCGCCGACGGCTTCGTGTCGGGCGCCCTCGTCGCGGTCGCGGCCGACGAGCGCGACGTGACGGTGGCCCTCTCGCGCGGCGCCGTGCTCCACGGCGACGTGGTCGATGCGCGCGGCTTCCCCATCGAAGGCGCCACCATCGATGTCGTCGGCACCGACTCGTTCGGCCTCCCCATCTCCGATTCGCCGCTGACGACTGCGTTTCGCAACACGCACTTCGACTACGCCCTGCCGGGACCTTTGCCGCTCGTGCCCGCGGGCGAGCTCGGTGTGATGCCGGGTCCGGTGCCGCCGATCCCGGCGCCCGGCACCCACGTCACCCCCGGCGCGGATCTCTGGACGCTCGCGCAAGCGCCCCCTCCGGCGGTGGACGCGTGGGTCACGAGTTCGAGCGGCTCCTTCACCGCGCGCCCGGTCACTCCTGGTCGCGTGCGCGCCGTCGCCCGCCACCCCGATTACGTGGAAGGCGCGAGCACGAGCGTCGTGCTCGCCCCGGGCGGCGAGGCACGCGTGAAGATCGTCCTGCTCGCGGGCGGCACGGTGTTCGGCCGTGTCCTCGACGATCGCTCGTTTCCAGTGGAAAACGCGGAAGTCGAAGTCGCGAGCAAGCGCACGTCGCTCACTCGCAGCGTGCTCACCTCACGCGACGGCAGCTACGAGCTCACCGGCATTCCGGCCGACGTGACCGTCTCCGTGCGCAGGCCCGGCGGCGATCGACGTGTCGCCCTGCGACGCGAGGTCACGATTCCGGAGTCGCAGCGCACCGAAGTCGAGCTCACGTTGCCGGCCCCGCGCGAGCCGGTGCGCTTCAAGGTAGTGAGCGGCGAGGATGTGCCCGTCGAGCTCGCGAGCGTCGCCGTGCTGTCGATCGATCCGAACACGCCGCTCCGCGAGACGCTCTTCACCGATACCGACGGCGGCGCCGAAATCGCGGACGCACGCGGGCTCGCCTTGCGCATCGTCGTCGAAGCACCCGGGTTTCCGCGGAAAATCAGCACCGTCGAGCACGCGCCGGAGCTCGTGCGCGTGGCGCTCGAGGCAGGCGTGCTCGTCGAGGGCGAAGTGACGGCGGTGCGCGGGCGCAAGGACGTCGCGGGCGCGTCCGTCACGCTCGTCGCCGGCGGTGTCCGCCGCGTCGGTCGCACCGACGCCGAGGGTCACTACCGCTTCGCCGACGTCGCCGGCGGACCGGTACACCTCAGCGTGAATCACCCCGACTATGCGCGCGCCGAGCTCGACGCCACGGTCGCCGCGACGGGCCGCGCCGATCGTGCCTTCGAGCTGCCGGTGATCGATCTGACGGAGCCGGGCGGCGTCGAAGGCGACGTGGTCGACAGCAACGGCAACCCCGTGGCGGGCGCGCGCGTCGCCGTCGGCTCGGCGCCTGCGTTCATGCCCGCCGGCGCGCTCCCGCCGGGCATGACGCAAACCGATGCGAGCGGCCGTTTCAAGCTCGACGGCATCGCCGAGGGCCGTCAGACGCTCGAGGCCGTGTCGGCCCTTTCCGGCCGCGGGCGCGCGAGCGTCGAAGTGCGCTCCGGGCGCGTCAGCGACCGCGTCCACATCGTGGTCAGCGGCAAATCCAACGACGAAACCGCCGACCAAGGCAACGTCGCCGTCACGCTCGGCGAGCGCGGCTCGGGTTCGGCGCTCGAGGTCGTCGTGACGAGCGTCGCGCCGTCGAGCGAGGCGGAGCGCGCCGGCGTCACCGCGGGCGACGTGCTCGCCGGCGTCGACGGCTCGCACCCGACGGGCATGAGCGACGCGCGCCGCCGTCTCGCGGGACGCGCAGGAACGGACGTGGTGCTCGAGCTGATGCGCGGCGACACGCGGGAAGTGCTGCGCGTCGCGCGCGAAGCCGTGCGAGAGTGACCTTTACTTCGGCTTTGCCGTGAACTCGATCTGCACGGGCGCCTCGCTCTTGATCTTCCCTTTGAGCGTGGTCGCGATCGTCTCGGTGATGCTCTTCACGAGCTTGCCGGCGCCGTCGCGCGGATGAATCTCGAATTCTTCGAGGTTCACGCTGAACGGCTCGAGCGTCTTCACGCCGACGGAGTCGAAATGATCGCCCGTGAAGTGAAACGTGAGCTCGACCTTGGCGCTCTTCGGCGCCTGCCGACCGTGGAGGCGCAGCGTACCCGCAACGGTCGCGGTCACCTTGCGCTCGGCTCCGCTGAGCGCCGCCACGTCCTTCGTGGAAGGCTCGACCTTCTCGATGCGAAACTCCGCAATCCGATTTTGCGCCGCTCGTTCGGCGGTCACTTCACCCTCGCGCGGGACGAGCTGGAGCCAATCGCGTGCATGCTCGTTTTGGAGGGGATTTTTGCTGCGCGCTTGATAAGCGCCGGTCCCGTCGGGACGCTTCTGCTGGTAGAGCGTGAGCTTGTCGAGATCGATGTGGACGAGCCCCGTCGTCTTCGCGAGATCGGAGAGATCGAGCGAAAGGTCGCCGCTGGCCGATGCGGGGGCGTCGCCGTCGATCTTCTCGAGCGGCGAGTCCATCAAAAACTTCACGGAGCTCGAGGGCGTGTCGATGCTCAGGCGGAGCGCACCGGCTGCGGCCGTGTCCGGCGCTTCGAGAGCGGAGCTCGAGACGGGCGCAAGCCCCGCGGGCGGCTCCTTCTTGCTGCAACCGAGCGCCAGGGCGAGCACGAACAACCGAGCAAGGTTCGAACGCTGTGCGAAGTGCATGGGTTCCCTTCGTACGCCGCCGCCACGCGGCGGTTACCATGCTTCGAACTCAGTGATGCTCGTTGCCGGCGCCCGTCTCGTCTTCGGCAGGCTCGCTCGAGTCCCCGGGCGAGAGCAGGAAGATCCAGGGGACGAGCCCCATGGCAAAGAGCAGAGTGCCCACGATCTTCGCGAGGGTGACGAGTCCGGCTTCCATGTGCGGGCGCGGACCATAGCTCCCTGTCCGGCCCGTGGGAAGAGGCAGCTGCCTGGCGGCCGGCGAGCCTACGCCGCCCGCGCGATCGCCTTCAAGCGCAGACCGGTGCCGGCGCCGGGGTACTCGCGACGGTTCGCTCCGGGGCAGCAGAAGCCGTTGATGAAGACGCGGCGCGGGGTCGTGCCCGCGTTCAGCCCGCTGCCGTGCACCGTGAACGGACCGAATAGGATCGTATCGCCCGCTTCGACCGAGAGCGGAACCGCATCGGTGCGGCTGAATGCTCCCTCGGGCAAGCGACCGTCCGGCGTCGGGATGTGCCCTGCGAGGTGACTCTTCGGCACGACCCAGAGCCCGCCGTTGTCGGCGTTCATCGCGTCGATCGCCGTCAGCGTCTGCACGAAGCTACCGCGTCCGTTCACGTCGCTGAAGAGCTCGGTGCCGTAGCGGCGATGGTAGCTGTCTTGGTGGAAGTGGAACGTGACGCCGTCGCCGGGATTTTTGATGTGCGCCTGGTTGATGAGCTGGTCCATTTCCGGACCGCCGAGCAACTGCGAGGCCGGTACCGTGAGCTTCGGCGACCGCCCGAGCCGCCCGAGCTCGGGCTCGGCGCCACCGCACCACACGATGCGCTCGATGCGCAGCGGACGCTCCGCCCGGCGCTCCACGACGAACAACGACCCCTCGACGAGCGCGCTCTCCGCGAGCACCTGCGCCCGCGCCTCGAGCCGCCGGAACGCGGCGTCCGCCGTCCTGACCTCCTCGGCCGTAAAGGTGCCTCGCAGAACGAGGTAACCAGCGTCGAAGAACTCTCGAACCTGCGCTTCCGTAAGCACCTAGAAAGTGTAGCGCGCGCGGGGAGATCTCACCAAAAACGCGGCGAAAGCGGGCGCGGGCGGCGTCAGTTCAAGACTTCGAGGCCAAGCCCTTCGCGATCGTCTGCAGCTGCATGTTCGTCGTGCCTTCGTAGATCTTCCCGATCTTCGCGTCGCGATAGAGCTTCTCCGCGGGGAACTCCTGCGTAAACCCGACGCCGCCCATCAGATCGATCGCTTGTGACGCCGTGCGCTCCGCGACCTCGGACGCAAAGAGCTTCGCCATCGCGGCTTCGTTCACGAAATCCTTACCGGCGTCCTTGAGGCGCGCCGCGTTGTAGACGAGGAGACGCGCGGCTTCGATTTCCATCGCCATGCGCGCGAGCTGAAACTCCACGCCCTGAAACTCCACGATCGCCTTGCCGAACTGCCGGCGCTGCCGGACGTGCGTGAGCGCGTGGCCGAGCGCGCCCTCCGCGAGGCCGAGCATCTGCGCGCCGATGCCGATGCGCCCCTCGTTCAGCGTGAGAATTGCGATTTTGTAGCCGCGACCGAGCTCGCCGAGCACGTTGTCTTCGGGCACCTCGCAATCGTCGAGCAAGAGCTCGCACGTGCTCGACGCGCGAATGCCGAGCTTGTGCTCCTTCTTGCCGACCGCAAACCCGGGGCAGTCGCGCTCGACTAGAAACGCCGTGATGCCCTTGTAGCCCTGCGCCGGATCGGCGTTCGCGAACACGACGAACAGCGAGCTCTCCGCGGCGTTCGTGATCCAGAGCTTCCGGCCGTTCAGGATCCAGCGATCGCCGCGCCGCTCGGCGCGCGTCTTCAGCGCGAAGGCGTCGGAGCCGGAGCCCGCCTCGCTGAGCGCGTAAGAGCCGACCCACTCGCTCGCGAGCCTCGGCAAATAGCGGCCCTTCTGCGCGTCCGTGCCCCAGCGCAAGAGCGCGTTGTTCACGAGCGTGTTCTGAACGTCGACCACGACGGACACGGCGGGGTCGACACGCGCGAGCGCCTGCACGGCGAGGATGGCGTTGAAAAAGCTCGAGCCGCCGCCGCCGCGCTCCGCCGGCGTTTCGATGCCCATGAGACCGAGCTCGAAGAGCCCGGCGAGCACCGCGGGCTCCAGCGTGCTCGCCGCGTCCATCGCGGACACCTTCGGCGCGATGCGCTCGTTCGCGAAGCCGAGCACGGTGTCGAAGAACAATCGCTCGTCGTCGCTCAAAGTCGTGAGAGGAGTCATGAGTGTGAGCCGTCGTCTCGAGTTGAATGGTCTTGGAAGCAGCGAGTCACCGATAGTAGCAACCGTGCTCTCGGCGTGCGAAACTCGAGCGTGAGATGTCTGGAAATAGCTTCGGGCAAGCCTTCCGCGTGACGACCGCCGGCGAGTCGCACGGTCCTGGCAACGTCGTCGTCATCGACGGCTGCCCCGCGGGCATTCCGCTCACCGTCGAGGATCTGCTGGTCGATCTCGGCCGGCGCAAACCCGGCCAGAGCCACATCGTCACTCAGCGCAACGAAGCGGACGAGCCCGAAATCCTCGCGGGCGTCTTCGAGGGCGAGACCACGGGCACGAGCATCGCCATCCTCGTCCGCAATCAGGATCAGAAGAGCCGCGACTACGACGCGATCAAAGACAAGTACCGTCCCGGTCACGCCGACTTCACGTTCGACCAAAAATACGGCCGTCGCGACTACCGCGGCGGCGGCCGCTCGAGCGCGCGTGAAACGGTGGCGCGCGTCGCCGCGGGCGTCGTCGCGAAGAAGGTGCTCGAGCGCGGCTTCGGCGGGCGCGTCGTCGGCTACGTGAAGCAAGTCGGTGACATCGTCGCCCAGGTCGACGACCCGAGCGCCGTCACCCTCGCACAGGTCGAAAAGCTGCCCGACGGCGGCCCGAACATCGTGCGCTGTCCCGACCATGCCTGTGTCCCACGCATGATCGAGCTCATCGAAACGCTGCGCAAAGATCAAGATTCGATCGGCGGCGTGAGCGAGCTCGTCGCGACGGGCGTGCCAGCGGGGCTCGGCGAGCCCGTGTTCGACAAGCTCAAGGCCGATCTCGCGAAGGCGCTCTTCAGCTTGCCCGCCGTACTCGGCGTCGAATACGGCGTGGGCTTCGGCTGCGCCACGCTGCGCGGCAGCGAAAACAACGATGCCTTCTTCGCCGAAGGCGCGGGCGCCGCGCGGCGCGTGCAGACACGCACGAACCGCCACGGCGGCATGCTCGGGGGCATTTCCTCCGGCATGCCCATCGTGCTCCGCGCCGCGATCAAACCGACGAGCAGCTTGCCGCGCGAGCAAGAGACGGTGACGACGAGCAGCGAGCCGACGACGATTCGCACGCGCGGCCGCCACGATCCGTGTCTCTTGCCGCGCTTCGTGCCGATGGGTGAAGCGATGGTCGCGCTCGTGCTCGCCGATCACTGGCTGCGCTGGTGTGCGCAGAAGTACGCCTTCCCGCGCTAACCCGCGCCGGAGTCGTACAAATCGCATGCACGCGTGCGCGTGTGTGCCGAGCGAGATGCTAAGTTCGAGACTAGCGTGCTCTCGCATTCTCGCCTGATCATGACTCTCGCTCTCGTCGCGGCCGCGTGCGCCACGGCGACGGAGGATCCCACTCCGGGAAGCTTCAGCATGTCGCCGCTCGGGTCCGGCGGAGCGAGCACGGGCGGCGATGGCGGCACGGGCGGCGACGGCTCCGGCAGCGCCGGACCGATGGGGGGGACCGGCGGCTCGACGAGCGGCAGCGGTGGAACGTCGGGCACGGGCGGCGCCGCGATGGCGGGCTCCGGTGGCAGCGGCGGCTCGAGCGGCAAACTGGGAACGGGCGGCTCCGGTGGCTCGGGGAAGGGCGGCTCGGGCCGCGGCGGGAGCACCATGGCCGGCGCCGGCACGGGCGGTGGTGCCGGAGCAGCGACGGGCGGTTCGGCAGGCCGCGCGAACGCGTTCGGCGGCTCCGCCGGCATGAATGCGGCGGGCGCGGGCGGCAAGGGCGGCAGCACGGGCGTGGGCGGGGCAGGCGGCAGCACGGGCGTTGGCGGGACAGGCGGCAGCACGGGCGTGGGCGGGGCAGGCGGCAAGTCGACGGGCGGCGGCCCGGGCAGCGGCGGCAGCACGAGCGGCGCCGCCGGCCAAGGCACGGGAGGCTCGGGCACGAGCGGCACGGCGGGCAGCGGCACGAGCAGCTGCGATCCGCCCGCGGTGCCGACGAGCTGCAAAGACGCGAGCGACTTCTGCGCGGGCTACGGGTACATGGCGGGCGACCAGTGTCTCGCCACGTGCGCGGTCGGAACGGCGGGCTGCATCACGGGCCGCGAAATGCTCTTCGAGTGCGTCGCCAACTGCACGGCGCAAACGCCGGGCACCGGCACCGACACGTCGAAGTGGAAGATCGTCAATCAGTGCAACTGAGCTCGCCGCGCGGCGCCGTTCAGCGTGCGAGCGCCGGCTTGTCGCCGGCTTCGAGCGCGCGAATCTTCGCTTCGACTTCGGCGACGACCGTCGCGGGCAGCGGAGCGTAATCGAGCGCGCGCGTGAGGCGCTGGCCGTCGTGCACCGCCCACCACACGAACGAGGCGAGCGCGGCACCGCGGCGCGCGTCCGCGTTGTCTTCGTAGAGTACGAGGTACGTGTCGTGCGGCGCCCCGAGGCTCGGGCAAGTTGTAGCTCAACACCACCGAGCCGACCGCGGCGGGGATTTCGACGAGCGGACCGGCGGCGTCGCGCGTCTCGTCGGGCTCGGCCGGCACGTCGGTCGCGCCGAAGTCGACCGTGTGCGCGACGATCTGCCGAACGCCCGCGCCGGAGCCGAGCGACTGGTAGTTCATCCGAACCGACGGAGTCTGCGCGCAATACTCCGCGATCCACTTCGAATACAGCGGGTAGGCAAAGGTCGCGCCCGCGCCGTTCAGGGTGACGACGCCCTCGTTGGAGCAGGCGACACCGCTCAGGCAGAGCCAGCCGAGGAGGCTGCGACGACCGAATGCCCGCACCGATTGACCGGTGCAGATTTCGCGAGGGCGCGCGTATGCCGAACAGGTGACGATTGTATGACTCGACGGGCTGCCGGCTCCGGGCGAGTTGTGCTGGAATCTAGCTTCAATGAGCGCGGTCTTCTCGAATCGCTGGGTCCTCGTCACCGGAGCCTCCTCCGGGCTCGGAGAGGAGCTCGCCAAACGCCTCGCACAGCGGGGCGCCCACCTCGTGCTCACCGCTCGGCGAGAGGAGCGGCTGCGAAACCTCGCGGCGGACCTCACGCGCGTGAACGGCACCCGCGCGGAGGTCGTCCCCGCCGACCTTTCGCACCCGGACGGCGCCGACCGGCTGCTCGCGGCGCTGCGCGAGCGCGAGCTCAACGTCTCGCACCTCGTCAACAACGCGGGGTTCGGCAGCGCGGGCGCCTTCGCCGACCTGGACGCGGCGCGCGAAGCGGCGATGGTGGAGCTCAACGTCGCGTCGATCGTGCGTCTCACGCGCGGACTCGTCGGCGGCATGATCGCGGCGCGTGACGGCGGCGTGCTCAACGTAGCTTCGACCGCCGCGTTTCAGCCGGTGCCGTTCATGGCTACGTACGCCGCGACGAAAGCGTTCGTCGTGAGCTTCACGCTGGCGCTCGCGGCCGAGCTCGAGGGCAGCGGCGTGCGCGTGATGGCGCTGTGTCCGGGCCCGGTGCACACCGGGTTTCAAGCTGCCGCCGGCTTCGAGGGGCCTGCGATACCCCTCGCCGTGCTCACGCCGAACCGCACCGTCGAGCGGGGGCTCGCCGCCTACGAGCGCGGCGAGCACCTCTACACGCCCGGCCTCGTGAACGGGCTCCAGTCGTTCGCGGCGCGCCTGCTACCGCACGGTCTCGTGACGCGAGCCGCAGCGCGCACCATGCGCCGGCTCGGTCGCGTGCCCGGGAAACTCGCCGCGAAGGGCTGAACGGCCGGACCGGCGCGAGCGCGCGCCGTCAGTGCAGCGTGTGCCAGGTGCCGTCGTGCTGCACGCGCGGCACCTCGATTTCACTCGCGGGGGCGGTGGGGATCGGCGTCGTGATCTCGCTCGGCGCTCGCTGGAGCACGATGTGGATTCGCGCGTTTTCGTCGAGCCGGCGCACGTCGTCCTCGCGCGCTTCGTCCCGCGCCCAACGCGCGAGCGTCGCGCGCGAGCGAGTCCGGCGCCGGCGCCAGCCCCATACGAAAAGGCCGATCATGCCTGCCCAGATCACGGTACCGCTGCATAGGATCGGCCAAAACGTGTAGCGCTTCGCTACTTCTTCACGCCATTCGTGCTCGAGGCTGACGAGATCGACGCCGTACGCTTCACGCGCCGCCGTGTCGAGCGTGCGGCCCTGTCCGAGCTCAGCCACGAGCGCGCGGAAGCGGTGGCGATCCTCGCGGCGGATGAGAAAGCGAACGACGTCCGCTGCTTCCGCATACGCGATGGACGCTTTGTTCTCGTCGCTCGGGAACGAGCGTTCGACCTGGCTCAGCGGCAACAGGCGATCCGACAGCGTCGCGCTCATGAGCGTACCCATGCGCTCGAACGACGTCTCACCCGACGCCGTCACCGCGAAACCCTCGTTGAACCAGCGAGGGATCGGGTGCGGCCCGACGGCGTCCGCCAGCGCGACGTGCGCGAGCTCGTGGCGGAAAACCTGTGCCAAATCGAAATTTTCGTTCGGGAAGCGCGGGGTCAGCGTGAGCAACACGAGGCCGAGCTCCGAGTACGCGACGCCCGACGCGTACTCCGGGTACGGCGCGCCACGCGGCGCGAGCGTCGCCATCTCACCGGGGGTCCGCGCGACGTCGATGCGCACCTTCGCGAGCACTGGCCGGCCGAGCCATTCCTCGAGGTTGCGCTTCGCTTCGTCTGCGGCGACGATGAGCGGCTCGATGCGCTCGCGCGAGCTCGGGTAGTAGCTGATGTGAAACCACCCGCCGTCGTAGGTACTGAACCCCGCCGCGACGGGCGGTAGCTTCAACTGTTCTTCACCGGCGACGCGGGGTGCGTCGGCCGGAGGCGGCGCGTCACGGCCGGTATCGGCGACCGGTGGCTCGGTTGCGCTCGGTCGCGGCCCGCTGATCTCGGTGTGGCCGGTGCGCACGTGAGCGGGCTCGCTCGCCGTGTCTTCCACTGCGCTCGCGCTGCCGCCGAAGAGGAGGAGCGTGAGAAGCAGGAGAAAGCGCGAGACGACGCGAGCCATGGTCTCGGCGACGCCTCGGGCGACGCCTAACGTTCAAAAAATGTAGGAACGAGACCCGGCTCAGTCAACTCGAAGGCGTGATGTTCTCACAGCCATGCGACGGGACCGCCGAGGACCGGGGCGCGCTCGCGAACGGCCGCGCGCATGGCGCCGCGTCCGGCGAACAGCCCGGCGAGGACGAGAACCACCCACGCCAACACACCCGCACGCCTGGCCAGCGATCGAACACGAGCGATATCGAGTGCTCGAAACGCGAGCGCGGCGAGGATGGCCACGCGGCACGCGTCGAGGACGCCGTGGTTGTAACCCTCTGCCGAGATCGCACGCAGGAGCGGCAGGCAGAGGCTGATACCGGCCGCGAGCACGAGCAGGCGCCCCGCGATCCGATGTGGCCACGTCGGCTCCCGACTCGCCCAAGCGAGCACACGCACCGTCACGAGAATGCAGCCGAGCACGACTCCGAGCCCCAAGAACGCGAAGGTCGCCGCGCCGAGCGGGCGGTGGTGCGTCTGAAGCTTGAGGACCTGGCCGAGCACCGCCAGCGGCAGGGTCCCAAGGGCGGCCCCGAGCAGCACCGCTCGCGTCCTGCCCGCGTCGTTTCGTAGTGACCGCGCTGCCGCGAGCAGCGGACCGAGGACGAGCGCCGTACTTCCGGTGAGCGCCACCCAGGCGAGTCCGGGGCTCAAGCCCCCAGCCGACACTCGCCGTACGTCCGGCAATGCCGCGATCGCAGCCGCTACGGCGCCGAGAGCCAGTGCCGCGCCGGCCCCGGACGATCGCTGCCCGTCCGTACTCACACCGGCCTGAGCTCGAGCCGAACGCGATCGGCGACGGGCGCGGGCACCATGTGTTGCTCGAGCAGCCAGCGGACCGCGCGGGCGAGCGTCTCACGCGCGGGGCGGTGCGTGTAGCCGAGCGCCTGCTCGGCCTTTTCACTCGTGACCCAAACGTAGGAGTGGGCGTAGTCGCGCGCGAGACGCCCGGTTAGCGTGGGCGGCGTATTCGTGAACTTCGCGTAGAGCTCGAGCACCCACGCCATGAAGCCGATGGTGAGCGGTCCCTTCGGATCGCTCGGCTCGGCGAGACCGGTGATGTCGGCGAGTAGCTGGAAGAACTGCGTGAAGGTGACGTTGTCGCCGCCGAGGAGGTAGCGCTCGCCGACGTCACCGACCTCCATGGCGCGGATGTGACCCATGGCCACGTCTTCCACGTCGACCACGGAAATACCGCCCTCGGAGACGGGCATGTGGAGGCCGGGAGAGAGCTTCAGGTACTCGACGAGGCTCTGGCCGTTGGGCGTCGGCTTGTAGTCGCCGGGGCCGAAGACGGCCGTGGGCAGCACGCTGACGATCGGCATGCCGTCCGCGACGAGCTCTTGAACGACGCGATCGGCCTCGAGCTTCGCCGCGACGTACGGCTCCTCGTCCACGAGGTTGAACTCGTGCGTCTCGTCCATCGTTTCCGGCTTCGAGATCGTGCCGAGCACGGCGGCGCTGCTCGTGACGACCAAGTTCTCGATCCCGCGCCGGCGTGCGGCCTCGAACACCGCGCGCGTGCCGAGCACGGCGGAGTCGATCACCTGCTGCGGGTGGCGCGGCATGTATTGGAACGTCGAGGCGCAATGATAAATCTGCGAGCAGCTCGCGAGCGCGCGGTACACGGTGTGCTCGACCGTCACGTCGCCGAACGCGAGCTGGCAGAGATCCTCGGGCAGACCTTCGAGGCCGCGCAAATCCGAACCGGCGCGCACGAACGCCTTCACCTTGTCGCCGCGCTCCACGAGCTTGCGAACGAGGGTGCCGCCGATGAGTCCGGTCGCGCCGGTCACGAGGATCCAGGGATTTTTCATGACGTGCCGGTTGTTAGACCAGCCGAGCGCGGCTGCCAAGCCGACGGCCGGGGTCTCGGGTTACCATCCGCGGTCCCACCCGTGAATGCTCAGGGCGAGCGCTGGATCCTGCATGCCGACATGGACGCTTTCTATGCGTCCATCGAGCAGCGCGACCATCCCGAGCTCCGCGGCAAGCCCGTGATCGTCGGCGCTCAGTCGAAGCGCGGCGTGGTCGCCGCCGCGTCGTACGAGGCGCGAACCTTCGGGGTGCGCTCGGCGATGCCCGGCTTTCGCGCGCGCGAGCTCTGCCCGGACGGCGTCTACCTACCGTCGAACATCGAGCACTACGCGGCCGTGTCCGCGCAGGTGCACGAGGTCTTCCTGAGCTTCACGCCGGAGATCGAGCCCATCGCGCTCGACGAAGCGTTCCTCGACATCACGGGCTCGCTCAGGCTCCTCGGCGAGCCGCAGAAGCTCGCCGCCGATCTGAAACGCGCCGTGCGCGACGCGACGGCGCTCAACGTGTCGGTGGGACTCGGACCGAACAAGCTCGTCGCCAAGCTCGCGTGCACGCTCGGTAAGCCGGACGGACTGCTCGTCGTGGAGCGGCCGGGCGTGCGAAGCTTCGTCGATCCCTTGCCGATTCGAAGGTTGTGGGGGGTCGGGCCGGTGCTCGGCGCCAAGCTCGCTTCGCTCGGTATCGAGACCTTCCGCGACCTCTCGAGCTACGACCCCGCGCTGCTCGCGTCGCAGCTCGGCGAGCGCGCGCACGAGCTGCAACGGCTCGCGCGCGGCGAGGACGAGCGTCCCGTTCAGGCCTATCGGGAGCCAAAATCCTACGGCGAAGAGAACACCTTCGAAACCGACGTGAGCGACCGCACGCGCGTGACCGGGGCCCTCACCGCTCACTCCGAAGCCGTCGCGCGGCGCCTGCGGCACGACGACTACGCCGGCCGCACCGTCACCGTCAAAGCGAAGCTCAGCCGCGCGCGCGGCCGCCGCGAAGCGCGCGACTCGAGCGCGAGCACCGAACCGTACTACCCGCTCGTCACGCGCAGCCGCACCCTGCGCGAAGCCACGAACGACGGCGCCGTCATCCGCAACGTCGCCGTCGAGCTGTGGGACGAGGCGAAGCTCGCCGAACCCGTACGCTTGCTCGGGGTTTCGCTTTCGAACCTCGAGTCGGGCGGCGGCGCGCAGCTCGAGCTCTTCAAGCAGCCGAAGACCAAGCTCGGCCGCACGCTCGACGCCATCACCGAGCGCTTCGGCGAACACGCCATTTCACGCGCCGTCGAGCGGAGCGAGAAGCTCACGCCGGGCCGGACGAAGAAGCGCGGCACCTAGTGCCGCGTCCCGTAAGTAACGATGCATTCGAGGCGGCACTGGGCACGCGCGAAGCGCGTGCGGGGGCGGGCACGACGGGCACGCCCCCAGAAACAAGCTAGTGCGCAGCCACGCTCCCAAGAATTGCATCGCAATTTTGGGGACACAGCACTAGTCGCTATTTTTTTGATTTGGCGGCGGTCGTGGTTTCGCGCCCGCAGAAACCGCCGGCTCGCGCCGTTCCAGCCGACCCCCGAGCTCAAACCGTGACGAGACGCGACTGCAGGTACCCGAGGCCCATGGCGATCGGCTCGCGTCGCTCGAAGCGAACCTCCAGCGTTTCGAGCTCGGCGGCGAGCCCGCGCGCGAACGGCGCGGCAGCGGGGATTTGTAGCGCCCGCTCGAGCAGGTTCCAGCGGAGCAACCATTCGTCGGGATAGACGCGCACGAGCTCGTCGTGAACGCTCGTGAGCTCGGCGAGCGCTGCGGGCGCACGGGGCGCCGCGCCGACGCGCTCGTACAGCCGCGTGAGCGCCTGCTCGCGCGCGGGCAAGATGCGCGGCTTCGGCACGCGCACGTGCGGAAACGAGGTCTCCGCGTGGTACGTCGGATCGACGGCGCCCGCATGCGCCGTCAAAAAGTCGCCGAGCGGCACGAGCGCATATTCCGCGAGCTCGACGGGAGCGCGGCCCGGCAGCTCGAGCCGCGCGTCCGTGAGCTCGACGTGGAGCAAGCGGCCGTCCTCGTCACGCACGCTCCGGCGCACGACACCGCTGACGTTTGCGGCGCTTCGGAAGCGAAATGTCGCGCGACCAGCCGCGCCGAGCGCCGCGAGCGCGTGTTCGTCGAGCGTCTCGAGCCGCGCGCCGCTCGCGAGCGGGCCGGTCACCAAGATGGCGTCTTCGGGCCGTAGCGCGCGCTGCCGCTCGTGGATGAGGCCGTCCCACGCGAAGGCGACGGACCCTCCGAGCTCGAGCCAGGCCGGCTCCGCGAAGCTCGGTCCGACCGCCCGCAAGACGCCGAGCGCCCACGCGCCGGACGAGAAGCGCAAGCTCGCGAGCTCCTGACTCCGCTCTGCGCGTTCGAGCGCGAGCGCGCCGCCGAGCTCCGCGGCGAGCAGCTTCGAAACGCGGTCGAGCACTTCGTGCAAATGCTCGAAGTCGCGCGCGACGAAGAGCTCGGGCTGCGGCCGCGTGATGTCGTAGCCCACGTGAATGCACGTCTCGTCGAGCCGGCGCTTCTTCACGCTCGGCGCGTGGCACGAGTGGCTCTCGCCGAGCGACGACAAGAGACCCGCGCCGTACATGCGGTAGTTCGAGAGCTCGCCGACGAGTCCGTACTCCGCCGTCCACCAGTAAAGCCGCGAAAGCCAGGCTCCTTCGCTGTCTTCGGGCACGCTCGCGACGGCGTCCGTGAGCTCGCGCTCGACGCGGGCGACGCGTTCCGGGCTCGCGCTCGGATCCTCCTTCGCTTCGCTGAGGAGGTAGCTCGCCTGGAACACGCGATCCTCTTCGGGCACGGTGAAGGCGCGCTTGCCGACCTCGCCGATACGCCGGAGATAAGCGGCGTACGCCGGCTCGGTGAGGATCGGCGCGTGGCCCGCGCCTTCGTGAATGATGTCCGGCGCGGGCGTGTACGCGATGTGCTCGCGCGTGCGCATGTCGGCCGCTATCGGCAAAAGGCCGCGTGCTTGAAACTCCTGGAACGCGCGCGGCGGAATGAAGCCGTCGACGCACACCGCGCCCCAGCCGAAGCGCGACAGACGTTCGTTCATCTCCGCGATGCTCGGGATGCGCTCGACCGAGATACCCGTCGCCGTCAGGCCTTCGCGGTACGCGGGGTGCGCCTTCTCGGCGAGACGGCCGCGCATCTGCAAGAGCACGAAGCGCCACACCGCTTGATCGACCGCCGAATACTGCGCGTAGTCCTGCTCCACGACGAAACGCCGGAGGTGAGCGGGCACGCGTGGAAAGTCGCTCGGCACGTTCGAATTCTAGCTTCCGTTCCTGCGGACCGCCCGCGGGCCTCGAACCCGGGCCGCTGCGAGCCATTGGCGGGACCGCCCCGGAGCGTTACGCTGCGCGGCATGCGGCTCGCGACGCTCCGGGACGGCTCGCGCGACGGCGCGCTCGTCGTGGTGGCCAAGGCGGGGGATCGCCGCGCCTCCGCCGTCTCCGTTGCACCGACGCTGCAGCGAGCGCTCGACACCTGGGAGCGCTCGCGCGACGGCCTCGAAGCGCTCGCGACGCGCCTCGAGACGGACGCGGCGTTCGGCGAGCCGCTCGACGTGAAGGAGCTCGCGGCGCCGCTGCCCCGCGCGTACGAATGGGTGGACGGCTCCGCCTACCCGAACCACGTGCGGCTCGTGCGCAAGGCGCGCGGCGCGGAGCCGCCCGCCGACCTACTCACGAACCCGCTCGTCTACCAGGGCGGCTCGAGCGTGCTGCTCGCGCCGACGGAGCCGATAACCCTGGGCGATCCGGCGTGGGGACTCGATTTCGAGGCCGAAATCGCGGTGGTGCTCGGCGACGTGGCGCGGGGGACGCGCGCGGCCGCAGCGGAACGCGCAATTCGGCTCGTCATGATCGCCAACGACGTGACCTACCGCGGGCTCGTCTCCGCCGAGCTCGCCAAGGGGTTCGGCTTCTTTCAGGCGAAGCCCGCGACGGCCTTCGGGCCGTTCGCGGTGACTCCCGACGAGCTCGGAGCCGCCTGGCGCGACGGCCGGGTGTTCATGCGCCTTCGCTCGACGCTGAACGGCGCCGTCGCGGGCGACACCGAGACGGGCCCCGAGATGCACTTCTCGTTCGCGGATTTGATCGAGCACATCGCGAGGACGCGCGCGTTCGCCGCGGGCACGGTGCTCGGCAGCGGCACGGTGTCGAACGCCGCACCCGAGCGCGGAGTTTCGTGTCTCGTGGAACGGCGCGCGCTCGAGACGATCGCACACGGCGCACCCACGACCGCCTACCTAAAAAAGAACGATCGCATTCGGATCGAGCTCTTGGACGAGCACGGAGACGGCCCCTGCGGCGCGATCGAGCAAACGGTGATTGAATGAAGCTTTACGGCTATTGGCGGAGCAGCTCGGCTTGGCGTGTCCGCATCGCCCTCGCGCTCAAGGCGTTGCCGCACGAGACGAAGCCCGTGCACCTCCTGCGCGGCGAGCAGCGCACCGAGGAATATCGCGAGCTGAACCCGCTGTCCCAGGTGCCGGTGCTCGAGCTCGAAGAGGACGGCAAGCTCTTCCGACTCACCCAGTCGATGGCGATCATCGAATATCTCGAGGAGCGGTTTCCCGAGCGGCCGCTCTTGCCCGCGGCGCCCGCCGACCGCGCGCGCGCGCCAACTCGCCGAGATCGTCAACTCCGGGATTCAACCGTCGCAAAACTTGTCGCTGCAGCGGGAGCTCGAGCAATCGAACTTCGACGTCGTCGCCTTCCGTAGGCGCGCCATCGAACGCGGGCTCGGCGCCCTCGAAGCGCTGGCCGGAGCATCCGCCGGGCGCTTTTTGGTGCGTGATGGTGTGACGTTGGCCGACATTTATTTGGTGCCCCAGATGTATTCGGCACGCCGGTTCGACGTCGATCTCGGGCCGTTCCCGACGCTTCGTCGAGTCGACGCGGAATGCTCCACGCTCGCCGAATTCCAGTCTGCTCACCCGAACGTACAGCCGGATCGCGAGCCTGCCGCCTGAGTGCGCGCGGGATGGCTGATAGCGGAGACGATCGGTAAACTGGGTGACCCTCGACCTTGTGCGCGATGCCCAAGTGGTTCCCATCGTTCAAGCGCGGCGGCGCCGTTGCCGTCGTCGAGAAGGAACCGACCTCGCGCGCGCCGTTGTCCTCCGCCGCGTCGCTCTCGAGCGACGAGGACGACCTCGTCGGTAAGAACCTGAACGGCACCTACGTGCTCGAGTCCGTGCTCGGCGAGGGCGGGATGGGTCGCGTCTATCGTGCGCGACACACGCGCATCCCGAGCAAGCAATTCGCGATCAAGGTGCTCAGGCCCGAATTTACGCGGAACCCCGAGGTGGTCACACGCTTCCGGCGTGAAGCCGAAGCGGCCGCCTGCATTTCGCACGCAAACGTCGTCGGGGTCTACGACGTCGATACGACCCCCGACGGCCACTCGTACCTCGTGTGCGAGTATCTGATCGGCCACGACGTCGCCGACGAGATCGCGACGCACGGGCCGCTCGCCGTCGCGGAAGCGGCGCACATCGTCGTGCAGGTGTGCAAGGCGCTCGAGGCGGCGCACGCGCGCGGCGTCGTTCATCGCGATTTGAAGCCGCACAACGTGTTTTTGCTCGCGAACGAGCACGGCGTGATGACGCCGCGCCCGGCTGTCCGCGTGCTCGATTTCGGCTTGTCGCGCTTCGTCGACGCGCCGGGCACGCAGCTCACGCAGAGCGGCATGATCATGGGCACGCCCGCCTACATGGCGCCCGAGCAGGCCGACGGCACGGGCGTGGATCCGCGCACGGACGTGTACGGCCTCGGCGCCGTGCTCTTCGCGAGCGTGTGCGGGCGGCCGCCGTTCGAAGCGGACACGCTGCAGGCCGTCGTGCTCGCGGTGCTCTCGCAAGAGCCGCCGCGCGCACGCACGATCAACCCCGCCGTGCCGGAGAATCTCGAGCTCGTGATCCAGCGCGCGATGTCACGCCGCCGCGAAGAGCGCTACCAGACGATGGGCGAGCTCCGGCGCGCGCTCGAGCCGTTTTTGGCGTCGGACGAGCTCGAAATCGTGGAAGACGACGGCCCGGGGGCGCGCGCGGCGCAGCGTTCGTCGCGCTCGCTGCTCGAGGCCGACGCGCGCGCGGTGAGCACGGCGCGCCCGCGGCTCATTTTCTACGGCATACTCGCGCTCGGACTGCTCATCGCCGGCATCTCGAGCACGCTGCCGGCGCTCGAGCTCGTGACCGGCAAGCTCACGTTCACGCGCCCCGAGGTGGCGCTCTTCCTCGCCGCGGTCGTCGGCACGCTCATCACACCGACGCTCGTGCTCTTCGCGCGCTTGCGGCGCACGGTGTGGGGCAACCACGCGCGGGTGCTCGGCCTGCTTCACGCGCTGCGCGGCGCGGTCACGGCGGGCGTCCTGAGCTACGGCTTCGCCGCCATCGCCGTTCACTTCCTCGACGACGTGGTCGGGCGCATTTTCACGCTGCGCTGGCTCGGTCACACATCGGGCCAGGCCTGGCCGGGTTGGAACCTCTTGTTCCTCGCGATCGCGCTCGTGACGAGCGGAATCAGCGGCGCGCGCATCGGCATCGAGCGGCAAAGCTCCGGCATTTTGCGGCGCGTGACGCCGGTGCTCACGTTCGCGGGCGCCGTCGTCTGTCTGTTCATCATTTACGCCGGCTTCGTCTGGCGCGGGCGTTCGCCGCAGCTGAAGGGCGCGGCACGGGAGCCGGCGACGGCCCTCGCGCCGGAAGAACCGCCGCCGCGCGCGCCGGCGAAGGCCGCGTCCCCGTCGAGCGTCGCTGCGCCGGAACCGGTACCGAATCCTGCGCCGGCTTCGGCCTCGTCAGCGGTCGCGCACGCGCCCACGGACGAGCTCGCGCGGGCGGTCGCGCTCGGCGCGGACGGCTTGATCCCGCTCGCGGAGGCGTACCCGAAGGACCCCGCGGTGCTCAAGCCGCTCGTGATGGCGTTCGCGAGCCGCTCGACCGGCCTGCCCGACGCCATGAGCGTCGCGACTCGCCTGTTCGACGCCGCGCCCGAGGCGACCGCAGACCCCGACCTGCGCTTTCTCGTGAAAAAGGCCGCGAGCGTTCCGGGCCAAGCTTCGAAGCTCGCGATCGACGCGATGACCGCTCACATGGGCAGCGCGGGGCCCGACTTGCTCTACGAGCTCATGCTCAACGACGTCAAGACGACGAAGCAAGCGCAAGCGCTGCTCGCCACGTCCGTCATCCGGCAGCGCGAGTCGCCGGCGCTCTCCGTCGCCTACGACTTACGGCTCGCACAGACGTGCGCCGCCAAGGTTCCGCTCTTGAAGCGCGTCGCCGAGCGCGGCGACGATCGCAGCATCGCGATCCTCGCGCCGCTCGCGACCGGCGCGAAGAAGGGTTGCGGGAAAAAGAAGAAAGAAGCGTGCCCAGCGCCGTGCGCGGAGGAGGCGAAGAAGTTCAATGAAGCAATTTCGAGGATCGTGACGCGGGGCGGGGCAAGTAGGAAATAGCGAGCCCCCGGACGTTCGGGGCAGCTCCACGCGCGCGAATCCGGGCATCTTCGCGCCGCTCGGCGTATACTCCGCGTATGCCTGCGCTCGCACCGCTCGGCATTCGGCGCATCGAGGCGCTGCACTACTACGTGCACGATCTCGAGCGCAGCAGGCGCTTTTACACGGAGAAGCTCGACTTCGCCGAGATCGGGGAGAGCGGCGTCGAGCTCGTGGAAGGCGGGCACCAGCGCGCGTCCGTGTTCGAAGCGGGCGGCTGTCGCGTCGTGTGCTCGACACCGGTCGGCGTCGGCGGGCGCGCGCACCGCTACCTCCAGAAGCACCCGGACGGCATCGGCAGCATCATTCTCGAAGTCGAGAGCGCCGATCGCGCGTTCGAGCTCTTGGAGGGGCGCGGCGGGACGCCCGTGCACGAGGTCGTCGCGACCGAAACCGTCGAAGGGCTCGTCAAAACTTTTCTGATCACGACCCCCTTCGGCGACACGACCTTTCGCTTCGTCGAACGCCACGGCGCGGGCCCGCTGTATCCCGGCTTCGTGCGTCACGAACAAGCACGCGGCGGACGCAACGCGTTCGGCTTCACGCACTTCGACCACGTGACGGCGAACTTCGAGACGATGGCGCCGGCGATCCTGTGGCTGGAGCACGTGCTCGGCTTCGAGCGCTTCTGGCACGTCGAGTTCCACACCGACGACGTGAGCCACCGCGTGGACGAGCACGGCTCGGGCCTGCGCTCGATCGTGATGTGGGACCCGCTGAGCGGCGTGAAGTTCGCGAACAACGAACCCTATCGGCCGAACTTCAAGGCCTCGCAGATCAACGTGTTCCACGAGGAGCATCGCGGGGACGGCGTGCAGCACGTCGCGCTCGCGCTCGGGGACGTGACGCGCGCGGTTCGCGGACTGCGCGGCCGCGGCGTCGAGTTCATGCCCTCGCCCTCCGCGTACTATCGCATGCTGCCCGAACGGCTGCGGAGCTCGGGCATCGGCAGCATCAAGGAGCGACTGGACGAGCTCGAGGAGCTCGGCATCTTGGTCGACGGTGACGGACCGGGCCGCTACCTCCTCCAAATCTTCCTGAAGGACTCGGCGAACCTCCACGGCAACGCAGAGGCCGGCCCGTTCTTCTACGAGCTCATTCAGCGCCGTGGGGATCAGGGGTTCGGCGCCGGCAACTTTCGCGCGCTCTTCGAAAGCATCGAGCAAGAGCAGAATCACAATCACGGGAGCTCGATCTAGATGCTCGAGCGCCGGGCGCTCGGGCACGTGCCGAAAAAACCGCACCTTCGCCAGCGCGTCGACGGCGCGGTGATTTACGAGGAGTGCCTCACGCGTTCGGGTTTCGACGGCGCGTTTTCCATCCTGTATCACCAGCACCGGCCGCACGAGGCCGAGCCCGTGCCGCTCGAGACGACGCCGCACCCGGTCGAGCTCTCGCCGTCCCGCGCGCTCTTGCGCCGCCATTATCGCTGTCTCGAATTGCCGCACGGAGCGACCAGCGCGAGCGCGCGCACCGCGTTGCTCGTGAACCGTGACGTGACGATCGGATTCCTCAAGCCGATCGCCCCCGACGCTCACTACTTCTCGAACGCCGACGGCGACGAGCTCTTTTTCGTGCAAGAAGGGGCGGGCGTGCTCCGCAGCGTCTTCGGCGACGTCGCGTTCGAGCGCGGCGACTACGTGTGCGTGCCGAAGGGCACCCTGCATCGCTTTCTGCCGGCGCCGGGCCTCACGCAAGCGTGGCTCTGGCTCGAGTTCGCCGGCGTGCTCGGGCTGCCGCCGGCGTACCGCAACCGTAGCGGGCAGCTCCGCATGGACGCGCCCTATTCTCACCGCGATTTTCGGGCCCCCGCGGCGGTCGCCCCGCTCGACGAAGGACTGCGCGACCTCGTCGTGAAGCGACGCGGCGCGTGGCATCGTTATCGCAGCGCGCACTCACCGCTCGACGTGATCGGCTGGGACGGCGCGCTCTATCCGTTCGTGCTGCCGATCACGTCGTTTTCGGCGCGCGTCGGGCAAGTGCACTTGCCGCCACCCGTGCACGCGACGTTCGAAGCGCCCGGCGCGCTCGTTTGCAGCTTCGTGCCGCGGCCGCTCGACTTTCACCCCGACGCGAACCCGATTCCGTATCCGCATTCGTCCGTCGACGTCGACGAAGTGCTCTTCTACGCGAACGCCGCGTTCTCGTCGCGACGGGGCGTCGCTGCCGGCAGCCTCTCGCACCATCCCGCCGGCATCACGCACGGCCCGCATCCGGGCGCGTATGAAAACCCGCACCCCGACAAATGGACCGACGAGCTCGCCGTCATGCTCGATTGCTCGACGCCGCTCGATCCCACCAAGGCCGCCCTCCCGCTCGAAGACACCGCCTATCACGCGAGCTTTCGCACGTAACGCCGTCACGGCGGAAGCGCCCGGCGCTGGCAGCACACGACGCGCGTCGCGTACGGCGGCACCCATACAATTTCGGTCCCGAGAAAATCCCCTCGTTTCCGAACGGTGCTCCGGACGCGACTTTCCGATTATGGTGCCCGCGTGGCGAAATCGAAGCAGAAGCTCAGGCTCGCGATCGTTGCTGCCGACTTTCACGAGAAGTTGACGGAGGTCATGCTCGCCGCCGCGTCGGACGAAGCCGCGCAAGGCGGCGCGCTCATCGTGTCCACGCAGCGCGTCGCCGGCTGTTACGAAGCGCCGCTCGCGGCCGAACGCACGCTACGGAAGCGAAAGGTCGACGCGCTCGTCGTTCTCGGCTGCATCGAAAAGGGCGAAACGTTGCACGGCGAAGTGATGGGGCACGTCGTGCAACGAGCGCTCGTCGAAACGTCCCTGCGTCACGACAAGCCGGTCGGGCTCGGCATCATCGGACCCGGCGCGACGCCGAAACAGGCAGAAGCTCGCAAGGAATCCACGGCCCGGTCGGCCGTGCGCGCCGTGTTGCGCGCCCTCACGACCGACCCGGCGTTCGCCGCCGCCGAGTGAGCGGCACTCCGGCGCTTCGCTCGAGCTGGTTTGGGGGCGGCTCGGACCGCACGCGCGGCGGCACGAGGTGCGGGAAGTGCGTGCGTCACATGCGCGCGCGGCAGCGCGGCGAACGTTCGTGGATCGCCGCTTCGGCGGCCGCGCGCGCGCCGGGCGGCGCATTCTTGGCGAGCAACGGCGCGAGGCGTTTCGCGAGATCCGACGGCGCGAGGTCGCGCAGCGCGCCGAGCGACGCGTAGCCGACGCCCCGGTCCTCGACGGACGCCAGCGGGTCGACGAGCGCACGCGTGTGCTTCGTGAGCGAACCGAGCGCTCGCTCGAAACAGAGCGCCCCGAGCGCTCGCGCCGCGGAAAGGCGCACGGCCGGCCACTCCTCGTCGTCGTCGAGACGTTCGAGGACGATGTCGGCATGGTCGCGCGCGCCGCGCGCCCCGAGGGCTCCGAGCGCCGCCCGCTTCACTACCCACGAGTCGTCATCGACCGCTCGAACCAGCCGATCGTCCGTCGCCGGCGACGGCGGCGCGAAACCGAGCGCTTCGGCCGCGAGACCGCGCACGGCCGGCCAGCGATCGGCCTCGAGCGCCCGGAGCAATGCGGGCGTCGCCGCGCCGTCCGCGGCGCCCGCGAGCGCATGCGCCGCTTCCATCCGCACGCGCGGATCCGGATCGACGAGCGCGCTCAGCAGCGACGCTTGGAACGCCCGCGAATCGCGCACCGCGTGCGCGGCAAAAGCGCGCACGTGGGCGTCCGGATCGCGGAGTAGCGCGGCGTCGAGCAGGGAGCGCGCGGCGGGATCGGCGGCGGCGAGCTCCGCGGCCGGCGCCACGCGCAGATAACGAACCCGCAGCGAGGCCGCCGGCGCCGACAGCCGTTCGAGTGCGTGCGCGGATTCCGGCATGAAATCCTGCACGCGCGAGCCGAGCGCTCTCAGCACGTCGACCAGCGCGACCTCGGGCGTCGCGGGATCGGCGAGCACGCGCCTGAGCGCCGGCGCGGCCTCCGGACGGTCGGCGACGCGCCCGAGCGCTTGCCGGAGCGCGGCGCGGCGCTCGAACGCGCCCGCATCCATGAGCGGCACGAAGAGCTCCACGGCCTGCACGGGCGCGATGTCCGCGAGCTCGTCCGCGAGCGTCGAAAGCTCGCGACCTCGAGCCTTCGCGAGCCGCGGCGCGAGCAGCGGCGCCGCCTCCGCGCCGCAACGCGCGAGGTGATCCCGCGCGTGGATGCGCTGCGCGTCGTACGGTCCGAGAAACGCCGAAACGTAAACGGGCGCGCTCGTCGCGCAGGGAGCGGCGTCGACCACCTCGAGCGCCGCGCGGCGGCCGCCTTCGTCGAGCTTATCGAAACCGCTCGCTACCGCGTCGAAAGCCGGCTGTCCGAGCGATCGCAAGACGACCTTGGCGTTCTCGGCTTTCGGCCCGCCGCCGCCGAGCGCGCCCACGAGCTCGGCGAGGTTCGCGCTCGCGAGCGCCGTGACGGCGCTGACTTCGGCGAGCGTCACGTTCACGTCGGGGCGCTCGTCGAACGCGCTCTCGAGCACGACGGCGATGCAGTCGTCCTTGATCGGCGCGGGGAAACGCACGCGGTAGCGCGCGCCCGCGTGCGCCCACGCGTCTTCCGGTAGGGCGACGGCGAAGAGCTGCTTGGTCGTCGCGAGCCAGAGCTCCTTCGGCGCGGCGCCGTGCTCCGGCGTCGTCTGGGGCGGCCGGACGGCGAGCTCGACGCCCTCGACGGCGAGCTCGGCCGGCGCGTTCAGCAGCACGAAGTCGCCTTTGCCGGAGCCGCCGCGACCTTCGGCCCACGTCGTCTCGAAGTTGCCGTCCGTGAGTGCGGCGGGATTGCCGACGGCGCTCGACGCGGCGCGCGCGCGCAAGAGCGTGGGAAGCGCCGGCGTGCCGTCGGGGACGCGCTCGGCCGTGAGCCGCACGGCGTGCGCGCGCTCGTTCGCGTCGAGGCGCTGGACCTTCGCGGGGCGGAGCGAGAGGTCACGCGGATCGACCTCACGCGGCGCGAGGATGGTCGGACGGGCGCAGATCGAAACGTCCTCGCGCGCCTCGCCAATCGCGACGCTGCGCGCGCCCGATTCGTCGGGCCCCGCGACGACCACCATGCCGCCGTGCCGCTCGCCGTCCTCGCCTTCGACGAGCCCCGTCGCGCCCGCGAAAAGCACGAGCGGCGCGCTCCCCGCGAGCGGCGCCGCTACGACCGCTTCGAAGCGCTTTTCAGGCCGATCGCCCGGCACCGTGACGACCACGACGCGGCGCCCGCCGCCGATACCCACGATCGCGATGCGCGTCTTTTCGCGCGGCCCCGTCCACGCGCGGGGCAGCCCCAGCGCGACGCCGTTCGCGATGCCGCACGTCGCCGCCGCGCACACGGCGGCGCGGAGCTCGCCCTGCGTGTCGAAGCCGACGGCGAGCGCCGGCTGACCGCCGCCCGCATGCGCCACCGCGGGCGGAGCGGGCGCGGCGTAGGCTCCGCGTGCGATGAACGTCGCGCATGCCGCGGCCCCCAAGCCCGCGCGCCTCATCGCACGCCCTCGGGGATTTCCGACGGATCGACACGCAAGCGCGCGAGCACGTCGCCGAGGCGCTTGCGCGGCAGTGACACGCGCGTCGGCATGCCGCCTTCCAACCCGAAAAGCTCGAGAAAATTGAGGCCGCTGTCGAAAGGTGCCGCGACGCTCACGTTGTTCACGTCGAGCACGACGCTCACGCGCTCGCGCTCCTGTCCGAGCAAGAGCAGGAGCGTCTTGTCGATGCGCCCAAAGCCCGCCGACACGTCCACGAAGGCCACGTCGGGCGGCAAGCGGCGATACGACTGCGCGGCGCGGCGCGTCTCGCGCTCGATCGGCGCGAGCTCCTCCCCGGCGCGATCGATCGGCTCCCACAGCGCGGCATCTTCGAGCCCGCTCGCGAGGTGCCGCACGATGACACCCATGAGGGCGTGGTCGTTCGGTCGCCCGCGAAGCGCGCGATCCATGCGCAGCGCTATGGGGCCCGGCGTGCCGAGCCGCGTGTCGACGGCGCGCGCGTCGTCGTCGGCACCCGCGTACGGTTCCGTGCCGCCACGCAGCCATTTCGCAGCGCTCGCCAGGCCGTCGAAATCGACGTGGCACACGATCGTATCGAGCTTGCCGATGCGTTCCACGAGCTCGGGGGTGATCATCTCGGGGCAAGCGCCGTGCTGCGCTTTGGTGGCGAGCACGAAGCGGGGGTCGCCGGCGTAGCGCGGATGCTCATCGTGATCGTGATGGTCGACCCAAACGCGCAGGCGCCCGTCGAGGCCCTGAATGAAGGGCAACGTCACGCTCTCGAAGCTGCCGCTCCGTCCGCCGACGCCGGCGAACGCAATGTCGAGCACACCGACCCGCCCGCTCAGGCTCTCGGGTTTGGGAAGCTTGCGCGGGGTACCAAAGGAAAGATCGACCATGCAATCGCGTTCGCAGCCTCGGAGGGAAAGATCTGTTCTTCCAGGATCGCCGTCGACGACCTGGATGAGATTCCGCGGCGCGCTTGAACTTTGGTCGCGGGGGCGCTCAATCTAGCGCACTCCATCATGCCCGCTCGATCGGCCGCTTTCGTCGCGCTGACCGCCTGCTCCCTCGCCGCTTGTGCCGGCGATACGACGCCGGAAGCCCACCGTCCCGTACGGCCGAGGCCCATCGTGGCATGGACGCCGCCGGCCGCCGATACTCCGCCGCCTCTGCCCCCACGGACGGCGACCGCTAGCGCGAGCCCGAGCGCGGGGCCGAGCCACGTCCCCGCGCCGCCGAGCGAACCCGGGCGGCGCTGCGCGCTCGACGGCACCGCGCTGTTCGTACCCAACACCCCCATCCAAAGCACGGGCGGCCGCGTGATTGGTCGTTTCAGCGGCGTCGCGACCCATCTCGCCGTCACCGAGCTCACGTTCGCGTCACCACCGCGCGCGCGCGTCACGACGGGCAACGCGCTCGGTAGTTTTCGTTTGCACGGCTACGTCGCGGCCCGCGACCTTCCGCTCTTCACGACCGCGAGCGTCCCAATCGCCGCGGGCCACATCGCCATCGGCGAGCGCCGGAGCGTCAGGGTCACGGGCGTGAGCCCCGACAAGCTCAAAATCGAGCACACGGCGGCCGCACCGCTCGGTCGAACCTTCACGGCCTGGACGACGTGCAGCGCGCTCTCGCTCGATCCCGGCACGCCGCCCGCTTGGTCGCCGCCGGGTGACGCCCGCGGCTACGCGCTCAAAAAGGACGCGCTCGAGCTGCTCGACGGACCGAACGGCGCGGCGGTCGGCGCCGTGTACCGCGCGCCCGGCGCCGCGAGCGTCTTGTTTTTCGGCGGCGAGCAAAGCGGCGGCTTCGTGCACGTCGAGCGCCACGCGGACATCGTGATCGACGCCTGGGCGCTCGCGAGCGAGCTTTCGGCGCTGCCGCGCGGCGAGACGCTCGACCAAGCCGAGCCGGCCGTGACGACTCACGGCGCTCCGCACCTCGCGCTCGCTACCGAACCCCGCGTGGTCAAGCCCGTGCACGAAGTGACGCTCCGCGCGGAAGCTCGCGAGCTCGAGCCGCCGATCGGCGTCATCGGCGCCGACACGGAGACCTACGTCATCGACGTGATGGCCGGCTGGGTGAGCGTGATGCCCAAGTCGATGGACCTGCTGCCGCCGGAAAGCGGCGCTTTTTGGGCCAAAAAAGCCGACCTCGGGCTGTGACGGCGGACCCGCGCTCGCACGCGAAGCCGATTGCCGCATCCGGGATCTGGCGTTACGGTCGCGCGCCCGTGCCCTCCGTTTCCGCCGCCACCCTGCGCCAGGCGCTCGCGCACCCGCTCGCCGCCACCGACTTCCCGACGCTCGGCAAGAAGTACGAAGGGAAGGTGCGCGACAACTACACGCTCACGGACGGCCGGCGCGTGCTCGTCACGACGGATCGCATCAGCGCGTTCGATCACGTGCTCGGCACGCTGCCGCTCAAGGGCCAGGTGTTGAATTTCGTCGCCGCCTGGTGGTTCGAGAAGACGCGGCGGCTCGCACCGAACCACGTGCTCTCCGTACCGGACCCGAACGTCCTGCTCGCGCGCGAATGTGAGCCGCTCCCCGTCGAAATGGTCGTACGTGCGTACCTCACGGGCACCACCTCCACGAGCATCTGGGTGCACTACGAGCGCGGCGCGCGTGAATTTTGCGGGCACGCGCTGCCGGACGGCATGAAGAAGCACCAGCGCTTGCCGGAGCCGCTGCTCACGCCGAGCACCAAAGCCGCGCACGGCGCTCACGACGTCTCAGCCTCGCGTGAAGAGATCTTGAAGCTCACGGGCATGCCCGCCGCCGAGTTCGATCGCGCCGCAGACATCGCCATGACGCTGTTTCGGGAAGGCCAACGCATCTGCGCCGAGCGCGGGCTCATCCTCGTCGACACGAAGTACGAGCTCGGCAAGACGCCCGAGGGCGAGCTCGTCGTCATCGACGAGATCCACACGCCGGATTCGTCGCGCTTCTGGTACGAAAAGAGCTACGCGGAGCGCTTCGGCGCCGGCGAAGATCCGGAGAGCTTCGACAAAGAGTACGTGCGCCGCTGGCTCGTCGAGCAAGGCTTTCGCGGCGACGGACCCATCCCGCCGATTCCGGACGACGTGAAGATCGAAGCCGTGCTCCGCTATATCGAAGCCGTCGAGCAGCTCACGGGGGAAGCGTTCGTGCCGAATCTGGAGGACCCGGGGCCGCGCCTCGCGCGAAACCTCGCGCCGCTCTTCGCGCGCTGATCGCACGGCTCGTCATTCGGCGCTACGCTCGGCGGTATGCCGAATCAGGGCCTCTACATCGTCGGCGCGGCGCGCACGCCGATCGGCGCGTTTCTCGGGGGTTTATCGGGGCTCCCTGCGCCGCGGCTCGGCGCGCTCACGATCAAGACGGCGCTCGAGCGCGCCCAGGTCCGGCCCGATCTCGTGGACGAAGTGTTCATGGGCAACGTGCTCTCGGCCGGCATCGGTCAAGCGCCCGCGCGTCAGGCCGCCATCTACGGCGGCTTACCGAACACCGTGCCGTGCACCACCGTGAACAAGGTGTGCGGCTCGGGCCTGCAAGCCGCCGTGCTCGCGGGTCGCTCGCTCTTGCTGGGCGACGCCGACATCGCGGTCGCGGGCGGCATGGAGTCGATGTCGAACGCGCCCTATTACCTCACGGACGCGCGGCGCGGCTACCGCCTCGGCGACAACAAGGTCGTCGACGGCATGATGTACGACGGGCTCTGGGATCCGTACAACGAGTTCCCCATGGGCAAGGCGGGCGAGCTCTGCGCGCGCGAGTACGGCTTCGGGCGCGAGGCGCAAGACGCGTTCGCCGCCGAAAGCTACCGCCGCGCCAACGCGGCCATCGCGAGCGGCGCATTCAAGGCCGAAATCGTACCGGTGACGCTCCCGCAAAAGAAGGGCGACCCCGTCGTCGTCGACACCGACGAAGAGCCCGGACGCGGGGATCCCGCTAAATTCTCCAAGCTTCGCCCCGCGTTCGATGCCGAAGGCACCATCACGGCGGGCAACGCGTCGAGCATCGACGACGGCGCCGCCGCGGTCGTGCTCGCGACGGAAGCGGCCGCGGAAAAGCACGGGCTCGAGCCGCTCGCGCGCATCATCGGCTGGGGTGTCGCCGCGCAAGCACCCGAGTGGTTCACCACGGCGCCCGCCAAGGCGATCACGAGCACGCTCGAGCGCCTGCAGCTCAAGGCGGGCGACATCGATCTCTGGGAGATCAACGAAGCGTTCTCGTGCGTGACGCTCGCCTGCGCCCGGCTGGCCGGCGTCGACCTCGAGCGCGTCAACGTGCGCGGCGGCGCGGTTGCGCTCGGTCATCCCATCGGCGCCTCCGGTGCACGCGTCCTCGTCACGCTGCTCCACGCGATGAAGGACCTAGGGGCTCGCCGCGGTCTCGCGACGTTGTGCATCGGCGGCGGCGAAGCGGTCGCGATGGTCGTCGAGCGGAGCTAGACCCCGTGAGCGCGGAGCCATTTTCGCCAGAATTTCAGCGTGCCTTCGTGGCCATGCGCTATTTTTTGGGGGCGCGCGGCGAGGGGCTCGGGGCGCCGCTCGGTGACGCGAGCGCCGCCGACGTGACGGAGAGACGCCTCGCGCATCCCGATCGCGAACGGCGTGCCGAAGCGCTCGCCGCCGAGGTCGGTCGCGTGGTGCGCGCGCTCGAAGCGGGGAGCTTCCGATGAGGCTCGGCTTCGGTCGCGTCGTGCCCGCGCTGGCCGAAGACGAACGGACGACGGCCGATCACCCCGTCGCGCGCCCGAGAGCCACCGCTCGCGTCGTGCCCGAGGGCGTCGTCGCGGCGAGCGAGCGCGCGCGCGGCATCGTGGCGCGCGCCGAAGCGGAAGCGAACGCATTGTTCGCCCGCGCCGAAACCCGCGCCGCCGCGCTCCGCGCGGAGCTCACGACACGGGCGAAGAACGAAGCCGCCACGGCGCTCGCCGCGCGTGAGCTCGCCGTCGCCGCGCGTGAAGCGAACGCCCGCGAGCAGCAGCTCGACGACACCGTTGCGCTCGCACGTTTGCTCGCGGAACGGCTGCTCGGCGAGGCGCTCCTGGTCGAACCGGCGCGCGTCGTCGCGCTCGCGCGCCAAGCGCTCGCGGAAGCGCGCGGTGCGCGCAAAATCACCCTCGCCGCCCACCCCGAGGACGTGCCGCTCCTCGAACGCGCGCTCGGCTCCGGCGCGCTCGCGCCGCCCGCCCTCGTCGTCGCCGATCCCAGGCGCCAGCGCGGGAGCCTTCGCCTCGACACCGAGCTCGGCACCCTCGACGCCGAGCTCGCCCCCCAACTCGATCGCCTGGCCGAGAAACTCCGCGAAGCGCTGCGCAATGCCTGACGACGGCGGCGCTCCCGAACCTGCCGGTAACGGCGCGCCGCACGTCGCCCGGCTCAGCTGGCGCAGCGTGCGGCTGAACGTCCTTCTGTTCGCGCTCACGGTGGTGAGTGTCTTCGACGTGGGCGCGGTCAACGAAGCCGGGCAGCACGGCACGCCCTACCATCTGCTCGCCGGGTGGAAGTTCGCGGTGCCGCTGCTCGGGATCCTGCTCGCGCACGAGTTCGGACATTATTTCGCGGCGCGCTACCACCGCGTGCCCGCGTCGCTGCCCTACTTCATCCCGCTGCCGCGTCTCGGCTACTTCGGCACGATGGGCGCCGTCATCGCGATGGACGGCCAAATCCGCTCCCGGAACGCGCTCCTCGACATCGGAGCCTCGGGGCCGCTCGCTGGCATGGTCGTCGCGATCCCGGTGCTCTTTTGGGGCATCGCTCACTCACCCGTGATGATGCTCCATGGCGCGTACGATCAAGAGGGCCAGAGCTTGCTCTACGCGGCCGTCAAATGGCTCGTCCACGGCCCCATCCCCGCGGGTTACGACGTGAATCTCCACCCCGCCGCGGAAGCCGGCTGGGCGGGCTTGCTCGTCACGATGATCAACCTGCTGCCGTTCGGTCAGCTCGACGGCGGCCACGTCGCCTACGCTCTCTTCGGGGAACGCCAGAATCGCTTCGCCCCCTGGTTTCGCCGCGCGCTCCTGCCGCTCTTCGCGCTGAACCTCGCCCACTTTCTCGTGAGCGTGCGCACGTTCAACGTCGAGCACGTCTCGCTCGCGGTCATGAACTCGCTGTTCTGGCTCGTGTGGTACGCGCTGCTCGGCGTGCTCGCTCGCATGTCGGGCCGCGATCACCCGCCGTTCGACCCCGGCCCCTTGAGCGGCTTTCGCCGAGCGATCGCCTGGGTCACGCTCGCCTTGTTCGTGCTCCTGTTCATGCCGACGCCGCTCTCGCACGTCGTGCCGTGACGCCTGCGCTCAACCCTTCGGCGCGTATTTTTGTTTGAGCGCCGCGCACACCGCCGCCGGCGTGTAGCGGCTCACATCGCCGCCGTAGCGCGCGATTTCCCGCACGAGCGACGCTGAAATGAAGCCGTAGGTCGTCCGCGTCGGCAAGAAGACGGTATCGATCTCCGGCTTCAAATCGGCGTTGGCGTGCGCGATTTGAAGCTCGTACTCGAAGTCCGAGCCGACGCGCAGGCCGCGCACGACGACGCGCGCGCCGACACGCTTGCCGTAATCGACGAGCAGTCCGCCGAAGCTCGCGACCGAGACGTTCGAAAACGGCGCGCAGATGTGCGTCAAAAGCTCGAGCCGCTCCTCGACGCTGAAGAGCGGCGAACGGGTCGGATTCGTGCCGACGGCGACGATCAGGCGCGGAAAGAGCCGCGCCGCGCGCTCGACCAGGTCGAGGTGGCCGTACGTCGGCGGATCGAAGCTGCCGGCATAGAGCGCGAGATCGACGCCTTCGCTCATGGTTTCTTCGCGGCCGGCGGCGCCGCCTTGGGAACGGCTTTGGCAGCGGGCACCTTGCCGGCTTTGACGCCCTTGCCCTTCGCGGCGGGCGCCTCGTCGTCCGCGTCCGCGTCCGTATCCGCATCCGTGCCGCTATCGTCGACCGGCAGATCCGCCGCGGACAGGTCGATCGGCGGAGGCGGCTGGAGCGCCTCGGGCGGCAGATCCTCGAGCCACATGCTGCGACCGCCGTCGATCAGCGTCACGCGAAACGAAGCGAGCAGCCCCGAGCCGACGAGGCCGTCGATGTTCATGCCGAGCCCTTCGCCGCGCTCCTTGATCGCGCTGTCGCCCTCGAGCCCCGGCACGTGCGGGACGTCGAACGCGCCGAGCCGGAGCGACGGGATCACGCCTTCGCGGAGCGAGCCGGAGTTCGGGAGCGCGTGCAGGCTCGACAGCGGTACGCCCGCTTTCGCCCACGCCGCACCCGCGAGCGCCACGGGATACGTGAGCGTGGTGTCGATGAGCAGCGAGCACGGCGGCGCCGCGTCGCCCGTGCCGAGCGCGCCGCGCACGACCATGCCGCCCCCGCGCGCATAGCTGAGCCGCACCGTCGTCGCCGCGGGCGGCGGCGGCGGCTCGAACGTACGCACCACGAATTGGCCGCCCGCAAAATCGATGGTCGGGTGGAGGTGACGGAGCAGATTCACGCCGAGTAAGATCTTGATCGGCGCGTTCACCTGCTTCGAGAGCCCGGAGAGGTCCTTCGCGAGCACGGGCACGTCGCGGACCTCGATCTTTTCGCCGAAACGGAGCGACACCCACGACGGCTCGGCGCCGGCGCTCGCGTCGATCACGGCTTCCGCCGTGCCGGTCGCGATCATGCCGAGCGCCGGGTCCCCGTCGATCTCGACGGGGACGATCATCGAGGCCGAGCCGGTGCGGGGCATGTCGGTCACGGCGAGCAGGCCGCCGCTCATGTCGAACGGCTTCCGCCCGACGCCGCGGCGCGCGAGCTTGACGATCTCGACGGCCCAGCCGTCCTTCACGTCCGGGTCGCGAAGCAGCGCATCGAGCTCGTCGGCCGCGCTCTGCACGTCACCGCGGTACCAGCGCGCGCGACCGCGGACGCCACGGGCGTCCGCAGAATTGAGGCCCTTGAGCACCTGGAGCGTCCGGTCGTAGTCGAGTCGTGCGAGCGAAACGCGACCGGCAAGGAGCCGCGTCTCGGGTTGCTGCGGCGCGGCACGAAGCGCGTTCTCCACGGCGAGCTCGGCGTCGTCGAGGTCACCGGCTTGGTAGCTGGCAGCGCCGCGCTCGTACCAGCGCTTGGCGACGGGTGGGAACTCCGCCTGCGAGTTCGTCGAGGCACAGGCGGTGGTGAGGGGACCGATGGCCGCGAGCGCGATGGCCGCTCGCAAGGCGAAAAAGCACGATTTCGTCAATGGGATGCTGCTCGGTGGGGCCTGGCTGATAGCTCACAACGGCGTAGACGCCAACGCCGGTCGCCCTCCGACTCGGACATGCCCGGAAAATGCTAGCCTGTATACCCGTGCACGTGGAAAGTCCGAGCATGGCCGAGGGGAGGGACGTACTGAGCCTCCCGGTCTTGCTCCTGAATCGGCACTTCGTGCCGGTGAGCGTGGCAACGGCACGACGAGCCTTCGTTCTTCTGTACGGCGGCGCCGCTCGGGCGCTCGACGACGACGGCGACACGTACGATTTCGACACCTGGTTTCATCTGCCGCTGCGCAAAACCGACGATCCGTTGCCCGTGATCGGCGGCGCGGTGCGCGTGCCGCGCGTCCTGCATCTGACGCGCTACGAGCGCGCGCCGCGCTTCACGGTCCGTCTCACGCGCCGGAATCTGATGATTCGCGATCAGTACCAATGTCAGTACTGCGGCAAGCGTCCGAACCAGCGTGATCTCAATCTCGATCACGTCGTGCCGCGCTCGCGCGGCGGACAAGACTCGTGGGAAAATCTCGTGGTGTCGTGCCGCGGCTGCAATCTGAAGAAGGGCCGTCGCACCCCGCAGGAAGCGGGCATGCTGCTGCTCCGAAATCCCCACGTGCCGAAATGGTCGACGGCGACGCAGATCCTGCTGGTCACCCGCGAGCCGTACCGGCAATGGGAACCCTTCCTCAAAGCGGGCTGAGCGCTTTTCGGGCCCCGAATTCGCGCTTTCCACGGCTGGCGCTCCATCCCGCGCTTCGCCTACGATGAGCGGAATGAGTCGCTCGACGCCCCTGCTCGTCGCGTCACTGTTCGTGTTCGGTTGCGGCGGTTCTGCGCCCGCACCCGCTGCTCCACAGCCCGCGGAAGCCACGCCGGCCTCCACCGAAACCCCACCGCCGGCGCCGAGCGCGGCCGCCGACAAGCCGGGCGGCGACGGTTGGGAAGGCGAAGGTGAGGCCAAAGGCGCGAGCGCCGCGGCGGCCCCCGAAGCGAAGCCGGGGCCGGCCCCCGCGGGGAGCAAGACCGAAACTCGCACGATCGAAGTGATCCAGAAGCTCGTGAAGGATCACCGGCAGCCCGTACGCGACTGCTACGAGAAAGCGCGCAAGGACATCCCGTCGCTCCAGGGCGACATGATGATCCACTTCGTGCTCGACCCCGACGGCAAGGTGAAGAGCATCGAGCTCAATCAAGAGCGTTCGACGCTGAAAAACCCGGACGTCGTGAACTGCGCGATCAGCACCATCAAGGGCCTCGCGTTTCCGCCTTCTTCGCGCGGCATGGAGTCGGTCGTGAACTACCCGTACAATTTCATGCCCGGCGGCCCGCCCCCGCACTGAGCGCGGCGCTCGTGCCATGACCTTCAGCGTAGGCGCGCCGCGGCGCTCGCAGCCGTCGTACTTCGGCGGAGGCGACGCGTATTCCGACCTGCTGAGCGGCACGCGACGGCTGCAGAAAGAGCAACGCGCCGCGCGCGAAGCTTGGCTCGCCGCCCTCCAAGTCGAGGGCCAGGACGAGCTCTTGTTCGAGCTCGAGGTGCTGCTCAAGGCTGCAGCGTGCTTCTCGAATCCGCGCAACCACCCGGGCCCTTCGCGCCGCTCGGCCGTCGTCGCCCACGATTTCAGGCCCGCGCTGCAGATTTTCCGTGACGGCTTGCAGCGCGCAATCGCGCTCGCGCGCCAACTCCTCGGACCGCTCGACCGCGCTTACGTTTTCCACCGTTACCTCGAGACGGTACTGCCCGAGGACAGCGCGCGCGCACGCCTGCTCGCCGAGGGCGCGGCGCAGCAGACGCCCGCGGGCAGTCTCATCACGCTACGCCAAGGCCTGAGCGGCACCCTCGAGGTGATCGAAGGCGTGCTGCGCGTTCAGCGCGTCCCGTTCCGCTTGTTCCACGCGCTGCTCTCCACGATTTACCGCGAGGTGGATCGGAGCACCTTCTTCAATCCGCTGAGCGCACTCGAGTTTCGTCCCGAATTCGACCGCATCAAGTCGGCGCAAGTGCTCGACCTGATTCGAAGTATGCCGGGAGTCGAGGCGCACCGCCTCGTCGCGCTCACGTTCCTCTCGCTCTTCCGTATGCTGCGTTACCTCTCGCTGCTCGACCGCATGGCGCGCGAGCCCGCCACGCGCCGCCAACACATCGGCAGCGCTTACCTCGTGCTGAGCGTGCTCCGGTCCGACGCTCGCGCGCTCAGCGACCATTTGCGCCAGCGCGCCGGGAGTCTCCTCGCGGAAGGCTTCGAGCGCGATCTGCTCAAGGTGCAGTCCGGTGAGCTGCGCCAGAAGGGCCCAGCGCTGCGCGCGGCCGGCCACCACCTGATCGGCATCAAGAGCGCGCTCGAGGGCATCGCCGGCAACCTGCGGCTCGAGCTTCGCCGCGCCTTTCAGCACGATCTCCCGGAGCCGCTCTCGCAGAGCGGGCCTGATTTTCGGCAAGCGCTCGGCGCGACGGTCGAGAACCTCCGACCGGCGCTCCAAAATTCCATTTTGTTCTTGGGGAAGTCGCTCGGCGTGAGCCTGCAGCAGGGCGGCGTGTTCGACGACGTCGCCGCGCGCCGCGAGACGAGCGAGCGGCTCCGGCGCGACGTCTGGATGTTCGCGCAGATCGTGAGAGCGTTCTCGACCAAGGCGCAGCACTCGCCCACGGAGGACGGCTGGGCGCCTCTCCACGGCTTTCAATACGTGCGCGAGTTCCTCGCGTACTTCCGGGCGATGGGCTATCCGCTGCTCCGCGCCGCCGACTACCCGCGCATCGATCTGTTCATGGCCGCGATGGCGCGGCTCGAGGACACCGATCTCGTCGATCCGGCGCGGCTCGAGGACGCCATCGACGAGTGCGTCGCCTTCTACGGCTTTCTGATGCAGCTCTTCGACGACATCTCGAAGCGCGACGAGCTCTTGGGCAAAAGCTTCGATCGGCGCGCGGCGGCAAGCGTCTTGAAGTTGTATCTGGGGGACTGAGAATCCCGTCGCGCAGCGTCGTCGGCACCGGGCCAACGTCGGCTCGGGAACGCTGCGCGAGTTTCTTGCCGGGCACACCGTCGAACGCGCTGAGGTCGCGTCGCCGGCGTGCCCGGCTCCCCACGCTAAAGGGTCAGCGTGGTGGCCCCGCGCTCGTTATCGGTCACGAGCGCCAGAGGGCTCTCTCCAAAATTCCCGGCGAACCACGGTCAGCGACCGCGCCCGCCGGAGGCGACTCACTTCGCCTTCTTGCGCTTCGCGCGGCGCTTGCCCTTCTTCTTGGCAACCTTCGGAGCAGCCTTCTTCGGAGCCTTACGAGCGGTCTTGGAACGGGTCTTCTTTGCAGCCATTTTTTTGATGCCTCCCTTTGGCGGGGCCGGTTACGAGCCAGACCCCTAGGGTATGTTGCAAGACATATAGTGCCACGTAGTGGTGCCTGTCAACGAAAAATCTTCAGCAAGTGCTTCGCAGTTCCTGGTCCAGGCTCGATTTGACCACGCATTGTTTGCGTAGAGAGCGCTTGTCTAGTACCGGCTATTCGGCCGTTTTCGGGCGCGATCCTTTCTTGGCGCTTCACGGAAAACCCCTGGCGCGTCGGGCACTTGACGCGTTGGCCCGCGGTGATCTCTAAGGGGCTTCGAGGCGCTTCTAGCCTCCACGAAAAAACTGAGGACTCTGCCCCATGTTCGAAGTCCGTCGCCTCTCCCAATGGACCGCTCTTCTGCTGATGTTTGCCACCGCCGCATGCGGGTACTCGCAGGAGGAGTGGGACGCGAAGGTGCGTGAGAACGACAGCCTCCGCGACCAGATGACGACGGAGCGGCAAGCGCACAAGAAGTGCGAAGCCGACAACACCGCCGCCAACCAGCAGATCGACGAGCTCAAGCGTCAGCTCACCGAGCGCGGCGTGAACCTCGACAACATGACCGCAAGTCTTGCCGAGCAGAAGAAGGCGCTCGACGAGTACGCGCGCCGCACCGATCAGCTCGACCAGATCCGCAAGCGCTTCGAGCTCTTGCAGCAGAAGCTCCAGGCCCTCACCCAGCTCGGTCTGCAGGTCGAGGTGCGCAACAACAAGATGTTGATTCGCCTCCCGGGCGACGTCCTCTTCGACTCCGGCTCGGACAAGCTGAAGAAGGAGGGTAACGACATCCTGCTCAAGGTCGCCGAGGTGATTCGCAGCGACGCGGATCTGTCGAAGCGCCACTTCCAGGTCGCCGGTCACACGGACTCGAAGCCGCTCGCGGGCGGACCCTTCCGCGACAACTGGGGTCTTTCCGCAATGCGCGCGCGCTCCGTGGCCGTGCTGCTCACGACGCCGACGGACAAGGGCGGCGGCGGCCTCACGCCCTCGAACTGGAGCGCGTCGGGTTACGCGGACACGGATCCGGTCGCGAGCAACGAGACGGAAGAAGGGCGCCAGAAGAACCGCCGCGTCGAGCTCGTCGTGCAGCCCGACATGTCCGAGATGCTCAATCTGAAGAGCCTCGCGAAGTAACGCGAGAGCAGCGGGCGTGAGCATGCCGAGCGCGGGCGAGCGGGTCGCAACGCTCGATATCGGCACGAATTCGGTCCTTTTGTTGATCGCGGAGGCGACGGCAACGGGACCGCGTGCCGTGCTCGAGCGGGCGACGATCACGCGCCTCGGCGAGGGTGTGGATCGCACGCGCACGCTCGCCCCGGCGGCGCGCGCGCGAACGCTCGAGTGCCTCGCTCGCTACGCCGAGGACATGCGGCGGCTCGGCGTCGTTGCGTGTCGCGCGGTGGGGACGAGCGCGCTGCGCGATGCCGCGGGCGGCGGCGACTTCACGCGCGAAGCCGAGGCGGTGCTCGGCGTGGCACCCGAAGTGATCGCGGGTGAACGCGAAGCGGCGCTCACGTTCCGCGGCGCGCTCTCCGGGCTCTCCGCGCGAGGCGCCGTCAGCGTGTTCGACGTGGGCGGCGGCAGCACCGAAATCGTCCACGGCACGCGCGACGGCACCGCGCACGTGGACACCGCCGTCAGCCTCGATATCGGCAGCGTCCGTCTGTTCGAGCGCCACGTGCGCTCCGACCCGCCGACTGCCGCCGAGCTCATGCGCGTGCGCGCCGACATCGACGCCGCGCTCGCGGCAGCACCGCGCGCGACCGGCGAGCGTGTCCTCGTCGGCGTGGCGGGCACCGTGACCACGCTCGCGGCCGTCGCGCTCGAGCTCGACAGCTACGACCCCGCGCGCGTGCACGGCAGCGTCCTCTCGCGCGAACGCGCCGAGGAGCTTGCGCGAAAGCTCGCCGCGCTTCCGCTCACCGAACGCAAAGCGCTGCGCGGCCTCGAGCCCAAGCGTGCCGACGTGATTGTCGTCGGCTCGCTCATCGTCGAACGCGTCATGCACTTCATCGGCGCGCGCGAGCTCATCGTCTCGGACCGCGGCGTCCGCTGGGGACTCGCCGAAGAGCTCGTCGCCACCCTCAGCTGAGCCATCACCCGCCACAGTGGTGCCAAGCTCGAGTGTCGTGCCCTCCCCGACGGAGAGGACACTCTCCACGACCCAAACTGTGGCCCACCGCCCGCCCCAAGGCCTGAGCTGCGCCCGTCCCACCCGGCTGGGAGCTCGAGGGCAGCGGCCCGCTCCCCCTCGAACTACGTGGAACGCCTGAAAAAACCGCCTGAACGGCGCATGGGCTGGTTGCGCGACTCGCGAATTCGGGTCACACTATGTAGGCACTATGAGTTGACAGATTCGCTGAGTCCAACTAGAGTGCCGCCCCTGGCGAATTCTGACCTGAGCTTGGGCGGAATGCCCAGGGCCGTGGCAGGAAACCCGCTCGTTACAAAGCGGAGACCTGAAATCGCCAGCTTCAGGAATTGAATCTTAGTCTCGACCGTTCATGCCCGGACCCCGGGCGCCGTCGGTACGAGCACTTGCAGCCCCCAGCCTAGTTTTCTCGGGAGCGTAGCCAATCTCGGACGCTCCACCCAGTCACAAAGAGGAGACCCTCATGCAGTCCAGCCAGGAAGAGTTCAAAGTCGGCGATAAGGCGGTCTACCCCGCGCAAGGAGTCGCGGAGGTGATCAGCATCGACGAGAAGGATATCGCCGGGCAGCGCCAGCGCTTTTATGTCCTCCGGATCCTGGATACGGACCGCAAGATCATGGTGCCGGTTTCGAACGCCGGCGCGGTCGGCCTGCGTCAGGTCATCAGCGAGCAAGAGATTCGCGAGATTTTCGACATCCTGCGTGAGCGGACGATCGGTTTCGACACGCAGACGTGGAACCGCCGGTATCGCGGTTTCATGGACAAGATCAAAACGGGCTCGATCTACGACGTGGCCGAAGTGCTGCGTGATCTCTATCGCCTGAAGGCGAATAAGCAGCTCTCGTTCGGCGAGCGCCGCATGCTCGACACCGCACGCACGCTGATCGTCAAGGAGATCGCGATTGCGCGCAAGCAGACGGAAGAAGCAGTGAAGACGGAGATCGAAGCGATCTTCTTCTCGAACTGATTCGCATTCTTTCGAGCGCGACGGCGCGTGCTTCAAGGGAGCACGCGCCGTTTGCGTTTTGTGCGAGCGGCGGAGGAGCGTCGGTCCAGCGCTCGCCGCGCGTTCGTTTCTACTTCGGCAAGGGTGGGTGCTCGGCGTCGGGGCCTTCGTCGCGGTGCTGGATCGGCGGCAGCGGCGGCAGCATGAGGACCACGCGCCAGTGTCCGTCCTCGCGGACGCACTTCACGTCCTCGCGCTGCGTCGGCTCCTCACCGATGGCGGTGACGACGGCCCAGTCCCCGTCGATGTGCGCGGCGTAGCGCTTGGGCAAAAAGCTCAACCAGAAGCGGCTCGGCGCGAGCATCGCCTGCGGAGCGAGCTCGCGTCCGGCGACGGCGCTCGCGCGCTTGGCGCGTTCGGCGAGCGAGCGCTTGGCGTCGCTCCAGAGGAGCTCGTAGGCGTCCCGCGCGGCCTTGGGGTCGCCATGGACGCGCTGCATGCGCGCGACGAATTCCTCGACCACCTCGTCCGGCCCGGCGTCGACGGCGTCCGCCTGACAGGCCGCCACCCCGAGTGCGAAGACAGCGAGCGCAAGGGCGCGGGCCACGGGGGTCATCCGAAGGCCGGAGCGATTGGTGTGGCGGCGCTCATCTGTCGGCCACTAAGCACCGCCCGTTCAGGGCCGCAACGCTTCGCGCTCGTGTTCCCGTCCCCTGCCTGCACTGACCTCCAAAGCCCTAACATTCAAAATTTCTTGCCGCTCATCTACCATGAAGAATGCTCAGGGAGCAGCATCCGGAGGCACCCCTTCGCGTCCTTCACCACACGGGGAAACTTTGCCGTGACGAGGAGTCGTTCGGCGAGGAATGCCGGCTATCGGCTCGCGCTGGTCGGCATTCCGGACATCATCGCGGACGCTGAGAGAGCGTGAAATTTGGCCGCCGCTGGCGCGCCCTCGCTACGATCACGCCACGCCATGCGTCTCTCGAATCCCGGCGTTCGCCTGGTTTGGCCCGGTCGTTCCACGCTGAACAGAGCTCCGCTCGGCGAGCTCCGGCAGCGCCGCGGCAGCGACGGCCGCGTTCGGTTGATCCACGGCGACAACGCCGGAGCCCTGCGCGTTCTGGCGCAAAGCGGCGTGAAAGTCGCGCTCGCCTACCTCGACCCACCGTTTTTTACGGGGCGCGAGCACACCCTCGTCGAGCGCCGCGAGGGTCGCACCGATCCCCGGACGCGCGCGCACGCGTTCGACGACCGTTGGGAGAGCCTCGAGGCGTATCTCGAGTCGCTCGTCGAGCGGCTGGCGCTCACGCGCGACCTGCTCCTACCGGAGGGTTGCCTCGTTCTGCACGTCGATCCGCGCACGAGCCACTATCTGAAGGTGCTGTGCGACGAGGTTTTCGGCGGCGCTTCGTTCGCGAGCGAGATCGTCTGGCGCTACCGGCGCTGGCCCGCCAAAACGCGGAATTTCCAGCGCGTACACGACGTGCTCCTGCGTTACGTGCGCGACCCCGGAGCCGTGCCGCGCTTTCGCCAACTGTACGAGCCGCTCGCGGCCTCCACACTCGCGACGTGGGGCGACCGCAAGCAGCGCGCCGTCGTCGACGCGAGCGGCCGGCGCTTGCGCTCGAGCTCGACGGCCGAGGCCACGCCCGGCACGCCGCTCGGCGACGTTTGGGACATCGGAATCGTCGCGCCCGTCGCGAAGGAACGCACCGGTTACCCGACGCAAAAGCCCGAAGCGCTGCTCGAGCGCTTGATCACGAGCTGCACCGACCCGGGCGACCTCGTGCTCGACCCGTACCACGGCAGCGGGACGACCAGCGCCGTGTGTGCGCGCCTCGGCCGCCGCGTCATCGGAGTGGACGCGAATCGCCGAGCCATCACCATTGCGCGGCGCCGTCTCGCGGCCCTCGACGTGGACCCACTCGAGGAGCGGTTGATCGAGCCGGACGAGGCCGCGCCAAGCGCTACGACCCACGACGAAATCGGGCTCTCCGAAGCCGGGTAACGCCGGCGGATCCGTGGTAGATCGCCGGGCCATGCCGTCGAAGCGAACGCTTTCCTTCGTCCTCTTGCTCTCGTCCACCACCGCGACCGCGTTCGCCGCCGATCAGTCACCGGTGATCGTCACGGTCGGCAACGCGACGATGACGCAGGAAGCGGTCTCGCGACGCATCGCGGCGCTCCCCGCGTATCAGCTCGCGCGCTACGGCAAGACGCCGAGCGAGCAGAAGAAGAACTTCGTCGAGCAGGTGCTCGTGCCCGAGATGCTCTACGGCGAAGAAGCGAAGCAGCGCAAACTCGACCAGACGCCCGCCATGCAAGACCGCCTGCGCGAGGCGCTACGCGACGCGCTCGACCGCTCGCTCCGCGAAGAGGTGCTCGCGAAGGAGCCCGTCACCGACGCGGAGATCAAGCAGTATTACGACGAGAACAAGGCGCGCTTCGAGACGCCGAAGCGGCTCCGGCTCTGGCGCATCCAGGTCGCGGACGAAGCCACGGCGAAGGACATCATCGCGCAGTCGAAGGGCACCGACGGACCGAAGCACTGGGGCGACCTCGCGCGGGAAAAATCGCTCGACAAGGCGACGGCTCAGCGCGGCGGCGAGCTCGGTTTCGTGCGCCAGGACGGCAGCACCGACGTGCCGCGCATTCAAGTCGATCCGGCGGTGTTCGCGGCCGCGGACAAGGTGACGGACGGCTCGCTCGTGCCCCAGCCGATCAAAGAGGGCGATCGTTTTTCGGTGATTTGGCGGCGCGGCAGCGTCGAAGCGTCCAAGCGCACCGTCGAGGACGAGTCGGCTTCGATTCGCCAAATTTTGGAGCGGCGCCGCGTCGACAAGGCGAGGCAGGAGCTGATCAGCCAGCTCCGCAAGGACCACGTGTCCGACGTGAACCCCGAGCTGCTCTCGAACATCGACGCCCAATCGTTCGGGCCACCGCGGCGTGACTTCGGGCGCGACGGCGGCGTGCGCCGCATGCACCGAGACGGTCCGCTCGGCGGACCGCGCCTCCCGCGCCCGGACGGCGAAGAAAATCGCTAGGGCGCGTCCGGCAGCACCCAACCGAACGTCTTCAAAACCGCACGAAACGTGCGCTCCTCGTCGAGGGCACGTTGATAAAATGTGACGAAGCGCGCGGCGTCGCCCCGCGACGCCGCCTCCGTCGCCTGCTCGTAGCTCTCGAGCACGAGTAGGAGATGCGGGTGCGCCAGCACGACTTCTTTCGGCACGGTCATGTCCTCGGCCGCCGCGAGCCGTGCCTGCGCGAGCCGGTGAATCACCGCGGCCAGCTCGCGATCACCCACGCGCGGTCTCAGGTAATTCGCCTCGCGCGTCGCGCCGGCGACGAGCACCGCAGCGCGGTTCAGGTACGTCCCGGCCCAAGCGGGCGTCACCACGAGCGCGACCGCCGCCAACGAAAGCCCGGCGAAACCCCGGCGTGTCAGACGTATCCGCGTCATTTCAGCTGTAGTCCGGCGCGGCCGGAGCGCGGCGGCTCGGTCCCCGCGAGGGGTAAGCGCTCGAGCGCGACCGCCGCGGCTGCTTGCTCCGCCACGCGCTTCGAGCGGCCGTCGCCTTCGCCGAGCACGACCCCACCGCCCGAAACCCGTACGCGAAAGTGCGGCTCGTGCGAGGGACCGCTCGTCTCGAGTAGCTCGTATTGCGGCGCGGACTGACCGAGCGCTTGCAGGCGCTCCTGCAACTGGCTCTTGGCGTCACGCAGCGCGAGGGGCCCGGCGAGCGCAAGCCCGTGTTGGACGATGACGGCGCTCAGCCGGCGAGCCGCATCGAGGCCGGCCTCCACGTAGGCAGCCGCAATGAGCGCTTCGACGGCGTCAGCGAGCGCGTTGGTGCTCTCGCGAAGCCCGGTGCCACCTCCGCCGCGACCGATCCTGAGGACGCCGGGTAACCCGACCTGCCGGCCCCACGCCGCGAGCGCCTCGGCATTCACGAGCTGCGCGCGAAGGCGCGTGAGGACGCCCTCGTCAGCGTCCGGAAACGCCCCGTAAAGCACCTCGCTCGCGCAAAAGCCGAGAACGGCGTCACCCAAAAACTCGAGGCGCTGATTGTGCGTGACGCCCCTGCGCTCGTTCGCGAGGCTCGGGTGCGTCAGAGCCTGTTCGAGCGCCGGAGAGTCCACGGGCAAGGAAGCCAGCGCGGCAATCTGGGCCAACACGTCGTCGGCGTCGCTCATCGTTCGCCCGTCGACGCTATCATGGCCGGATGGCGGCGCTCCTCGCCTGCCCGTTCTGCCGGACGTTGTACCGGCGCGGGGAAGGCTCGAACTGCAACGTCTGCGGCGTCGCTCTCGTGCCGCTCGCGCGTCTACCGCCGTCCGCCGACGCGCTCGCCGAGGAGCCGCTCGTTCCGGTAATGCCGGAAGACGAGGCTCTGCCGTGGAGCTATTGGCGGCGGGGACGCGGCGCCTTGCTCGTGCTCGCGGTACTGGGGCTCGCGCTGTTTTTCGTCCCGTGGGTGCGCATCGAACTGCCGGAGGTCGCGCTCCGCAGCGGCTTCGAGCTCGCGCGCGGCCGAGCGGGGTGGCTCTGGGGCGGTGCGACGGGTTGGCTCGTTTTGGTGCCGCTGGTTTGGAGTCGACGCACCATTTACAAGCTGCGCGGCATCCGCCCGATCGCAGTCGCCTTTTCGGCCATGACGCTGGGTGAAGTGGCGCTCATGGTCGCGATGCCGCCGCGCGCCCGCTACGTGCCCGTGGAGATCCACTGGGCCTTCGGCTTGTACGCCTCAGCCGTCGTGAGTCTGCTGGCGACGGGCTTCGCCGCCGTGCTCGGCGGTGCTCTTCCGCCGCTCCCCGCGCACGCGAACCACGAGCCCGAAGGCGGCGAAACGCGCACGCTCCACTGAAATGAGGACTACGTCCGAGGCCTCGCCAGGGGCCGCGCATCGTGGTAGCGCTTGGAGATGCAGCGGGCTCGGCGCACCCCTGAGCCTGAGGAGCCGAAGCCTCAGGTGCCTGTCGCGGCGCGCGCCGAGCGCCCGAAGAGCGACCCGGACGACGCCTCGCTCGATTGGGCCGACGTTCCGGCGGCCGTCGTTTGTGCCTTTTGCGGCCGTCCGGAGTGCGCCGGCTGCATGGCGCTCGACGAACGGACGAACGCTTCCGGCGTGGTGGCGATCGTGCCCTGGGAGCGCCCCGGGCTCGGCTGGGTCACGCGCCTTTGGGCGACGGCGCGGCTCGCGACGCTGTCTCACCGCGAGCTCTTCGCGTCGCTGCCGGAGGGCCCGTTGCGCGCGCCGTTCGAGTTCGCGCTGCTGTCGGAGCTCGTCGCGGCCTTGGGCGTCGCCTTCGGCGTCCTCGGCGCGCTCGCGCTCGTTCCCGAGTTCGCGACCACCGCGGTTCACGATCCCGTGGTGCGACAGGTGCTCGTGCGCGTGGTCGGGTGCGGCGTGCCGGGGCTCACCGCGCTCATGATCGTCCTGCACACGATGCACGGCGCGCTCGTCGATCGCGCGGCGCGCCTCGCAGGCTCTAAAAAGCGCGGCCGCGGGCTGCGTTTCGGACTGTATGCCTGCGGTTGGGATCTCGTGACGTTGCCGATCGGCCTCATCGTCGTCGTTGCGACGGAGGGCTTCGCGACGGCGCGGCGCGCAGCCGGCCTCGCCGTTTCGATCCCGTCCCAGGCGACGCGCGCCTACCTAACCGGCGTGCATGCGCTCGATCCCGAACGCGCGCGCAAGGCCGCCGCCCGCGCCAACGCCGAGACGGGGCTCGGTGCACTCGGCCTACTGCTCGCCATCGGCCTCGCCCTGGCCGTCGCCCTCCACTAAGAGCCTAAACGGCGCGCGGGCTCAGAACATCGCGCCGAGCTCGAAGACGAAGCTGAACTGTTTGTCCTCGCCTTTGAGGTAGTTCTTCTCCGTCTGGCGCGGCTGTGCGTCGCTGGGCGGCACCAAATCCATGATGAATTGCCCGCCGATCATCACCATTTCATAGCGGTAATTGAGCCCCGCCAGCAACCGATGCCGGCGGAGACGCGCCGGCTCGAACACGCCGTTGTTGTTGAAGTCGTTGGCTTGGCCGCCGCGGCAAACGGGACTGCCGTCGTAAACGTGCTGCCCGGTCGTCGAGTTCACCTTGTTCGGATCGGAGTTACCGGGGACGTTCGTGCCCGCGTAGTTGCACGCCTGAATCGCGTCCGTCGCCGGCGTGAAATCGATGAGACCCGAGTCGCCCCAGATGAACAGGTATTGATAACCGACCCACGGCGTCAGCACCGAAGAGCTCGCAATCGGGAACGGCTTCGAAATTTGTCCGTCGAGCCCCATCACGGTGAGCTGGAGCTCCTGGGCGCCGGTGATGGTGCGCACGCCCGCGCCGACGGCGACGTCCGGGAGCACGCCGCCGATGCCGGTGCGGAAACCCTCCAAAAGCGACATGCGAACGTCGGCTCCCCCGGAAAGAATGCTGGTTTGCGGCATGAAACCCACGACGCCCGTGAGCTCGAGCCCGAAGCCGAAACCTTTGCGGAACTTGAGCGAGTACTGCTGAACGAGCGACGGCGGCGAGCCGTTCATCACGGACGGGGCGCCCGTATTCGGATCGACGGGACCTTGCGTGCCGTACTTCCAGTAATCCTTGTTGCCGCTGATCGTCGAATACGCCGCCTCGATCGACAGGTGGAAGCCGCCGTAGCCGGTGGTGCGCGCCGAATGCATCGCTGTCGGCGCGAGCGCAAACCCGTATTGGTTGACGAGCCGCGTGAACGCCGCGTTGTCCGGCTTGCAAGCGCCGCCGTTCAGCTTCGTGCCGCCGGGGACGTACGCGCCCGAGCCCGTCGCGCAGCCCGCCGTATCGGGAGAAATCAGCCGCTCGAGCGCGGGGTCGAGCGGATCGGCGGCGGCCGCACGAGCCACGCTGAACAGAGAAAACCCGAGCGCAAGACCGAGGGCTAAACGGGCTTTCATCGTGTGCGACTCCGGCACCGACCGTCGAAGGTACTTGCCGGTCGGGATCTTCGTCAAGCAAGCGCCTCACCGCGACTCGGAGCCGGCTCGGGCCGGGTGCGGAGAGGTGGTAGGGTCTCGCTCGCGCGATGGCCGAGAGCAGAGAAGAGCGCCTGCGCGCGACGCCTCGCGAGCGTCCCTTTCACGTCGTGCTCGTCGAGCCGGAGATCCCACCGAACACCGGCAATATCGCGCGCCTTTGCGCGGCCACCTGCTCGCCGCTCCACCTCGTCGGCAAGCTCGGTTTTCGCATCGACGAACACGCCGTCAGACGCGCCGGGCTCGACTATTGGCACCTGGTCGACGTGCGGACGCACCCGACGCTCGACGCTGCGACCGCGTCGATTGCGGCGACGGAGCCCGCGCCGGTGAGGCGCTGGTTTTTGAGCGCGCACTCGCCGCGGAGCTACCTCGATGTGGCGTTTGCGCCCGGAGACGTCCTCGTGTTCGGCAAGGAGAGCGTCGGGCTGTCGCCCGAGCTTCTCGCGCAAAACGCGGACTCGACGCTCGGGATACCGACGCTCGGCGGCGTGCGCTCGCACAACCTCGCGAACGCCGTCGCGATCGTGCTCTACGAAGCGCTGCGCCAGACGGGCCAGCTCGCCGGTGCCGCGCTCAGCGCACGATGACGGACGGGGCCGCGGCGCGAAAATCGGCGTGAACGCTGCGGTGCACGCCCGCGGCGAGCATGACCTCGGAGACGACCGGCGCGCCGTACGTCTCGCTTCGAAAGGTGACGCGGTAGCTCCCGGGAGGGACGCTCAGCGCGCGCACGGGAGTCGCGACCGTTTGCGAAACGCCCGGCCCCTCGACGCTGACCACGGCTTGAGGATCCGCCGTCAGGCGCAGCACGGCGAGCGTCGCGCCGTCCTTGACCGCGCTCGTCGCGTTCGTGCTCGCGGGTGACGGCGGGGGCGCCGGGCTCGTGGCCGCGCTCGAGGTCGCGAGGTTGTTCGCGGGCGCGAGCCGCGCGGAGCGCGCCGCAGTCGCGACGGCGGCGAGCACCGGCACGGCGGGCGGCTCGGGGCTCACGCGAGCGGCGCTCCGAACCGCCGGCGCGAGCGGCGAAGCGGTGACGGCGAGCTCCGCCGTCCGGGCCGAAGGCCCGCCTGCCTTTGCGTGCGGCGCCGGAGCAGCCGCGGGCGGCGCGCCCACAAACTTCCCTGGGCCCAGCACAAAAACGGCGCCGAGCGCCACGAGGACTCCCGCCCAGACGAACGGCCGGCGCGCACGCGGCTCGTCGCGCGCGGCTCGGGCGGTCGAGAGCCGGCGCGTCGAAGGCACGTCGGGGGCAGGCGGGATGCTGCTGAGCTTGCGCGTCCACTCGACCATTTCGTCGCGCGCGGCGAAGGTGACGGTAGTCGGAGTACCGCTCGCGGGAGTGACGAGCCGCGGCGTCGAATCGAGCGGCACGCCCGGTGCCATGAGCGGATCTGCGTTGGGATGCGCAGCCTGGGGCCGCGCGCGCTCGACGCGTGCCGCCAAACGCCGCGCGACCTCGACGCTGTCCGTCGCGCGCAAGAAGTCGCGGAGCCCTCGGCCGAGCACCTCGGCGTCCTGCGGGCGATCCTTGGCGTCGAACGCGACGCTCTGCGCGATGAGCTCGGCGAGCGGCGCGAGCGCGGGGACGGCGTCGTTGATGGGCGGGGGCTTTTCCCGCACGGCGAGGGCGCTTTCTTGGCTCGTTGCGCGCCGGAACGGCGGCTCGTCGGTCCACGCCTCGATGAGGAGCGCACCGACCGCGAACACGTCAGCCGAAGGTCCGAGCGCGTCTCCGCGCAGCTGCTCGGGCGGCATGTGGCCGGGCGAGCCGAACACTTCGCGACGGCCGCCCGGAGCCTGGACGGGAGCGGCGATGCCGAAGTCGATCAGACGCACGCCGCCTTCGTCGTCGAGCAGGACATTTCTCGGTGTCACGTCGCGATGCACGATGCCGGCGCGCCGGTGCGCGTACTCGAGCGCGCGGCACACCTCGGCCCCGAGTTGCGCGCCCTCTTCGGGGTCGAGCGCGCCCGTACGGGCCAGCACTTCGGAGAGCGTGACGCCGGAGCAATGCTCCATCGCGATGTAGTAGACGCCCTGCTCGACGCCGAGCTCGTACACGGGCACGATGTTCGGGTGGCTGAGCTCGACGGCCGTCTTCGCCTCCTCGACGAAGCGGCGGACGAACGCCTCGTCGACCGCGAGCTCGGCGCGGATCTGCTTGACCACGAGCCGCTTCTCGAACCCGACGGCGCCACGTAAAGTGGCGAGGAAGACGCGCGCCATGCCGCCCGCCGCGATCTCGCGCTCGAGCACGTACTTCCCGAAGATCTGCGGGAACATCGCGGCCAACTATCGTAGCGCGTTCTCGCTTTCACTGCTCGTCGCGAGCGGCTGCTCCGACCCGGCCGCTCGCACGACGACGGTGAGCATCAGCGCGCACGAATTGCCCGGCTGCCCCGTGCCGAACCGGGGCCCGCAGGATCCGTCGCCGTTTCGCCTGACGTTGACCGCGCTCGGCGACTTCCCGCCGAGCAACTTCGACCTCGAGACGAACCTCGCCCTCGACGACACGGGGCGGCAGCTGTCGTTCAACGCCGCCACGGTCGGCGTCGACGCGGTGGCGCGCGATTCGCCGACGGGCACGGCGTTATCGTTCGTCGGTCATTCGGAGCGGCGTCACGGGGACGCGATCGACGTGCTCCTGTGGCCCGAGTTTTCGGCGTGTTCACTCGCGGACGCCGCGAACGGCGTCTATCCGGGCACCGCCGCGGGTCAGGCGCTCGGGTTTTCGGCGAGCGCCGGGGTGGTGCTGGTCGCGGGTGAGGACGCGGCCGACCAGCGCTCGGAAAATGCGCTGAGCTTCGACACCGAGCGGGGCAACGTCGTGACGATCGCCCGCGAGCACGGCACGCTCCACGTCTCGCGCGCATTCGCGACGGTGAGCGAATTCGGTGACTCACTGCTCGTCGCGGGCGGGACGAATCCCTCCGAAGCGTCGTCGCCGATCGACGCTTCGAGCACGGCCGAGGTGTTCACGCCGAAAAGCGGCGGCTTCGAGCCGGAGCTCGTGGAGCTCTGGTCGCGGCGCACGCATCACGCCGCGCTCCGACTCCCGACGACCGGGGAAACGCTGCTCGTCGGCGGGTTTGCACCGGACGCGGCGGGCAGCGAGCAGGGGCCGCTCATTCGCCAGCTCGAAGCCATTTCGCCCGTCACGCGGAGCTCGAGCATCACCGAGCTCGACGCGCTGCGGCTCGGTCGAACGGATCCGGAGGCGCTGCTCTTGAGCGACGGCCGCGTCTTCGTGGGCGGCGGTCATGCGGCCGGTCCCGATCGGACGCCCGTCGGGATGGTGGAGTGGTTCTCACCGGATGCGCGCACGAATTTGTTCTACGCGGAGTTACCCGAACGCGATTCGCGAACGTTCGCGCCGCTCCCGGGCGGCGGGGTGCTGAGCGTGGCGAGCTGCGCGCCCGCGCGACGCAGCGATTGCATTTGCGTCACGGCGAGCGGCGGCGCTTGCGGTGAGGACGACCCGGCAGCGCCGTGGATCGACGCGTGGTGGATCGATCCGGACGGCAACGTGGCGCCCGTCGGGCTCGCGCCCGGCAGCGGGCTCGCGCCCTGTGCCACGCCGGTGAAACCGTTGCTCGTCGCAGGTAGCGACGGCGCGCCGTGGCTGATTTCGACCAGCGACGGGGAGACGCCCGCATGTCTCTTTCGCTTCGAAACGTGGCCGGAAGACGCGCCGGACGTCGCTTCCCCTCCGACGAGTGACCCCGCCGACAGGCCGCGCTTGGTCGCGACGACTCTCACGCTCGAGCCGGCACCGGATCCGCGCTCAGCGCCGATTTCGCTCGGACCCGACGCGCTCGTTTGGATTTCGGCGAACGGCGGTCTTTACGGCGCGCGGCTCGGACATCGCGGGCCGCTCACGCGCGACGAATTCTCGCTGCTCGCGAGCGGGCCAGGTGCGCCGTTCCGACCCGAGCATCTCGTGCCGGATCGCGATCCGCGGCTCGCGCGAGCGGCCGCGGACGACGGCTCGAGCACGCCGGCCGTTACGTACACGCGCTCCACGAAGCCGAGGCTCACGCTCGCGCCCGCGGTGCCGCCGGTGACGCTCTGGGACGCCGACACGCTTTACAGCGACGTGCTCGTGTCGCTCCAAATCGACGCCTCGTCGACCGGTGCAGTTCCCGCGCTGCCGCTCTTGACGCTCGCGAGCGACACGACGGGGGAGAGCGTCACGTGCGCCTGGCCGGCCTTTGCCGGGGGGGCGTCGCCGCCGTTCGCGGTCACGGCTACGCGCCGCGGCGAGACGGTGACGCTCGTAACGCGCGGCGCCGAAACCGCCACGTGCACCGCCCCAGCGGGCAGCGTGGCGGTCGGCGTGCGCGCCGGAGCCGCCGTGACGACGCTGAGCGATTTCGAGCTCGTGCGGCTACTTCTTGAATAGCTTGCCGAAAAGTCCAGGCTTGTCGGACGCGGCCGATTTCGCCGGGGGGCGCGTGGCCGCTGGGGTTTCGCGCCGCTCGTTCGGCGGGTCGCTCGACGACTTCTTACCGCGCTGCATATCGAACAGCCGGAGCTCGCGCTGCGCGTCGACGTGGCGCGGGTCGCGCTCGACGATCATGCGAAAATCCTCGATCGCTTGACGCTCGCGGCCGAGGCGCTTGAGCACCTGACCGCGATACCAGCGGACCCGGAGGTTCGACTCTTCCATCTTTGCCGCGCGATTCAGCGCGCGAAGCAGCGCGTCGAGATCCGCTCCCGCCTTCATGGACTCGAGCCAGGCCACGAGCGCGATGTGGTCGGCTTCGTCCGGCGCGTCCGCGAGCGCGAGACGCGCGGCTTCTTCGGCACCTCCGAGGTTATTGCGCTTGAGCAGCACCTGCGCCTTCTGGAAATTCGTGGCCGCGCGCACGAGGCGATGGACCTGCTCCTGTTCCTCGGCGGCACCTTCGCCGTTCGCGAGCAGCGCGTCGTATTGCTTGCGTTGGTCCGCATCGACGAGCACCTGATGCGCCTCCCCGATGCGCGCGAAAATCCGCATCGCCGTGTCGCGCAGGTCGGCATGCTGGGCGTCGAGGCGGTCGGGGTGCCAGCGCTTCGCGAGCTGAAAATAGGCGGCCGCGATCGCGCTGACGGGTGCGTCCGCCGGCACGCCGAGCACTTCGTAATACGAGTGCTTGGTCGCGCTCACCCGCTCGGCGGCTTCCCGACGCAGCGGATCGTCAGGGGGCGGGCTGCTCGGCGCCGCCGGCGGGAGGTCCATTTCGGGCACGGAAGCGGCCCGCGCGCGCGGGGCGAGCGGCGCTGCCGCTGCGACCGGTAGGGGCGCCGCGGGCCGTGGTGAAGGACCCGGCGGCGGTGAAGCGCTGCGTTCGGCGCGCGGGGGAGCGCTCCCGCTCGACGGATGGACTTGCGGCGTCGTGAACGGCGAGACGTTGCGGCGCTCCGCGCCCACCGGCAACGAACCCGTGCCGAGGTCGAACTGGCGCAGCAAAAGCAGCGTGTAGACGAGCCGCTCGAGCCGCGCCGGCTCCACGAGATCCCGCCCGGCGAGCTCAGCGAGCGGCTGCGGCTTCGCGCGCACGACGTCGAGGACCGCGCGCTCCCCCGGCTCGAGCTCGAAGCGAGCGAGCGGCGCGTCGACGTGAAAGCGCAGCGGAACGTCCTTGAGGCGCGCGAGCGTATCCGCGGCACGACCGTGGTCGGGCGTGAGCCGCATCACGTGCCAAATCAGCGGGACGGCGGAGCACGGCTCGCTCGGACCGCCCGCGCGCTCGAGAAAGTTCGTGTCTTCGTAGTAGCCGTACGCCGTGTCGGGCGGGAGCGCGCGAATGTGCTGGATGCGGCGCACCACCTGCTCGCGCAGCAGCGCATCGAGCGCCGGCTCGTCGAGCAGCCCCCAGTCTCGCAGGACCTCGCCCAGGCGCTTGCCGCCCTGAGTCGCGGCTTCGACCGCCGCCTCGACGCGCTCGGCCGCGAGGATACCGTGCTCGAGGGCGATCGACCCGAGAGGAGCGACGGTGACGCCCGTGCGAGCCGCCGCCGGCGCGCCCGCAGAGAAATACACCGCGTGCTTCCGGTGATCCGGCTCTTCGAACACCATGCTACCGGTCAACCGACGGTCGAGCGCGTGGATGAGCAGGTGTCCGAGGGGGGTCGCGGCGAGCGTGCCGCTGGCGGTCGGCGCGGGCTGACTCATTGTGGGGCTCCCCGCCCTCGAGCGTACCATCGTCTCGCACGCTCGCCGTCCTGTTTCGCGCCGGTCGGGAGGACAGCGCGCGCCACGGGCATGGCCCGGACCACGGGGATTGGCTAGCCTCGACGCATGGCGCGTGGGACGGTCCTCGTGGTCGACGACGAGCCGTCGATCCTCGGAACACTCAAAAAAGCACTCAGCCTCGAGGGTTACTCCGTCGACGTGGCCGGCGGGATCGCGCTCGCCGAGGAGCGACTCTTAAAAAAGGACTACGACATCCTGCTCCTCGACGTCGCGCTGCCGGACGGCGACGGGCTCGACTTGCTCGGGCGTTTACGCGGCCGGGGCGAGGACGCCGACGTGATCATGATGAGCGGCCACGGCACGATCGACGCGGCCGTACGGGCGACGAAGCTCGGCGCGCTCGACTTCCTCGAAAAGCCGCTCTCCACCGACCGGCTGCTCGTCATGATCGAGAACGTGTTCCGGTTGCGGCGCGCCCAGGAGGAGGCCCGCGAGCTCAAGGCGGAGGCCGGTCACTTCGACGAGCTCGTCGGCCAGAGCTCGGCCATGGCGGGGCTGCGCGAGCGAGTCTCCCGGGCCGCCCGTTCGAGCGCGAGCGTGCTCGTGACGGGCGAGCGTGGAACGGGCAAGGAGCTCGTGGCCCGCGCGATCCACCGCGCGTCGCCGCGCGCCAAAGCCGCGCTCGAACGGCTCAACTGCGCCGCCGTGCCGGCGGAGCTCATCGAGAGCGAGCTCTTCGGGCACGAAGCGGGCGCGTTCACGGGCGCGACCAAGCAGCGCGCCGGCAAGTTCGAGCGGGCCCACGGCGGCACCCTGTTCCTCGACGAGGTCGGCGACATGCCGCTCGCCATGCAGGCGAAGCTTCTACGCGTACTCCAGGAGCGTGAGCTCGAGCGCGTCGGGGGCAGCGAGACGTTGAAGCTCGACGTGCGCGTGGTCGCCGCCACGAACCGCGATTTGCGGGCAGCCTGCGAAAAGGGCGACTTCCGTGCCGATCTGTTCGACCGCCTGAACGTCGTGCCGATCGAAATTCCGCCGCTGCGGGCGCGGCGCGAAGACATCCCCGAGCTCGCGCGCCAGTTCTTCGAGCTCGCCAAGGCGAGCAACGCGCGGCCCGGCATGACGCTCGACGAAGGCGCGCTCCGCGCGATGTCGCTCTACTCGTTTCCCGGTAACGTGCGTGAGCTCAAAAACCTCGTCGAGCGACTCGTGATTTTGAACCCGGACGACGTCGTCAGCGGGCCCGACGTGGAGCGCGCGCTCAGCGCCGAGACGGCGACGCCCCACAGCGGCCTCTATCAACCGGGCGTGCCGTTCCGCGTGCTCTCCGAGCAAGCCGAGCGGCGCATCCTCGAGGAAGCGCTCGAGCACCACGGCGGGCAAATGGCCGCGACCGCCCGCGCGCTCGGCCTCGAGCGCAGCCACCTCTACAAGAAGGCGCGCGCCCTCGGCCTGCGCGGCGAAAAAGACGCGGAAGAACCCTGATTCGAGGCCGCCGTCCGCCTGCGCCGCAACCAAGAATGGTTTGCCTCACGGCGCGGCGCGGCGTGTGCTGCCAGCGGGTTTCGCGCCCGCGCCGAGCGGCCGCGCTAAAGCGTCGCGAGCTTCTTCTTCGCCTCGGCGAGTCGGCCCGGCTCGGCCGAGCACAAGAGGGCGCTCTCGAGCTCGAAGCGCGCGCGCTTCTTGTCACCGGTCCGCGCGAGCGCTTCGGCAAACGCAAAGTGCGTCTCGAAGTTCATCAGATCGACCCAGATCGCGGCGTCCCCGACGGCCGCGGCCTCACCGAACGCACCGCGCCGCACGAGACGCTGCAAGAGCTCACGATAGATCGACGCGTCGTGCTCCGAGAGGGCGGCGATGCTCTTCAAGAGCGCGAGCGCGCCGTCCGCGTCGCCCCGCGCGTCGGCCACGCGCAAAAGGGCGTAGAGCGGCGCCGTCTGCGTGGGATCGAGCTCCTTGGCGGTCATGAGCGCGGAGAGTCGCGTCGCCTCGTCGTGCGTCGCGTCGGCCGCTTCGGCGAGCTGCATCTCGACGTCGAAGCCGTCGTGACCCTCGCCGAGCATCGCGCGGAGCTCCTTCACGGCGTCAGCCGGTCGTCCCTCCGAGAGCGCGATGCGCGCGCTGAGAAAGCGCGTGTCCGGATCGGTCGCGTCGAGCGAGCGCGCACGCGCGAGCGCCGCCTTGGCGGCGTCCACCTTGCCGGCGCGGAGCAACGCGAGCGCGAGTGCCGTCTCGTGCGCCGCGCTCTTCGGCTCTTCGGCAGCGAGCATGGACGCCGCGTCGACCGTGCCGGCGCGCGCATTGGCGACGAATTTACCCTTGTAACGAGCGAGCGCCGCGTCGAGGTTCACGCCGAAGCGGCGGTCAATCTCCGCCGGCGTCCCGTGCAGCGCGCCTTGCAGCACCTCGGCCGTCGATCTGCCCTGCGCCCAGAGCTCGAGCATCGCGGCGAGTGACTTCATCCCGTACGTTTCACCGAGCATCGCCACGAGCCTGCTCGACGCGTAGTACGCGGTCGCGACGTCGCTCAACTGCTCGGCGCGCGTGAACGCGCGATTCAAACCCTCGACGGGCGGCAACCGCCCCGCGCGCCGGAGCTCGAAGAGCTCGGGGTCCTGCTCGCGCTTCCACTCCGGCCGCGCGAGCATCGTCTCGTACTCGGCAAGGCCCTCGGTGAACCAGCGAGGCACGCGGCTCCGTGAGAGCTGGATGTGGAACACGTGCGAGAGCTCGTGCCAGAGCGTCATGCCGAGGTTGAAGCTCTCTTGCTGCGGGCTCATGGTGGCGAGCGTGTGGCCGAAACACACGCCCTGAATCGCGGTTTCCGGCAGCCCGCTCGTCCGGATCGCGAAATGCGTGCGCGACGCGTAAAGCTCGACGCCGATCGGGATTTTGGGGGTGAAGCCATAGTGCTCGATGAACGTGCCCCACGCCTGATCGAGGAGCTTCGGCACGTAGCGCTCGAGCAGCGCCCGGTCGTGCTTTTCGTAGCGGATGCGGAAGCGCGCGCCCGGCACGGTCACGTAATCGTTCGGGATCGTCTTTTCGAACAGCTCGAGCGTGTTGAACGTGCGCGGATCGAACGGATCGAGCGCGAACGCGCGGCTGAGCTCGCTCACCCCCTCGGCGTCGTGGCCGGCCCGAATCAGGTTCATACCGAGCCCGGTGTGCGCGACCGGATCGTCGGGATCGAGGCGCGTGGCTTCGCGCATGAGCTCGACGATGTCGTCGTAGCGGTGCTCCCAATCGGCAAACTCGCCGACGATGGCGTAAAAGCGCGAGCGCTCGGGATTGAGGCCGAGCACGGCCTGTTTGTCCGCGTCGAAGGCGGCGCGATCCCCGGCCACGAAGTTGACCGCGGCGCGCAAACTCAAGAGATCGAGGTCGTTCGGGCGCGCGGCGAGCCCGGTCGCGATCCGGCGGCGCGCGAGGTCGAGCTCCACGTCGCGGAGCGCTACCCCACCGAGCACGAAGTAAGCGCGGGCAAGCTTCGGGTTGATCGACAACGCGAGATTGGCGAGCCGCTCGGCCTCGACGAAGTCGAGGGCCTGCGCGAGCCGTACCTCCGCCATCCAGACGAGGGCGTCCGGATCGTCCGGTGTGCGTTCGAGCGCGTCGTTGAGCACTTCCTCGGCGTGTCCGGGATCGTGCTTTTCGAGAAAGAGCTCGGCGCGCCATAAAAAGAGCGACGTCGAGTGCTCGCCCGCGGCTTCCGCCTCGCCGAACGCGTCGTTGGCGTCGCGCGGCGAGCGCAAGAGGTAGGCGGCGCGCCCCACGAGCGCGAGCCCGTGGCCGTCGGAAGGGCCGATTTTCCCGTCGTTATAAGCGGTGATGAGCGTGAGGAGCGGCGCGCGGGCCTCGGCACGCCGCCCGAGCTCGAGCAGCACCTCGCCGAGCATCAAACGCGCTTCCCGCGCCTCGGGCTCGTCCACGACGGCACGCAACGTCTGCTCCGCGCGGCGCAGCTCGCCCGAGCGCCGCGCGATGTCCGCCTCGAGGCACGCGGCTCGCACGCGTTCCGGCGCCGCCGTTCTCGGAATGGAGCGCAAGAGCTCGAGCGCCTCTGCATAGCGACCGTGCCGCGCGAGCTCCGCTGCGCGATCGAGCGGAGGCAACGGTGGAACCGGGTTCGCTTGGCGCACCGCGGGGGCAGAGGCGGGTACGCTCGCGGGCGCGCTCGCCGTCCGCGGCGCGCCGCACCCCGCCGAGACGACGGCCGTCACGAGGGCGAGTGCGACCCGACGACGCATGCAGCCGGTATTCTACGCACTGACCCGGACGGGCGCTCCGCGCGCGGCTCCGAGCTCGAGCAACACGCCGCTCACGGCTCGCTCGCCCCCGGCGCCGGACGCCAGCGCGCGAGCCGCCGTGGCCACGGGTGTCCGGCCCGCTTTCGTTGCCAGGCCCCCCGTAAGAGCGCGTGCGCCGCCTGCACGAGCCAGGCTGGAGGCGCTTCATCGCCACTCCAGGCTCCCAACTCGACGCGACCGTCGAGCTCCTGAACGACCGCGTGCGTTTCCCAGCTGGAGCTCTCCGTCGAGAGCACCACGGCGTACGCCGCGCCCGCACGTGGCTGGGCGTCCGTCCGCAGCCGCGCGAGCAGGCGTCCCCCGTGTTCGGGGCTGGTCAGCGATCTTTCGGTCACGGCCGCCGCGTACCACCCTCTGTTGCCGGCCGCCTGGCCCATGCTAGTGTGAACTGGTTGAACCACTAGTGCGTAAGCGCAGACGCGAAACGCGAATGACGCTTCGCGTTATCGCGACAACCATGCGAATTTGCTAAGCCAATTGGGCAAGGCCTCCGGTCCTCACTTGGCACGTCTTTGGCAACGGCAGAAAGTCAGACCTCGCATGCATCAGCTCTTCTGGCTCCTCTGGTTGCCGTTGGCTGTAACGACGGCATGGATCATCGCGGGCTTCGGGGCGGTGGTGGCGCTCACACGACGGCGCCGACCCTCGAGCGTGGATCCGCCTCCCGTCAGCGTGCTGAAGCCGCTCTGCGGCAGCGACCCCGGGTTGCAGCAAAACCTCGCGAGCTTCTTCCGCCAGGATCATCCGAACCTCGAGCTCATCTTCGGCGTGACCGACGAGCGGGATCCGGCGCTCGCCGTCGTGCGTGAGCTAGCGCGCAAGTTCCCGAACGTCGCCTGTCAGATCATCGTCCACCCCGGGAGCGGAGCGCTAAACCCGAAGATCGACAACCTACTCGGCATGTTGCCGCACGCCCGGCACGATCTAGCGCTCGTGAGCGACAGCAACGTGCGTGCGCCAGCCCACTACGTGCGCGAGCTCGCTCAGATTCACGCTGTCGAGCGGCCCGGCCTCGTGACGAACCTGTTTGCCGGAGTGGGTGAGGCTTCGCTCGGCGCGGCGCTCGAAAACGTGCAGCTTTCGGGCTTCTGCGCCGCCGGAATCGCGCTGCCGACGCTGCTCGGCGACGCCGTGCTCGTCGGAAAATCGGCGCTTTTCTCGCGGCGCAGGCTCGAGCGCTTGGGCGGCCTGCGCAAGCTGTCCGACGTGCTCGCCGAGGACTACGTGATGGGCAAGACGTTCGCGCACGCGGGCGGGCGCATCATCGTTGCGCCCACGGTGCTCGAGAACGTGACGGGGTCGATGACGCTGCGCACGATGCTGGCGCGCCAACTGCGCTGGACGATGATGCGCTTTCGCCTGCTGCCGCTCGCGGCGGCGCTCGAGCCCGTGGCGAGCCCGCTCGTGCTCCTGCCGCTCGCCTGGCTGCTGCTCGGCCCGTGGGCGATCGCGTGGGCGGCGTCGATGCTCACGCTGCGCGACCTCGGCGGGTGGCTCGTGCTCCGCGGCCGGACGCGCTGGTATTTGCCGCTCTTGCTCGCGCCGCTGCGTGAGGTGCTGGTGCTCGCAATGTGGTGCGTCGCGCCGCTCAAACACCGCGTGTCCTGGCGCGGCAAGCGCTTCCGGCTGGGCGCCGGCACGCTGCTCTACCTCGAGAGCAAAGGCGTCAATCCCGCATGAGCCGCTCGAGCTCGACGCCCGCAGCCCCGATCACCCGCCGTTGAACGGCCGTAAGCTCGCCGATCCCGACGAGCGCCAGGTCGACCATGCGATCGATGCTCTCGCGCGGTACGGCTTCGCCCTCGGCCGTGCCCTGGATCTCGACGATGCCGGCGCGCCCCGTCGCGACGACGTTGAGATCCACGCGCGCCGCGCTGTCCTCGGCGTAGCAGAGGTCGAGCGCGAGTTCGTCGTCGACGTGGCCGACGCTCACGGCGGCGACGGTGTCGCGCAACACCGGTTTTGCAAGCCGGCCCGCCTTTTGAAGCTTGTCGAGCGCGAGCGCGAGCGCGACGAACCCGGCCGTGACGGACGCTGTGCGCGTGCCGCCGTCGGCTTCGAGCACGTCGCAGTCGATCGTGATGCTGCGCTCACCGAGCCGATCGAGGTCGACCGCGGCGCGGAGCGCGCGACCGATGAGCCGTTGAATCTCGCGAGCGCGACCCCCGAGCGGCCGGTCGCGACCGTCGCGCGCCTCGCGTCGTTTCGGGTTCGAACGAGGGTGCATCTGATATTCGGCGGTGACCCAACCGCGCCCTCGGCCCGCCATGAAATCAGGCACGGAGTCGTCGATCGACGCCGTCGCAAGCACGACGGTTCCGCCGGCACGGTAGAGCGCCGAGCCTTCGGAAAGCTTATGGAAACCGGGAACCACCTCGACAGGTCGGATCGTATCGAGCGGCCTGCCGCCTCGCTTCGCGTTCGCCATGTTGACGCCCGTCTACCACGCCTTCATCAGCGAGGAACGTAGGACACCCTGCCACCTAAATCGCCGCGTCGCGGCACCGATTCGCCCGAAACCTGGCGGGTCCTGGCCCTCCGCTGCATGCTATTGCTCTCGGGTTAGCTTTTAAGGGTCATGGCTTGATGCTGAGTACCGGCGACATCCTGGACGGCAAATACCGCATCGTTCGCCTCATCGGCGAGGGCGGTATGGGCGCTGTCTACGAAGGTGAGAACACGCGCATTCACCGGCGCGTCGCGATCAAGGTGCTGCACGCGGGCGTCGCCGAACAGGCCGAGGCAGTGGCGCGCTTCGAGCGCGAAGCCCAGGCGGCGGGGCGCATCGGTTCCGACCACATCGTGGAAGTGCTCGATCTCGGAGCGCTGCCGAACGGCGACCGCTACCTCGTGATGGAGTTCTTGGAGGGCGATGGTCTCGGCACCCGCATCAAGTCGCGGACCCGTCTGACCCCGGTCGAGCTCTATCCGATTGCGCATCAGCTGATGGAGGGCCTCGCCGCGGCCCACGGCGCGGGCATCATCCACCGCGATTTGAAGCCGGATAACGTGTTTTTGCTGCGGAGCCGCGGCGGTCAGAGCGACTTCGTCAAGCTGCTCGACTTCGGCATTTCGAAGTTCAACCAGATGAGCGGCGACAGCGGCTTCAGCATGACGCGCACGGGCGCGGTGATGGGCACGCCGTATTACATGGCACCCGAGCAGGCGAAGGGCTCGCGCGAGATGGATCATCGCGTCGACCTCTATGCCGCGGGGGTGATCCTCTACGAAGCACTGACCGGGCAGGTCCCGTTCAGCGCGGACACTTTCAACGAGCTGCTCTTCAAAATCGTGCTCGAGGAGCCGAAGCCGCTGCTGCTCGTCGATCCCGGCATCGACCCCGGGTTTGCGGCCATCGTGACGAAGGCCATGGCGCGCGACCCGGCGCACCGTTTTCAGAACGCGCGTGAATTTCAGCAAGCGCTCGCGCAATGGGGCGCTGGGCAAGGGGCGATGCTCACGACCTCGCTCAAGCTGCCGGCAACGACACCGCTCGCTGGTTCGGCGCTGCGCCAACCGCACGTTCCGACGCTCGGCACCGGGACGCCCGGAGCTTGGTCGCAAACAGGGCCGACGCTCGACGCGCCGCCGTTGTCGTTTCCGCAAAAGAAGAAGAAGAACAATACGCCGCTTTTCGCCGGGCTCGGCGCGGGTGCGCTGCTGCTCCTCGCGGGTGGCGGCTTCGCGGCGATGAGCGCGCTCGACGACAAGAAGCCGGCGGCGGCCGCAGCTTCCGCGGCAGACGCGTCCGCGCGAGCGATCGCCGAGCAAGCCGAACACGATCGCGTCGCGAAGCTCGAAGCCGAAAAGGCGGCCGCGGAAGCGGAGGCCAAGAAGGCCGAGGCGGACAGGGCGACCGCGGAAGCCGAGGTCAAGCGGGCCGAGGCGCAGGCGGCAGCGAGGGCGGCCGCAGCCGTGACGGCGGTGCCGAGCGCGGCGCCGCGTTCCGCGCCCGTTCGACCCGCACCTGCAGCGCGCGAAGCGGCGCGGCCGAGCTCGGGCGTGTCCGGCGGCCGTAAGATCCGCACCTCGTTGTGAGCGCGGATTCCGTCGAGCCAGGGCGGGGCAAGCTCGCGCTTTCCGAGCTTTTCAGCAGTATTCAAGGCGAAGGCGCGAGCGCGGGGACGCCCTGCCTGTTCGTGCGTCTCGCCCACTGTAATCTGCGCTGCAGTTGGTGCGACACGCGCTACAGCTGGGATTTCGCGAGCTACCGCTACGCCGACGAGGTCGAGACCGTGCCGACGACGGAAGTGTCGGAGCGCATTCGGGCAAGCCATGCGGCGAGGATCGTGATCACGGGCGGCGAGCCGCTCATTCAGCGCAACGAGCTCGAGGTGCTCGTCGGGCTGCTCGAGCCCGCGCTCGGCATCGAAATCGAGACGAACGGCACGCTCGCTCCGGGCCCGACCTTGCTCGCGCGGGTGGACCAATGGAACGTCTCGCCGAAGCTGGCAAACGCGGGCGATCCGGCCGAAAAACGGCTTAAAACCGAGGTGTTGCTCGACCTCTCCGCGAGCGGACGCGCGTACATGAAGCTCGTCGTGGCGACGGCAGCCGATCTCGTCGAAGCCGAAGCGCTCATCGCCGCGACGGCGTGGCCGCGCGAGCGAGTGCTCCTGATGCCGCAAGCCGCAACGCGCGAAGAGCTCCAGAGCCGAGCGTCACTCGTGCGGGCCGAAGCGCTCGCACGCGGGCTCGGCTACTCGTCGCGCCTGCACATCGAGCGCTGGAACGGAGAGCGAGGGCGCTGAGTCACCTCGCCGCCGGGCGGCTCACGGCGGGATATCGCCCCACACGACGAGCGCCGCGCGCGTCTCCGGATCGAGCTCGACTGCCGTGCGTTGCGCCGTTCCAAGCTCTTTCGGGACGCGCGTGTCCTCGCCGAGCAGAGTCGCGAGCCACGCCGCACGCGCCGCGATGCTGCGCTCCTCGAAAGCGTCCACGGCGCAAGCGGGATCCACGTCCAGCGCACAAAGCCGCGGCCGCACGCCGAGCTCCCCGCGCAGCAACCAAGGGCCGATGCGCGTGGCGTAGCGGCCCGGCAAGGTGGCGTGCTGGGCCGTGCGCTCCACCGCCGCGCCCGTCGCTGCTCGTTCCACGAGATCGATCGTCGCCGGAAACTCCGGCGCCCCGAGATCGAGAGCGCGCGCCAGGGTCGCGGCCACGTCCTTGGCCGTCACGGGCTCGGAGACCTCTTGGCCGCGCAGCGCGCCGCCCGGAAACTTCACGAGCAAGGGCGCGGCGAGCCGATCTTCGGTGAGCGGCCCGGCCGGGTCGAACGGCAAATCCGGGCCGCCGCCGGACGCCACGTCGCCCATCACGACGAACAGCGCGCTGTCCCAAATGCCCGCCTTTTTGAGCGCATGCACGATCTCGCCGATGCCCGCGTCCTGCTTGGCGAGCGCCGCCTCGCCGAGCTCGTTCAGGCGCGTCCAGTCGTCGTCCGTGAGCTTCTTGCCGCGGCCCGCGCGCGCCCTGAGCGCGCCGAGAATCACACCGGCCCGACGCGGCTCGATCGCTCCGGTGTACTCCGGCGGCTTCAGACGCTGGGCGTCCTCGCGTGACACGTCCCACGGAGGGTGCGCGCCGCGCGCGTGTACCACCAAGAAATGACGCTGGAGCGGCCGCTCCTCGAGCTCGCGGCCGAGCCACGCCGCTGCCCGGCTGAGCGGTTCGGTGGCCGCAATGTCTTTCACCGGCGAAAACGTCTCGAACGTGTCCCAGCTCGTGTCGAAGCCGAACGGCGCGAAGCTCGTGGGCACGCCGCTGAAGAATGCCGCGCTGCCGTTGGCTTCCTTCACGAGCCGCGCGAGCGTGCGAAGCGTCGGCGGCAGTTTGAGCATGGGGGCCTCTACGCCGTGAGCGCGCGGGGAAAGTCCCGTGAGCAACGTCGCAAGCACCGCAGAGCTCGCGGTGCTCGGCGCGCGATAGCGGCTGAAGGCGGCGCCGTCTCGGGCGATCGTGCCGAGCGTGCCGAGCGCGCCGGTCGGCCCCCACGGCGGCATGCGAGCCTGTTCTACGGCGGAAAGCAGCACGACCACGACCGCCCGCGCCTTGCTCACACCGGGCGGTGGATTTCCACGCTGGACCAGCTCGGGATCACCGAACGCGATGCGGCCGCCGCGTGACGTGTCCACCGCGCGCAATTCGAGCGCCACCGGCTCACCCGCAAAGCGCGAAAGATCCACGTCGAGTTGAGTCCAGGAGCTCGATTCACCCCCCGCCACTTTGTGCGTCTCGAGCGTCACCGGCGCGGCCCCTTCGCGCCTCGCCACGATCTCGGCCGCGCCACGCCCGGCGCCCCAAAATCCGAGAGCCACGCGCAGGCTCGTGCCAGTGACGGGACGCACGAAACAGCGGACGGTCGTCGGCGCGCGCAGCGCGAGCGCGCGGCGCGGCACGTTCCCGAGCGCGACGTTTTGCACGATGTCCGAGAGCGTCGGCGCGGCGTAACCCTCGTCGCCCCGCCGGTCGTCGCTGCCGGAAATGCGCAGCCAATCGAGCTCGGCGAGCGGCCCGTGCGCTCCACGCGGCGTGCCGCCGAAGGCCACGTCGATGCGATGCAGCCCGGCCTCGGTATCGCTCGTGAGCTCGGGTAAATCGAAGATTTTCGGTTCGCCCTCCGGCAGCCGCACCACACCGAGACGCTTGCCGTCGATGCTCACTTGGATGCGGCGCGCGGTCCCTGCTCGCCCGCGCACGCTGACGCGCAAGCGCTCTTGTGGCTGATTGAGCCAAACCTCGTAGCTCAGGTTCCGCGAGCTCACCTCGAGGTACGTGGTGCCGTCGCGAGTGACCACGTCGTCGGGCGCCGGCATGGCGAGACGAAAGTTCGTCCAGGGTGACGAAGCCTCGACGCCGAGGTCGAGCAAGCGGCCGTGGTGCTCGATTTCGCAACTCGGCGCGCGGTCGATGAGCGATGCGTGCTCGCGATCTACGGGTCCAAGCTCTCCGCTCGACACCGCGGTTTCGGCGGCGATGCTCGCCGGAGGGCGCGGAGACCCGGGGGGCGGCGGTGCGGGGGGGGCGCCCTTGCGGCACCCAGCGGCGACGAGTAACAGCGCCGTCAGCACCCGAGGCGCAGGGAAATACGGCTTCATCGCGCGGAAGTGGCCGGGGCCGCGCCGGCGGGACCGGTTTCCGTCACGCGCGCTCGCTTGCCCGACGACACCTTGAGCTCGAGCGGCGAGAACGCTCGCTCACCTTTCACTTGCACGCTGTGCGGCCCGGCCGCGGCGGCGACTCGCCGCATCGGTCCGAGACCGACGAACGCGTCGTCCACGTAAATCGGATCGGGGCCCCGGGTTTCGACTTCGATCATGCCTTGACCCGGCGCAAGCTCCATCCCGTGCGGAGGCTCGAGCTCCTCGACCGTCAGCGCCGGCGCCGGCGGGGCGGGTTGCGCCGAAGGCGCGGGTGCGGCAGGGGGCTCGGCGACCTTGGCGGCTGGGGACGCGCTCTCCTTCTCGCTCGAGAACATGGGCACGATGACCCAGGTCGTGATGAAGAACGCAATTCCGCCCGCCACGGCCGAGCGCAGCAGCAGGCTCGCCCAGCCGTTCTTTTTCTCCGCGGTGGCGGGTTGCTCTGCGCCGGCATTGTCGTTGCTCGGATGGCTCGAGGGTCCGTCGCGTTGCGAGTCCGAAGGGGCGTTGGAATCCGGAGCCGCCGGCGCCCTCGGCGTGTCGCGGCGTTTGGCCGCGGGGATCGCGGGCGACGTGTCGGGCTCGAGCTGCTCGCCGGTCACCATGGGCGGCTCCGAGGAGGAAATCGGCGGCGCGGAGCTCCCCTTCCTTTCGGGCGGCACGGAATCGGCAGCTGCAGCGACGGCGCCGAGGGGGCCGACCCTTTCGACACCGAGCTCGGCGGGATCGGATTTTGCGCCGATGCCCTGCAACGTCTCTTCGCCGAAGACGAGCATGGGCTGCGCGTCGCTCGCGTCGCTCGGCGTTTGCTCGCGATTGAACGGAAGCTTCGTCGCCTCGCCTTCGACCCGCAGCCGCTCGGAGGACGGAGCCGGCGACGAGCCGCTCGCCGCCGCCGGAGGCGGGCTCGCCGCATCGTGCAAGGCGAGCCACCCTGCGTCGGCGCTGTCGACGCTGGCGCTGACGCTCGGCGGGGCTTCCGCCGCTACGTCGTCGTTCGACGCGCTGCCCGCCACCGCGGTGGGGCTCTGGGCCGGTCCGGGGCTCGCCGCGGCCACCGGCGGCGCGCTCGATTGAGCCGGCGCTGGGCGCACGCTGAGGCCCGGAGCCGGCAGGACCGACAACACCCCGCCGCGCCGCGCGATGTCCGAGAGAACCACCTCGAGCAGGTGCGCGGAGACGGCGCCCGACAGGATCATTTCGCGCGGTGATTGTCCCTCGAGCAAACGGCGCGTCACGAACGCCGCGGGCTCCGGCGTGCACGCGAGGTACGTCTCGAGCAACGCCTTGTCGAGCTCTACACGATCGAGGCGGAGCAGGCCTTCCGTCGACACGGCTCGCAGCGCTGCACGCGCATTCGCGATCGGTTCGCGAAGTATCTCGAACAACGAGCCCGCGAGGTCGGCGCGGCAGTGCGACGAGTCGGGCTCCACGCTGAAGCGCCCCGCGCCAGCGCCGAGCAAGCTCCCGAGCACGGCCGGGCCCCGCAGAAAGCTTCCGTCCGCCGCACTCCGCGAGAGCGACACCAGCTTGCCGCGGCGAATCTGCGCCTCGAACAGAAACGCGGCGTCGCGCACCGACACGCGCGCGTCACGCTCTTCGCGGCACGCGAGCTGGAGCACGAGCCGCGGCGTGAGCCCGTCGAGTCGCCCGCGTACCTCGCCGCCGGCCGCCATGCGCTCCTCGACGCGGGCTCGCGCGCGCAGGATCTCGCGCACCCGTTCGACGACGGCCGAAGCCGCTGCTTCCTTGCGCAAGTAGCCGTCCGCGGCGGCTCCGAGCTCCCGCACGCGTTGCAGCAAATCCTCCTTCCAAGACAGGAGAATGACCGGCACGTCACGCAGGGCCACGTCGCGCTTGACCTCGTGGCAGAGCGAAAAGCCATCGAGCTTCGGCATGAGCACGTCGCTCACGATGGCGTCGGGCCAGTGCTCGAACGCAAGCTCGAGGGCCTTCTGGCCGTCGTGCGCTTCCAGCACTTCCACGCCGACCGCACGCAAGAGACCGGACATGAACCAAACGACGGCGGGATCGTCGTCGGCCACGAGGATCCGCCGGCCTTGCAGCGAAACGCCCCCGGTGTCGCGCACGTTCCCGCCGGCCCGCTCGCCCGCTCGCCGCTCCCCGCCGATCCAAGGGACCATCGGCACGGCGCCCTCGGGCCCCGTTCGTTGAAAGCGCAGGGTGCCGCTCGAACGCAGCGTGACGAGCTCGCGCACGCGCGCGACGGCGCCCCAAACCGCGGCGAGCACGTCGTGCCCCTCGCCGAGCGCAACGCGTGTGTTCGGCGCAGTCGCTTCGAGCGCGTCCACGAGCCCGCGCTTGAACTCGCCGGCAATGCGCTCGGCGAGGCCGTTCATGCTGAGCTCGCCCAGCGGCTCGCGTACCACGCGCGGCCGCGTCGACCGTTCGCGCAGCTCGTCGATGCTGCGCTTCAGCGTGTCCGGGCTGCAGGGCTTCGGGAGCACGCGAGCGACGCCGAGATCCACGAACGCCGCCGCCATTTCCGGGTGGGTGAAGCCGCCGACGACGATGACCGGCGTCGGTTCGATGAGCTCGTCGGTAACGAGCCCCCGCACGGCTTCCCGCGCGCCTTCTTGATCGCCGTCGACGACCACGACGTCGGGACCCACGATATGGGCGAGCTCGACGAGACGTGAGGCATCGGTCAACCGTTCGCATTCGACGGGCGGAGTGCCCTCCGGGTCCGTGATGGCGTCGGCGAGCGCCTGCGAGCCGAGCAGCAGGACACTCGTCGGCCAAGCGGGAGTCGCGCCACGCGGGCGCGCATCCGCCCCACGCACCGAGACCGCAGCGCCGAGGACGAGCGACGGCAATACATCGAACGCGCGCGAGATCTCCTCGAACGGCGCGGGCTTACCGGCCGTCGCGGCTTGCCGCAGACTGCGCTCGGCCTCGGCGAGCGCTTCGGCGACGCTGGCGAAGCCGAGCACGCGCGCCGCCGAGCCGACCGCGTGCACGCGCCGCAAGAGACCCTTCACGCGGTCCGTGTCGACGGGATCCTGCTCGGCGGCGGCAAGCGCCGAACGCAGCGCCTCGAGCCGTCGCGGCAGGCTGCCGGCAAACTCGGCTCGAGCTCCGGTGAGCCGGGCCTCTTCTTCGCGCGGTCCTGGCGCCGGGGGCATGCGCGGGCCGTAGCATACCACTCGCGGATCGAGCGAGATTTCAGCCGGTATTTAGAGCAGGAACGACACACCGACGCTGAGCGTCGGGCGCCCGGCCCGGAGCGTGAGCGCAATGCGGTCGGTGAAGTGATAGCGCCCGCCGACCCAGAGCCCCAGCCAGCCGAGGTGATCGTCGTGACGGCCTTCGAGACCGTTGCCGAGGCGAAAGGCCAGGCCGGGCTCACCGAACACGGACCAGTTGCGACTGAGCCAGAAGTTCCACTGCAGCGCGACCGGCACCCATACGCCCCTGTCGACCCAGTCCGCGCCGAACGTGATGCCGATGCTGTTGTTGATGCTGGGGACGAAGCCGTTGTGAAGCACGCCGATGGTGCCGCGGAAGCCGAGCCCCGGAAGGAAGTTGTCGGACAGCTCGACGAGCGCGTGGGGCTCCGCTTCGAACACGTAGTTCGGATGCAGGCCTGGGAATTTGATGACCATCTCGTCGGCGCGCGCCCTTCCCGCGAAGCCGAGCAGGGCGAGCGTAAGAGCGGCGGAAATGAGGGTCAAATGCTTGTTCATTCGGTTCCTGCGGCGCGCTCCAGCGCCGTGCGCACGAGCGCGGCCAAGCGCTCCGGATCGGCGTCGCCGCCCTGCCCGTGCACGGCCTCGCCATCGACGAGCGGGACCGACGCGAGCCGGCAGCCGGCTTCGAGCGTCTCGAAGGGTTCGTCGTCGAGACGGACCACGGCGAACAGGCTCGGCAGCACGAGTCCCCAGAGCGGAGCGAACGCATCGACCAGGGGAACGCCCACGAGCTCGAGCGAAACGCTCTCCGTCAGGCGCAACGTGCCGAGCGGGTGCGGCGTCGGAGCAGCCGGGACGTCGGTGACGACGGTCGCGTCGCTCAAGCGTCCGAGCGCCGACATGACGGCCGCGAGCTTGCGCTGAGACGCCGCGAGGCCGAGCCGGGGCATGCCCTCGAAGCCGGTCGGCGCGGCCCTCTGCGCCAGCGCGGCGAGCACGGTGAGGCGCTCGGGGTCCGCGAGCTCGACCCGCAAATTTCCGCCGGAAAAGCGCCGAACCGCACCACCGGCGAGGAGCCCCGCGAGCGCCTGAAGGACGTCGAGATCGAGCGCCGGCACCTCGTCGAGCAACTCGACGAGCGTGTGCGGCGTCACGAGCACCTCGAGCACGCGTTGTTCGATGTCCCGCTGATCGGGCCGCGCGAGCACGACGGCCAGCAACGCGTCGTTGCCGAGGCCGAGCGACGTTGCGATCGTCTTGGCTTCGTCGAGCTGACGCATGCCGTCCATCAGGAGCGCATGCGACGGACGCTCGATGCGACGGAGCGTCGGCGCCGACCCGCCGGCGAACGCGAACGAACCCTCGCTCTCGCCGAGCAAGCGCATCAACGCCTTTTCGCCGTCGACGCGCCGGTAGACGGCATCGAGCACCTCGCCGTCGCCGAGCCGCACCACGCCGGCGCCGCTCGGCGTGGCGAGCGAAAGGGTACCGCTGCGGCGATTCGCACCGAGCAACTGCAGGAGATCCGCGACGCTCACCTGCTTCAAATCCCCGCGAAAGTCGCCGCCGGCCGCTGCGACCGGCTGCACGGATTGACCGAGAGCGTGGACGCGCTTCGCGATCGCTTCGACGTCCCAGCGCGGGATTTCCCCGGTGCTACGCGAGCCGATGCCGTCCACCAGCACGAAGCGCGGAAGCGACCCGAGACTCGGCATCCTCGCGAGTGTTTGCGCGAAGTCAGGCTCGGTGGCGATGACGCTCGAGACGAGCAAGACGCCCGCATGGACCGTGCGCGCGCGTTCGGCACCGTGTTCGAGGTTGTCCGCGATGGCGACCTCGAGCCCGTGCGTACGGAGTTTGGATGCAAGGGTGCCGAGCTCGTCCACGTCGGGCTCGACCAAAAGCACGACGCGTGCCATCAGTCCCCGAGCCTCGCGCCCGAGGCCTGGCTGAGCCGTTGAATCAAGAGATCCGCGAGCAGCGGGTCGGCCGCGTGAACGGCGCGCACCGAGTGCCCTTCGACGCGCCCGGCAAACGCGTACGCGCCCTGCTCGGAAACGAGCGCGCACACCTCGACGTTCCCGCAGCCGGGCAGGTGGCTCACGTCGACCGCGTGCATGGCGCGCGGATTTCCGCCGCGGCCCGCGTCGCTCGTTACCGTGCCGCCGATCCCCACGCCGCCGTGACGCGTGAGCACCACGAGCGAGGAGCCGCCGCGCGCCGCCTCGCGTACGGCCGAAAGCACGAGCCCGACCACGTCGGTCGTCGGGAGCTCGATGACCCGCGGAGTTTCCAGGCCGGGCGGGGTGCCGGGGCGCCCCGCGGGCTCCGCGAGCAGCGCATCCACGATTTGCGCGAGCCCGAGCCCCCGTAGGCCGAGCCGCTCGACGACGGAGAGCCGGCACACTTCCGCGCGGTGCCGCGCGGCGCGGAGCAGGCGCGACAGATCGCCGCCGTCGTGCGGGTAGATGGCGACGCCCACTCCCGTTTCGTAGCTCTGTCCCTCGGCCGTTTGCAAAAGTCGATCGAGGACGCGGCGCCGGCACGCGTGCGCGCCGAGCCCGTTCGTTTCGGGCAAAAGTAGGTAAAATTCGTTGGCATCCACGCGCGCGAGCACGTCCGTGTCGCGCACGGCGCCGAGCACGTGCTCCACCGTCGCAAGCGTCGGTTCCACGCCTTCGGGGACGGCCGAGCTGCGCGGGTGCACGGTGATCGTCGCGAGCGCGAAACGGCGCCGATGCCGGCGCGCCATGTCGATCTCGCGCCCGGCGACGTCCACGAAATAAGCGAAGGTATAGGCGCTCGAGCGCGGGTCCTTCATGCCGCCGCGGTGTTGATCCTCGCGCGCGGCAATGAGCCCGAGGCTCGTCGCGCATTGCGCCGCGAGCGTCGCGAACGCGGCCTCACGCACGTCGGGGAGCAGCGTTTCGAGCAGGCCGTCGACCAGCAGCACGCCGCCGAGCTCGCGCCGAAGCGCCAGGCGAATCACGCGCAGGCGGATGCGCTCCGCATAAGCGAGCAATTCGAGCTCTTCACAGAACGCCGGCGAGGCGGGGTCGGGCGGGCTCGCGCAAGCACGCAGGAGCTCACGTGCTCCCTCAGCGGCCGGCAGGTACACGAGCGCTCGGCGAGCGCCCGACTCGGCGAGTATTTCGAGGAGCTTCTCGCAAGCCTCGCGGCGCGTCTCGCATTCGGCGAGCTCGGCGACGTGGGCGAATAGCCGCGATTCCAGGCGGAACACGTCCGCGCGGCGCTCGACCTCGCGCACGTGCTCCTGTTCGGCGCGGCGAGCTCGCACGCCCGCGAGCGAGGTGAGCACGTCGTCGCCCGTGAGCGGCATCACGAGCACGCCCGTCGCGCCGAGCGCCATCGCCGCGCTGCCGAGCTCGAGCCGGCTTTGATGCGTCAGCGCGTAAATCGCGACTTGCGGCGCGAGCGCGCGGATGTGGTGGATCACGGCGAGGCCGGCGTTTTGACCGAGTGCCACGTCGATGAGCGCAATGTCCGGAACTTCGGCGGACACCCGCGCGAGCCCATCGGCGAGCGTGGGCGTGATCGTGAGCGCGTCGCCGGTACCGCCGAGCGTACGCTCGAGCAAGGCGCGCGACTCGTCGTCCGCGACGATCCCGACGACGTGAAGCGTCGCGCCCGCCGCGCTCACGCCCCCACCTGACCTGAAAAGACCATGCGCGCGGGCCCCCGCATCGTCGCGTTCAGCGTCTTTTCGTCGACGGTCACGTACAAGCTTCCGCCCGGCAGCCGCACCTCGACCGGTACTCCGAAGCGCGCGAGCCCGGTCGTTGCAGCGGCGACCGCCACCCCGGCCGCGCCCGTTCCGCACGCGAGGGTGCGCCCGACTCCGCGTTCCCAAACCAGCACCTCGAGGCGGCCGGCGACGGGCGTCACGATTTCCACGTTCGCGCCGTGCGGCTGCGTCGCGGAGAGGGCCGGTCCAACCAGATCGAGCTCCGCTTCGGTGAGCGGCGCGCCGAAAGTGACGGCGTGCGGATTGCCCATATCCACGAGCAGGAAGTCGCGGTCCTCGCCCTTGACCGCGAACCGCGTGGTGCCGCAGAGGCGCCCCCGACCCATGCCTTGCGTGATTTGCGCGGCCGGGCCCGAGCGTTCGACCTCGGCCGTGCGCTCCCCGGCGTCGGTTTCCAGAGAGTAGGAGGCGCGCTCGAGCTCGTCACGACGCGCGAGGTGGAGCGCGACGCAGCGCAGGCCGTTGCCGCACATCTCCGGGCGCGAGCCGTCCGCGTTCAGAACGACCATGCGCGCGCGTGCCTTCGGCTCGGTCGCGGGGACGACGAGCAATACGCCGTCGGCGCCGATGCCGTAGTGCCGATCGCAGAGCGCGATGGCACGCTCGGGGGAGACGGCGCGCTCGGAGGCGGCCTCGACCACGAGAAAGTCGTTTCCCGCCCCTTCGTATTTGACGAAATTGAGCGGATCCATCGTGGCTGCCGAGCCCTTCTAGCCTATCATGAGGACGTGTGGCGGGTCCTGGCGAGTCTCCTGGGCGCGGCCGTGGTGTTCGCAACCAGGGTCGCCGCCGCGGCGAGCCCGCCTCCGGTCCATCTCGAGGTCGAGCACTGCGACTCGCTCGACGACGCGAGTATCCGCAGGATTTTCACCGCCGACCTCGGAGCGCCGGCCGCCGAAGTCGGCCCCGAAGTCACCGAGGTGAACATCAGCTGCGAGGGCGACAAAGTGGTCGTCAAGGTCAAGGACCCGCTCAGCCGCAAGGCCCTGAGGCGGTCGTTCGACCCGAAGTCGTTTGGAAACCAGGGCCAATCGCGGCTCATTGCCATCGCCGCCTCCGAGCTCGTGCTGGCGAGCTGGGCCGAGCTCACCGAAAACCCGAGGCCGACCGTGCCGGCAGAAGGCGAGCCGGCCAAAGCCGAGACGCTCGAGACCGCGCGCAAAGTCGTGAAGGCGCGCAGCGCCGAACATCAGGGTGCCGAGGCCCCTCGCGCGAACGGAGCGCCGCTCGACAATCCGTACGTTCCGAAGAAGCCATCCGAGCGGGGCGAACCGCCGGACGGCGACGCGAACCCGGACCTCGCGCCCCCGGATCGCGGGCCGAGCGTGCCCTCGGAAAGCGAGAGGCACCCGGCCTTTCAACGAGTATTGGCCGTGATTTCACTGCGTTCGTTCGCGAACGGCGCCGGCACGCTCTACGGCGGTGGAGCGCGTCTCGGGCAGGACCGTTACGGAGTGGTGAGCTGGGCCGCGGACGCGCTCATCGAGAACGGACAGCTCTCGGCGCGGAACGTGACGAGCGCGACGATCGGGGGGAGCCTCGCGTTTTACCTGCACTCGGGGCCGGCGACCCTCAGGCTCGGTGCGGGACTTCGCGGCGGAGTGCTCGGGCTCGCGAACGGCGCCGCCGTTGCGCCCTGGGGTTGGCCCATGGCCGTTGCCTCGATGACGGTGCGCGGCGGGCCGTTGGTCTTCGAGGTCGGCGGTGAGGGCGGGTTCGTCGATCTGCTGTTGCAGCGGAGCCAGACGGTCCATGGATTCTGGGGCAGCGGGCAACTGGGCTTCGGGCTCGTGCTCTGATGGCTGAACGTCTGGCCACCTCAGAGGGGCGGCAGTGGGAGCGTCATGAGGGTTCGGTGGCGTGAGCGAGCGTGCTGGGCTCACGTGCGCGATTGCGCTGGAGCATTGCCGCATCGCGCCTAAGCTTGATGGAGAGGGGTTGAGCTCTTCCGGACCATGAAACGCACTCAGGTACCGAGCGAACCGATGCGCGAGCAGCCCGCCATATCGCTGGTGCGCCTGATTGCACCGACACCCGAGGAGGACCCGTCGGCGGGCAACCGGCAGAGTGAGCCTCCGGTCGAGCCCGCGCTCGATCTCGACGGCCTGTTCCGGCGCTACGCGCCGTACGTCGCCGCCATCGCCCATCGCCTCCTCGGCCGCGACGAGGACGTCGACGACACGATCCAAGAAGTGTTCGTCGCGGCGGTGCGCGGAGTGCACGCTCTGCGCGATCCGGCGGCGATTCGCGGCTGGCTCGCGCGCGTGACGGTGCGGGTCGCGCGTCAGCGGCTGCGCAAACGCCGCGTACGCGTTTTTCTCGGGCTCGACGAGCCGGTCGTCTACGACTCGGTCGTCGACCACAGCGCCTCGGCGGAGCAGCGGGCGCTCCTCGCCCGCGTCTACAGCGTGCTCGATGATTTGCCGGCGAACCAGCGGATCGCCTGGTCGCTGCGCCACATCGAGGGTGAGCCGCTCGAAAACGTGGCGACCATGTCCGGCTGCTCGCTCGCGACGGCCAAGCGCCGCATCGCCGCAGCTGCGCAACGGATCGAGGAGACGTTCGCCGATGTCTGAGCTCGCGCGCCGCATCGCTGCCGCGAGCGCGCACGCCGACCCGGTGTGGACGGGTGAGCGCGAGGCGCGGGTGCGCGCCGGGGTCGGCCGTGGGCTCGAACGCAAGCGTCGCAAGCGCGTCGGATTCGTGGTCGCACTCGGCGCGTGCGCGTTGCTGCTCGGCTTCGAGCTCGGGCGCCTCGGCGAGAAGCCGGTACCCACCGCACGCATCGCGACCCCCGATCAGCAGGGCGCGAGTCTCTTGCAGTTGCCGGACGGTTCTACGGTGACGCCGCGCTCGCCGGACGCTCACGTGGAAACGCTGGCGGTGAGTCCTGGGGCCGTCATGCTGCGGCTCGCGACGGGCGCAGCGCGTTTCTCGGTGACTCCGAACCCCAAGCGGCCCTTCCGCGTGGTCGCGCGCGACGTGACCGTGACGGTGCTCGGGACGATCTTCAGCGTGAGTCTCGAACCGTCGGGGGTGCGCGTCGGCGTCGAGCGCGGGCGCGTGCGGGTGGATTCACCGCGCGGAAGCCGGGTTTTGAACGTCGGTGATACACAAAGCTTCCCGAGCGGGTCGGCGCACGCGGACGTCACCCTGCCGCACGCGCCTCCGGCCGATGCCGAGCCCGAGATGGTCGCTGAGCCGGTCGCCGTGGATCCGTTGCCACCCGTGGAGGAGGCGCCGGCCCGACCCGCAGCGCTTCCCTCGTGGCGCGCGCTCGCGAAAGAGCAGAACTACAGCGCCGCGTTTGCGCGCCTGAACGCCGAGGGCCCGAGCGCCGTGCGCGACACGCCCGACGACCTGCTGCTCGCAGCCGACGTGGCGCGGCTCGGCGGCCGTCCCGATCGCGCGGTCGCGCCGCTCCAGCGCGTCATCGCGGATCATCCGTTCGACCCGCGGGCGCCGCTCGCGGCGTTCACCCTCGGTCGCACCTTGCTGGAGCAGCTCGGCAGGCCTCGTGACGCGGCCCAGGCGTTCGCGACGGCACGAAGGCTCGATCGCGGTGGCGCGTTGACGCAAGACGCGCTGGCGCGCGAGGTCGAGAGCTGGTCCGGTGCCGGGGACGACGAGCGCGCACACGCCCGGGCGCTCGAGTACGTGAAGCTCTACCCGCACGGCCGCCGGATCTCCGCGGTCCGCCGCCTCGGCGGCCTCGACTGAGCCCAGTCGCTCATGCAAGGTTTGGGCGACCTCGATGCGGCGCCCTCTTCTCCTCAGCGGCTTCATGGCGACCGGCAAGTCCACGGTCGGACGCCTGGTTGCCGAACGCACCGGCCGCCCCTTCGTCGATTTGGACGCGCGGCTCGAGGCGCGCCTCGGCACGAACATTCCGGCGTTCTTCGCCGCAAGAGGTGAGGCGGCGTTCCGCGCGGAAGAGCGCGCGGAGCTCGAACGAGTGCTCGCGAATCCGGGTGCGGACGCGGCGCCCGTGGTCGCGCTCGGCGGCGGTGCGCTGCTCGCGCGCGATCTCAGGCTACGCGCCCTCGACTCGGCGGTAGTGCTGACGCTCCAGGCGTCCCCCACCGAGATTGCCAAGCGTGTCGGCTCGCGGAGCGGACGGCCCTTACTCGACGCGCCGGATCCGGCAGGACGGGCGCTCGAGCTCCTGGGACAGCGCGCTACCGCTTACGCCGAAGCGCACGCCACGCTCGCGACGGACGGGCGCTCTCCGAGCCAAATCGCCGATGCCGCCGTCGTCGAATGGCGCCGTGACGCGATCGCCGTCGCGGCGGGCGAGCACTCCTACGTCGTCGAGGTCGGCCGCGACCTCCTCCCCCGACTCTCCGAGCTCACTGCCGGCGCCTCGCTGCCGATCCTGGTGAGCGACAGGAACGTCGAGCCTCTGCACGGCCCGAGCGCTCGAACCGCACTCGGTGCGCCCGCCCGCACCCTCGCCGAGCTCGTCCTCACGCCGGGTGAACGCGAGAAGCACCTCGGGAGCATCGAAGCCGTTTTGCGCGCGGCGCTCGCCGCGGGAGCCGACCGGAAGAGCATGTTCGTCGGGCTCGGGGGCGGCGTGGTGACGGACATGACCGGGTTCGCGGCGGCCACGTACATGCGCGGGGTGGCTTGGGTTGGCGTGCCGACGACTCTCCTCGCCATGGTGGACGCGTCGGTCGGCGGGAAAACCGGGGTCGATCTCGAACTGGCCAAGAATGCGGTCGGCGCATTTTGGCAACCGAAGGGCGTGCTCTGCGACGCCGCACTCGAGGCGACCGAGCCGGCTCGCGGCTACACGAGCGCGCTCGCGGAGGTCGTAAAGACCGCGATCATCGGCGACCCCGAGCTCTTCACGCTGCTCGAGGCCGAACAGACCGCCGTCCGCGCGCGCAGCCCCGAGCTCGTCGCTGAAATGGTGCGGCGCTCGGTGCGGGTGAAAGCGCGCATCGTCGGGCTCGACGAGCGCGAAACCGGTCTCCGTGCGCTCTTGAACCTCGGGCACACGCTCGGCCACGCGCTCGAGTCGCACGCCGGGTTCGAGCGCCTGACCCACGGTGAGGCCGTGAGCCTCGGGCTCATCGCGGCGCTGCGAGTCGGCGAAGCGCTCGGACGGACTCCGGCGGCGCTGACCGAGCGCGTCCAGGCCTTGCTCACCGCGGCCGGCCTCCCGACGGACCTCGCCCGCGAGCCGCTGCACGAAGCCGCCGAGCTCGTCACCCTCGACAAAAAGCGGGCAGGTTCTCGGGTTCGCTTCGTAGTGGCGCGCGAGCTCGGCCGCGTCGAAACGGTCGAGCTCGAGGTCGGCAAGTTGAAATCACTCGCGCAGTCGCTTCGATAAGGGCGCTCACGGCCGGTCCCGAGCGGCCGAAATCCCCCCAATTTTTGGCGCTGGCGAGGTCGACCGCTAGACTCCTAGAGGCGGCGGCGACACCTGCCCTCGCCGCACGAGGCGACGAATGTACAGCTTCCCGAAGACGATGGCCGCCGGGCTCCTCTTGGTGGGCGCCGGGCTCTTGGGCTCGAGCTGCGTCGATAACCGGAGCTCGGTATTCATCTACGGCGTGATGAACATCAACTCGAGCCAATGCCTCGCTCAGCCGGACGCGACCGCGGTCCTACAGCCTTCGGGAACACTGGATCGCTATTTTGCCGACGGTTACCAGGCGGCGTTGCTCGTCGGCAGCCACCTCACTCAGCGCGGCAGTCGCCAGCAACTCCGCACCGAAACGTCGCGCCTCGAAATCACACGCGCGAAGATGACGCTGTACGGAACCAATAATTCCGTCGTCAGCTTCGAAACACCGGCAACCGGCGTCATCAATCCCTCCGACGGAACCGACCCCGGGCTCGCGGCCGTCTTCATTCGCATGATCCGCGCCGAAGACATGCCGAACCTCGGTCCCGACGGGCAGATCATCGCGCGCGTGAAAATCGAGGGCACGACGCTCGGCGGCCAAGACCTCGAGTCCGGCGACTTCGACTACCCGATCACCGTTTGCACGGGTTGCCTCGTGGATTACCCGTCGGGCGCCCTCGATCCGACGTCACGCAATTGCGACAGCGCCTCGGACGTGATGTCGACTTCGACCATCTGTTTCTTCGGCCAAGATGCCTCGTTCCCCTGCACGGTTTGCGCGGGAACCGGGGACCCCGTCTGCGTGAATCCGCAGAACAATCCGTTCATTACCGGCATGAACACGACGAGCACGCCCTGACGGCGTCCGGTGGCGCCGAGGCTCGTACTCGCCGGTAGCGTCGCCTGCTGCGTCTTCTTGGCGCCCCGCGCGCGCGCTGATCCCCAAGGCCACGTCGCATGGCGGCCGGCGTTGTGCGGTATCGGCAACGACGGCGCCGTCTGGCAGCGGACACGCCTGTGCAACGGCATCACGGGTGACATGCTGTTTCTGCGGCACCGGAATCGCGACTTTGGATTCGGGCCGTACCTCGAGGTCACCACCGCTGGATTCTGGGATCTGCGCTGGGGAGGAGGAGCCACGCTGCTCGTGCCGCTGACGGAGAATTTCCCACTTACCGTCTCGCTCGGAGTCGTCGAACACGAACTCCGTGCTCCGGCGCTGTCGGTGAGCACCTTCTTCGGAGCGCGGAGCTACAACTTCGAGGGCACGTACAATTGGTCTCTGGGCGTCTTCGCGAGCGCGGCGCGCGACCTCGGCGAACCGCGTACGACGCTGATCAGCGCGGGCTTCGAAATCGACGGCTTCTTCGTCGTGGCGCCCTTCCTCTTCGCCGTCAGCGCGCTGCGCTGAACGAGCCGCGCCCGCCGCGCCGAGCGAGCGTTACGGACCGGGCGCGGGCTCGTCGATGTCCGTCGCGGGCGCGCCGACCGAGCCGATCGCCGCGTCGATCCGCGTCATGATCGAACCGAGCATCTCGCGCGAACGCGTCGCAAGCTTCCGGTTCCGCGACTTCTCCTCTTCGAGATCATGCGCGAGCGCGATGGCGGCGAGCAGCAGCGCCTGAGGCGACACGGCTCGCCCTGGCGGCGTGATGGCGCGCAGGCGTGCGTCGACGACGCCGGCGAGACGGCGAAGATCCTCCTCGCTCGCGGACGCAACGACCCGATACGTCTGACCCCCCACACGAAGCTCGACAGGATCAGCGTGCATCCGGCGCGTAAGCTATCACCGGTGAACGGGGATGGAAATGGCGATGAGTGCCAAATTAGAGCGACCCTGGGGGTATGTTGAGGAGGACCTGCGCATCTACGGGCGCTCAACGCAAGAGTCGCACCGCGATGTCGACGAGCGCGCGCTCGAGCCTCGAGCGCTCGGGCGCGGCGGGGCGCGCATCGCTCGTGGTCAACGTTTCCACGATGAGGCCGCGCGCTAAGACTTCACCAGCGGCGGCCGCGGCGGTGACGCGCACTGCGTCGGGAGTCGGGGTGTTCAGCCCCGACGCGTGCATCAGCGCAAGCGAGCGCGTGAAGGCAGCCTGAAGCTCGCGCCCGGCCTCGCTCAAACCTCGAACCTCGGCGCCCACGACGAGTCGGGACTCGGCAGGAAACTCGAGCACCCATCCAAACCAGGCCTGCGCGAGCTCTCGCCAGCGTTCCACCGGCGTCCTCGTCCGTCTCTGCGCGTCTCCCAATGCGACCTCGAGTCGCTTTCGCGCCCGCAGCGAGGCTCCAGCACGCGCGTGCTCGAGGTCATCGAAATATTCGTAAAACGTGTTGCGCGAGACGCGCGCGGCCGCCGCGACCGCCGCGACCGTCGGCGCCTCCGTTCTCGCGAACACCAAAGCCGTCGCCTTCAGAATCCGAGCGCGCTGGTCCGACATACGCTCTTCGCGCGACTGCCGCCGGTCATAGCGACCGCGTCCGGAGCCTGGGAGCGTATTCGTAGGGTCCATCAGATACACAATCGTACTCTAAGTTCATTGACTTCACCGACGGTCGTCGGTGCGGAGGTGAGCCGGATGGCGATCATAAGATAGATAGACATATTTTATAGGCCCAGGCGGCGGCGGGTTTGTTTGAAAACCTCGAACCGGCCATTAATACATCACTGTACTTATTGGATGCTGCCGCTCGCATTTCACCGAACGCCTCTTGGCGCATGAGAAGCTTTCCGAGCGGCGGACCGCCGTTGAGCGCCGTGCCTCGAGCGGCTTTGGAGTTGTCGGAGCAAGCGGCCCGAGGCGGGCAACGAAGACCCACGCCGTATTTCGCGAGCTGCGCAACTTCGCGAGGATTGGTGGACTTGCGTGTCGCTCCGGGGGCGACGGGCTGCGCCTTCCGGTCAATATTCGTAAGCGGCGCCCATCGTGGGGACTTGTGGCTGGAGAGCAAAGCCCAAACCGAGGCAATCTGATTTGGACCCGGTGACTCCGCCGTGCCTCGATCAAATGGCGAGGCACAAGCACTACGGAAACGCGAAGCTACGGCTCCGAGACGGCTCGAGCGTGAGTCGGAAGCGCGCGACCCCGTATGGGGCAGCGGTCGCTTCTCGCGCTCGGGTAGGTTGAGTGTCCGCCCGGGGCACCTCCTCAGCTCTCGAGTGTCCGTCGCCTTTCGCTCTGATCCAACGTCGGGAACGTGATCAACTCACCGCCGACGCCCGCCACGCACAAGGCCCGCGATCGGGTCCGTCCCAGGGGACGTTCGAGATGTGGAGCGCCGCTCGCAGCGCACAGCGCGATCGCGTCGGTCGGGTCCCCCTTGGGGACGACGGCGAGCTCGTGCCTCCGGGCCCACCTGCCGTTCAGGTTTGCTAGTACTGGGTCGTGAGCGCCTTGGATAGGTTTGCGGAGAGACGGCTGCGTGACCTCGCGGAAGCGGGCCTACTCAGGAGGTCCGACGATGGCTCGCGGCGGCGTGCGGCGGAGCAGGCGGCGGCGCGCCTTGGCACCCGTTTCGTCGACGCGTCCTCCAACGATTACTTAGGGCTAGCGGGGCAGGATGTTTCACGTGAAACGCGCGTTCAGGTGGGTGCGCCGGGCGCTGGCGCCTCTCGCTTGATTCATGGGACCCGCAGCTCGCTGGTCGACCTCGAGGCACAATTGGCCGCGTGGGTCGGCGCCCCGAGCGCGCTCCTCTTCACTTCGGGATATGCGGCGAACGTCGGTCTCTTGTCGGCGGTCGGGATCGCCGGCTCGACGATTTTTTCGGATCGATTGAACCACGCTTCCATCGTGGATGGCTGCCGCCTCGCCCGCGCTGACGTCGAAGTAGTGCCCCATCTCGACCTCGCCGCTCTGGAAGCCGCTCTTGAGCGTTCCCGCGGCAAGGGAGAGCGCTGGGTAATCACCGAGTCCTGCTTCAGCATGGACGGGGACGGCCCGGACCTCATGGCGCTGCGAGGCTTGTGTGACCGGCTCGGCGCGTCCCTCCTCGTTGACGAGGCGCACGCACTGGGAGTGTTCGGCGAAAAAGGGGCCGGGCGCTGCGTCGCGGCGGGCGTGGTGCCCGACGCGTTGGTGGGCACGCTCGGCAAAGCCGTCGGAACGCAAGGAGCTTTCGTAGCCGGCTCGGCGGCGCTCCGCGAGCTCCTCTGGAATCAGGCTCGTAGTTTCGTGTTTTCGACGGCAACGTCGCCGCTCTTGGCCTCCGTCACGCTGTTGCACGTGGAACGGCTCAAGGCCGCAGACGACGGGCGCGGACTCGTGGCGGCTCGAGCGCGATCGTTACGCGAGCATTTGATCCGACGCGGCGTGGAAGTCCCACAAGGACTGGGCGGACCCATCGTTCCCGTGCTGGTGGGCGGCAACGACGAGGCCATTCGGGTCGCTCGGGAACTGGAGTCAAAGGGGATTTTGGCTCAGGCGATTCGCCCGCCGACGGTGCCCGTGGGCAGCGCTCGCATTCGGCTTACGGTGAGCGCGAACTGGCCCGATGACGGAGTCGAACGAGTCGCCGGCGCAGTCGTGGACGCGCTCATGCGAGTCGGATGAGGAGTGCCAGATGCCGCGTCGGATTGTCGTAGTCGGGACGGGAACCGGAGTCGGAAAGACGTGGCTGTCGTGCGCGCTCCTTCGACGCTTGCAAACCCTGGGACACACGGCGCTCGGCCTCAAACCTATCGAAAGTGGAGTAACCCCCGGAGCTGACACCGATGCGGCGGCCCTCGCCGCGGCAGGGTTCGGTACTGGGCATGGAGCCAGCCCGGTCGGCACGCTGCCCTACCGCCTTCCTGATCCGATCTCACCGCACCTCGCCGCGCTTCGCGCCGGCGTGACCATCGAGCTTCCCGTAGCCCTCAGATATGTCCAGGAGCAAGAGTCCGTCATCGCCGGGCACGCTTCCCCGGTCACGCTCATCGAGAGCGCCGGCGGACTCTTCTCGCCGCTTGGCCCAGGCATCTCGAATTTCGACCTCGCACGAGCGCTCGACCCAGCGGCTTGGCTGCTCGTCGCGCCGGACTCGCTCGGCGTGCTTCACGACCTCACGGCGACGCTGCTCGCTGCTCGCTCACTCGGTCGCATGCCCGACGCGATCGCGCTTTGCCGAGCACGCCCTGCCGACGCCAGCACCGGCACGAACGCCGAAGAGGTCGCGCGGCTCGGGATCGGCCCGCGCCCGTGGCTTTTTGCAAACGAGGACGCCGCTGAGCTCGCGGCGCTCGCGGGCGCCCTCGTACGCTAAGCGTGGTTCACGGGGTGGCCGGCTGGGCGATGCGCCCGCCGGCGAGACGAATTCGTCGAGCACCGAGCCGTTCCGCTTGCTCGGGCGCGTGGCTCGAGACCACGACGAGCGTGCCGTTGTCCCGCTCCGCGATGAGGGCGCGCTCGAGCAGGTCCGAGCTCTTGGTGTCGAGCCCTGCCCACGGTTCGTCGAGCAGGAGCACGCTCGGCGCGTGGACCAACGCGCGCGCGAGCGCGATGCGCTGTCGCTGCCCGCGCGAGAGGAGCCGCACCGGACGATCGGCGAATGCCCGCGCGTCCACTCGATCGCGTGCGCGCTCCCACGCCGTCGGATCGACCACGCCGTAAGCGCGCCCGGCCAGCTCCACGTTCTCGCGACCGGAGAGCTCGCGATAACAGAGGGATTCGTGCGCAACCCACCCGAGCTCCGGACGCACTTGCTCGAGCTCTTCGCCGATCGGCTCGTAGATGACGCGACCGAGCGTCGGCTTGAGGACCGTGGCGAGCACGGAGAGAAGCGTGCTCTTACCGGCGCCGTTTTCGCCCTCGAGCATGAAGATTTGCCCGGCCGAAAGCTCCAGGGTCACGCCGCGAAGCGCCGCGACCGCCCCGAACGTGCGGGTGACCTGGTCCACGACGATTCGGTCGATGCGCGGCACTTCGCCCTCTGTACCACCGGCTCCTCCCGCTCCGAAATTCCGGGGCGTTCCCCGCCGGGGTTCTGCCCGATGTGCAAGAGTCGAGGTTTTCGGGCACTGGCCGCCTCTCGGGCGGTGCTACTATCCGACTAGGATGAGTTCCTCCGCCCTCGCCTTGGAGCCCCGGCGCGCGGAGCAGCTCGCCGAGCTGCGGTTGGCGGTCGGCGGCGCGCTCGAGGGGAAAGCGGATGTCGTCGAGCTCGCGCTCGTCGCCCTGTTGTCGCGCGGCCACGTGTTGCTCGAGGACGTGCCCGGCGTCGGTAAGACGACCCTCGCGCGCGCTCTCGCTCGCGCCGTCGGCGGAGAGGTTCGTCGCGTCCAATTCACGAGCGACCTCCTGCCGAGCGACGTGCTGGGTGTGTCGATCTACGAACAGCATCGTGGCGAGTTCGTGCTGCGGCCCGGTCCGATCTTCACGAACGTTCTGCTCGCGGACGAGATCAACCGCGCGAGTCCGCGCACGCAATCGGCGCTGCTCGAAGCCATGAGCGACGGGCAGGTCTCGCTCGACGGGCGCACGCTTCCGTTGCCGGAGCCGTTCTTCGTCGTCGCCACGCAGAACCCGCAGGATTTCGCGGGGACGTACCAACTTCCCGAATCGCAGCTCGATCGGTTCATGATGCGGCTTCGCATCGGCTATCCGCCGCCGCACGTCGAAACGCGCCTGATGCTCGATCCCGACTACGATCGCATCGAAGCCGTGCCGGTCGTCCTCGATCCGCAATCGCTCGTCAGCATGCAGCGCGAGGTCGATCGCGTTTCGACCGATGGTGCGCTCGGCGCGTACCTGCAAGCGCTGGTCACGGCGACGCGCACGAGCCCGGCACTGTCGCTCGGTGCGTCGACGCGCGCGGGCATGAACCTCTCGCGCGCCGCGCGCGCTCGTGCGCTCTTGCACGGTCGCCACTACTGCATCGCTGACGACATCCACAGTCTCGCGGTGCCGCTGCTCGCCCACCGCGTGCGGCTCGCCTCGCATGCCGAAGGCTACGTCCCATCGCGTGAAGAGGCCGAAACGGCCGTGCGCGAGGTCGTTTCGCGCGTTCCCGTGCCGCTGTGACCCGAGCGGCGCCCGGCCCACCGCGGCGGCCCGGCGGCGCCCGGGTCGTGCGTCGAAGTGATCGCGCACGGGCGAGCGAGCCGCCGAAGCTCCCACGCTGGCTCCTGCCGGCGTGGCGCCTTTTCTCGTGGTTCAAGCCGCCACGCCGGCTGCGCCTCACGCGCGAGGGTCGCTACTTCTTGCTCATCACGTTTTGCGTGGGCTTCGCCGCGATCAATACCGGCAATAACCTCCTCTATCTCCTGTTCGGCATGTTCCTTTCGCTCATCATCGTCTCGGGCGTGATGAGCGAGCTCAGCTTGCGCAAACTCACGGTTTCGCGCCGTCTGCCGCCGCGCGCGCAGGTCGGCCGCGCCCACCTCGTCGAGATCGAGGTCTACAACCACAAGCAGCGCGTCCCCTCCTACGCGATCGAAGTGGAGGACCTGCGTGCTGGACAGCCGGCGGATAAGCGTTGTTTCTTCCTCAAAATCAGCCCCCGATCGGCTCAGGTCGCCGCTTATCGGCGCACGCCCGCCCGGCGCGGGCGCGACCGTCACATCGGTTTTCGGCTGGCGACGCGTTTCCCGTTCGGCTTGTTCGAAAAGTCGCGCGACGTGACCTCCGACGGCGACCTCATCATCTACCCCGCCGTCGATCCACTGCAGCTTCCGCCGGACGAGTCGGGCGACCGCATCGGCGGCGTGCTCACGCTCGGTCGCGGCACGGGCGACGAGACCGCGGGCGTTCGACTCATGCGCGACGGCGATGATCCGCGCGACATCTTCTGGCGCAAGAGCGCTCAGACCGAGCAGATGGTCGTGCGCGAACGGGTGCGTGAAGCGCGTCGAGAAGTGACGCTCGTCGTCGATTCGCGCCACCCCGGGCCGAGCCCGAGCGAGGAGTTTTCGGCGCGTCTCGAGCGGCGCATCCGCGAAGTCGCGTCACGGGCCGTCGCGCATTTGAAGCGGGGGGATTCGGTCACGGTGCGCAGCACTGCGGGTGAGCGCGCCGCGAGCGTACCCTCCCGCGGCGCCGATCCGCTCCTGCGCTTTCTCGCTTTGCTCGAGGCCACGCCACTCGAGGATGCGCCGGCCGCGGCGCCTACCCCCGCGCCGAAGACGCGCGAAGTCGCATGAGATTCGGCGTCGTGCACCGGGTGATGACCGACACGCTCGCCGTGCTCGGCTTGCTCGCGCTCCTCACGAGCGGCGAGCTCGATCGCACGGTTGCTTACGTGCTCGTCGGCGCCATGGCGGCCGCACTCGCGCTGCCCGAACGGCTGCAAGATCGTCCGGCATGGCGCAAGGCAGCCGTCGCGGCTCCGCTGGTTTTGCTGGGCGTTCAGGTGCTGCGCCTCGCCGGGGGAGAGAGCCTGCTCGCCGCATCGATCGAATTCGCGGCAGGTCTTCAGGTGCTCAGGCTCGCGACGCGGCGCGGAGCCGCTCACGACCAGCAGGTGATCGTGCTCGCACTGTTGCACCTGATCGCGGGCACGGTGCTCGGCAGCGGGCTCACGTACGGGCTCTGTTTCCTCGGGTTTTTGATCGTCACGCCGGGCGCGCTCGTGCTCAGCCATCTGCGGCGCGAAGTCGAGGGTAACTACCGCCAGGGCGCGCGAGATCGCACGGGGTTGCCGGTCGATGTCCCGCGGATTCTGCGGAGCCGGCGCGTGATTGGCCGGCAATTCCTGCTGCTCACGTGCCTTTTGTCGGTGCCCATCTTCGTCTTCACCGCCGTCATCTTCGTGCTGTTTCCGCGCGTCGGGCTGTCGCTCCTGCTGCTCAATCGCAACCACCCCGAGCGCATGGTGGGGTTTTCCGAGCACGTGGATCTCGGTGGTGTCGGGCGGCTGCGCTCGGACCCGACCATAGTCATGCGCGTGGATCCGCCCGGCTTGCCGGCCGTGCCGCCGCCGCGACTGGCGCTCTACCTGCGCGGCGCCGCGTTCGACCGTTACGACGGACGCGCATGGTCACGCACTCATCGCGACGAGCTCCCGGCCGACCAAGCCGGCTCCGACGTGAAAATTCGCCGATTTCCCGACCCGGTGCGCGATCGCATCATGAGTATCGACCTCGAGTCCATCGATCCGCCCGTCGTGTTCTTGCCGCTCGACGCGGTCGCGCTGCACGTGCTGGCACCGGCGCCCGGCCTCGACCAGTCGCACCCCGAGCTCTTTCTCGGTGCGGAGGGCGTCCTTCGTTATAGCTCGGCGGCGCAGCGCGGATTGCGTTACGACGTGTCGCTCGCGACCGCTTCGGAGCCGCCGCTCCCGGCGCTGACTGCGCCGGAACGCACGCGCTACCTGTCGTTGCCGCCACTACCGGCGCGCATCGCGGAGCTGGCGGAGACGTGGACGGCGGGCGCGACCGCGCCACGCGAGCAGGCGCACTTGATCGAGGCGAACCTCCGCAGCGGCTACCGCTACGATCTCGATTCACCTTCGGGCGCCGCGAAAAACCCGCTCGAAGACTTCTTGTTCAAATCCAAGCGCGGGCACTGCGAGTTCTACTCGACGGCGATGACCGTCATGCTGCGCGAGCTCGGCGTACCCGCGCGCAACGTCACGGGCTTCGTCGGCGGCACGTACAACCGCTTTTCGCATTCGTACGTCGTGCGTCAGGGTGATGCGCACTCCTGGGTAGAGGTTTGGCTCGAGGGCGCGGGCTGGACGCGGTTCGATCCCACGCCGCCCTCCGACGCGGCGCCGCGGAGCGAGCTCACCGGGGTGCTCGCGGTCATGCGTGACTTCGTCGAGGCGCTCGGCCAGCGCTGGAGTCACCACGTGATCGGCTACGATCTGCGTCAACAGCTGGGGCTCTACGACCAGGTTCGCGACGCGTATTTGCGGATGATCCCGCGGCGCGGCGTGGCGGGGCAGGTGCTCGCGTCCCCGCGCAAAACGGTGCTCGGAGGGCTCGCTCTCGCCGGTCTCGGATTCGGCGTGTATCAACTGCTCCGCCGGCGACGGCAGCCGAAGAAAGGCCGGGAGCGCACGAACGACGAGCGCGGCGCACACGAGGCCGCCGCCTTGTATCGCGCGCTCGAGCGGCTGCTCGCCGCGCGCGGCGTGCCGCGTCCATCGAGCACGCCGCCGCTCGCGCACGCGCGTTCGCTCGAAGCGCTGGGTCACCCGCTCGGTGCGGAAACGTTGGAGCTCACGGAGTGCTACCTGCGCGTTCGGTTCGGCGGCGAGACCCTCGATCACGTCGCCAGGCGCGCGTACCTCGATCGCCTCCAGGCCATGCGCTCGATTGCGACCGAGCAGCGCGGACGCGCCGGCTCGATGCCGTGAGCGTACGCGTGAAGCCGCTCGATTTCAGCCCGTAACGCGGCGTTTGAGCACGACGGGCGTACCAGTGGCAGGCGCGGACGGCCCGGTCGTAGCAACGCCGTAGAAGGCGTCCGCGGCAGGGCGCGCCTGCAATCCGTCGAAATCGAGATCGGCACGACCTTGCTCGACCCACGCGACGATGACGGGGGTTTCGGGCGCAGGCGTCGGCGATTGCTCGAGGCCCAACATGTCGACCGAAATGCCGCGAGCGAGCTGCTCCGGCGTGATGGCGCGCTGAGTGGAAGCCAGCGGGCGGGCACGTCCCCCAGGCAACTGCCCGGACCCTAGGCTCGAGGCAGCGTAGGACTGTACGATCAGGCGATAGCCGTCTCGCGAGTGGCCGAGCTCACGCGGGTCAGCGCTCACGGCAGCCCGAACCCGTTGGACGCCACCGATGCCGAGCGTCGTCGCCGCCACGAGGGCAACCCATGAGACGCCGGCGGGGCCGGCGCTGCGGGGTCGGGCTTTGGGGCGTCGGACGGTCACGGTTCGATCCTGCTTTCCTTCAAACGCGCGGGCAGACCAAAAGGTTTCGCCGCGGCGCAGAAGTCCCTAAGCAGGTTTCATTCCATCGCAGCCCCTGGCGGCCCTCCACGCGCACAGCCGGCCGACCGGACGCTTACGTTCGCGCGCCGAACCTCTGCAATTCCGGCATTCACGGCTCACTGCGCCCGAACGATGCTCTCGGCCCAGCCGAGTGCCGAAGCGCAATCGGACCGTGACTGCGTTGCGGACCCGGCACGCTGATACGGCCCGAGCGCGACACCGAGGTCGCGCCCCCGCCACACCGCGGCAAACGGACCGCGGTGACCGCGTACCTGGCACACCGAGCCTTTGCGCACGGCAGCGAGCGCCTGACCTACCGGCACGCTCGGCGGGGGCTTGTCGCCGCTCGCCACGTCGGACTCGGCCTGGAGTGCGCCGCGGGCCACCGCTTCGAAACCACGCTTGGCGTGCGCCTCGTCATCATAACGCAGCCGAAGCCCGACAGCCCGGCGGTCGCCGTCGGCGAACACCGCGACGTTGTCGCCACCCCAGCCCGCCGCTGCTTCCGCCGCCGTCACGCGCGGCACCCACTCCTCGAACGCGATGCGAAGCGTCTCCTCTCCGAGAACGTCGCGATAGATGACGTGATCGGGGCCACCTGGCGGCGCCGGGGGGACCGGTACGACCTCGGCGGGCTCGTGCGCGGCGTATTTGTCGGGGTGGAGAATTTGTTCGCTCGTGGTCGGCAAATCCCGCCAGGCGCCATCCACGGCTTGCCAGCCTCCCGCGCGCCGGCGCGCATGCACGAACGCGAGCCCGGCGACGTAGGGCGCGACGATGGAGCGCTTCAAAATCCGTGGAACCGGGGCGATCTCGGGCATCGCTTCCATCAGGCCGAGGCTGCCCGCGAGCATGCCTTCCGGCACGTCGAGTGCCGTCTGCCCGCGTGGCAAGAGCATGAGGTCCATCATCGCGCTGGTGGCGTCGCCCTCGGCGAGCGCCTGAACCGCCGACAGAGCGTCACCACGACCCGCCTGCCATTTCATCAGCGGCTTTAGGTCGTAATGCTGATCTTGCAAAGCGTGAACGAGCTCGTGCCAGAGCGTCGCCTGCTGCGCCTCCATGCCGAGGTCGTCGAGCAGCACCATTTCCTTCTCACTCGGATCGTAGAAACCGGCGAGCTGCGTCCCGAGCAGAGTCAGCATGCTGCCGAGGTAGTCGAGGTCCGCGGGAGCGGCGCCGAGCGCGAACAGGAGCTCGGTCGAGCCCTCGAGCAGCTCCGGTTCGAGATCCTCGGCAAGCTCCTTCTTCATGCGTTCGAGGAGCTCGGCGCGACCGATCACCTCGCTCCGCACGCCGCCGGTCGGGGCGAGCATGCGGGCGGCGGCAACTTGTTTCAGTGTCGCGTCGACGATGGCCTGCCCCTGGTCGTGACGCGGTGCCGAAGCGGACGCGACAGCGTGCGGCGCCGGTGCCGACGGCGGCGCAGCGGGGGCGGTAAGCGGGGCGGCGGGGGCAGCGGCAGGCTTCGTCGCGCACGCGCCGAGCAGGCCCGCGAACGCGGCTAGAAGCGCAGCCTGCCTCAAGCTGCCGCCGCGCGCAGCGCTCGAATCGCAGCAGCACGATCGGGCTGATCGAAAATGGAGTGTCCGGCGACGAGCACACGCGCGCCGGCTTCGACCACGGTTCGAACCGTATCCGGCGCGATTCCACCGTCCACTTCGAGCTCGATCGGGTGTTTTGCCTGATCGATGAGCTCACGCACGCGCCGGATTTTCGGCACCATCGCGGGAAGAAATGCTTGGCCGCCGAAGCCGGGATTGACCGTCATCACGAGGACCAAATCGAAATCCTCGAGCACCCAGCGCAGGTTCTCCTCGGGTGTGTGCGGATTCAGTACAACGCCGGCGCGCTTGCCGAGCTGACGGATGGCGTGGAGCGTACGCTGCAAGTGCGTGCTCGCTTCGACGTGCACACTGAGCCCGTCGGCGCCGGCAGCGGCGAACTCTTCGAGATGTCGCTCCGGCTCGACGACCATGAGATGCACGTCGATCGGCAGCTTCGTTGCAGCGCGCACGGCGCGTACGATCGCCGGCCCGAACGTGATGTTCGGCACGAAACGCCCGTCCATCACGTCCACGTGGATCCAATCGGCGCCGGCGGCCTCTGCCGCGCGCACTTCATCGGCCAGGCGTCCGAGGTCCGCGCTCAGAATCGAAGGGGCAATCCGCACCACATTCACGCATCTTCGATTACCTGAGGTCGGGGGCTCGCGCCAGCTCGTCCACGTTCGTCACTTGCGGCGCTCGCGGGTTACGCACCCGGGCGGAAGTGTTAAGCTCTGACTCTCCCCGTTCGCTCTCCCGCAACCATGATCACCCGCCCGCTCGGTAAGCAGGACTACGACCACATCGTTCAGATCATCGACCGCTGGTGGGGCGGTCCCACGACGGCGCTGGCGCACCCGATCTTCTTTTACGAGCTCGGCTCGATGGCGCGCGTCGTGGAGCACGACGGCATTCTCGTCGGCTTCTTACTCGGCTTCGTCGCGCCGGGACCGCCGAAAACCGGCTACGTCCACCTCGTCGGCATTCATCCGGACTATCGCCGCCGCGGCGTCGGCAAGGTGCTCTACCAGACGTTCGAAGAGGACTCGCGCACCGCGAACTGCACGCGCCTCAAGGCGATCACGACGGTAGGGAACGAAGGGTCCATCGCGTTCCACAAGGCGACCGGCTGGAGCGTGACGTACGTCGAGGATTACGCGGGGCCTGCGCGGCCACGCATCGTCTTTCACAAGAACCTGTGAGCGCTAATCCGCGACAGCCGAGCTCGGATCCCGTTCACCGGGCGCGCGAGCTACTGACCACGGCGCTCGCGACATTGCAGAAAATCCCCGAGCGCGACGCCGATTTGGCGAGCGTGCTCGACCACGTCGCCACGGCGAGCAGCGCGCTCTACGCCGCCGAAGCCGAGCTCACGGCGGACGTGGAGGCACTCGACGCGCTGCGCGGAGCGCTCGACGCGCTCACGCGTGCGCTCGACATGCTTCACGCGCGCACGACGTTCGTGCCGGGGCTCGACACGGTCGTGACCGCCGTCGCACAGGCGCTCGCGCTGCTCTACCCGCGCGTGCGCAGCCGCGAGCGCCAGCTGCGCACGTTGCCGCCGCTCGCGTCACGATCACCGGGGCGTCGCGACGGGAACCGAGGTCGCTCGCCGCGCACGGATGCGGCGTCGGCACAACGTGACGGCGTCGCGGACCAGCGCACCGCAGGAGCGCGCGTGACGATCGAGGTGGACGTGGGCGTGCTGAGTGCGTCGAACTTTTACGCCGGAGTGACCGCCGACGTCTCCGCGGGCGGGGTGTTCGTGAGTACGAACGCGCCGCTCGCCGTCGGCACGGAGGTCGCGCTCTTCTTCACGCTCGGGGGCGACCGGACGCTCTCGGCCGAGGGCACCGTCCGCTGGACGCGGGAGGACGAGCCGGCAGGCATGGGCGTCGCTTTCACCCACCTGGAAGAAGAAGATCAGCGCGCCGTCGCCGACTATTGCGCGAATCGTCCGCCGCTCTTTCACGATTGACCCGCGCGCGGCCCGCATCGCGCCCAAGGCCCGTCCTTCGGAAACGCGCGATCATGCTACGGTGGCGCCGCCATGGCGGACGCCGCCGAAATCGCACCCAGCGATCTGCGAAACATCGGGCTCTTCGGCGCTCTGAGCGACGACGTGCTCGTTTTTCTCGCGAGCATGCTCACCGTGGTGAAGCCCACCATCGGCGAGGCAATTTTCCGCGAGGGTGACGAAGCGAACGCGATGTACGTCGTGCTCGCGGGCGAGATGGAGGTCACGAAGAAGAGTCGCGGCGCCGTCGATGCTCGCGTCGCCGTGCTCGGCCCGGGCGATTGGTTCGGGGAAATGAGCATCGTGGATATCCAGCCGCGTTCGGCGACGGTGCGTGCGCTCGCGCCGGGCCGGCTGATTCGCGTGAGCGCCGCGGACCTCGACTCCCTCTATCGTCATGACGTGCGCTCGTACGCGATCATCGTGTTGAACCTCGCGCGAGAGCTCAGCCGCCGCTTGCGCGTCGCCGACGGGATCCTCGCGGATCTCATCGCCAACGTGATGGACAGCTACCTGGCGAAGAAGCCGTCAGCCGGCTGAGCCGAACGCGCCCACGGCGTCAAAAGCCGGTGCAGCACGGGCCACGTCCCGACGCACCCGTGCCGGCGTGACCCGCGTGTCCGGCGCGGCCAGCCATGCCGGCGAATCCGGGTTCGCCGCCGATGCCGCTCATGCCGCTCATGCCGCCGGCGCTCGCCCCGCCCGCGCCGCTCATGCCGCCGGCGCCGGTACCAGCGTTGCTCGAACCGGCGTTGCCAGCAAAGCCGGCGTCACCGCCGTCGCCGCCACCCGCATAGCCGCCGCCGCTCGCTCCAGGGTAACCCCCGCCTGCGCTCGTCATCGTTCCCGAGCCCGCAGCGCCGCTAGGAGCTCCCGCGGCCCCGGTCGTGCCTCCGGTCGAGGTCGAGCCGCCCGTCCCAATTCCGATCATCGTTCCGCCCGCGCCAGTGCCGCCGGTCGCGGACGCGGTGCCGCCGCCAGTCCCGGACGGCGCCGTCGTGCCACTCGAACCGCCATTCGCGTCACCGACGCTGCCGTTCGAACCGCCGGCGCCCATGTTCGCCGACGGGGACGACGGGCCGCTATCGAGTCCGTGGTCGGGTAGCTCCGGAAATGGATTCAAGAAGCACCCGGCCGGGGAAGCCGCTGCAAGGAGCAGCATCAGAGTGAGGGGCCGGCGCATTCGGTGTGCCAATTGGAGCACATTCCGGGCCACGAGCCGAGCACCAAATATGCTGATTCCGTTCATGCTGCCCGTTCATGGCTTGGCACAGGATGGCACAAAGACGACTTTGGGCGTCCATGGACCCATAGCTCGGTGCGTGGCGGGCCTATTTTCGGCGCAGCCGGCGGGCACGAGCGAGCAGAGCCAGCGCGGCACGGATGTCGGGCACCGGCTGAGACAGCCCTGTGCGCACCGTTTCGAGCTCGCGACCGAGCACCGCGAGAGCGTCGGCGACGTCGTGCGCGTTGGTGCTCAGGATGTCGCCCCACATCTCCGGGGGCCCCCCGGCGACGCGCGTCGCGCCATCGAAGGCTGGTCCTGCAGCCACCTCGGCGCCGGCTTCCAGTGCAACCGCGGCGAGGGCGCTCGCGACGAGCTGCGTCGCGTGGCTCGTGAGCGCAACCGCGTGATCGTGAGCCGACGCGTCGATACGGACTGGCTCGGCACCGAGCCGTTGCACGAGCTCCTCGACGGCGTCTACCGCGTCCGGATCGCTGCCGTCCGGACAAATCAGCCAGCGCCGATCGCGAAAGAGTCCGGGGCGCGCGTGCTCGATGCCGCCCTCGGGCGCGCCGGCCATGGGATGACCGAGCACGAAGCGACGTCGTCCCGGCAGGCCTGCAGCAGCAGCGGCGATGGCGCGCTTGGTTGACCCGCAATCGGTGACCAGACGCGCGACGGCGAGCACCCCCGGTAAGAGCGCGATGATGCGACGGACGGGCGCGGCGAGCAGCGTGAGATCGGCCGAGCGCACGGCCTCGCGCACCGCCGGTTCGTCGTTCACGGGAACGAAGGCGTCGGCGGCGCGCCGCGCGGCGGGACGGTCGAGCACCTCGGGCAGATCGACGGCCGTCACCTCGATGCCGGGCTCGATTTCGCGCAACGAGAGCGCGAAGGAGCCGCCGAGCAAGCCGAGGCCGACGACCGTGAGCTTCATCCGCGCACCGCCGCGGCGACCGCGCGCACGCGCTCCGCGAGCGCGACGGCTTCGGACCAGGCAAGCGTTGCGGGCACGCGCGGAATGACGCCTTCACGACCGACCCAAGCGCGCAGCACGATGCCGTCCGCTCCGGCGGCGATCGCGGCGCACGCGACGGGGGCCGAGTAACGCGCGCGCTCGGCGATGATCGGCACGTCCACGACGATCGGCAGGTGCGTGCGCTGCTTGGCGCGCGCGATCGCCGCCACTTCGAGCGTACGGGCGCCGCTCGGATACTCGCCGCCCTGCTCGAGCAGCACCACTTGGCACTCCGCGCGCTCGAGCTCGCGCTCGGCCGTGCCGATCCACGCGTTCGCGCCGGCGCTCGGCGGGCGCGCGACGAAACGCACCGCGTAATGCGGCGACGTTGGCTGCTCGTGCAGCGACAGGCAGGCAAGCGAGCCGAGCGCGTCCGGCGGGAGGTGCGAGCGCGTCACGGCCGCGTCGAAGGGACGCCCCGCCGCGACGGCGTACGGCAGTTCCGGCGCGGAACCTGCGGCATCGTCCTCGCTCTGCACCGGGCGCGAGGCAGTCTCGCGCCGCGGCACGAGGCCGATCGGCTCGATCGCGATCCAGGGCCGCTCGCCGCCGATGAGCCCCCAAGGCCCCTCGACGACGGTGCTGCGCTGGCGAAAGCGGCGCGACGCGAGCCGGAACGGTTCCGTCACGCGCACGACTTGCGAGACGCCGTCGAGCTCGCGCACCACGGCCGCGTCGTTCTCGGTGACATCGCCTACGATCCCGAGCGTCGTGCGCTTCGCTCCGCTCGAACGGTGCACGTCGAACCCCGCTCCCACGAGAAATGCGATGACGTTCTCAATCGCGGTCTCGTTCACCCCGGCTTCCATCACGACGATCATCGGTTCTCAGACGCTCCGCGGGGGAAATCCCGCCTCTCGAAGCTAGACACTCCTTTCACTCTGCCACAACGGATGTAGGGGGGCAGTGCCACTGCCAACGTGTGTACACGCTAAAATCGGCCTTTTCGGACGGAACACCCTTGCGGACGAACGCGAAACGAGAAAACCTGAAGCTCGCCCTGCTCATGGCCGGGCTCGGGGCCTGCTCGGCCCCGCAAACGCCCGGCCCAGCCCCGTCGTTGCCACCACCGGCCGTCGTCAGCGCGTCAGCCGTGCCGGCACCGCCTCCGGCTTCCGCGTCCGCGGAGCCCGCGACGGTCAAGCGCTCGGGGATCGAGCAGGCGGCGTACGGCAAAGCCGACGGAAAGGACACCTGGTTGTTCACGCTCACGAACGCGCACGGCCTCAAAGCGAAGATCACGAATTTCGGGGCGACGCTCACGTCGTTCGAGGTGCCCGATCGCGACGGCAAGCTCGCCGACGTGGTGCTCGGCTTGGACGACATCGGAAGCTACGAGCGCGGCACCTCGTTTTTCGGCGCGACCGTAGGCCGCGTCGCTAATCGCATTCGCGACGCGAAATTCAAGCTCGACGGCCGGGAGTATCGCCTCGCGGCGAACGACCCGCCCCACCACCTGCACGGCGGGCCCAAGGGCTTTTTCAAGGTGGTTTGGGAGCCGAAGCCCTTCGAAACGCCGGAGGGGCCCGCGCTCGAGCTCACCTACGTTTCGAAGGACGGCGAGGAGGGCTATCCGGGCACCGTCAAGGTCAAGACGACCTACACGTTGACCGACGCGAACGCGTTACGCGTGGAGATGGAGGCGACGACCGATCGCAAGACGATCGTGAACCTCGCCAACCACACGTATTGGAACCTGGGGGGTTACAACTCGGGGCCGATCACGGATCACGAGCTCTTGCTGTGGGCGGACCACTACACCCCGGGTGATCCGCTGGTGCCGATCGGCGTCGTGAAGTCGGTCAAAGGCACGCCCTACGACTTTACCGAGGTGGCGAAACCGATCGGCCTCAATCTGCAGAAGGCCGGGGGCAAGCCCATCGGGTACGATCTCAACTACGTCGTCAACGGCGAGCCGCACACGCAACGCCCCGTCGCACGGGTGAAGGATCCGAAGTCGGGCCGCGTCATGTGGGTCGAGTCGAATCAACCCGGCGTGCAGTTTTATTCGGGCAATTTCCTGGACGGCTCGATCCACGGCAAAGGCACGAGCTACGCGCAGTACAGCGGCTTCTGCCTCGAGACGCAGGCGTTCCCGAACGCGATCAACGTGCCGGCCTGGCAGAACCAGGTAATCCTGGAGCCGGGCGAGACGTATCGGCACGTCATGGTGCTTAAGTTCGGCACCGAGCGATGAAGCCCGCGCCCCTCGGGTGGGGCGTGATCGGCACGGGTGCGATCGCGACCGACTTCGTGCGGGCGCTCACTCACGCAAAGCGAAGCCGCGTCCTCGGCGTCGCCGGCTCCTCGCCGGACAAGGCGCGGGTCTTCGCGAAGCAGCATGGCTTGCCGATTGCGGAGCCGTCGTTGGACGCGCTCCTGCAACGGCCCGAAATCCAGGCGATGTACGTGGCGACGCCGCACCCCCTGCACGAGCCGCATGCCGTCGAATGCATCGAAGCGGGCAAGCACGTTCTCTGCGAGAAGCCGCTGGCACTCGACGCTGCGGCCGTCGAGCGCATGCTCGAAGCCGCACGGCGCCGCGGCACGTTCCTGATGGAGGCGCTCATGTATCGCTGCCATCCGCTGATGCAGGCGCTCGTCGCCGAGCTCAAGGCGGGCACGATTGGACCGGTGAGTCACGTGCGCGCCGACTTCGGTTTCCGCACGCGGCGCATCCCCGAGTCTCGCTTCTTCAATCCCGCGCTCGGCGGCGGAGCGATCCTCGACGTAGGCTGTTACCCGTTGTCGCTCGTCCGGCTCATCGCCGGTGTCGTCGCGGGCGGAGAGTTCGCGGAGCCCGAAGCACTGCGCGGTACCGGCTTCCGCGGCCCGACCGGCGTCGAGGAAATCGCGAGCGCGTCACTTCGGTTCGCCTCGGGCATGACGGCCGAGGTCGCATGCGCCGTGCGTCACGAGCTCGGCACGCGAGTCGTCATTTTTGGCGAAAATGGCCGCCTGATTATGCCGAACCCCTGGCTGCCGGCCGGAAAGCGCCAGGGTCGCGCGACGACGCTCGTCGTGCACCTCGACGACCGCCCGCCGCAAGGCATTGAAGTGCGCGCACCATCTCCGAGCTACGCGCTGGAAGCCGACCTCGTCGCGCGCTCGTTGCCGGCGCAAGAAGCGCCATGGCCTGCGATGACCTGGGCCGACTCGCTCGGGAACGCGCGCGCCCTCGACGCTTGGCGCGCGACCACGCTGACTTCGACTTGATAATTCACGGCCCCGGGCACCGGGCGCGACCCAGGCCGACCCGACGCCGCTAGCCTCGGAAGTACAGGTAGGCGAAGAGAATCGCGCAGATGACGAAGCCCGACGCGATCACGTCGCGCTTGTCCCAGCCTGCACGCGTGTGGGCGCGGTCCTGCGCCGACGCCGTCGCGAACGTCAGGCCGCCGAGCTGCCGCTCGTCGGGCACCGTGCCCATGTAGCTCACCACCAGCATCACGATGGCGGAGATGACCGTGATCAGCATGCTGAAGTACTGGAAGTTGATGTTGTTGACGATCCAGAGGAACGAGCCCTTGTCGTAGGGCTTGCCCATGATCGTCACGGGCGTATCCACCGCCATGCGGAAGATGCCGACGATGAAGCCGACGATCATCGCCCATAGGCACCCCTTGGCGGTGAGGCGCTTCGAGAACACGCCGAAGAAGAACACCACGAAGATCGGCGGAGCGAGATAGCCCTGGACGGACTGCAGGTAATTGTAGAGACCGTGCGCGCCCTGGACGACCGGCAGCCAAAGGATCGCGATGACGACCATCACCCCCGTGGCGATGCGGCCGGTGCGCACGATCTGCTCCTGCGAAGCCGCCGGCTTCCACTTCTGGTAGATGTCGACCGTCCATAGTGTCGAGCAGGCGTTGAACACGCCCGCGAGCGAGCCCATGAGTGCCGACAGCAGGCCGGCGACCACGATGCCGCGCAGGCCCGACGGCAGCAGGTACTTCACCATCAGCGGGAAGGCCGCCTGCGCCTCGTGCGGGATTGGCTTGCCGTCGGGGCCGACCATGCGCGTGAGCTCCGCGACGGCACCGCTCTTCGCGAGTGCGAAGCAAATGAGGCCCGGGATGATGAAGAGGTAGGGCGGGGCGAGCTTGAGGATGGCCGCGAAAATGCTGCCGCGGCGGGCCTGCGTCTCGTTCGGGGCGCCGAGCGCGCGCTGGACGATGTACTGGTCCGTGCACCAGTACCAGAGGCCGATGATCGGCGCGCATACGGCCATGCCCAGCCAGGGGTACTGCTGATTGAAGTACCACGCCTGGCGCACGAGCCGCCCGGACGCGTCCTGCTCGATGACGGGCGCCCACGTGCTCGCGACGCCGGCCGGCGTCATCGGCTTCCACAAGTTCAGCATGTCGGGGCCGACGAGCTCGCGCATCCGTCCCCATCCCCCGAGCTTGTGCAGGCCGTAGGTCGTGAGCAGCAGCGACCCGCCGATCAGCACGATGACCTGAACGGCGTCGTTGTAGGCGACGGCGCGCATGCCGCCGAGCGTCGTGTAGAGGCCCGTGAGGAGGATGACACCGATGGAGCCGATCCAGAAACTGCTGACGTAGACGCCGCCGACCGTGAAGCTCACCTCGGGGAGCAACGTCTGGAAGACGACGCCGCCCGCGAAGATGCCTACCGCGATCTTCGAAACGACGAAGGTCAAAAGGGAGACGATCGAGAGCACGTAGCGCGATTCGACCGAGAAGCGCCGCTCGAGGAACTCGGGCATCGTGAAGACCTGCGTGCGCATGTAGAACGGCACGAAGACCCACCCGAGCATCAGCAGGCACCATGCGTGCAGCTCGTAGTGCGCGAGCGCCATGCCGTCGGTGGCGCCGGAGCCGGCGAGCCCGACGATGTGCTCCGAGCCGATGTTCGACGCGAAGATCGACGCGCCGATGATCCACCAGCTCAGGTTGCGGCCGGCCAGGAAGTAGTCGTCGGCCGTCTTCTTGCTCTTCTTCACCACCCACGAGGCGACGCCCAAAAGGACGGTGAAGTACAGGGCGACCATGACCCAATCGAGCGAGGTCATCGTCGATTGGGCGACTTGAGCGGTTTCTCGATTCATGAGATTCAGCAGTGCAGGCGGGCCGTCGGCATCGGCATCGGTCCACGCCCGGCCGCCGGACAGCCCCGCGGCGCGGACGCACGTTTAGCTCGGGCGAAGCGGCGCGGACTCTATTGTTCGTCTCGTGACCTTGTCAACAGCGGGAGGCGGAACCGGTACCGCCACACGGACGGCAAAAGCCGCACCCGGAGCACTTCGAAACCTCGGCCGTCGCCGAGCTCGACCGAGTCATCTTTCTCGGGATCATCGCCTGTTCAATCCTGGCTCCCAAAAGCTTCTTTGAGTCAGAAGCTCAGAGGGTCGCCGCTCCTCGACTGCGCGAACAGTGGCGCTTGGTACTTCAACGACGGCGCGCTCCTGCCCTATCCGTTCATCGTCTTTTATTGGTGATTGGGGTCGCGACGCACGTCGCTCTACACCCAAGCTCGCTTGGGTGTATCGAAACAAGAAACACCGACGGGACGGACCAAGCCCAAAACTAGTGAATTTTGCGCACGTTCGCGTGCGCCACGGCCGCAGCACCCCGCGGCGGCGAAGGGGCCGCGCCACCGCGCGCCTGAGGAAGGCGCGGACGCCGGCCAAACGTTGTACGCGCGCCCCGTGGGGGGGTAGCGTCGCGGCCATGACCCTGGTCGGACGGCGTTGGTTCTGTATCGCGGGCGCGGCGCTCCTGGCCTCGTTCTCGGCGTGCAAAAAGCCGGGCGGCGGTGCCGCGCCGGGTGGCAGCGGCTCGGTCACGACGAACGAGAGCTCGGGGCTCATCGTGGGCCACTACGCTTCGTTGACGGGCAACACCGCTCACTTCGGGCAAGACACCGACAAGGCCGTGCGCATGGCCGTCGACGACGCGAACGCGAGCGGCGGCGTGCTCGGCAAACCGGTCAAGCTCACGACGCTCGACGACCGGGGCGACACGGCAGAGGCCGCGAGCGCCGTCACCCGCCTCATCGACGTGGAACACGTGAACGCGCTCATCGGCGAGGTGGCCTCGAGCTTGTCGCTCGCTGGCGGCCGCATCGCCCAGCGCCGCGGCATCCCGATGATTTCACCCTCGTCGACCAATCCCAAGGTGACGCAAGTCGGCGATTACATCTTCCGCGTCTGCTTCATCGATCCCTTCCAGGGCAAGGTGATGGCCACTTTCGCGCGCAACACGCTCAAGCTCGACGAGGTCGCGATCCTCAAGGACGTGAAGAACGATTACTCGATCGGGCTCGCCGACACGTTCAAGGCGTCCTTCACGGCGCTCGGCGGCAAGATCGCGCTCGAGCAATCCTACTCGGCGGGCGACACGGACTTCAGCGCGCAGGTGACCGCCATCAAAGCGACGAAGGCCCAGGCCCTCTACGTTCCCGGCTACTACAGCGAGGTCGGCGCCATCGCCCGCACGGCGCGGCGGCTCGGGCTCAAAGTACCGCTCCTCGGCGGCGACGGCTGGGACGCCCCAGAGCTCTTCAGCATCGGCGGCGACGCGCTGAACGGCTCCTATTACTCGAATCATTTCGCGCCGGACGGCGCCTCGCCCAAGGGCAAGGCGTTCATGGCCGCGTTCAAACAGAAATACGGCACCGAGCCGACCGGTCTCGGCATGCTCGGCTACGACGCCGCGGCCCTGCTGTTCGATGCGGTGAAGCGCGCCGGCAAGCTCGACGGCGCCGCCATCCGCGACGCCCTGGCCCAAACCAAGGGGTTCGAGGGCGTCGCCGGCACCATCACGATGGACAAGGATCGAAACCCGGAAAAGGCGGCCGCCATCCTCAAGATCGTGGACGGGAAAGCCAAATACGAAGCCACCGTCGGCCCCTGATCGACGCCCGGCGGCTAGCTGAAACCGTTCGGCGCCGGCACCGTACGTTCGGGTATGCGCACGCTGTTTTGGCTCCTCGTCCCCGCCGCAGTCGCCTGTCAGCCCCACGCGAGCACCGCCCCGGAACCCCACGCTTCGACGGCGGCAGTTGCCGCGAAATCGCCCGCGATGCCCCTAGCCGCGACCAAGGTCGGCACGGAGCCCGGACATGTGGGGGCCGGCACCCCGCTCACCCCCGCGCCGGGCCATGAGCTCGCGGCGTTCGCCGAGGGCTGCTTCTGGGGGTCCGAGAACACGTTTCGCCACGTGAAGGGCGTGACCGCGACGGCCGTCGGTTACGCGGGCGGCCATACCGACATGCCGACGTACGAAGACGTGTCGTCGCACACGACCGGCCACGCGGAAACGGTGCTCGTCGAGTTCGATCCGACGGTCGTGACGTACGCGGAGCTCTTGCGCGTGTTCTGGGAGTCGCACGACCCGACGACGAAGGATCGCCAAGGTCCCGACATGGGCTCGAACTACCGAAGTGCGATTTTCACGTTTTCGGACGCGCAGGCTGCCGCGGCGCACGCGTCGGAGGCGGCCGAGCAGAAGCGGCTCCCGCGGCCGATCACCACGGAAATTCGGCCGCTCGAGCGCTTTTACAAGGCGGAAGCGTACCACCAGCAATATGACGAGAAGACCGGCGTCGAATCCTGCCCGCTGCCCGCACGCGCAAAGGACACGTAACTTCTAGTAGGCTCGGGCAGCCTTGCCCCGGGTCCCGTGAGCGAGTTTTTCCAGCAGATCATCAACGGCCTGTCACTCGGCTCGATCTACGCCCTGATCGCGCTCGGGTACACGATGGTCTACGGCATTTTGAAGCTCATCAACTTCGCGCACGGCGAGGTGTTCATGCTGGGCGCGTACAGCGGTTACTTTCTCGCGAGCGCGCTCGGAGTCGAGCGCTACTCGGCGTCGGGGCAGAGCTTTCCGCTCGGTCTCGCGCTCGTGGTGCTGCTCGGCGCGATGGCGCTCTCGGCGCTGCTCGGCGTGACGATCGAAGCGCTCGCGTACCGTCCCGTCCGGTCTGCGCCGCGACTCACGCCGCTCATCACCGCGATCGGCGCGAGTCTGTTCCTGCAAAATGCGGCGGTGCTGCTGTTCACGCCGAACCCGCGGCCGTACCCGCCGATTCTGCGCGAGGTGCGCTTCACGCTCGGCGGCGTGATCGTGACGAACATCAAGCTCGCGATTTTCGTCGTCGCGATCGTGCTCATGATCGGCCTGCACCAATTCGTCCAACGCACCTGGACGGGGCGCGCGATGCGAGCGGTCTCGATGAACATGGACGCTGCGCGGCTCATGGGCATCGACGTGAACGCGACCATCCGCGCCACCTTCGCGATCGGCTCCGCGCTCGCGGCCGCCGGCGGCATTTTGTTCGGGCTCGATCAGATCACGATTAACCCGTTGATGGGCGTGCTCACGGGCCTCAAGGCCTTCGTCGCCGCGGTGCTCGGCGGCATCGGCAACATCCCGGGCGCGGTCGTGGGCGGCTTGCTCATCGGCCTGGCCGAGCAACTCACGGCCGGCTACCTCTCTCCCGATTATCGCGACGCGATCACGTTCTTGATCCTCGTCGTCATCCTGGTGCTCAAGCCCGAAGGCCTGCTCGGCGTCGTGCGGCAGGAGAAGGTGTAGCGTGGAAGCGGCCTTGAAAAAGCCGCGCTGGGCCCTGCGCGCCGTCGTCGCGGCAGCGGCTATCGCGGGCCTTTACGCAGCCGGACTCGGCGTTCAAGCCGGGTTCATCGAGTACGTGCAGCGCATCATCCTGCTCGCGGGCATCAACGTCATTCTCGCGGTCGGGTTGAATCTGATCAACGGCACGACGGGACAATTCTCGATCGGTCACGCAGGCTTCATGGCGGTCGGGGCGTACGCCGCAGCGTTCACGGGCGTCCACCTCGCGCCGCACGTCGCGTCGCTGCTCGGTGCGGGTTCGACGGCGGACGCGGTGACGTTCAACGTCGCGCTGCTCGTCGGCGCGCTGCTTGCGGGCGCGACCGGCGTGCTCGTCGGCTTGCCGAGCCTGCGACTCAAGGGCGACTACCTCGCGATCGTGACGCTCGGCTTCGGCGAGATCATCCGCATCCTGTTGAACAACGCGCAATTCTTGGGCGCGGCGACGGGTTACTCCGGCGATTCCGCGGCGGGACTGCCCGCATATACCAGCTTTTTTTGGGTATTTTTTTGGGTTTTGGTCGTCGTGGCGCTCATCCGCAACGTGACCTTCTCCCAGACGGGTCGCTCGCTCGTCGCGATCCGCGAGGACGAGATCGCGGCCGAGGCGATGGCGACGCCGACCACGCGCCTCAAGGTGCTCGCGTTCACGCTGAGCGCGGCGACGGCCGGCATCGCGGGCGGGCTCTTCGCGCACATGCAGTCCGGCATCCGCCCGGAAGACTTCAGGTTCGACAAGTCGATCGACATGATCGTCATGATCATCGTCGGCGGCTTGGGTTCGATCTCGGGTGCAGCGCTCGGCGGCATCTTCGTCGCGGTGACGCTCGAGGTCATGCGGGACCTGCAGCAATACCGGCTCGTGCTTTACGCGCTGCTCCTCATCGTGATCATGTTGGTACGGCCCGAGGGGCTGCTCGGGTCGCGTGAGCTCGGCCTCGCGCTCTTTCGGCGCAGCTCGAAAAAGCCCGGGGCAACGTGACCCTCCTCGCTCTCGAGCGCGTGGACAAGGTGTTCGGCGGCCTGCGCGCGCTCCGCGGCGTGAGCTTCGAGGTCGCTCCGGGCTCGATTTTCGGCCTGATCGGGCCGAACGGCGCGGGCAAGACGACGCTCTTCAACGTCATCACCGGCGTGTATCGTCCCGACGGCGGCCACGTGCGCTTCGACGGCGGCGAGATCGGCGGGCTCTCGCCGGCTCGCGTGGCCGAGCTCGGCATCGCACGTACGTTCCAGAACATCCGCCTGTTCCGCGCGATGACCGTCGAAGAAAACGTGATGGTCGCCGGTCACAAGCTGCACCGCGCGGGGCTCGCGAGCGCCGTCTTCCGCACCGCGGCGCACGCAAGCGACGAGAACGCGCTCACGACGCGCGCGCGCGAGCTGCTCGAGGTGCTCGGCCTGAAAGACCACGCCGAAGACGTCGCGGGCAGCCTCCCGTATGGCTCGCAACGCCGGCTCGAAATAGCGCGGGCACTCATGCTCGGACCGAAGCTGCTCTTGCTCGATGAGCCCGCCGCCGGCATGAACAGCTCCGAGGCGTTCGAGCTCGAGCGGCAGATCCGGTTTTTGCGCGACGAGCTCGGCGTCACGATCGTGCTCGTGGAGCACAACATGTCGGTCGTCATGAGCGTGTGCGAACGCATCCACGTCGTCGACCACGGCGAGACCATCGCGGAGGGCACGCCCGCGGAAATCAAGGTGCATCCGCGCGTGCTCGCGGCGTACCTGGGGCAGGAGGCCGACCCCGGAGCGGCGGACGAGGAGACGGCGCCGTGAGCGAAGCCGTGAGCGCCGGGACCCGCGCGGCCGACCTCGAAGTGTCGGGCTTGCAGGTGCTCTACGGCGGCATCGCGGCCGTGAAGGGCGTCTCCTTTACCGTCGGGCGTGGGGAGATCGTCGCGCTCATCGGCGCGAACGGCGCGGGCAAGACCAGCGTGCTCAAAGCCGTGATCGGGCTCGTGCCGGCTGCGAAGGGCACGGTGCGGCTCTTCGGTCGCGAGGCGAACGCGATCCCGACCCATCGCCGAACGGCGCTCGGCGCGACCCTCGTGCCCGAGGGACGCGCGATTTTCGCGGGCATGAGCGTGCGCGAAAATCTCGAGCTCGGTGCGTTTTTGAAGCGCGACGCGGCGACGCTCGGCGCGCGGTTCGAGCGCGTGCTGCGGCTCTTTCCGCGTCTCGGCGAGCGGCTCGACCAAGCGGGCGGCACGCTTTCCGGCGGGGAACAGCAGATGCTCGCCATCGGCCGCGCGCTGATGGGCGAGCCGAAATTGCTCTTGCTCGACGAACCGAGCCTCGGCCTCGCGCCCAAGCTCGTCGCGCAGATTTTCGCGAGCGTCGTGGAAATTGCCAAGACCGGGATCACCATCCTGCTCGTCGAGCAAAACACGCGGCTCGCGCTCGAAACCGCGCACCGCGCGCACGTGCTCGTCACGGGGAAGATCGTACTCTCCGGACCGTGCGCAGAGCTCCGGTCGGACCCGCGCATCAAGGCCGCGTATCTGGGCGAGACGCTCTAGCCTGAGCCGCCCCGCCCGACGGTTCGCTGCTTCGGTTCGAATGGAGGAGCGGGGCTTCGCAACAGAAGGGGGAGTTGCAGCAGAAGCGGTCCGGTGGGCCGCCTCGAGCGCACCGACGGAAGCTCCCTCCGAAGGCGAACCCATGCTCAAAACTCCCTGGATTTTCTGCTCATTCCTGAGTCTCGTCGCCTGCGCGGAGGCGCCCCCGCCCGTGGCGCCGAGCATGGGCGACGAGCCGACGCTCGCGATTCTCGGAGCCGACGGAGTCACCTGCGGCGCGGTCGCGGTGACACCTTCGCTCGCCGTCACGGCGAATCATTGTGTCTCGGAGGGCGCGGTGACGTACGTGACCGCGACGCACGACGGGCACGCCGATCGCACCGCCTTCGGGGTCGTGGTGGCACGCGAAGTGACCTCGGACCTCGCCGTCTTCTCGGGCAGCGGGTTCGTCCCCGCGATCATCGAGCAAGGCAACGTCGAATTCGAGCATGCGACGACGCTCGTCACGCACGTGCCCGCCCCATGGACGATCGCGAAGCGGCACCCGCTCGATACGCGCGACGGCTTCGTCCAGACGGAGCGGCTCGACCTCGGCATGTCCGGCTCCGGACTCTGGGACGACGCGGGGCGGCTCGTCGGCATCGCCGTCGGCAACGACGCTCGATGCGGCTATTTTGCCGGCCGGGGTCGTATCCTCTCGCTACTCCGCGCGGCGCCCGTCAGCGTTCCGCTCAAGCAGCCCGCGCCCGCGGCAGCCCTCTGGGGCGACCCGAATTTATCGATCGAGACGCTCATCGCTTCGGCGAGGCAGCGGCGCGAGCACATCGAAGCGGGCTTGAATCGCGTCGAGCGGGGCGGCGAGTAGCCGCGCCGCGGAGCAGCTACGCGACCGCCAGCAAGCCGAACGCGGCGATGCCCGCGCGACGGAGCTCGCGTTTGAGCTCGGCTACGTCCGTGCGCGGCGCGTTCGTGAGCGCGGCGAGGAGCTCGGCCGCCCAGGTGTCGAGGGTGGCATTGCCGCAGCCGGAAAGATCGCCCCCGGTGCCGTCGAGCACGGCGCGCCAGGCTTGGATCGCCAGCGCGAGCTCGGGGCTCGCGTGACCGCTGTCGGGCGCGAGAATTTTGCGGCGAACGAGCTCGGCGCGCAGGCTTGGATCGACGCCGCCCTGCATCAGGCGGCCATCGGCGAGGAGGGCCGTGATCGCGACCGCGGCGCGCGTGGCACCCCGGTTCAAGGCGACGCCCGCGACGGCCTCGACGAAGCGCTCGAAGGGCGTAGCGTGTTCGGCACGCGGCAACGGAGCTGCCTCCACGACCGGCCGAACCTCGGTGACGAGCGGCTCGTCCGTGACGTGCCGCTCGTCCGTGACGCGCGGCTCGTCCGTGACGTGCGGCTCGTCCGTGACGTGCGGCTCGTCCGCAAGAGTCGGTTCCGGGTCGAGCCACCACGAGGGACCAATCACACGCGGGAGCGCGCCTGCGAGGGGACGCATGCGCAGTGTCGGGAGCGCGCGCCCGCGGAGCTCGGGACATGTCCAGACGAGCCCGTCGTGAAGCTCGGGGTTGTCGTTCGGAAACTCGGAGACGGCTCTACGCGGAACCACGGACTTGCTTTCGTAGCCCGCCGACCGAAAACAGCCAAAATTCCGGCGTTCGACCCGCGTGGGTCAGGCCCGCCCAGGGTGACGCGGGCCGCAGCCGGACCGCGCCGTGCCCCACCCAAAAACCCAAACAAACGAGTCGCGCTATCCTTCGCCGGTGCGAATCGCGCTTTTGGCCCTCACGCTCCTCGTTTTCGGCTGCGCTCCGAGCGCGCCGCCGCATTGGGTCGAAGGCGGCGCACCGCTCGTGATTCCCGCCGCGCACTGGAACCGCGGCGAGGCGACGGCGATCGACGTGCGCCCGAACGGCGAGGTGCTCGAAGACGGCCACTTGGTCTTCACGATCGATCGGGTGGGTCGAGTCGTGGATAGCGACAACGAGCCGGTTGCGATGCTGTTCCCGGACGGGCGCGTGGTCGGCACGGACGATCGCCTGCTCGGCCAAGTCGGCGTGTCGAACGCCTCGCCGCCCGGCAGCGGCACGGCGTGGCTTTCCGTGGCGCCGAACGGCGAGGTGATTTACTTCGACGCGGACGGCTCGCGGGCCCCCGGCGGCGTCTGGTCGGGTTGCAACGGCCCCGCGCTCCGCACCTGCACGTTCTTGACGCACATCGTCGCGCTCAGAAGCTACGTTCGCCGCGAGTCCGGCATCGCCATCGGCGTGGGTGTGGGCGTCGGGGTCGGCGTCGGCTACTGATCGCCCTCCGCGATCCTTTTCGGAGAATCTTCACATGCTCGACGCGCGCCACGTTTCCGAACACCTCGACGAAGTCCGAGCCCAGCTCGCACGCCGCTCACCGGACGACGCGGCGTTGCTCGACGGCGTCGCCGAGCTCGCGAAGAAGCGCCGCGAGCTCGTGCAAAAAACCGAGAAGCTCCAGATGGAGCGCAACGCGGCGAGCGACGGCATGGCCGCGCTCGCGAAGAGCGGCGACCGCGAAGCGATGCAGGCGCGGCGCGAGGAGCTGAAAAAGCTCTCGGACGAGGTGAAACGCGGTGAGACGGCGCTCTCGGAGCTCGAGGCCGCGATTTCCGAGAAGTTACTCGGCATTCCGAACGTGCCGCACGCGAGCGTGCCCGACGGCAAGACCGACGCCGACAATCCGGTCCTGCGCGTGGTCGGCGAGGTGCCGAAGTTCGATTTCAAGCCGAAGGCGCACTGGGAAATCGGCGAGGCGCTCGGGATTCTGGATTTGGACCGCGCGGCGAAGCTTTCGGGCGCGCGCTTCTCCCTCTTGTTCGGAGCGGGGGCGCGGCTCGAGCGCGCGCTCGCGACGTTCATGCTCGATTTGCACACGCGCGAGCACGGCTACACCGAGGTGTATCCGCCGTTCATGGTCAAAGCCGAAGCGCTGCGCGGGACGGGGAACTTGCCGAAATTCGAGGCGGATCTGTTCAAGACGTACCGCGGCGATCCGAACGACAAGGACGCGCTCTACCTGATCCCGACAGCCGAGGTGCCCGTGACGAACGTGCACGCGGGCGAGATCATCGAAGCCGACGAGCTTCCGATCGCGTACGCGGCGTACAGCCCGTGCTTCCGCAGCGAGGCCGGCTCCTACGGCCGCGACGTGCGGGGACTGATTCGTCAGCACCAGTTCGACAAGGTCGAGATCGTGCGCTTCTGCGCGCCGGAAGACGGACCGGCACAGCTCGAGCTCTTGACCGGCCACGCGGAGAACGTGCTGAAGCGGCTCGGCCTCGCGTACCGGGTCGTCGAACACGTGACGGCGGACCTGACGTTTTCGTCCACGAAGTCTTACGACCTCGAGGTCTGGCTGCCGTCGCAGGAGGCGTACCGCGAGATCTCGAGCTGCTCGTGGTTCGGCGATTTTCAGGCCCGGCGCGCGCAAATTCGCTACCGGCCGGAGCCGAAGGGCAAGCCGCGCTTGCTTCACACGCTGAACGGCTCGGGCCTCGCGATCGGCCGCACCTGGCTCGCGATTCTCGAACAGTTCCAACAAAAGGACGGCAGCGTGCTCGTGCCCGAAGCGCTCCGCGCGTTCATGGGCACCGAGCGCCTCGTGCCGGCGAAGTGAGCACGATGCCGCGCGCACTCCTCACCTTGCTCCTGCTCGTCGCGGCGACCGGCTGCCTCGACGAGCGAAAGTGTCACGAGCAGATGACGAGCGCGCAGGGCGTCGTTTCCAACATCGACTCGCATTCGCTCGACAGCTTGAAAGGCGCGCTGCCGGCGCTCGATACGGCGCTCGACGCTTGCGAGAAGGCGAAGCTCGGCGAAGAGCACGGGAAGCTCCTCGAAGCGAAGCACCAAATCACGGCGCAAATCGACTTGCTCGAGCGCAAGGCCGCGCACAAAAGCGGGCCCGCGCTCAGCGCCGCGGAGCTCGAACGCCTACAAAAAGACGGGGATCCGAGTTGCCCGAAGGGCCAGGCGTACAAGCACGCAGGCATCGACAAAGAGATTCGCTGCACCGGTCCCGAGCTCATCGACATGCCGCTCGCTGCCGTGAAGAGTTATTTGGGGGCGCGTAACTACAAGCTGACCGTCACCGAAAATCCGACGCGCGTCCGCGCGGAGTTCGGCGCCGAGCTCTTCGTGTTCACGTTCGATCAAGCTGGCGCGGGTGCGAAGTGTCTCGAGCTCTATCCCGCGCCGAACATTCCTTGGCGCGAAGCCGTCGGGCGCGCGACCGGCGTCCGGCTCGATAAGCTCAAAAACGGCGGGACCATCCCCGCCAAGCGCGGTGACCTCACGCTCGCGGTGGAGGACACCGCGCAGAAGGAGCTCGCGCGCATCGGCGACTGCGGCGAAGACGCGGGCGCGCCGTAACGGGCCGTCTTGCGGGCGGCGGCGCTAGCGGCGTCGCACGCACGCACGCACGCCTAACGGCGCTTTTTACGGCCCTTGTCGCGCTGCTGCCGGTTCGGCTTCTCGTTGCGGCGCCCCTGCCGCGAGTCGCCGCTACGTCCGGCTCCGCCGCCGCTGCCGCGACCGAACCCGGGACTCCCGGGACCGCGCCGCTCGCCGACCTGGACCGTGCGGCCCTGCTGGCGCGGGACCATGCGGCGCTGCTCGGGCTTGCGTTCGCTCGTGGCGCGCTCTTCCCCGACCTGCTTCAAGACCGCTTCCGGGACGACGCGACGCGCGTACACCGTACGACGCAACACGGCCACGTCGTCGATCGTCACGAGCATGCGATCGCCGAGCGAGATGGTGTCGCCCGAGCGTGAACCGACGAGGCTGATCTCGTCGCTGCTCGTTTCGTAGCGGTCCGGGCCGAGCGCTTCGAAGCGCACGAGCACGTCGACGAACGGCGCGTCGAGCGAGACGTAGACGCCGCTGCCGACGAGGGCCGTCACCGTGCCCTCGAGCGTTTCGCCCAGTCTGTCGCGCATGAGCAACGCGCGGTAGAGGTCCACGACTTCACGCTCGACCTCCATGGCCGCGCGCTCGCGCGTGCTCGCGCGACTCGCGGCGCTCGCGAGCGCGTCTAGCGCCTCCGGAGAATTGTCCGGTTTGCCGCCGCGCACGAGGTGCTTCACCGCGCGATGCACCTCGACGTCCGGGTAGCGCCGGATGGGCGAGGTGAAGTGCACGTACGCCTCCGACGCGAGCCCGAAGTGGCCGATGTTGCCCGTGTCGTAGACCGCTTGCTTGAGCGAGCGGAGCAACAGCATCTCGAGCACGTTTTTGCGCGGGTGCTTCTGGATGCGCGCGAGAAAGCGCGCGACACCGAGCGGATCGGCGAGGGATTCGAGATCGATTTCGACGCCGAGCTTTTTCGCGACGACCCCGAGCCGCTCGAGCTTCGTCGCGTCGGGCTTGCCGTGCACGCGGTAGACGCCCGGGCTCTTCTTCTGCCCGAGGAAGCGCGCCACCGTCTCGTTCGCGAGCAGCATCAGCTCCTCGATCATCGAGTAGGCGCGCTTCACGCCCGGATCCTGCGCGCGGCGGACGACGTCGACGGGCGCGCCCGTCTTCGGGTCGAGCAGGACGCGCGCCTCGGGCAGGTCGAGGTCGAGCGCGCCGCGCTGCATGCGGCGTTTTCTGAGCTTTCGCGCGAGCTCGTCGAGGACGCGCAGGCCCTTCTTCAGCGCCTCGGCTTGCGTGCTCGTGGGGCCGTTTTCGGTGAAGCCGAGCGTCTTGGCCACACCGCCGTAGGTGAGCATGGCGTGGGAACGCATCAGCCCTTCGACGATCTCGAAGCTTTCGACGCCACCGTCGCGATCGAGGTCCACGATCACGCACAGCGTGAGACGCTCCTGCTCGGGCAAGAGCGAGCAAAGGTCGGCCGCGAGCGCCGCGGGCAGCATCGGAATGGCGCGGTCCGGCAGATAAATCGTGCACCCGCGCCCGAGCGCCTCGTCGTCGAGGGCGCTGCCGGGCTGGACGTACTCGCTCACGTCGGCGATCGCGATGTACGCGCGATACCCGTCGGCGAGCTTCTCGACCCACACTGCGTCGTCGTGGTCGCGCGCGTCTTCGGGGTCGATGGTGGGCAGCGGCACGCTGCGTAAATCGCGGCGTTTTGCGCCGCTCGCGCGGGAGAGCCGGGCGGCCATGGCCTCCGCCTCGCGCACGGCCGGCTCGGGGTGCTGCTCCTCGATCGATTCGCGAATGAGGATCTTGCGCACCTCGACGTTGGGATCGCCGGGCTGACCGAGCACGTCGAGGAGCTCGCCTTCCGGATTCTCGTCGCCGAACTCGGGGAAGCGCGTGATGGTGGCGACCGCGGCGGCCCCGTCCGAGGCTCCTTTCGGCACCGCGTCGAGCACGATGGGGCCGCGGATGCGCGAGTCGTCCGGCTCGAGCCAGGCGCTTCGGCCGCGCTTGCGGAGCACGCCCGCGACGCGCGCGTTGCGACGGACGAGCACCTTGTCGACCCGTCCTTCGCGACCCCGCGCCGACAGGTTCGTGACGGTGACGAGCACGCGGTCGCCGTGCAAGGCGCCACCGATGGCGTCCGGCGGCACGAAGACGTCGTCCCGCCCGGCGGCCGCCACGAAGCCGAACCCGCGCGGGTTCACCGCTAGCACCCCTTCGAAGCTGTCTCGCCCCGCGGCGCTCGTTCGGCCTTTTGCCATGGCGGGGCCTTTACACTAGACGTTCTGACGTGGCCAGAGTCCACGCCCTGCTCGTGCTCCGGGCCGCGGTGCTCGTCGCCCTGCTCGGGAGCTCCGCGCTCACGATCGACTATTTGAGCCCTGTTCCGACCTTCTGCGGCGTGACCAGCGGGTGCGGCACCGTCCACGAGAGCGCGTGGAGCCACCTCGGTCCGCTCAACGTGCCGCTGCCGGCGCTCGGCCTCGTCTGTTTCACGGCGGTGCTCACGCTCTCGCTCCTGCCCGGCGCCCGGCGCCACGCAGCCGCGCCGCTCGCCATCGCGGGCGGCGCCTTCGCGCTCGGCTTGCTGGCGCTGCAATGGCTCGAGATCGGCGCGTTCTGCGTCCTCTGCGTGACGGTCGACTCCGCGGCGCTCGTCGCGGGTGCCGCGGGCATCGCGTTCGTCTTACTCGGCCGTAACGGCGCGGACGGCGCGCACGCCCTCGAGAGCGCGGCCGACGGCGCTGACCGTGAGCTCCTCCGAGACGGTGGCTGGATCGCGCTCGGCGCGATTGCCGTGACGGCGCCGCTCATGTGGCCGTCGGTGAAACCCCTGCCTGACGTCCCACGGGAGATCGCCGCGCACTACGAGCCCGGCAAGATCAACGTCGTCGAATTCGTCGATTTTCAGTGCCCATTTTGCCGCATGTACCAGCCGGAGCTCAAACGGGTGATCGACGAGTACGGAGCGCGCGTGCACTTCGTGCGGCTCGATCTGCCGCTCGCGATGCATCCGCTCGCGCGCGGCGCCGCTCGCGCGCACCTCTGCGCGGTCGCGCGCGGTCGCGGCGAGGAGATGGCCAACGCGTTGATGGCGACGGAAGATTTGTCGACCGCGGGGCTCGTCAAAGCGGGCGCGTCGGTCGGGCTCGACCCCAAGACGCTCGAAGCGTGCATGAACGCGCCGGAGACGGATCGGGCCGCGGGGAGCAGCGAGGCCTTGCTCAAGCGCCTCGGGCTGCTTCAGGGCCTCCCGACGACGTTCGTCGGCTCGAAAATGATCGTCGGCGCAGAAGAAGCGCCCGCGCTGCGCGAGGCGTTCGAGCAGGCAGCCGCCGGCTCACACCGCGGTATTCCGGGCTCGGCGTATGCGGCCATCGTGGTCGCGGCCGCGGGCGCGAGCGTCTGGTTCGGACGTCGCAAAACCCGCGCACCGAGAGCGTAGTGCGCCCCACGGGCAGCTGAGAGCGCCGCGCCGTTACGGGCAGGCGATGACGGCGTCCCGGCCGCAGACGCAATCGCTGGCCGGGCATGCGCCGGGGCCGCCCGTGCAGTGATTGCCGTCCACGGGCGTCACGTCGCAATCGACCGGACCCGCTCCGGGGCAGCCAATCCGACCGTCGCCGCCGCACACGCAATCTCCTACCGGGCACGCGCCGGGGCCGCCCGAGCAATGGTTGCCGTCGACCGGAGTGTTGTTGCAGTCGACGGTCGAGCCGGTCATACCCCCGGTGCCGGGCTCGCCAGCCTCGTTGCCGCTGCCCGCCGCCGGGGCGCCCGCCGTGCCGCCGGCACCCCCGTTGCTCGTGCCTCCAATGCCGCCTCCGCCTGCAGTGGCGCCCCGCCCACCGTTGGCAGCCCGCCCACCGTTGGCGCTGCCGCCGCCGCCCGCGTCGCCGCCGCGGCCGCTGGTGCGGCCACCTTCGTTACGCCCCGCCTGGCCGCTGCCGCCGGTCCCACCACGCCCGCCGGTCCCCGCGCTGCCCGACGTGCCGCCTTGCCCGCTGGTGCAACCGACGACCATCAACGAGCCCGCGCTGCACTCGCAGCCGGCCGTGTTCTGACAGCTTCCGGGCGCGGGACACGAGTCGCCGTTCTTCGGGTTGTCGCCGCAGTCGACGCTGCCGTTGTTGCCGCCGCCGGTGCCCATCTGCGTGCCGCCCTGCGGATTGCGTGTCCCGCCGGTGCCCGCGCTCTGAGTCCTACCTGCACCGCCCTGCATGAACGAATTGCCAGTGCCCGCACCGCCACCGCGACCGGCACCGGTGTGATTTCCCGCAGCGCCAGCGCTCGCAGTGTTCCCACCCGAATCGTCGTTGCCGCAGGCGACGGCGAACGCGAAGGACACGGTGACGACAGCCGAGAGACCGGTGAGGGCGGATCGGTGCATGATGTTCATCAGTAACGAAAGATGGCCTCTGCAGGCAAGGGGTGAGCGGCGATCGCGCTCGGGAGTGGTACACTCCACTATGCGAGTCTCAGAAAATCCGGTCCCGTTCGAGACGTTTCGAGCGCTGCCCAAGACCGATTTGCACGTCCATTTGGACGGTTCCCTCCGCGTCGAGACGATCCTCGACATTGCGCGCGCCGACGACATCGAGCTGCCCGCGACCGACGTGGCGGGGCTCACCGCGGCCATCGGCTGCGGCGCGCAATTCGGCTCCCTCGTCGAGTACTTGCGCGGCTTCGACATCACCCTGCGCGTCATGCAATCCGAAGCCGCCCTCGAGCGCATCGCGTTCGAGCTCGCGGAAGACGCTCATCGCGAAAACGTTCGCTACATGGAGGTGCGCTACGCGCCGATGCTTCACACTCGGCGCGGCTTGAAACTCACGCGCGTCGTCGAAGCGGTGCTCGACGGCCTCCGGCGCGCGCGAGAGACCTTCGGCATCAAGGCGAACGTCATCGTCTGCGGGATTCGCAACATCTCGCCCGAGTCGTCGTATCAGATGGCGGAGCTCGCGGTCGCGTACAAGGGCGGCGGCGTGGTCGGCTTCGACCTCGCGGGCGCCGAGGCCGATTTTCCGGCCAAGCACCATCGCCAGGCGTTCCAGCTCGTGCGGGACAACAACATCAATTGCACCATCCACGCGGGTGAGGCCTACGGCCCCGAATCGATCGCTCAGGCGATTCACGTCTGCGGCGCGCACCGCATCGGGCACGGCTGCCGGCTGCGCGAGCACGGCGACCTCCTGCACTACGTGATCGATCATCGCATCCCGCTCGAATGCTGCCCCTCGAGCAACGTGCAGACGGGCGCCGTGAAGAGCCTCGCCTCGCACCCGCTCAAGCTCTATTTCGATCTCGGCTTGCGCGCGACGGTCAACACCGACAATCGCCTGATCACCGACACGACCGTGTCGAAGGAGCTCCACCTGGTCCACCGCGAAATGGGCGTGCCCTTCGCGGACATCAAGGCGATAATCCTCGCCGGCTTCAAGTCGAGCTTCCAGCCGTTCCACGAGAAACAAGCCATGATTCGCCGTGTGATCGCCGAGCTCGAGCGCTACGACGACGACGGTCAGCTGCGCTCCGTCAACACGCCCGCCGCGCAAGCCGAGCGCCCCGCGCGCATCCGCACGAGCACGAGCACGAGCGTCCGCCCGGACGCCGAGTGAACGACGCGTGCTTTTGAGCGGGCCGAGAGCCGCTCATCGCCGGGCGCGTCAGCGCGAGTCGAGCGGCTTCGGACACGACCTGCGCAGCTTGCACGCGCCGCACTCTTTGCCGGAAAAGATGCGGTCGAAGCGCTGCTGACTCGCGTCGAGCAGCACGTCGTCGTCCGTCGTCACGCCGAGCTCGAAGTTGCGGCGCCCGTCGCCTTTCGCTCCGAGGCCCGCGCCGGTGAAGTTCGCGCTGCCTAGATAAAGAAACGCCCCGTCCACCGCGACGAGCTTCAGGTGCACGCGCGGACAGTGGCGCAGGTCGAAGCGCGGCGGCTCGAGCTCGCGCGCCTTCGCGAGCGAAGCCTGAAAGTGACGCGAAGGCGGCGCTCCGTGCAAAATACGCAGCTCGACACCCGCACGCACGAGCTCCGTGAAGCGCTCGACGATCGAGTAATAGCGACCCTGGGCGCGCGCTCGCGTGCCGATCGGCGCTTCGATGTGCACGTCCTTCAGGTTCGCGGTCGCGATCCAGACCGAGGTTCGCGCCGCGCCGATCGCGCGCACGATGATCTCCTCGTAGTGACGCCGGTCGCTCACGAGGTCGACGGCGGCGCGGCGAACGTTCGTCGCCTCGAGGAGCTTGACGGCAGCCGCACGTGCGCGCATCGGGCGAGGCTACGAGCCGAGCGCCGCGTCGGCCAAATTCGCGGCTAGAACTCGATGCCCTCGCGCACGTCGCCTTCCATCGCGGACGCCAGCGTCTCGACGGCCTTCTCGACGCCCGCCGACTCCTTCGTCGGCAGCTTCACGTCGAAGCGCACGTAAAGATCGCCCTGATTGTTCTGTCGCTTGACCCCCTTGCCCTTGAGGCGCGCGACCTGGCCGCTCTGCGCGTGCTTCGGCACGGTGAGGGTCACCGGCCCTTCGAGCGTCGGCACCCGAACCTTCGCGCCCTTGTAGGCCTCGGCCACCGTGACCGGCAGGTTCAAGTACAGATCGAGACCTGACCGCTCGAAGTGCGGGTGGCTGCCGACGCGAATCGTGAGCAGCAAGTCGCCGGGCGGGCCGCCGAGCTCCCCGGGCGCACCGTGACCCGCGACGCGCAGGCGATCGCCGTCGCCGGCGCCGGGCGGAATGCGGACCTTCACCTCCTCCCCGCCGTCCTGCATGCGGAGCCGCAGCTCCGAGCCGCGGATCGCGGACACGAAGTCGACGTTCACCTCGCTCGCGATGTCCGGACCTTTGCTCGGGCCGCCGCGCCGAACCCGCCCGCCGAAGAGATCGCCGAACATGTCGCCGATGCCGCCCTGCGCACCGCCCGGCATCCCGCCGCCGAACAAATCCTCGAGGCTCACTCCGCCGCCCGGCTGCCGCACGCGGCCGCCCCGCGTCGCCGAGCGATAGGCGCGCGCCGCGTCCGCATCGAAGCCTTCGCGAAGAGCGTCCTCCCCGAACTCGTCGTAGAGCTTGCGCTTGTCGGGGTCGCTCAGCACCTGATTGGCGCGGTTCACCAGCTTGAAGCGCGACTCGGCCTTCTTGTTCCCCGGGTTCTTGTCGGGGTGGAGCTCAGCGGCGAGCTTTCGATAAGCCTTTTTGATCTCGTCCGCGCTCGCGCTGCGCTCGACGCCGAGCTCCTTGTAAAAGTCGGCCATGTCCTCGAAAGGAACCTAATCAGCTCCGAGCGAGTTTCAATGCTCGCCTCGTAGAAGAGCAGCGCGTGGGGCCCCGGCGGTCAGGCCGGACGGCAGGAAACGACGGCCGAGTCCGTGTGGCGGTCGGCGGGGACGTCGCTGAAATCGGCCGTGAACTCGATCTCGGTGAAGCCGTTGTAGTGAAGCAGGGCTTCCATCTCGCGCGGGAAGATTTGACGGTGGGTGAGCGGGATGGTCCAGGGCTTTCCGCGCTCTGGCGAGAAGCGCGTCGTGACGAGCAGGAGCTGGCGGAACTGGTCGTAGTCGAAGCGCTCGTCGTAGCGGACGATCCCGTCCATCGTGGGGTGGCGGATGCGCGGCGCGCCGAACCAGCGATCCGGATCGCGACACAAGTCGTCGGGCTGCGGCACGGAGAAGTCGAAGACGAAGCGGCCGTCGGCGGCGAGGTGCTCACGGACGCGCGCGAAGAGCGCTTCGAAGTCCTCACGCTCGTAGAGATGCAGGAGCGCGTTGAACGGCGCTATCACGAGCGGGAAGCGGCGCTCGAGCCGGACCTCGCGCATGTCGCCGTGCGTGAGGTGCACGCGCTGCCGCAGCTTGGGCGGGCTCTCGGCGAGCTTTTTTCCGAGGTCGTCGAGCATCGTGCGCGAGAGATCGACGCCGAATACCTCGACGCCCGCGCTCGCGATGCCGAGCGCGACGCGGCCGTTGCCGACGCCGTATTCGAGCACGGGACCCTTCGAGCGCCGCGCGAGGCGCACGTAGTAGTCGACGTCGTGGCGGCGACCGCCGTACGTCTTCGTGTAGTACGCAGGGTCCGAGTAGTGGGCGAGCGCGCCTGCGTCGCCGGCCGTTCCGAGCTCCTCGATGGAGCCGGGAAACGGAACCTCGGGTTTTCGCGTCACGGATTCTGCTTGGCGAGCTCTTCGATGTACTCTTCGACGACCTCGACCGACGGGCGGTGATACCGCACGCGGCCGGCCGCGATCTCACGCAGGCTGATCACGGGCGCCTTGTTCTTGGCGTTGACGAGCTGCGGCGCACCCTTCATCAGCGAGCGAGTGCGAGCGGCCGCGAGCACCACGAGTGCAAAGCGGTTCTCTTCTTTTTCGAGACAGTCTTCGACGGTGACGCGAGCCATGGGGGCGCGGAAAGTAGCGTTTGAAGCGGGCTCACGCAAGGTAACTACGGAAAGAGCGGTAGTCTGTACTTCCGTTCAGTGCTCGCGCAAAGTGCCATAATGCTCGCGCAATGACGACTCGGGGCGTCCAGCTGATCGACGACGAGCTGATTCAGGCGACGCTCTCGAAAGCGCGCTCTTCGCCACGGCTCAGGGCCAACCACAACTTCCACGCCTCGCCCGCGGACTCCTTTCATCGCTTTTTGAACGCCTGGGTGCGCGGGACTTATGCGCAGCCACATCGTCACCTCGTGCCGCCGAAGCCCGAGAGCTTCTCGATTCTTCGTGGCGAGCTCGCCTGTTTCGTCTTCGACGAGGGGGGCGGCGTGCTCGAGCGCCGCATTCTCGGGCGCGGCGGCTGTTTCGGCGTCGATCTCGCCCCCGGCGTCTGGCACACGCTCGCGCCCGTGACGCCGGAAGCGGTGTGCTTCGAGGTCAAGCCCGGCCCCTGGGACCCTGAGACCGACAAGGAGTTCGCGCCGTGGGCGCCGCGCGAGGGTGAACCGGCGGCTGCGGTTTATCTGGCGGGGTTGATGAACTCGCTCGATTTGCACTGCACTTGTGTTCAGGTAACCTGAGTGCTATGGCCGAGCGGCTATGGCGCGCGCTGTGAAGACGAACGGCCACCGGCGCAGCGTTCCCCCGCACGCGGGGGAGACGATCGAGATCAGCGGTGCCCGCGAGCACAACCTGTCCATCGAGCACCTCGTGCTGCCGAAGCAGAAGCTCGTCGTTTTCACCGGGCCCAGCGGGTCGGGCAAGTCGAGCCTCGCGTTCGACACGCTCTACGCCGAGGGCCAACGTCGTTACGTGGAGTCGCTCTCCACGTACGCGCGTCAATTTTTGGGCAGGCTCGATCGTCCCGCGGTCGAGCGCTTACGCGGGCTGTCACCGACGATCGCGATCGAGCAAAAGAGCGCGTCGTCGAACCCGCGCTCCACCGTGGGAACGATCACGGAGATTCACGATTATCTGCGCGTGCTCTGGGCGCGCGCAGGCCGCCAGCATTGCGTCGAGTGCGGCAAGGCCGTGCAGGGCCGCAGCGTGGACGAAATCGTGGCAGAGGTGCTGGCGCTGCCGAAGGGTGCGCGGCTGCTCCTGTGCGCGCCGCTCGTCACGCACCGAAAGGGCGAGTTTCGCGAGCTTTTCGCCGAGCTCGCCGAGCGCGGGTTCGCTCGCGTGCGCATCGACGGGGCCGTCGCGCGCCTCGACGAGCTGCCCACGCTCGACAAGAAGAAGAAGCACACGGTCGAGCTCGTCGTCGATCGGCTCGCGGTGGACGCGGAGTCGCGCTCGCGCATCGCGGAAGCGGTGGAGCTCGGGCTCAAGGAGGGCAAGGGCGAGCTCTTGGTCGACGTCGAGGGACGGAAGCCGCTGAGTTTCTCGACGCTGCGTGCCTGTTGCGGCGTGACGTACGCCGAGCTCAGCCCGCAGAGCTTCTCGTTCAACTCGCCGCTCGGGATGTGCAGCGCGTGCAACGGGCTGGGCACGCGCATCGAGATCGATCCGGAGCTCGTGGTGCCCGATCGCTCGCTGTCGATCCGCGAGGGCGCCATCGCGCCGTGGGGCACCGCCGTCGAGCGCGGGGACGGCTGGACGTACCGAATGGTCGAAGCCGTGGCCAAAGCGACCGGCGTCGACCTCGACATGCCCTTCGGTAAAATCCCGAAAAAGCTGAAGGATCAGGTGCTCTTCGGCATCGAGGGCAAGAAGATCCAGATGACGTGGGGCAAGGCGGGCACGGAGAACCACGGTAGCTGGGGCGTGCGCTTCAAGGGCGTGATTCCGACGTTGATGCGGCGCTATCACGAGACGGGCTCGGAGCGCATGCGCGAGCAGTATCGAAAATTCATGCGCGAGCTCCCGTGTGCGACGTGCGGCGCGAAGCGTCTCAAGCGCGAGAGTTTGTTCGTGCGCGTCGGCGGCAAGGGAATCGCGGACGTGATTTCTCTTTCGATCGCGGACGCGAGCGCATGGTTCGGCGCCCTCGAGCTCGGCGGCACGGGTCGCGCGATCGCCGAGGGGCCGTTGCGCGAGGTGCGGAGCCGCCTGCAGTTCTTGCTGAACGTCGGGCTCGATTATCTGACGCTCGAACGCTCGGGCCCCACGCTCTCGGGCGGCGAGGCGCAGCGCATTCGTCTCGCGAGCCAGCTCGGCAGCGAGCTTTCCGGCGTGATTTACGTGTTGGACGAGCCGAGCATCGGCCTGCACGCGCGCGACAATCAGCGCTTGATTGCGATGCTGCAGCACCTGCGCGACCTCGGCAATTCGGTGCTCGTCGTCGAACACGACGAAGACACGATTCGCGCGGCCGATCATCTGGTCGACTTCGGGCCCGGCGCCGGACACCAGGGCGGCAAAGTCGTCTTTGCCGGCGCGCCTAGCGAGCTTCGCGCCGCGGAGGGTCTCACCGCCGACTATCTGAACGGCAGGCGCCGCATCGAGGTGCCCGCGAAGCGCCGGACCTCGCCCGCAGCACTCGTCGTCAAAGGCGCGAAGGAGCACAACCTGAAAAACGTGACGGTGCCGTTTCCGCTCGGCGTGCTCTGCGCCGTCACGGGCCCGAGCGGCGCGGGCAAGAGCTCGCTCGTCAACGGCATTTTGCTGCCCGCGCTCGCGCGCCACCTGCACGACGCAAGCGGCCCCGTGGGCGCTCACGAAGCCATTTTGGGCCTCGAACACATCGACAAGGTGATTTCGATCGACCAGCAGCCGATCGGGCGCACGCCGCGCTCGAACCCCGGCACGTACACGAAAGCGTTCGACGAGATTCGCGCGCTCTTCGCCGAGCTGCCGGACGCGAAGCGGCGCGGGTGGGACGCGGGGCGCTTCAGCTTCAACATGGCGGGCGGGCGCTGTGAAGCCTGCGAGGGCGACGGCGTCGTGCGCGTCGAGATGCACTTTTTGAGCGACGTCTACGTGACGTGCGACGTGTGCCAGGGCCGCCGCTACGACGCGGAGACGCTCGGCGTGCGTTATCGCGGCAAGAGCATCGCGGACGTGCTCGAGACGGACATCGACGGCTGCCTCGCGCTGTTCGGAGCGCATCCGCTCTTGTCGCGGATTTTGCGCACGCTGTCGGAGGTCGGGCTCGGCTACGTGAAGCTCGGGCAATCGGCGCCGACGCTGAGCGGCGGGGAGGCCCAGCGCATCAAGCTGTCGCGCGAGCTTTCGCGGCGACAAACCGGGCGCACGCTTTACGTGCTCGACGAGCCGACGACGGGGCTCCACTTCGAAGACGTGAAGCGCCTACTCGAGGTGCTGCATCGCCTGGTCGAGGCGGGCAACAGCGTGATCGTCATCGAGCATCACCTCGACGTCATCAAATCGGCCGATCACGTGATCGACCTCGGACCGGCGGGCGGAGTCGCCGGGGGTCGCGTGATGGCCACCGGGACGCCCGAAGAGCTCGCGCGGAACGCGAAGAGCATCACGGGACCGTATTTGAAAGTGGTTTTGGAGCGCGCTCGGCGGCCCCCTCCCGCGAAAAAGCGCGGGCGAGCGAAGAGCACGGAGCGAGCGTTGGAGGAGGCATGAGCGTCGAGAAGATCCGGTGCGGTTGGGCGGGCAGCGATCCGACCTACGTCGGGTATCACGACGAGGAGTGGGGGGTGCCCGTGCGCGACGACCGGCGCTTGTTCGAGTTTTTGATTTTGGAGGGCGCGCAAGCGGGGCTCTCCTGGATCACGATTTTGCGCAAGCGCGCGGCTTACCGCGCGGCGTTCGACGAGTTCGATCCCGAGAAGGTCGCGCGCTACGACGCGCGTCGGATCGCGAAGCTCTTGAAGAACGAGGGCATCGTGCGAAACCGCATGAAGGTCGAGTCTGCGGTGAAGAACGCGCGCGCCTTCCTCGCCGTTCAGGAAGAGCTCGGGAGCTTCTCCGAGTATCAATGGGGGTTCGTCGGCGGAAAGCCGATCGTGAACCGCTGGCCGAGTCTGAAGCAGGTCCCGCCGCGCACGGAGGTGTCGGACAAGCTCAGCAAAGACCTGAAGCAGCGGGGCTTCAGCTTCGTCGGGTCGACCATCATTTATGCGCACATGCAGGCGGTCGGGATGGTCAATGACCACCTCGTGGATTGTTTTCGGCACCGCGAGGTCGGCCGCTCTCGGCGTTGAGAGCGTGATGCGGCTTGGCCGGGGGAGCCGCTGCGTGCTAAAAACCCCTAACGGTGGCTGGGAGTTTTCGTCAGCTGCGTCTCGTCGTCGCCCTCACGATTGGGTCGTGCTGGGTCGCGTGTTCGCTGAACCCCGGTCATGACATTCCGGGGGGCACGGGTGCCACGGCGGCGACCCCGGGCCACGGCGCTGGGCGGGGCGGCAACGGAAATCCCGGCACCGGCGGTACGGAGAGCGGCGGCTCGACGGCGGTAGGCGTCGGTGGCGCGGGCGCGCGCAGCTCCGGCGGCACCGCGCCGACAGAAGCCGGCGGCACTGGAAACACGCCGTCCGGCGGACGCGGCGGATCCACGGGCGGTACGAGCATGGGCACGGGCGCAACGGGCGGCACCGGCGGCACCAGCACCAGCGGTGCAGGCTCCGGCGTCGGCGGAAGCCAGGCAGAAGGCGGCGAAGCCGGAGCGGCCGAGGCCGGCGCGACGGGTACGAGCGGTGAAGGCGGCGAAGCCGGCGCCGGAACCTCGGTCGGCGGGGTCGGCGGAACGAGCGGCGGCGGAACGACCAGCGGCGGCGGCAGCCACGCTGGCGCGGGTTCGGCAGCCGGCGGCTCCGCGGGCAACGGCGCGAGTGGACACGCCGGCCTAGGCGGGAGCGGTAACGGCCAAGGCGGTAACGGCCAGGGCGGTAACGGCCAGGGCGGTAACGGCCAGGGTGGTAGCGGCCAGGCAGGTACCGGGGCGGCCGGCCAGGCCGGCGGCGGTCAGGCGGGCTCGGGCGGGGTGAGCGGCCAATCCGGCGCGGGCTACGGCGGACAATCCGGGTCCTCGGTGACGGCCGGCACGGCGGGCTGAAGTCCAATCGAGGTCGCGCGGGCGGCGTGATAGACGTGGGCGACGTGCAGCGCCGCTTGCTCACGTTCGCCCTGGTCGCAGCTTTCGCAGTGTTCGGGTGCTCGAAGCGCGGCGCGCCCGGAGGCGCAGGCGCGAAGCCGAACGTCCCGCGACTGCGCCTCGCGCTGATTCCGAAGGGCACGACCCACGAGTTCTGGAAGAGCGTGCACGCCGGAGCCGTGAAGGCTTCACGCGAGCTCGACGTGGACCTCGTGTGGAAGGGACCGCTGAAGGAAGACGATCTGAAGAGTCAGATCGATTTGATGCAGTCGTTCGTGGCGCAGAAGGTCTCGGGCATCGCGCTCGCGCCGCTCAACGACAAAGCGCTCGTTTCGAGCGTGAACGCGGCGGCACGAGCCGGATCGCCGGTCGTGATTTTCGATTCGGCCCTCTCGGGCGGGAACGTCGTGAGCTTCGTCGCCACGGACAATCGCGCGGCAGGCGCGCTCGCGGCGACGCGTATCGCGGAGCTTCTCGGCGGACCGGGCAAGCTCGTGGTCCTCCGCTACCAAGAAGGCTCGGCCAGCACCCACGAGCGAGAGGAAGGATTTTTGGCGGGCGTGAAGACGCACCCTGGGCTCGAGGTCGTGAGCGACAACCAATACGGCGGACCCACGACCGAGAGCGCGTTCGCGGCGTCCGAGCGGCTGTTGCTCGCACAAAACGCCGCGGGCGGCGGCGTGAGCGCCGTCTTCACGCCGAACGAGTCGACGACGTTCGGCATGCTGCTCGCGCTCGAGAAAGCGAAGCTCACCGGCAAGATCCATTTCGTCGGCTTCGACATCTCCGACAAGCTCGCCAAGGCCGTCCGAGCAGGCGAAATCGACGCGCTCGTCCTGCAAAAGCCGTTCAAGATGGGCGAGCTCACGGTCCACGCGCTCGTCGATCACCTGCGCGGCAAGGCCGTCGAGGCGCGCACGGACACGGGCGCGGAGCTGCTCGACCGGAAGAACATGAATCAGCCCGCGATCCAGGAGCTCGTGAAGCCGGACTTGGCGAAGTGGCTGAACGAGTGAGCGGCTCCGCGCCGCGGCTCACGGCGCGCGGCGTCGCGAAGAGCTTCGGCGCGACGCCCGTGCTCCACGCCGTTTCGCTCGAGCTCGCGGTCGGCTCCGTGCACGCGATGCTCGGGGAAAACGGCGCCGGCAAGAGCACGCTGCTGAAGATCCTCGCCGGCGTCGAGCGACCGGACGCAGGCTCGCTCGAGCTCGACGGCGCCGCGTACGCGCCCTCGGGGCCGCTCGACGCGCGCGCGCGCGGAGTTGCGATCGTGCATCAGGAGCTCTCGCTGTGCGCGCACCTCGGCGTCGCCGAGAACATCGTGCTCGGCTCGGAGCCGCGGCGGTTCGGCTGGCTTTCGCGCCGGGAAGCGAACCTGCGCGCCGAGCGCGCGCTCGCTCTCTTGTCGGACGGCGGCACGACGCTGCCGCTCGACGCGCGCGTGGGAGCGCTGTCGGCAGCCGAGCAGCAGCTCGTCGAGATTGCGCGCGCGCTCGCGCACGACGACTGCCGGCTGCTGATTCTCGACGAACCGACGAGCAGCCTCGGGCACGCGGACGTGGAGCGGCTCTTCGCAACGCTGTCCGCGTTGCGCGAGCGCGGCCTGACGATCCTGTACGTCTCGCATTTTCTCGATGAAATCCGGCGAATCGCGGACCGCTACACGGTGCTCCGCGACGGACGCGAGGTCGCGAGCGGCGCCGTCCGCGACACGACGAACGAAGCGCTCGTGACGGCGATGGCCGGCGAGGCCGTCGAAGTCGGCACGGCGCGAGCGCGCTCGCCGGGTGAGGTCGTGCTGTCGCTCCACGAAGTGCGCGGCGCTCGCTTGCCGAAGGCCGCGAGCCTCGAGCTCCGTCGCGGTGAGGTGCTCGGCATCGCGGGGCTCATGGGCTCCGGGCGCACGGAGCTCCTGCGCGCCGTGTTCGGACTGGATCGCGTGCGGAGCGGTCGAGTCCGCGTGCGCGGACTGGTCGGAGAAGCGACGCCGCGCGCCCGCCTGGCGCAGGGCGTCGGGCTCCTGAGTGAAGACCGCGCCCGGGAGGGTCTCGCGCTCGGCCTCAGCGTCGCGAAAAACTTGACGCTTTCACGCCTGAAACCGCTGCTCCGGCGGGGTTTCCTCTCGCAACGGGCCGAGCACGACGCGGCGGCGTTTTGGATTGCGCGCCTCGGTATCCGTGCGCGCGGGCCGGACCAGCGCGTGCGCGAGCTTTCGGGCGGCAACCAACAGAAGATCGCGGTCGCGCGCTTGCTCTACCACGACGTAGACGTGCTGCTGCTCGACGAGCCGACGCGCGGCATCGACGTGAGGAGCCGCGCCGAGCTCCACGAGCTCATCGGTGAGCTCTGCGCGGAGGGCAAGGCGGTGCTCATCGTGTCGAGCCACTTCGACGAGCTCATCGCCCTCTGCGATCGCGTCGCCGTCATGCACAAGGGCGTGCTCGGCCCTGCGCGTTCCGTCTCCGGCCTCGACGAGCGAGCGCTGCTGCAGGAGGCCGCGGGCGCGTGAAGGAGCTCTTGCGCCGGTCGTGGGTCGGACCGCTCGCGGCGCTCGTCGCGGTTTATGCGCTGTTTTCGGTGCTCGCGCCCGCGACGTTCCCCGGCGGCGTGAACCTCACGACCATGTTGCGGCAGACGGCCGTCGTCGCCGTCTCGTCCCTCGGGATGACGTTCGTGATTTTGCTCGGCGGTATCGATCTGTCGATCGGCTCCGCGGTGGCGCTGACGAGCGTCGTCGTTGCACGCGTGCTCCAGAGCGGCGCCGGGGTGGTCGCCGCGGTGACGCTCGGCGTGCTCGCGACCGTCGTCACCGGTTGGTTGAACGGCGTGCTCGCGGCGCGCGGCAAGATCACGCCGTTCATCGTGACGCTCGGCAGCATGAGCGTGCTGCGCGGCGTGGCGAAGGGGCTCGCGGGCGAGCAGAAGATCGACGCCGATCCGCACGGGCTCGAGCACTTGATGACGGCGGGCGCCGGCGCGGCGCTACCGGCGGGGGTGTGGCTCACACTCGCGCTGGCGGTCGCGGCGGCGATCGTTCTGCATTTCACCGTGTTCGGGCGCCACGTGCTGGCGATCGGCTCGAACGAGAACACGGCGCGACTGTGCGGCATCCCGGTCGAGCGCGTGGTCGTCGCCGTGTACGCGCTCTGCGGCGCGCTCACGGGCGTCGCCGGCGTGCTGGAGTTTTCGACGCTCACCGTCGGCGATCCGACCGACTCGATCGGGCTCGAGCTCGAGGCCATCGCCGCCGTGGTGATCGGCGGCGGTTCGCTCGCGGGCGGTCAAGGTTCGGTGGCCGGCACCTTGCTGGGGGCGCTGCTCATGACCGTGATCAAGACGGGCTGCACGCACGTCGGCCTGCCGAATTGGGTGCAGGAGATTTTGACGGGCGTGATCATCGTCGTCGCGGTCGGGATCGATCGCTTGCGCAGACGTTAGGACGCGACCTCCCTGGCTCAGGTGTTCCCGAGGATGCGCACGCGAAAGCCGAGCTCCTGGCTGAGCGCGACCATCTCGCCGAAGACGTCGCCGTACGCGACGGCGACGTGGTTCGACTGGTAGTGCGCCATCAGCATGTCGCGACCGACGCCCAGGTCCGCCGCCATGAACGGCCACTCGCGCGTCGTCCCTTCCCACCACGCGTCGCGCTTCTCGGGCGGAAGCTTCACGACCTCACCCTTGCCGACGTCCATCCAGAGCACGTCGTCTGCGATGTACGCGCGCGCCCACGTCATCGTGCCCGGCAAGCTCTCGCCCGCGAAGGTGCCGCCCGGCGTCGGGAAGTAGAGCGAAGGCTGGCGATAGCTGTGCGCGCCGCGCAGCGTGTCCGGGTCGTGGTTGAACGCGTAGGCGCCGCAGGAGCCGGAATTGAGCAATACCCAGAGAAAGCGGCCGTCGTGCTCGGCACCCCAGCGTACGTCGTGGAACATGACCGCCGGGTGCAAACCCTTGTCGGCGAGCAAACGTTTGAGCATTTCCATCGGCACCACGTTGCCCTGATCGGCTTCCGTGGCCGTCGCGATCGGTTGCCCGTTCGACTCCGGGCGGCACGCGGAGTTGAGCAGGCCCTCGGCGAGATCGGACGGCGGACGCAGGGGAATCAACCCGAGTTGATATTGCCAGCCGAGGCAATCGGCTCCGTATTCGCCGAGCAAATCCAGAGCCACGAGGTAATCACGGAGCTGCTCGCGCGAAGCGTTCTCGTCGAAGTCCGCTGCCGTGCCCCCCTCGCGCCAGTGAAAGGTGAGGCCCCTGTCTTTGACGAAGGCGAACGCGTCCGCGATGCGCTCGTCGGCGATGCTCCTGCCACGGTCGATGATCCAGGCTTGGTCGATCTTGTGTTCGCCGAAGCCGTGCGGTGCGAGCATGCGGGGGCCAAAATAGCCGTTGATCATGCCCATCGAGGTGTCGCCGAGCATGAGAATGAGCGGCCGGCGCCGGCGAATGCCGGCTGCGACGCGCGCGGCGCGAGCGGCCGCGTCGGGGCTCACGGGTGCGTGACGGCGAATGCCGGCTTCGGAGTGCGCGATGGCGCCGGTACGGCACCACTCGTCGAGCTCGGCCATGAAGACCGCGTCCGAGCTCATGTCGTCCGCGCTCGTCCAGATGCGGGAATGGCGGCGCTTCAAGCTCGTGAGACAGGCGCCCGTGTTCAAGAGCCCGACGAGTCCCGGCCAGCGTCCGGAGAAGTTCGAGGCGAGCAGCAGCGGGTTGTCCTTGCCGACGACGCCTTCCGTCGTGTGCGGGCCGTAGACCCAGTGCACGAACATGCCGACGATCGGATCGTCGATGGGGCCGAGCGCATCGCGTCCTTCGTGCGGTTTGCTCAAGAAGCCGGGCACGCGATACGGCTCGCGTCCCAGCCTTTTCAGCGCATTTTCGAGTTGGAGCGTCGCGGCCTCGATGTTCGGCAGCGCGAGCTCGTTCGGCTTCTTGCGACCGTCACCCGGCCAATACACGGCAATTTTTTTGGACATGCGTGCTCTCGTTCGAGTTTCTCGACTCACTGAATCGCTTCGCCGCCCTGATCCACGTTCGCCTTCGTGTAGAGGCGCGTCCCGAGCGTCACGTGGTGCGGCACCGTCTTTCCGGCGGCAAGCTCGAGCGCAAGCGCGATCGCTTCGGCGCCGCCCGTCGGGTACGCGAACGTGGCGTCGAGGATGCCGTCCTTCACGTAGCGCACGCCCTCTTGCGGCAGCGCGTCGATGCCGACGAACTTCATCTCGTGCTCGCGACCGGCGGCTTTTGCCGCCAGATACGCGCCGTGCGCGCCCGGATCGTTGTGTGCGTACACGACGTCGATCTTCCTGTGCGCCGCGAGCGCCGATTCCATCTCCTTGCGCGCGTTCGGCTCGAGCCACGCCATGTCCGCCTCGAACACGAGCTCGAGCCCCGGGTGGTTCGCTAGATCGAGGCCTTCACGAAAGCCCTTGTGCCGATCCTGTCCCGGCGTCGAGGTCATGAGCCCTTCGAGCTCGACGATGTTCGCTCGAGCGCCGGCGAGCTCTCGCACGAGCTTGCCCGCCTCGCGCCCGATGCGCTGATTGTCGGCTCCGACGAAGGTCGTGAATTCGTCGCCGTCGACGGCGCGGTCGAGCACGATCACCGGGATTTTCTGGTGGAAGACTTCCGCAACGGGCTTCGTCAGCGGCGCCGCTTCTTTCGGCGAAATCACGAGCACGTCGACGTGTGCGGCCGCAAGCTCCTCGACTTGGGCGCGCTGGCGCAGCGAGTCGTTCTGCGCATCTTTGAAGACGAGCGTCACGTTCGGGTGCTTCCTCGCCGCGGTTTTTAGGTCCGCGTTCATCTGCACGCGCCAGGGCTCGCCGAGGTTGCATTGGCTCACGCCGATCACGAGCTTGCGCTCTCCGGCCGCGACGGGACCGCCGCCCGCCGTGCTCGTCGTGGCGGCCGGCGACGCGCCCGGAGCGGGTGCGCTTGCTTTTTCGTGACAGCCGCCAAGAACGAGCACGAACGCAAGACGGCGGCCGAAGTCGCGGGCGTGCATGCGAGGATCTGAGCGCCCGCACGGACGGGAAGCAAGCACGCCCTCCCTCCGAACGCGGCGTGAGGCAGCTTTTGGGGCTCGCCCAGCGCGTCGAATGCCGGTGCTCTCGCACTCCGGCTCCGGATCACGGCGGTCCCCGCGTTCAGCTGCGGCGCGCCTAGCGCAGAGCGACCCACGCCGTCACGACCATGCCCACGAGGATCAGCGCGCCCACGACGAGCGGGGTCAGGCGCGACGCGGCTCCGCCGGGAGACGCCGCAACGGAGACGGATTCGCCATGGTTCGCGATGATCGGCAGGGGCGCGAGCGGCGGCGCGTGCACGGGGGGCGGCGGGTTCGTGGTGCCGGGCGGCGGCGGCGTCATCAAAATCGCGGCTTCGGCGGCGAAGGGCGTCGAGTTCAGCGGCAAATCGGGCCCTGCGTTCTCCCAGGTCTCGACCTCCGCCACCATGCGCGCGCGCAGCGCGAGGTTCTCGGCGGCGAGATCGTTGACCCACTCCGCGATGCGGCGAGCCGACGCGCTCGGCGCCGCCTGCTCGAGCGCCGTGGCGAACTCACGGCAGTTTTCGAACCGCTGCTCGGGATCGAGCGCGAGCGCTCGCATCGCGACCCGATCGAGCTCGGGCGGCAGCTCGGGCCGGTACGTGCTCGGCGTCGGATAGCCGCCGTCGAGGATCTTCTGCATGCGCTCGGTCTCGGCTTCGGCCGTGAAAAGACGGCGAGTGGCGAGGAGCTCCCACAACATGATGCCGGCCGAAAACACGTCGGAGCGTTGCGTGAGGCGCTCGCCGCGGATTTGCTCGGGCGACATGTAGCCGGCCTTGCCTTTCACGCGGTTCGGATTCGAGTCCTCGATGTGCTCGAGCGCCTTGGCGATGCCGAAGTCGAGCACGCGCGTGTGGCCGTCGGCGCCGACGATCACGTTGGGCGGCGAGATGTCGCGATGAACGAGGCCGAGCGGGCGGCCCTGTTCGTCGGTGGCCTCGTGCACGGCGTCGAGCCCCTGCAGCACCCCGAGCATCACGCCGACCGCGACGTCGAGCGGAATGTGCTCCTTGCGCTCGCGGGCCTGCGTGCGGCAGAGCGCGCTCAAAGACTCCCCGTGGACGTACTCGAGGACGAGCAGTACGTCGCCCTTCGACGCCACGACGTCGACGGTCGGCACGACGTTCGGATTGCGGACGCGCGCCGCGAGCCGTGCCTCTTTCAGGAGCATCTGCGTGAAGTCCTCGTTTTTCACGAGCTGCGGCAGCAGGCGCTTGATCGCGACCACGCGCTGGAACCCGCCCGCGCCGTCGAGCCGCCCGAAGTGCACGGTGGCCATGCCGCCGCTCGCGAATTGCTCGAACAGGGCGTAGCGCCCGATGCGCGCGATGGGTTGGCGCGCCGAGGAGTCTCGCTGCGCTGCGTCCGGCGCCGGCTCGGGTTCCGGCTGCTGCTCGAGCCAGAGGCCGCCCGTCACCTTCGGCGGCGGGCCGCCGGCGGTGCCGTCGAGGCGGATCTTCGCGCCACACCCGCGACACGCGAGCAACGCCGCGCGCCCCCGCACCCGCTTCTCATAAAGCTCTTCGGGTACGGACATGCGCTTGGCGCACGTTGCGCACTCTACGGTAAACAGCATCACGAAGACCGAGGCGAGCCTAGTACAAGAGCCCGGGCTCGCATGCGGTAGTAGGCCTTTCTTGCCGCGTCACGCACTTTCCCTGCCGAAGCGCCGTTGAAACAGCACGGCTAGCACCAGGATCACACCGGTCAACATCAGCCGGAGCTCGCTCGAGTAGGCGTTCAAGCTCAGGACCTTCTCGAGGTAGCCCAACGTGAGCGCGCCGATCACCGTGAGCGCGACGCCGCCGCGACCGCCCATGAGACTCGTCCCGCCGAGCACCACCATGGCGATGGCGTCGAGCTCGTAACCGAGGCCTGTCTCCGGATCGCCGTGCGTCTCCTGAGCGGCCTGACAAATACCGGCGAGCGCCGCACAGATGCCCGACAGCACATACGCAAAGATCAGCGTGAAGTGCACGGGAACCCCGGAAAGCCGCGCCGCCTCGAAGTTGCCACCCACGGCGAAAAGGTAACGCCCGACGCGCAGCCGCTCGAGGATGACCCACGTGACGAACGCGCTGCCCAGAAAAACGAGTGTTACGACGCTCACGTTACCGCCGAGCACGCGACCATCGAGCGCCTCGAACACGGCCGGAAGCGGCACGCTACGGAACGCTCCGCTCGGATCCTGCACGTAGGTCGAAATCTTCTGCCCGCCGGAGAGCTCCTTGGCGAGCCCGCGCGCGAACACCATCATGGCAAGGGTGACGATGAACGGCTGCATGCGCGGCCACGCCACGAGCACGCCCGAGAGCGCGCCGGCCGCGGCACCGACGAGAAGGACGAGAGGTAGGGCAAAAAACCCCGGCAACCCGTGCAGCAGCGTGAGCCACGCGAAGCTCACCGCGGACAGGGCGAGAACGCTGCCCACGGCGAGATCGATGCCGCCCGAGACGATCACGACCGTCATTCCACTCGCGAGGATTCCGCCGACGGAGATCTCACGCAGCACGGCGCGATGCGTCTGCCATTCGAAGAACGCGCCGTTGGCGTTGAGCACACAGCCGAACACGAGCACCGCGACGAGCGGCACGAAGGGCCGCACGCGCGGAGAGAGAAGCTGCGACCGCCTCAGGCGGCGCCTCCCATCATCGCCGACAGGAGCCGCGCGTCGTCGAGCTCGCCGCGCGCGAGAGTCGCCGTGTGACGGCCGCGGGCGAGCACGAGTACGCGATCCGAGAGCGCCGCGAGCTCGGCGAGGTCCGTGCTGCGAAACAGAATGGTCGTGCCGCTCGCCGCGACCTCGCGCAAGAGCTCGTGGACGTCGGCGCGTGCGGCAACGTCGATGCCGCGCGTCGGATCGTCGAGCACGAGGAGACGCGGCTTCGAGAGCAAGCAGCGGAGGAGGGCGACCTTTTGTTGGTTACCGCCCGACAGGGCGAAGGCGGCGGCATCGAGGGACGGTGCCTTCACGCGCATGCGCGACGACGCGGGCGCGACGGCCGCGCGCTCGGCCGCTCGGTCCACGACGCCCGCACGCGAAAACGCGCCGAGACTCGAGAGCGTCGCGTTCGCGAGCACGCTGAGCTCTCCGAGGACGCTCTCGTGCCGGTCGCTCGCGAGCAGGGCCACCCCGCGAGCGAACGCGGCGCGCGGACCGCTCGCGGAGTACGGCTCGCCGTCGAGCGTGACCTCGCCGTGCGTGTGACGCGCAGCACCGAAGAGCACGTGAAGCAGCGTGCTCGCGCCCGAACCGTCGACCCCGGCGACGCCGACGAGCTCACCGACACCGAGCTCGAACTCGAGCCCGTCGAACGGGACGCGGCTCGGCGTATCGCAGCCGAACCCGCGCACGCGAAGCCGCACCGCCCGCGGCGCGCGGACGCGCGGCACCGGCGGCGAGCTCGCCGCTTTACCTACCAGTCCGCTCACGAGCTCGTCGCGCGTCACCTCGCCGGCCGGGCGCGTGAAGACGCGCCGTCCGTCACGGAGCACGCTGATGCGGGTTGCGACGCGGAAAATCTCCTCCAGACGATGCGAGACGTACACGACGCCGATCCCGTCGCGGGCGAGCCGTTCGACGAGCGACAACAGCCGATCGACGTCCCGCTCGAAGAGCGCGCTCGTCGGCTCGTCCATCACGAGCACGCGCACGTTGCCCGCGAGCGCTCGGGCGATCTCGACGAGTTGGCGCTCGGCGACCGAGAGCGTCTCGACGAGGACCGCGGGCTCGAGGGCCAATTCGAGGCGTGCGAGTGCTGCGGCGGCTGCTGCGCTCGCACGACGCCGATCGCGCGGCGCGAAGGGCGACGCGGCCCGCGTGAGCTCGAAATTGTCGGCGATCGAGAGCGCCGGCACGAGCGAAAGCTCTTGGTGAATCGTCGCGACGCCGTGCGCGGACGCCGCCGCCGGGTTCGCGAAGCGCACGGCTCGTCCGTCCAATCGCAGCTCGCCCGTGTAGTCCGTGACGGCACCGGCGATCACGCGAATCAGCGTGCTCTTGCCGGCGCCGTTCTCGCCCGCAACCACGTGCACCTCGCCAGGTCGTACGTCGAACGACACGCGGTCGAGCGCGCGCGTCTCCGCGAACGTCTTCGAGAGCTCGACGAGCTCGAGCCGAGGCTCCCCGTGCGGCAGGCGCTCGCCCATGCCGTCAGCTCCAGCTCGAGCTCGCGCGATCCCAGCGTTTCCAGGCGCCGTTCTGCAGCTGCTCGAGCTCGCGCGAGCCGTCGGCTACGCGAAATTGCACGGCTTGGACCAGCGCGTCGAGGGGCTGCGAGAGTCCGGCTGCCGGCAGCGCGACGAGCTTGTCGTCGATCGCGTACGCGGTGAGCGCGAACGCAGCGGCGCCCGCGGTGACGACGGCGTAGCCGTTCTTCTCGAGCTCGAGCCAACCGAGGTGCGGATTCGGCCGAGTGTCGGGATCCTGCAAGAGCTGGTCGAGGAGCTGTGCGATGATCGCTGCCTCCGGCGGCAAGGTCGGGTCCTCGGCGAGCACCGCCTTGACGCCCGTGAGCAGCGTCGTCGAGCTGACGCTGCCCGCGACGAGCTCGATCACGCGCGTGTCCGGATCTTCGTCCGCGTACGGTGTGCCAGCCAAAAATGCGTGCAAATCACCCGTGAGCACGATGACGTTGTCGACGCCTTTGAGCTCCGTGAGAAGCGCGTTGCGCTCGTTCGGTGCACCGTCCCAATCCTCGGCGCTGAGCAGCAAGCGCTGCCGATACTGCGTGGGCGCGAAGTCGATCGGCGTGAGATCGAGCGCGCGGCGCATGAGCGTGTACTCGTTCGCCCACACCTTCCAGCGCCGCGTCGAAGACGTGAGCGTGCTCGTGAACCACGCGCGCTGCGCGTCGCCGAGAAGCCGCTCGCTCGCGCCGTCCGTTTCCGCGAAGCGCTTCCGTGCGAGCGCACGAAACGGCCGCTCGGCGAGCAGGTAGCGCGAGCCTTGTTCGGTAAATTGCGCGGATTTCAGCAGCTGGTGGTACGCGTAGCCGCGCTCGTAACTCGCGTCCGTCGCGTCGAGCGGCGCGACCCCGCCGTTCGCGACGAGCACTTGATTGATCCACGGCACGGAGAGCAGCCCCGTGAGCGCGTCCGCCTCGAAACCTTGCGCCGTCGCCGCGTCGACCAGCGCCGCCCGCACGTCGTCGAGCGACGCATCCGCGCTGTCGAGGTACGCCACCGCGTCGTCGGGCACGGCGCCGAGTAGCGCTTCCGCTTCCGCTTGCGTCAAGAAGACCGCGCCCGGCAGCGCGTCTTCCGGCACGACGTGATCGGGACGATAGCGGCGTAAATCCGTCACCACGAGCTCGAGCCGCTGCCCGAAGACGAAGCTGCGATACAGCGTCAAATCAGCGGGGAAACTCGTCATCTCGTCGAGCGCGCTCGCGGGTGGCGCGCCGTAGTCGACGGGCGTGTATTCGAACCACGCCTTGTCGGCCGCGCGGCGCCGTTCGAAGTCCTGCTCGTCTTCGCGATCGTCCGTGTAGGTCGCCGTCGCGCCGTAACAGTCGTTCGCAAACTCGTGGTCGTCCGGGATCGCGATCAGCGGGAAGAGCTCGTGCACGCGCTGTAGATCCGGATCGCTCTTGTACGTTCGGTAGAGGTCGCGATAGTTCCCGAGCGAACGCGCCGCGAGCACCGTACCGCCGTCGATACTCAGCGTTTCGTCCGGCGCGCTGAAGGTCACGGTCCGCGCGGGCGTCGCGCTCTGGAACGAGGGATCGTCCGTCGTCTCGTAAATGTAGTCGCCGAGGTGGAGCAAGAAATCGAGCGGCTGCTCCGCGAGCTGACGGTACGCGTGAAAGTATTTCCCCCCGAAATCCTGGCAAGAAACGACGGCGAACGTCACGTCGCGGTCGTCGTCGAGGTCCGGCGCCGTGCGCGTGCGCCCGACACGCGACGCATTCCGGACCGCGCCGTTCACGTACGTGAATTGGTAGTAGTACGTCGTCGACGGCATGAGCCCGTCGACGCGCACCTTCACGCAACCGTCGGCGGCCGCCTGCGCGACGATCGGGTAGGCGCCGGCGCCGCCGAGCGCGACCGGATTGTCGAGCGCCTCGTCGAGTGCGACCACGAGCTCGAGCGTCGAGTCAGCGTCCGCCCGGAGCTCGTCGAACACTCGGGTCCACAGGACGACGCTCGTCGGACGCGGGTCGCCCGACGCGACCGACTGCGGGAAGTAGCTTGGCGACGCTTCCGTCCGCCCGGTTTTCGAGCCGCACCCCGCGGCGAGCGGAGCTCCCGCGACCACGACGATTGCTCGCAAAAAATCGCGCCGTTCGAGCCGAGGCATGCGCGAGAGAGAGTATTCTGGTTTTTGGCGGCGACCAGTGGGTCGCAGCGCGGACGGCGCCGGGCCGCGCCGTTCCACCGCTCGGACGGCGCATTCGCGTCAGCGCGACGCCGTGAGACCGCGACGGACGGCGCCGTCCAGGCTTCGACGCACCTTGGCGGCGACCTCGTCGCGCGGCGAAAGGCGCTCGAGCGACGACGCCGTGTCGAGCGCCGTCTCGCGATCGCGGCGCGCGAGCAGGAAGAGCGCGCGTTGGCGCAAGTCCGTCACCACGACTTCGCGCGTCGCGCGGCTGCCGCCCGCGGCGTCGCTCGGGGCACACACGTCGAGCACGCGTTCGAAACGACGGCCGGTGTGCACGAGCGCCGCGGTACGATCGGAGCGACCCACGGGGTTGGCCCGGAAGCGCAGCCAGAACGACTCCGGGACCAGGTGCTCGTTCAGCCGCTCGTCCCAGCTCGGGTCGAGCTCGACGAAGAGCGGCCGCGCGTCGGCGAGCGTCGCGAGGGCGTATTCGCTCGGCTTTCCGCCGAGCGCCATGTCGCGAAGCAGCGGCGCGAGCGCCGGTTCCGCGCCGAGTAGGCGGCGGCGGAGCGCGCCGCGCTCGAGCAACGTCGCCGGCACGACGAGCGCGTCCGGGCGCTCTCCGCGCAGCAGCTGCGCGGACCAGCGCCGCCAGGCGAGCGCCTCCGAGCGCGCGAGCAAAATACCGTTCGGCGCGACGCTGCGCAGGCCTTCGTCAGTCCAGACTTCACTCGCGACCGACGCGCGACGCTCGGTCGCCGCAGCCGAAGCCTCCGAGCCGACGAACACGAGCGTGAAGTCGAAGACGACGAGCAGGACCGCCGTCGGCTGCGCGAACGGCAAGCGCGCGCGCGTGAGCCCGAGCGCCGTGGCCTGGACGCCGAGCCCGGCGAGGATCCCGAGCGCGCCGAGCGCGAGCAGACGCGTCGGACCGAACGGATCGGGCAAGAGCAACGCGACGTGACTCGCGGGCAACGCGAGATCGACGAGCACGAACGCGACGAGCGGCGAGACGAGCGCGCGTGTCTTCGCACGACCGAGCCCGAAGACGGCGCCGAGCGCCGCGAGCCCGAAGGGCAGCACTCCGATGTCGGTGAGCCACGCCGCGTACGCGGTGACACGCTCGCTCGACACGTCACGCGCGGCGAGACTCGATTGGCCGAGCCCGAGCCCGAGATCGAGCCAGGCGTGCGGCGCGACCGAGCGCAGCACGAGGGCGAGCGCGAAGAACGCTTGTGGCACGACGAGTCCGGTACAAAAGGCGTAAATCTCGCGCGTTTCGGGCAGCGTGCGCCGCACGCACGCGCGGACGGCGCAGGCTGAGCCGAACGCGAGCGCCGCCGTGTGCGACTCCGCGAGGGTGAGCGAGGCGAGCGCGCCGACGACGGCGCTCGAGCGTGCGTCGCCGCGCGGTAAGCGCTCGACTGCCGCGAACGCGAGGAGCGCCACCGCGGCCCCGACCGCGGTGCCGCCGACGGAGGTGGCCTCGACTTGGAACGTGGGGGAAAGCACGGCCGTCAGCGCCGCCGCGAGCGCGAGCGCGGCTCCGAGCGCCGAGCGCTCGCTCGCCGCGAGCGCTCGCCGCGCGAGACCGAAGAGCACGCGCGACGCGACCGCCGCCGCGAACGCGCCGACCCACGCCGCGCGTTCGGCGCGACCGCCGAGCGGGATGAAGCTCGACGCCTGGTGCAAGACCAGGCTCGGCCAGCCCTCCATGCCGAGCGGCAAGAAGCCGAGTCCGGTCACGAGCGGCAGGTCGCCGCGGAAGTCGCCGCTCGTCTCGCTTCGCGCAATCGTCACGACGAGCGGGATCGCGATCGACAGCCAAGCGCACGCCCGCTCGAACGCGCGCGGGGACTCGCTCACGGGCTCCTTCACCCTGGAAGCGGTAGGCCGCGCCGGGTCTCCGGGCCCAGTTTTCGGCACACAACGCCGCGGTCGTCGGGAGCACGAGGATCGATGCTAAAACGCTGGCCCCTCGCCCCCTATCGGGATTAGGACGCGCGGACGTCCGGCGTGCCGGCGGCGGCGGGCGACCTCAGCCGCCACTTCCCACCAAAAAAAGAAAACGAATGGCCCGGTTCATCGACGAACTCAAGCGCACCCATGACTGCGGAGCCCTCCGACCTTCCCACATCGGCAGTGAGGTCGTGTTGTTCGGCTGGGTCGCGAATCGGCGCGACCACGGCTCGCTGATTTTCATCGACCTCCGCGATCGCGAGGGCGTGACGCAGGTGGTCTTCGATCCCGACGCTTCGCGCGCGGCACACGAGCTCGCCTCGCAGTTCCGCAGCGAGTGGGTCGTCGGCATCCGCGGCCGCGTGCGCTCGCGCGGTGAGCAGTTCAGCAAGAAGGAAGGGAAGATGGTGAGCGCCGCGAACCCCGCGCTCGCTACGGGCGAGATCGAAGTCGAAGTGCTCGAAGCGACCATCTTCAACAAGGCGGAGACGCCGCCGTTCGCGATTGAAGACAAGATCGACACGCGCGAAGAGGTGCGGCTCGAGCACCGTTATCTCGACTTGCGGCGCGGGCCGTTGCAGCGCGCGCTGCGCATGCGCCACCGCGCCAATCACGCGGCGCGGAGCTACCTGTCGGACCAGGGCTGCCTCGAGCTCGAGACGCCCTTCCTCGTGAAATACACGCCGGGCGGCGCGCGGAACTTCCTCGTGCCCGCGCGGCTACACCCGGGCAAAGTCTATGCGCTCGCGGAGAGCCCGCAGCTCTTCAAGCAGCTCTTCATGGTCGCGGGTTACGAACGCTACTTCCAGATCGTGCGCTGCTTCCGCGACGAGGACTTGCGGCTCGATCGCCAGCCCGAGTTCACGCAGGTCGATATCGAGCTCAGCTTCGTGAACCAGGACGACCTGTTTTCGCTCGTCGAGGGGCTCGTCTTCGCGATTTGGAAAGCGGCGCTCGGCATCGACCTGAAGGAGCTCTATCCGGACGGACACTTCCCGCACCTCGACTTCGAGAAGTCGATGCGCGACTACGGCAACGACAAGCCGGACGTGCGCTTCGAGCTCCGGCACGTCGATCTCACGGAGCTCGTGATCGAGCACCAGGGCGGCGGTATCCCGTTTTTCAGCACGATCGCGGAAAAATTCGCGAGCGGCGCTTACCGGCGCGATTTGCCCGCGGAGATCGTCAAAGCGATGGTGGTGCCCGGCAGCGCGCAGTTCTCGCGCGCGGACGGCGACAAGCTCGAGCAGCTCGCGAAGAGCATGGGCGCGGGCGGGCTCGCGCGCGCGAAGGTCGGACCCGACGGCGGCTGGACGCAGTCGCCGCTCGCGAAGAGCGTGACGCCGGAGCTGTGCAAGGCGATCAACGCCGCGACCGGCGCGAAGGACGGCGACCTCCTCTTGTTCCAGTTCGGCAAGGCCTCGCTGGTTCACACCGTGATGGCGAATCTGCGCGTCGCGGTCGCGAAGAAGCTCGGGCTCATCCCCGAGGTCGGCCACGGCAACGAATGGAAGTTCTTGTGGGTCGTGAACCCGCCGCTCTTCGAGTACGACGACGAGTCGAAGCGCTGGGCAGCCGCGCACCACGCGTTCACGCGCCCGCACGACGAGCACGTCGACCTGATCGAGAAGGACCCGGGCAAGGTGCTCTGCTACCGCTACGATCTGGTGCTGAACGGCTTCGAGATCGCCGGCGGCTCGATCCGTCTTCACGATCCCGAGGTGCAGCGCCGCGTTTTCGCGGCCCTCGGCATCGGAGACGCCGAGGCCCAAGAAAAGTTCGGCTTCTTGCTCTCGGCCCTCCGTTACGGGGCGCCGCCGCACGGTGGCATTGCGCTCGGGATGGATCGCGTGGCGATGTTGCTCGCGGGTACGGAGAGTATCCGCGACGTGATCGCGTTCCCGAAGACGCAAAAGGGAACCGACATGATGAGCGACGCGCCGAGCCCGGTGAGTCCGCATCAGCTCGCCGAGCTCCGCGTCCGCACCATTACCGACGGCTGATCACGAGACGATTTGCGTCGGCCGCTGCACAAATGTGCGGCGTCGCAGCCGAGAATTCGCTCTCCGTGAATCCGCGCTTCGGGGTGTGAGCGCGTCCTGAACGCGAGCGCGCAACCAAACGCATCGACTGACGGGCCGGTAGCGTGCTACGGTGCGGCCGTTTCACATGAACGAAGCGGACTCCGTTGACGTCGGCTGGGGCGCCACCGTGCAGGCGGAGCCGGCGGGGGCCTTGGCGCCGCTTTGGCAAGTGAATACCCGCGGCCGCAAGGTCGTGGAGATGCCGCTCGCAGAGCTCTTGCAGACGTACAAGTCCGGCAAGCTCACGACGCGGAGCCTCGTCTGGAGCGAAGGCATGCCGGAGTGGGCGCCGATCGGCGAAGTGTCGAAGCTCATGCGCAGGCTGCGCGCCGATTCGGAGCCGCCCGCGAGCGGCGCGCGCCTGATCGGCGAAGACGAGACGCCCCTCGCCGCGACCAAGGCCTACTCGAGCAGCGGCAGTGAGCCGCCTACGGATCCGGGGACGCTCGCGATTTACGAGCGGCCGCTCGCGATGATCGAATTCCCGACGGACGCTTCGATCGAGCCGATGCCGGAGTCGGTGGACGAGCCGACGCCCGCGTTCGGTGCGACCCCGCCGAGCATTCGCGCGACGTTGCCCGGCATCGCCCCCGAGGACTTGGTGCCAATCTCGGCAAGCGAAGTGGAGCCGGCGCCGCCCCCCGTGCCGCCGCTGCCGCCGCGACCGCAAGGCGCGTTCCCGGCGCCGGTGAGCGCATCGCCGCTCGGCGCGGCGTTGTCGTCGATGGTAACGCCCGGTTCACGACCGGCTGGCTCCCCGAAGCCGGCCCCGGTGCCCGGCGCAAGCTACGCCGTCGCGAAAGCGACGTCGGTGCCGAGCACGGCCAATCTCCGGTTGCCCGCGTCGAAAACGCCGCTGCCCGTCGCGTCGCCCCCGAAGCCGATTTCCGCGACATCGACGCCCAAGCCGAGCTCCCCAAACCTTGCTGCGCCCGTCGGCGCGACGAGCGTCGCGCCCGTAGGGGCCGAACAAAAGCTCCCGCACGACGCGGTCCCGGCAGCTCCGCCGCTGCCGTCTTCCAAGCCTCCGCTCGCGTCGCCTCCGCGCCCGGCCATCGAATTTCTGCCGGCGATCATCGTCCAGGAGAAGGAGGACGACGGCGCCTCCATCATTCGGATGCCGCTCGAGCCGCCGGTTCAAATGCCGCTCGACGCGCAGTTCAACGAGTCGACCCTCGTCCTCGCCGGGCGCCGCCGCCCGAAGCGCTGGGTCCCGCTCGGCGCCGCGATCGCGGCGGTCGTCGGCGGCGCGTGTCTCGCGTCGGCGGTGACGGCCCT
>JAICUB010000048.1 GCA_025936045.1 Polyangiaceae bacterium | reverse complement strand
TCTGGGAAGCGCACACCGTTCGCGCGCTGCCCGGCGGGCAATCGCAGATTTTCATCGGCCTTCACCTGCTCCACGAGGTGACGAGCCCGCAGGCGTTCGGCATGCTCCGTGACCTCGGTCTGAAGGTCGCGCGCCCCGACCGCAACTTCGCGACCGTCGACCACATCGTCCCGACCGACACGCGCCTGCGCCCGTTCAAGGACAGCTTGGCCGAGGGCATGATCGTCGCGCTCGAGCAAGCGTGCGCCGAAAACGGCATTCGGTTCTTCGACGTCTCTTCCGGACACCAGGGCATCGTGCACGTGATCGGCCCCGAGCTCGGCCTCACGCAGCCGGGCATGACGATCGCCTGCGGTGACTCGCACACCTCGACTCACGGTGCCTTCGGAGCGATCGCGTTCGGCATCGGCACCACGCAGGTGCGTGACGTGCTCGCCACGCAGACGCTCTCGCTCGCGCCGCTCAAGGTGCGCAAAATCGAGGTAAGCGGCCGACTGCGTCCCGGCGTGTACGCGAAAGACGTTATTTTGCACGTGATCCGCACGCTCGGCGTGAACGGCGGCACCGGCTACGCCTACGAGTACGCGGGCGACGCCGTGAGCGCCCTCGGCATGGAAGAGCGCATGACGCTCTGCAACATGTCGATCGAAGGCGGCGCGCGCGTCGGCTACGTGAACCCGGACGAGACCACGTTCGAGTACCTGAAGGGTCGCGAGCTCGCACCGAAGGGCGCGGCCTGGGAGCGCGCGCTCGAATACTGGCGCTCCGTCGCGTCCGACGCCGATGCGACGTACGACGACGTCGTGCGCTTCGACGCGCAGGACATCGCACCCACCGTCACCTGGGGCATCAATCCGGGCCAAGCCATCAGCATCGAAGAGAGCGTGCCGCGCGCCGAAGACGGCAAGACGCAGGCCGAGCAAACCTCGATCAAAGAAGCGCTCGACTACATGCAGCTCGAAGCCGGAAAACCGATCCAGGGCGTGCCCGTCAACGTCGCCTTCATCGGCAGCTGCACGAACGGCCGCCTCTCGGACTTCCGCGAGGTCGCGCGCCACATCCGCGGCAAGAAAGTCGCCCCCGGCGTCCGTGCGCTCGCCGTCCCGGGCTCCATGGACGTGGCGCGCGCCGCCGAAGCCGAAGGTCTCGACAAGATTTTCACCGAAGCCGGCTGGGAATGGCGTCAGCCCGGCTGCTCCATGTGCCTCGCCATGAATCCGGATCGCCTCATCGGCCGCGAGCTCTGCGCTTCCTCTTCGAACCGCAACTTCAAGGGTCGCCAAGGAAGCCCGACGGGGCGCACCATTTTGATGAGCCCCGTGATGGTCGCCGCCGCCGCCGTCAGCGGTCGCATCGCGGACGCTCGCACCGTGTTCAAAGCGTGAGAAAACCATGACCCTCGCCAAAATCACTCGAGTCACAGGCACATCCGTCTACGTCCCCGGGACCGACATCGACACGGATCGCATCATCCCCGCGCGCTTCATGAAGTGCGTGACGTTCGACGGGCTCGGTCAATACTTGTTCTACGACGTTCGTTTCGACGAGAACGGCGCGAAGAAGGGGCATCCGCTCGATGATCCGCGGCACGCCGGTGCGAGCATTTTGCTGGCGAACGAGAACTTCGGCTGTGGGTCGTCGCGCGAGCACGCGCCGCAAGCACTCGCAAAATTCGGCATCAAGGCCATCGTCGGGGAAAGCTTCGCGGAGATTTTCTTCGGGAACGCGACGACGCTCGGCATACCCTGCGTCTGCGTGGCGCACGAGGACGTGGAGGCGCTCGCGCGCCTCGTCACGGCGAAGCCGGACACGGCCGTCACGGTCGATCTCGTCGCCGGCAGCGTTTCCGCGGGCTCCCTCAGCGTGAAAGCCAGCATGAAGCCGGGCGCTCGCGACGCGCTCGTCAACGGCGAGTGGGACCCGATTGCGCAGCTTCTGGACGGCGCCGCCGCCACGCAAAAGACCGCGGCAAATCTGCCCTACCTCGCGTTCTGAGCCCTTCTGCCGCGGGCTTTGCTCGCCCGGGCGCAGTCGCCCGCGGGCGCTCGGTGTAGGCTAGGGCGTGGTTCGTTCGCTGCGCGCGCTCATCCTCTTTTGGACGATCTTCGCGTCGTACGGGCTCACCTTCGCGCTGTCGCTCGTCGTCGGCAAGCAACGGAGCGAGCGGCTCTTCGAGACCGCCCACAAAAAGAACGCGCGCCGCCTCACGCGCGGCTTTTCGACGTTGCGCGGCGTGTTCATCAAGATGGGGCAGGTGCTCGGCGTCACCGGCACGTTCTTGCCGGCCGCCTTCTCGGAAGCGCTCGAAGACCTTCAAGACAAGGTCCCGCCGCGCCCTTTCGCGGAGATCGAAGGGCGGCTGTGCGAGGCGTTCGGGAGCGATCCGCTCGCGCGCTTCGGCAGCTTCGAGCGTGAGCCCATCGCGGCGGCGTCGCTCGCTCAGGTTCACCGCGCGACGGCGCGTGACGGCCGCCCCATCGCGGTCAAGGTGCTCTATCCCAACATCGAGCGCCTCATCGCGTCCGATCTCCGCGTCATGCGCTCGGTCTTGCCCGTGATTCGGCTGCTCGTACCGATCGCGCGCGTCGAGCGCATTCTCGATCAGCTCGAGGCCATGCTCGCGCGCGAGACGGATTACGCGCACGAGCGGCAAAACATGGAGCGCCTGCGCGGCATCTTCGCGGGACGGAAGGACGTCGTCATCCCGACGGTGTTCCCCGAGCTCACGCAAGGCGGCGTGCTCTCGATGTCGTTCGAAGAGGGCATGAAGATCAACGACGTCGAGGGCCAGCGCGCCGCGGGCATCGAGCCCGAAACGATCGGCAAGCTGCTCGTCGAATGCTACTTCGAGATGCTGCTTCGACAGCGGGTCTTCCACGCCGACCCGCACCCGGGGAACTTTCTCGTACGGCAGGGTCCGACGCTCGTGATCTTGGATTTCGGCGCCGTGGAGGAGGTGACGCCGTCGCTCGCCGAGGGCATGACGATGGTCGTGAAAGGCGTGCTCACGCGCAGCGACGAGCTCGTCTTGTCCGGCGTCGAGCGCATGGGCTTCGTGTCGGCGACGGGCGACCGCGAGCTCTTGAAGGCGGTCGGCCACGAGTACCTGAAGGTGCTTTCCGGCACGAAAATCGCCGATTTTTCGCGGCTCGATCGCGAAGCGATGGAGAAGCTCACGGGCTTTCGGCAGGTACGCGGCCGGCTCCGCGCCGTGATGAAGAGCGTCGAGTACCCCGACGGCTACTTCTACGTCGAGCGCACGCTCATCATGCTCTTCGGGCTCGCGGGGCACCTCGCGCCACGCCAGGGCTTGCCCGGGCTCGTCTTGCCGTACGCGTCGCGCGCGCTCGCCGGCGGGTTCCGTCCGGCGCCGCCGCCCGCGCCCTGAGCACGCGCGCATGCTGGAGCGCCGCCGCTCGTCGTCGTTCGTGCTTTTTTGGTTTTGGGGGTTTTGCACGAGCTGCGCAACACCGTCCCACGCGCCGCGCGGCGCCGTCGCGCCGGGTCGGGCCGCAGCGCGCCGGGCCGCGGACGCGAAATCGGCGCCGCCCGCCGAGACGTGCGACTACACCGTGTCCGCGCCGCGCGAAGCGCCGTTCGTCGTGAGCGTGCAGGCCCGTTGCACGGGCGGCAGCGTGGCGGGATTCACGCCGACCGAGCCGAAAATCGCGCCGTTCGTAAAGAGCGACGGCGCGGCCGGGCCGTCGGGCGTTTTCGCTGCCGCGCGCGTCGCGCCCGGCGTCGCGGAGCTCACGTACAGCGTGGATCTCGACGGCGTCGCACGGCGTGAAAACGAGATCGATTACGCGCGTCGCTTCGGTCGCTCGCTGCTCGCCCCCGCGTCGAGCTTTCTCCTGCGACCCGATCCGGAGCGCGACGACGTGCCGATCCACGTCCGCTTCGCGAGCGGCGGGATCGAATCGGGCCTACGCCGCGAAGGCGACGCGTTCGTCTTGGTGTCGCAGGAGCTCCGCGTCGCGACCTACACGACGTTCGGCCCCGTCACGACGCGCGACCTCGACGTCGCGGGCGCGAGCGTGCGTCTCGCGATCCTCGACGGCGCGCGCGCGCTCCCGCCGGACGAGCTCGCGCGCTGGGTCGCCGACGCCGAACGCGGCGTGAGCGACTTCTTCGAACGCCCGCCTTCGCCACGCACGCTGGTCGTGCTCGCGCCGATCCCGGGGCTTCACGGCGTTTTGTTCGGAAAAATGCTGCCCGCGAGCGGCCCCGGCGTCGTCGTGATCCTCGGCGAGCACGCGGCGCCGCCCGAGCTTCACGACGACTGGATCCTCGTGCACGAGCTCTTCCACGCCGGAACTCCCTCGTTCGTCGACGAAGGCAAGTGGTACGACGAAGGGCTCGCGACGTACTACGAGCCGCTCATTCGCGCTCGCCTCGGCTGGTATCGCGAAGCGGATCTGTGGCGCGAGTTCTTGCGGAACATGCCGCGCGGCCTCGCCGCGATGACGCGCCGCGGGCTCGAGCATCCCGCGGAGTTTTCGGACACGTACTGGGGCGGCGGGCTCTTCTGCCTGCTCGCGGACGTCGAGGCACGGCGCGTGTCGGGCGGCAGGCTCGGGCTCGAGAACGGTCTGCGCAACGTGCTCGGCCACGGCGGGGACGCCTCGCAGGTGTGGCCGCTCGCGCGCGCGCTCGAGGTCGCGGACGCCGCGCTCGGCGCGCCCGTCTTGGTTCCGCTCGCCGCCGCACACGCGAACGCGGGCGCGCCGCTCGACCTGCCCGCGCTCTTTCGCGAGCTCGGCGTCTCCTTCGACGCGAGCGGCAACGTCAACCTGGACGACACCGCGCCGCTCGCGCCAGTCCGCCACGCGCTCGTGTACGGCTCGCCCCCGAGCGCACCCGTGACGCCCTGAGCGAGCGCCGGCCGCCGTTACTCCGGTCGGGGGCATCCCCGGTAATCTTAACCTGTGACCACGCCCGCCGATTTCGCGTTTGGGCTTCGTTTTGGCTGCGCTCCGCTGCTCACGTACTTCTGTACGGCAACGTCGCCGGCGTCCTCGCCCGCGCCAAGCATCGGACCAAGCGCGAGCTGGCGGCGCTCGCGCGCGTCCTCGATCCGTTGCCCGCCGTTCCCGCGCACATCGAGCCGCTCGGAGCCGCGCCAGCGCGGGTGGTGCCACCGGAGCCCAGCTGGGAAGCGTTCGTTGCTTCGAGGTGCCCGATTCGAGAGCTCGCGGCGGGCGACAGACCGGGTGATTGGGTGGCGAGCGCGAACGACTGGGAGGAGCACTCGCCTGACGTCGCCGCGGGCTTGCTCGACCGCGCCGTAGGCTCGCCCGACGAGCGCGAGGGGGCGGTGACGGCGCCGCTCCCGGATGCCGCGCCGGCGCGGGTCGAGCCGGGCGGCGGGCACGTCGAGCAGCAGCGCTTCAAGGTTCAGTTCACGGCGAGCGAGGAATACGTGCGGCTCGTCGAGGAGGCGAAGGCGCTGCTGTCACACGCCGTACCGAGCGTGACGCTCGAGGAGCTTCAGCTGCGCGCGACGCGCGCTCGTGACGGAGCTTGCGAAGAAGAAAAGCACGTTGGCATAAAGAAACAGAGTCACCAAGCCTCCCAAATCGCGCGGACTCCGCTTTTAGCGCAGGCCGGCATTTTCGAACTCTCGCTCTTCCGCCTCGACATGTCCGCGGAAGAGTTTTGCTGCGCGATACGGGCACGAGTTCGCGATGTTCAGCTTCGACAGGTGCCGGTACCAAACGCCGGGCATGACGGAGTGGGTCGACGGGCCGTCACAGTGCGTCTGCCGGCCGTGATGACGCAGTCGGAGGTCACGGCGATGCTGGGTCATTTCGAGGGGACGCCGACGCTGATGGCATCTCTGTTGTTTGGCGCCACACGCCGCTGCCTGAAATCGCGGCGCTCGAGCACTAATACTGAGTGCCGTACAGGAAGGCCGGCACGAAGAAGAAATCCGTCGAACAATGATGGATGGGGCTGGGTGATGCCACTGCGCACGCTCGCGCAGCGAAGCCGGATAAAGGTGGTTGAAGCACGGGAGTGCGCGACGAAGCCAGTGGGCTGATCCGATCGCGCCGGCGCGGGCATACGCATTTACAATGAGGCGCTCAGTAGTGTTCGTCGGTCTTTTGACCGCGACGGTTGCTTGCGGACAAAGTCCCTCGAGCGGCGGCGGGTCGTCCGGCGCCGGAGGAACACAGCCCGGCACGGGCGGTCACGGCGCCGGCGCGACGGGCGCTCCCTCGGGCGGCCTCTCAGGCACGGGCGCCACGGCTGGCAGCGCGGACGCGGGAGGCTCCACGACCGGCGGCGCGTCCGGGGGCGCAGGGGCCGGCGGCAGCAGCACCACAGCGGGCGCATCGTCGGGCGCTACGTCCGCGGGGACGAGCTCAAGTGGCGGCACCGCGGGCGCCGCCGCGGGGAACGGCGCCGCCGCGGGGAACGGCGGTGCCGCGGCGGGCAGCGGAGGGAGGGTCGAAGGCGCGGGTGCGGGCGGACTCGCCGGGGGCGGAGGGGCGGCAGCGGGCGGTCAGCCCAACGCCGGTGGCCAGGCCGGGAGCCCAATGGGCGGAGCTGGTGGGGGAGTCGTCATGAGCAGCTGCGTCGGTAAGGCATGGCCCACGGCCGATCCGACGAAGGCGGGCCCGTTCCAGGTGAAGGCGGAAAAGAACGTGGGGCCGCTCGCGGGTGTCGTGCCTGATCCGATCTACGGGGACGAGCAGCAGCGGTTCAACGTTTACCATCCGAGTAACCTCGCCGACAGCGGGTACTGCCATCCGATTCTGATTTGGGCCAACGGCTATCGGGACAATCCGGAACAGAATCCCCCGGACTGCGTCGTGAACCAGTCCTCGAACCAATGGTGCGGGCAGTACTTGCCCATGCTGCAACATCTCGCCTCACACGGCTTCGTCGTGGTCGCGTCGCTCAGCACGGCCACGGCCGAGGGCGACCCTCTGCCCACGATCGCGGGCCTCGACTGGATCCTCCAGCAAGCCGAGGATTCTACGAGCATCTACTACCACCACCTCGACACCGCGAATATCGGGCAGCTCGGCCATTCTTACGGTGCCATGTCGACGTGCATGTCCGCGTCCGAGCCGCGCTACAAAGCGCTCATGCCGATTTGCGGGACACGCCCGCTCACGGGCGTTCACACGCCCATGCTGTTCTTCTGCGGCGGCCAAGATACGACCGTCGCTTGCTCGGGCGTGCAGGACACGTTTCACACCGTGACCACCGAGCCCGCGTTCTTCCTCGAAGAGAAGAACTCCGATCACGGTAGCTGGGTATACCAGGGCGCTGGCGGCGTCTCGCTTTCGGCGGCGGCCGCTTGGTTCCGCGTTCACCTCATGAACGACACGGCGAACCGCAAGTTCTTCTACGGCTCCGGCTGCACGTTCTGCAACGACAACCGCGTAGAGTACGAGCAGAACAGCCTGATGAAACAGTAACGCCGCACGGCCGCTACGCTCGCAAGACCTCGCGTGCGCGCCGAAGCCGGCTTCGACCTGATGCGGCCGTACCCGTGACGTCTCGAGCGGCGCCGGCTGCCCGTTACTCCGGCAACCCGAAGCGCGCGCGGTTCGCGCGTACGAACTCGACGTACTCGCCCGGCTCGAGGTGCGGCTCGACCTCTCCGCTGTCGATCGCGGCTTCGAGCGCGCGCTTGATGTCGCCGATGAGCCGCGAAGGAGGCAGCGAAAACGCGAGCATGATCTCGTTCCCGACGCCGGTCGGCAGCGGCGGCTGAACCGCGTCCTCCGCGGCAAGCTGCGTGATCTTCTCGCCGAGCTCGTCGATGAGCGCGATGCCGCGCCGCTTCTTCTCCGGGCGTTTGGTCGTGATGTCCGCCCGCGAAAGGCACAAAAGATCCTCGAGGCGCGCGCCCATTTCGCGCGTGAAGCGCCGGACCGCGCTCGGCGTCCATTTGCCGTCGTATTGGCTCGCGCGCAAATGGTGCAGCACGAGAAAGCGGACCGTGCCGCGCAGCGCCTCGTCGGCGGCGAACAGGCGCTCGCGCCGCTCGAGCTTGTCGAACATGCGCGCGCCGACCTCGGCGTGCCCGAAGAAATGCACCTCGCCGTCGGGCGAAATGCTGCGCGTTCGCACCTTGCCGATGTCGTGGAACAACGCGGCGTAGCGCACCTCGATGCGAGGCACGCTCTGCAGCACCACTTGCTTCGTGTGCTTCCACACGTCCTTGTGGCGCCACTCCCCGTCACCGAAGCCGACCATCGCCTTCACTTCCGGCAAGAGCGCTTCGAGCACGCCCGTGACGAGCAGCGCGTCGAGCCCGAGATCCGGGTGCTCGCCCATCATCACGCGATCGAGCTCGCGCCGAACGGCCGCCGCCCCGAGCTCCGAGATATCCTCCGGCTCGCAGAGGAGCACGCCTTCGCTGGTCACGCCGCGTTCGGCGCATTCGACCGCGCGACCGAGTGCGCGCGCCGCGCGCTCTTTATCGGCGGTTCGGGTGGCGGGGGAGGGTCCGGACATCGGGGGCCGGCCTTTTAGCACCGGCCCCTGATTTTACGACAACCCGCGGGCTGAATCGGCCCCTTTAGCGGCGGACGAGCTCCACTTCGAGCGTGATCGTGATTTCGTCGCCCACGAGGACACCGCCGGCTTCGAGCGCCGCGTTCCAACGCATGCCGAAATCCGAGCGACGGATCTTGGTGCGCGCCGAGGCCCCCATGCGCTGCTTGCCCCAGGGATCGGCGTGCTCGGGCGTGACGTCCTCGACGGCCAGCGTCACTTCACGAGTGGTGCCGGCAATCGTGAGGTTCCCTTTCACCTCGAGGCCGTCGCCGCTCTTGCGAGTCTGGGTGGAGACGAAGGTGATCTCGGGAAATTTCGCGGCATCGAAGAAGTCCGCGCTGCGCAGGTGTTCGTCGCGCTTTTCCTCGTGTGTGCTCACGGACGCCACGTCGATCTTCACGTCGATAGCGGTATTTTCGGGAGCCGACGGGTCGTAGCTGACGGTGCCCGTGAGCTTTTTGAACTCACCGCGCACGTTGCTGACCATCATGTGACGCACCGCGAACCCCACATGGGAGTGCGCCGCGTCGAGGTCGTAGGTAGTCGCCGCGGCGCGGGCACGAGCAGGCGATGCGGCGGGGTTCGATTGGCTTGCGAGGTTCATGACAGTGCTCCTTGCGGGGCGCGAGGTCGCTCGCGTCCGGTGAGTGAGAAGATGGATCGTTGCCGAACCTCGAACTAGCTGCGATATTTGGAAAAGACTGTTGCCAAAAAGCGAACAATGGACCTGAACCGAACCCTGACGTTCGCGCGCGTCGTCGAGGACGGGAGCTTCACCGCTGCCGCGAAGAACCTACGCGTCCCGAAGTCGTCGGTGAGTCGTTCCGTCACGTTGCTCGAAGAAGAACTCGGGGTGCGCCTGCTTCAGCGTTCGACACGCAAGGTGCAGCTCACGGAGGCGGGGCGCGTCTTTTACGACCGTGCGTCCCGGGCCCTCGCGGGGCTCGAAGACGCGGAAGCGGCCGTCTCGGATCTCCAGTCGTCTCTCCGGGGCACGGTGCGCGTGACGGCGCCGACCGACGCCGCGGTGTGGATCCTCGCGCCACTCGTGACGCGCTTCGTGCAGGCGCATCCCGGCGTGCACGTAGACCTCGTGCTCACGCCGCGCATCGTGGACCTCGTGGCGGAGGGCGTCGACTTCGCGCTGCGCGCGGCGGCGCTCACCGACTCCTCGCTCGTCGCGCGCCGTCTTGCCTCGCGTCATTCCGGACTCTACGCCGCGCCGAGCTACCTCGCGCGACGCCCGGCGCCGACTCGCGTCGCCGAGCTCGCGGAGCACGATTGCGTGATGTTTCGCGGCGCCCTCGGGCGCGCGCGCTGGACGCTCACGGGGCCGAACGGCGACGAAGACGTCGAGGTGCGCGGCCCCATCGGCGCCGACGAGTTCGCGTTCGTCCACCAAGCGACCGTGCAGGGCGCCGGCATCGGTCTCTTGCCGATGTTCTTGGCAGCGCCGGGCCTGGGTTGCGCGCGCGGCGAGCTCGTGCGCGTGCTGCCCGACTACACGGGGTTTCGCGGCGTATGGCACCTCGTGTACCCCTCGGGCCGTTACCTACCCCGCCGCGCGATCGCATTCCGCGACGCAGTGCTCGCCGAGCTTGCCGGATCACCCGCCGACGGCCCAGGTTGAGCGCGTGAGGCGCCGCAGGCGGGCGGCGGCAAGCTCGAGGGTCTCGGGCTTTTTGCAGAAGCAGAAGCGGATGAGGCGCTGGTCGGGGGGCGCGGCGTAAAAGGGCGAGAGCGGGATGGCGGCGACCCCGGTTTCGACGGTGAGGCGACGCGCAAAGGTGAGGTCGTCGTCGCGCGAGAGCGCGGAGTAGTCGGCGAGCTGGAAGTAGGCCCCGGAGACGGGCAGGAGCTCGAAGGGGATGCCGGCGAGGAGCTCGCGGAAGTGATCGCGCTTCTCCTGATAAAAGGCGCCGAGCTCGGCGAGGTGCGCGGGAAGCTCCTGGAGGACATCGGCCAAGGCGTGTTGCGCCGCGGTGCTCGTCGCGAAGGTGACGAATTGATGCACCTTGCGGACTTCGGTCGTGAGCGCGGGCGGCGCGGTGAGCCAGCCTATTTTCCAGCCGGTCGCGTGGTAGCACTTGCCGAACGAGCTCACGACGAAGCTCCGCGCGTAGAGCTCGTCGTGGCGCAGGATGCTCTGATGCGCGCGGCCGTCGAAGACGATGTGCTCGTAGACTTCGTCGGAGAGGAGCAGCGCGTCGGTACCGCGCAAAATCGCGGCGAGCGCGTCGAGGTCGTGCGACTCGAGCACGGCGCCGCTCGGGTTGTGCGGGAAGTTCACGATGACGAGGCGCGTCCGCGGCGTGACGGCGTCGGCGACGCGCTGCCAGTCGACCGCGAAGCGCGGCGGCAGCAGCGGCACATGGACGCAACGCGCGCCTTGAAGCACGACCGACGGCTCGTACGAGTCGTACGCCGGATCGAGCACGATGACTTCGTCGCCCGGGCGCACGACGGCGGCGATCGCGTCGAAAATGGCTTCGGTCGCCCCGCTCGTGATCGTGAGCTCGCGTTCCGGGTCGACCCTGCGGCCGTAAAAGCGCTCGAGCTCGGCAGCCACGCCGGCTCGGAGCGCGGGCACGCCCGCCATGGGCGCGTATTGGTTTTTGCCGCCGGCGACGTGGCGAGCGAGCGCGGCCTTGAGGGCTTCGGGCGGCTCGAAGTCGGGGAAGCCCTGGCCGAGGTTCACGGCGCCGTGCTCTTCGGCGAGCCGCGACATCACGGTGAAGATGGTGGTGCCGACGGCTGGGAGCTTCGAGGCGATCACGGGCACCGTCAGCGCGGGGGCTTGCTCGAGCCTTGCAGCGCGAACGGGTCCAACAGCGGCCCGAACCAACGCACCGCGTCGGCCTCGTTATCGAAGACGTCGGCGCGGCCGCCCGAGTCTCGACACAGGTTCCGGAACTGGAGCACCTGAATCGGCGAATCTCCGACGAGGACGGCGACGCCCATATTCAGGCGCGCCGCCGTGGCAAAGAATTGTGCGAGGCTTTCGCGCGTCTTCGGGCCGAATACGGGCGGCCCCCGGCGCAGATCGAAAATCACTCCCCGGTATGGCGAGCTCGAGGCGAGCACGTTCGTCGTGAGGTACTCGGACATTTGCCGAGCGTTCCGCGCACCGTCCTCGGCCGTCAGGTCCGGCCGCGTCCACACCTGGCAGATGGCGAGGCCGTGCCGCGCCGAAATCAGGTGGTTGTCGCCTTCCGAAAGCTTCACGGAGCTCCTCAACCTCTATCATGGCCGGGACGCCCGTTCTTCGCCTCCATCCGGCGCTGAGGCTACTCTTTCAGCCTCACATGGATGCCCGCGCGCCTGTCGACAGGCGCTGGGAGCCCGGCCGCTGGGTCGCCCGGGCGCTCTGCGCCGTCTTCGCCGTGATCGGCGCGCTGCCGTTCCTCGCCGCGGCGGCTTTGTCGAGCGGGCCGCTCACGCGTTGGGCCGAGCGCGAAACGGCACGCGTGCTCAGGCAGGAGCTCGGTGTTTCGGCGACTTACAAGGTCGAGCTTCGTCTCTTGCCGCTCCGGCTCGCGGTCGTGAACCTGCGAGTGCCAGCGACGGACGGCGGCTCGCCGGCGCTCGTGGCCGAGTCTGTCACGGTGGCGCCGCGCGTGTTCGCCCTTTTCGGCGGTCGGCTCGATCTCGGCGAGATTGAAATCAAGCGCCCCGAAGTGCGCCTGGTCGTGAAGGACGGCAAGGTGACGAACGTCGCGTACCGCTTGCCCGAGCGGAAGTCGTCGGGCCCGTCCTCGAAACGCGCGCAGCGCGCGCCCTTCGCGGCATTGTCGATCACCGAGGGTCACTTCCACCTGAACGTCGACGGCACGGCGGTCGATACCGGAGCGGTCGACCTCGACGTCTTCGCCGACAGCGGGCCCTCGTTCGAGGTTTCGCTGACGGCCGACGAGACACGCGTCCAGCGTAAGCGCATCGACGCGACCCTCAAGGCGCCGACGAACGGCCGCGAAGTGAGCGACGACGACCTCCTCTGCCGACTCGAAGCCCGTGTGCACGTGCAGCCCGAGTCGTTCGACGTGCGGCGGCTCTCGCTCCTCGCCGGTGTGGACGACACGCCGGGGCCCGGACGCCGTCATGGTTGCGACGCGGTGAACGAGTCCGACCCGCTCGAGCTCGCGCTGCGCCTGTCGCAGCTGCATGCCACGCTGCGCAAGGACAAATCCCCGATTTTTACCGGCCACGTCGTGGTGCGCGCGCCGCTGCTCTTGTTGAATCGCTTCCTCCCGACGCTGCCGCTGCACGGGTTTGCGGCGTTCGCGGGCGACGTGCGCAACGACGGCAGCTTCAAGCTCCCGGAAGCCGAGGGCAAGCTCACGGGTCGAGAGCTCGGATTCGACGGCTATCGGCTCGCGAAGGATCTCGCGGTCGAGGTGCGCATGGCCGAGGACAAGATCGACATCCCGCACTACGAGATGGGCTTTGCGGACGGGCGCCTGACGCTCGCGAACGTGCACATCGAGCCGCTGCGCTCGGGCGTGCCGATGACGATCGAAGCGATGGACGAGTCGGGCGTGCCGTTCACTTCGCTCATGCGCGACCTCGACGTGACGCCACGCACGATCGTGAGCTGGGACATCCACGAGACGCACGGGCGCAAGATTCACGGCACGCTCGCGCCGCTCCACATCGAGGGCGAGCTCAGCGGCGACACGCGCGACTTCGAAGTCTTCGATCGCTCGTGGAAGGATCCGGCGCGAAAACACATGATCGGCGTGAAGCACGCCACCTTGCGCGGCCACTTCCGTGTGCTGCCGCGCGCGCTCGAGTTTTTCGACATGCGCACCGACTTCGGCAACTCGAGCGTGCTCGTGAAGCTCTGCTCGATCGGCTTCGACAACCACATCCAGCTCGACATCGCGAAGGAGTCGCGCATCGACCTCGCCGACGCGAGCCCGCTCGTGGACATCCCGATGTCGGGAACCGCCGAGCTCGACCTCGAGATGGCGGGCTTGATGGGCGACCCGCTGCTCACCGGCAACGTGAAGATCGCTTCGTTCATGTTCGGCGGCTTCCCGATCGGCGACCTGAAGAGCGGCAAGGTGCGCTTTCGGCCGCTCTACCTCGAGCTTGCCGACATCGAGGCGCAGAAGGGCAATTCGAGCTTCAGCGTGCCGAGCGCCCGCATCGACTTCGACGCCGGTGCGTCGCTCGTCGTCAACGCGAGGATGAAGAGCCAGGCCTTCGATTTGCGTGATTTCTTGGCGATCTGGCATTTCGACGACGACCCGCGCTGGGCCGACCTCGAGGGCCAGACGGCGGCGGACGTGAGCGTCCATTACGTGCTCGGCGGCAAGGAGGATCCGTGCGAGTCCGGCGTGCTCGTCACGAACGGGAGCCTCGCGTTCAAGCGCCTCGCGTTGTTCGGCGAGCGCTACGACGGCGGCCACGCGGACTACCGCATGCGCTGGTACGATCGCGATGCGGGCTATCGCGCGCTCGAGCTCGGCGTGCCGAGCATCGTGTTGAACAAGGGGCGCGGCTCGATCGTGGGCTCGCTCGACGTGCGTCCGGGCGGGAAGCTCGAAGGGCACCTCGTGGCGAGCGAGGTACCGATCGGGAAGATCGACGCGCTCCCGTCGTTGCTCAAGGCGGCGGAAGGGGAAGCCTCCGCGGTCGCCGAGCTCAGCGGCAGCATCGACGATCTCGAAGCCGTGGCGACGGCGCACGTTTCGCCCGTACGGGTCGGCCGCGCGACGTTGCCGGCGTCGAGCCTCGCGGTGGAGCTCACGCCGATTCACGTGTCGCGCCCGACGATCGGCAAGACGCACTGCGGTGCGCCCATCGAGGTCCCGTTCGATCGCGCGGAGTACGAGGCCGACCCCGCGTCCGGCGTGTTCACCGTGCGCGGCACGCTCTTCGGGGGACAGATGGCGCTCTCCGACCTGCGCGTCACGCGCCAGCGCAACAAGATCGTGCGCGGCAAGGTCACGCTGAAGGACCTCGATCTCGGCGCCGGCGCAGAGCTCGTGCCCGCGCTCGCGCTGTCCGAGTCCGCTCCCGAGGGCCGCCTCAGCGGCACGCTCGATTTGATGGACGTCCGTACCGGCGATCCGCTCGCGTCGCACGTGCGCTTGGCGCTCGACGCGCTCACGCTCGGCCGCAACGGCAATACGTTGAAGCTCGCTCCGGGCGCACGCCCCGTCGAGCTCGAAGGCGGCGCTGTGCGCGCGCCCGCGCTCGCGTTCGTCGCCACGACGCCGAGCGGCCATCGAGCGACGTTCGACCTCAGCGGCGGAATTTCGTCGCTGCGGGACGCGCCGCGCATCGACGCCGACGTCGCGCTTCGGCCCGTCGATCTGGGCGCCGTGACGCAGATGTTCCCGCGCGTCGAGCGCGCCAAAGGCAGCCTCACGGGTCATCTCGGCGTGAGCGGCCCGCTGCGCGCGCCCGAATATTCCGGCGGCTTCGCGCTGAGCGGCGGCGAGCTCCTCTTGCGCGGGCTCCCCGTGCCGCTCAGCGACATCGATCTCGCGCTCAAGCTCGAGGCGGGCGAGCTCGAGGTCGCGCGCGGTAGCGCGCGCATGGGAAGCGGTAAGCTCACGGTGAGCGGCGGCGCCCCCCTCCGCGGCTTCGAGCTCGGCGCGGTGCGGCTCGACATCGCCGCGCGCGATCTCGCGTTGCCGCTCGGCGAGGGGGTGCGCGCGTCGGCCGACGCCGATCTGCTCGCGACCTGGAAGCCGTCGACCGGCGAGCGCTCGCTCCCTCGCGTCTCGGGCAACGTCATGCTGCGCTCGTTCGAATACAAGCGGCCGGTGACGATGACGGCCGAGCTTCAATCGCTCGGCCGGCGCGGCAAGCGCACGAGCTTCGAAGAATACGACCCCGCCGACGACGTGGTCGCGCTCGACGTCACGATCAAGTCGTCGCGCCCGCTTCAAATCAAGAACGAGCTCGTCGAGGCCGATCTCGATCTCGGGAACGAGGGCGTGGTCTTGAGCGGTACGAACGGCCGTTACGGCTTGCGTGGCACCGTGGAGGTGAAGCCCGGCGGGTGCATCAAGCTACGGCGCAACGTGTTCGACATCAATCAAGGCACCGTGCGCTTCGACGACCCGACGCGCATCGCGCCGAACGTCGACGTGACGGCGACCACCGACTACCGCCGCTACGCTGCCGCGAGCACGGGCGCCACGGGCTCGAGCGCCGCCGCACCCACGGCCGCCGCGTCGGCGGGCACGAGCGTCGCCGGCGGCCACTGGACGATTCGTATGCACGCGCACGGCGACGCCGACGACCTCAAGATCGACCTCACGAGCGATCCCGCGCTCGCGCAAGACGACATCTTTTTACTCATCACCGTCGGGCTCACGCGCGCCGAGCTCGATCAGGCGCAGTCCGCAGCCGTCGGCGAGAGCGTCGCGCTCGAGGCGCTCGGGACGCTGAGCGGCGCAGATCGCGCCGTGACGGACGCGGTACCCGTGATCGACGAGTTCCGCTTCGGCAGCGAGTATTCGTCACGCACGGGTCGGACGGAGCCGACCGTCACCATCGGCAAGCGCCTCACCGAACGCCTGCGCGCCAACGTGACGACCGGCCTCGCCGAATCGCGCGAGGTGCGCTCGAACGTCGAGTGGCGCTTGAACAACCGCGTCAGCGTCGAAACGTCTTACGACAACGTGAACGACATCTCGAGCTCCGCCCTCGGCAACCTCGGCGCGGACGTGAGGTGGCGGCTCGAATTCGAGTAGAAGTGCCCGGAGCCGCCGCTCGGTCCGGCGCGGTGCCGGGAGCCGAGCGTTCAGCGCACCGTGCCGCCCCAGCAGACCTCGAAACCGTTCGGTCGCACGCCGCACATCCCGAGGAAGTTCGCGGCGAACGCGCGGAAGCTGCCTGCCGGTGGGTTCGATTCGCCGTAGGTGTTCGAACCCCAGCACGCGAGGGTGCCGTCCGTGTGCGCGGCGCAGCAAGACGAGGACCCGCAATGCGCCTCGACGAACGAGCCCACGGGCGGCGCCGTTTCGCCGGCAGTATCCTGGCCCCAGCAGTCGAGCGCGCCGTTCGTGTGGATCGCGCAGCCGAAGCCGGAGCCCGCGGTAACGGTGCTGAAGGAGCCCGTCGGAGGGGGCTGCGGCGCCGAAAAGAAGCCCCAACAGTGAAGCTGTGCGTCGGTCGCGACCGCGCACGCGAACGTGTCGCCCACAGCGACGTGCTGGTACGTGCCCGCCGGGGGGTTATTCACTCCGAACGTGCTCGAGCCAAAGCACGCGAGCGTGCCGTCGGTTCGGATCGCGCAGCCGTTCGATTGTCCGAGCGCGTATTCCGTGAACGTGCCCGGCGACGGTGTCCCAAAGCTCGAGCTGCCCCAGAAAGCGAGCGTGTGATCGCTCGCGATCGCGCCGGTTGCCACCGAGGCACCCTTGGCGAGCGCGATGAACGGCGTCGAAGGCGCCGTCGAACCGTTACACTCGACCGCGCCGGCCGGCGTCAGGCCACAGACGACGTTCGTGTCGCTGAAGACCCCGCCCGGCGCGCGCCAGTTGCTCAAGTTCCCCCAGCACTGAACGAAGCCGTCGGCCCGCAGCGCGCAACCGCCACCATAGGAGATGCTCGCGGAGACGAACGCTCCGGTGCTCGGTGCGCCCGTGGCGACGTTGCCCCAACATTCGAGGCCGCCGTCGAAGCGGATGCCGCAGCTCGTGTCCCCGCCTGCGGCGAGCGCCGCGAACACGCCGCTCGGCGGGCTCGCCTGGCCTGCGCCGTCCGCGCCCCAGCAGACGACCGTGTCGTCCGCCGCGATGGCACAGGCGTGCGCGCCGTCCGCCGCCACGGCCTTGAATGAGCCTGCGGGAGGTGTCGCTTGGCCGACGTCGTCGGCGCCCCAGCACTCGAGCGCGCCGCTCGTGTGCAGGCCGCACGTGAAGTTGCCTCCGACGGCGACTGACTCGAACGTTCCGCTCGGCAGCGCGTCTTGGCCGGGCTCGGGGCGACCCCAGCACGCAAGCGTGCCGTCGGTTCTGATCGCGCAGCCGTAGATGTCGTTGACGGACAGCGCCGTGAACGTGCCGGACGGCGGCGACAGCATCCCCTGCGAGCTCTGTCCCGAGCACGCAAGCGTGCCGTCGGTTCGAATGCCGCACGTGTTGTTGTCGCTCGCGGCGAGGGCCTTGAAGCTGCCCGCGGGCGCCTCAGCGGCACGCTGGTTGTTGTCGCCCCAACATTGGATGGCCCCGTTTTGCACTAGGCCGCACACGTGGGCCATTCCGACGGCCAGGTTCGCGAACGAAACTTCGCAGTTTTTCCCCGAAAAACCGGCGGGGCACGCGCACACGTAGTCGGTCTCTGCGTCGTAGCAGGTGCCGCCGTTCAAGCACGGGCTCCCAGCGCACGCGACGATCGGCGTGCAGCCCACGTCGCCGTTGCCGGAGTAACCGGGCGGACAGGCGCCGCAGGTGCGGCTCCCCGGCGTGTTGGTGCAGGTCGTGAGTGGGTCGCAGCCACCGTTGCCCGTCGCGCACTCGTCGACGTCGGCGCACGCGAGGGCGTCGCCGCTCGGGTGCTCGTAGCCCGAATTGCACAGGCAGCTGACGTTCCCGCCGTCTTCTTGGCAAGTGCCGTGGCCGGAGCACGCAACCCCCGTGCAGGGCGGCTGTTGCCATTCGTCGGCGCCCACGTCGGGGCTCGCGTCGCGCGGGTCGCCGTCGATGTCGACGGCGGGGGCGCCCGTCGCCGTGCCCGTGTCGATGCACGGCGAGCCGGCGGCCAGGTGCCCCGTCGAATCGAGGAGCGGATCGGCGAGGAAGTTGCCGCTGGCGCCCGTGAGCGCGTTCACCTGACCGATGCTCGTGAGCGAGGTCGCGCCGTCGACCATGATGACGTTCGAACCCGGGAACAAATCGTTGTGTTCGAGAGGGCTCGCGGCGCCCGAGGAGGCGTTGCGCTGGACGGCATACGTTTGCTGGCAGCCGTTGCTCGTAACGACGTTGTTGCGGAAGGTCGTGCCCGCGTCGAACGTGGCGCCGATGCTGCTACAGCCGGTCTGGCCGAAAGACTCTCCGTCGAGCGCACCCCCACCGAAGACGGTGTTCGAGTGCACGTCGGCGGTGCCGGCAACGATGAGGCCTCGTGCGTTCGAGAGCGGGGAGTCGAGGAAGCTGCCGCCGCAGCTCGGGCCGTAGATCAGGTTGTTCTCGATGCGACCCGAGCCCAGAAGCCCGGTGCCGCCACCGCCGCTGCAAAGCGCCGCAATTTGATTGCCGCTGATGAGCGTCGCGCCGGGAGCGTCGACGCCGCCGCCGAAGTAGCGCGAGTCTCGGAGCTCGCCCGTGCGGCTCAGGCCCGAGATGGTGCTGTGCGTGATCGTCGGGCAATTGCCGGTATCACACGAGACGCCGAACGCCGTGATGACGGCGCCGGGCAGCGTGTTCGCGCCGACGATGCTGACGGTCGAGTCGTCGATGGTGCAGCTCGCTCCGTTCGCACAGCGGATCCCGTTGAGCGTCTGCGCTTCGTTGGTGCCGGGGCTCACGACGGTGACGCTGCTCGTGATCTTCGGGGCACAGTTGCCGTCGACGAGGATGCCCTGCCCGAAGGTCGCCGACGCGCTCGCCGTCACGCTGGCAGTGATGACCGGCGACGCGCCGTCGCAGTCGTCGACGACGAGCGCCGCGCTCGGGCTCTGGGCGGTGTCCTCGATCGTTCCCGCGATGATCGTCCCGGTGGCATCGCCGGAGAGCGCGAGCGCCTGCCCGCTGCTCGGCCCCCCTTGTCGGTGGATCGCAGCGTCGATGTCGGCTCCGGGCGAGTCCTCGAGCAGCAGCGCTTCTTGCGTCGCCTGACCCAAAAGGTAGATGGTGCCGCTGAAGGAAACGTTCGAATCGTTTTGCAGCTCCACGCCCACGGCGGTCGGCGGGATTCCGAGGTCTTGTTCGACGCGGACTGAGCTGTTGCCCAGGCTGAGATTGGGGCTGTTGGCCGCGTGGATGCCGACGACGTCGGCGGTGCCGTAGGTGATGAAATAGAAGCGCGCGTCGGACCCGCCCGCGTCGTCGAGCCACGCGCCGGTCACGTCCGCGGTGTTCGATTCGATGAAGGTGGTGGCGACGCCGCCGTGAAGCGTGGCGCCGATCGCGCGCACGCCGATGAGGTGGGTCGCGTCGAACGTCGCGTTGCCCGAGAGCGAAAGCGTGACTTCGGCACCGTTCGACGCGTCGACGCCGTACGAGGTGGTCACAGGAGCGCTCGGCGCGGTCAGCGAGACGCTCGCCGAGGCGCCTCGGGCGCCGTCGAACGTGAGCGCAGTGGTCGTGGTCGCGGCGAACGGGCGCAGCGTGAAGCCGTCGAGCGACGTGGCGGTCGTGATGTCAGGGCCGAAGTAGACGCCATGCGCCGTGCTCGGCGCGAGCGTGGTGTTGCGCTGCGCGCAGCGCGTCCAAGTCGTGGACTCGTAGTCGCTGTTCACGGCGATGCCGTTGCGCATCGTGAGATCAGCGCCGTTCGGTCCCGAATACGTCGCGCTGCTGCCGCACGTTGCGCCTTGCGCAACGCACACCGTGAGCGCGCCCCCGCGGTGTCCATCGGCAAAATCGATCGCGGCCTGCACGGTCGCGAACGATGACGCTCCGTTGTCTGCTCGAGCGACGGTGTCGTTGCCGTCGGGAGCAACGCCGACGCAAGTGCTCGGCACGTTACCGCCGCCGCCCGTTCCGCCCGTTCCGCCCGCTCCTGAGGTCGTTCCACCCGCTCCTGAGGTCGTTCCACCCGCTCCTGAGGTCGTTCCGCCCGCTCCTGAGGCCGTTCCACCCGCTCCTGAGGCTCCTGAAGTCGTTCCACCGGAACCTAGAGTCGTGCCGCCAACGCCGGCGCTCGAACCGGCGTTGCCGCCCGTCGCATTGTTCGAGCCACTAGCTCCCCCGAATGCGCCCGTGCCTCCCGTCGCGCTCACCGAACCGCCTTGCCCGGCTCCCGCGTTCTCCCCGCCTTCCCCGCCTTCCCCAGCAGACTCACCAGCGAATCCGCCCGCTGCCTCCGCGCCGCCCGCCGCGTTCACCCCGCCCGTTGCGTTCGTTCCAGCGCTCGCACCCGTCCCGCCGGTGACTTCCGTGCCGCCGGTCGCGCCCGTGCCACCCGTTGCCGGCCTGCCGCCATTGATGTCACTGCCGCCGTTCGGTTCGGCGCGCCCGCCTTCGCCCGCTGGATTCCCACCGCCGCTTCCGCCCTGGCCGCCCGTACCCTTACCGGCGATGCCACCGGAGCTAGTGGCGCCGCCTTTACCAGCACCTCCGCCGGCGTTCGCCGCGCCGCTCTTCCCGGCCGCTCCACCTTTGCCTGCGGCTCCTCCCGAGGGCGAACCGGAATCATCATCCCCGCCGCACGACACTGCTCCGAAAAGCGAAATAAGACCCGCCGCCAAGAGCAATTGATACGACGTGCGCATGGTTGCTTTATGATGCCGATTCGACTGCTCATGTTCAACGCTCGGGCGCAAAAGCCGCGGCCGCGCGCGATCTCGCGGGTTTAGCTCCGCGCCGTCCGTGCCAATCAGAGGGGTCCGTACCGCGCGTGCGGCCCGTACGAGTCGATCGAATTGGCTTCAATGACGTCGCTCAGAGCACGACCTTGCCGACTTCGCCGCTCTCGGTGACCCAGTAGAGGACGCCGTCCGCGACGGTGACGCCCCACGGGTTCGCAGTGGTGACGGTGACGAGGGTCGGATCCGCGCCGTTGCAGCCCGCGACGGGGCAGCTCACGATCGCGCCGGGCACCGCGTTTCCGGAGCTCACGGCCCAGTACACCTTGTTGGCCGTGGCAAACACTTTGCGAGCGTCGATGCCGGCCGTGCCGACGAGCGTGGGCTCTGCGGCGCCGCTGCCGCCGGGGAGAGGTGTCGAGTACACCGAGCCCGTACCGGCGTCGGTCATGAACAGATAGCCGCCGCCCGCGCTCATGCCGAACGGTTCGATGCTCCAATCGGTCACGAGGTCGACCGTAGAGCCACCCGCGACTTGGTGAGCGCGGATGTAACACGAGGTGGGCGCGAGTGTGCAGCTCGTCCAGTACACGGAGGTGTCGTCCGCCGTCGCTTCGGTGATCGAGTCTTGTGCGGTGACGAAATCCCCAGGTGTGCCGCTCGGCCATGACGCGACGCGGAGCGTGGCGCCGTCGTCGAAGAAGACGACGGCGTGCGCCGCGTTGTACGCGAGAGCGTGGATGTTGCTGAGCCCATCTTCGTAGAGCTTCGGGCCGCCGGTGCAGTCCGGCGTCGGGCAGCCGCGCACACCGAGGTGCACCCAGTCGTTGCCCCAGAGGACGGCGCCCGCTGCGAGCGCTGAGTCGTACGTCCATTCCTTCGTGTCGTTGGTGCTGCCCGCGGGTGCAATCGCGATATCGCCGCTCCCGTCGGCGTTGACGCGCCGCACGTCGACGCCGTCGCCGCCGTAATAGACGTGAGTGCCTTCGGCCAACACCATCATGAGGCGGCCTTTGCCCGTCGCGAGCGCGACGCTCTGGCACTTCCCCGCCGAACATTGGCCACCTTGGCAGTCGTGCCCGCACGTGCCGCAGTCGTGGCCGTCGGCTTGAAGATTGACGCACTGATTGCCGCACAGCGTGTCGGTGCACGTGCTGCCTGCGCCGGCCCCGCCGTTCGTTTCGCCGGCCTCACCGCTCGCGCCGCCTTCGGTCATCCCGCTCGCGCCACCGCTCGAAGTCGTGCCGCCACGCGAGCTGCCGCCGCGTCCGCCCGTGCCGCCCGTGCCGCCCGCTGCGGAGGTGCCGCCCTGGGAGCCTCCACTGCCGGGTTGCGCGGCGGTGCCGGCCTCGCCGCTCGTGTCGCCCGAGCCGCCCGTCGCCGTCTCGCCGGTGCCGCCCGTGGCAGTTTCACCCGTCCCGCCGTTCGCCGCGTCGCCCGCCGTTCCGCCCGATTCGGCGGCGCCGCCGCCCGCGGGTCGCGGCTCGTAGGCGTCGATGCCGAGGATACCGTTGCATGCGAGGAGCGCCGCAGCGCCCGCGATGAGCTCGAAGCCGCGGCGAGGTGCGATGCGCGCCATGCTCAGAGCCTCCCCGCGAGCGTGAGGGACCCGCCGTCACTCGCGAACGACGGAGTCAGCGTGATCGACGCACGATACTGCGACTCCTCGGGGCTCGGCGCGCCCACGATGAAGAGCGTGATGCCCGCCGCGAGGAACACGCCGCCGCCGATGAAGAACGCCGTACTCACGTTTCCGGCCGTGCGAGCGTCGTGATTCAAGTCGAGGCCCTTCGAATCGCACCCGGTCGAGTCACAATGTCCGTTGCTCGTCGAATCGGAATCGAGCTTCCTTGCGCGCAGGCCGAACACCGTACCGGCCGCGAGCGCCGCGATGCCGACGCCTCCGACGACGTAACCGATCGGGCGATACGGCGGGCGGCTCGTGCTCTCACCGTTCGCCGCGACCGGCGGCAAGATACGATCCGGCACTGAATCCTGGAACACGATCTCGATGACTTGTTGATCGCTCTGGGGCCCGAACTTGATGATCTGGTGAAACGGCTCCTTGCCGGTCGCCGTCGCTTCCACCTCCTGAACGCCGGGGTCGACCGGGATGGGTGTGTCCCACGCCGCGGCCGCCATCGGCACGCCGTTTCGCTTCACGACGAAGCCCGGGAGAGCTGCGGTCTCGCCTGCGACGCGGATCGTGATCTTGTCCAGGCGAGGCGCGAGCAAGGTGGCCTGATCGTTCGCCGCTTGGGCCCGATCCAGCCGGCCCTCCTGCTTCGAGCGCTCCGCCACGTCCATGTAGTTCGTCCACGCCGTCGCAAGCTGTCCGAGGTCCTCCTGACAGCTCGCGAGCGCGAACAACGTGCCGGTCGCAGGATCGGCGTCGTAGCTCGCCCGGAATTTGGGACAGGCATGGGCGTAGTCGTGCGCTTCCATGAGCTTTTTGCCGTCCTGGAAGAGCGCCTCGGCGAGCGTTGCGTCCCCGGCGTACGCGGCACGGGGAATGATGACGAGCGCCCCAATCCCCACGGCCCGAGCAACCCAACGTAATGCCATTCGAGGAGTGTCGAGCTAGCCCCTGGGGCCGGTCAAGCCGGCGGAATGCTACAACCCCGTCGTCATGAAAGTCCGCCTGATCAAGGAGCTCCGCTTCGAGGCCGCTCACCGTCTGCCGGAAGTGCCGCCCGGTCATAAATGTGCGCGGCTTCACGGGCATAGCTTCAAAATCGAGCTCGCCGTACGCGGGCCCGTCGATGAGCGCACCGGCTGGTTCATCGACTACAGCGAGGTCAGTCGCGTGTGGCAGCCGCTCTTCGACATGCTCGACCACAACTACTTGAACGACGTGCCGGGACTCGCGAACCCGACCAGCGAAAATCTCGCGCGTTGGTTGTGGGAGCGGATCCGCCCGGGGCTGCCGGCGCTCGAGCGAGTGATCGTGCACGAGACGTGCGACGCGCGCTGCGAGTACGACGGCGACTGAAGTCGCTTGCTCAGCTGCCCGGGGCCACGTCGCCGCAAAGTCCGGCGAACGGTCCCGTCGGGTGACCCGAGGCGTACGCGACCTTGCACGGAATCGGCGTCGAGAGCGAGGCCGCCAAATCGAGCGGCAGCGCGCCTTCCCAGTCCCGCGGTCCGTCGAAGCGGGCGCGAATCACCCCTTTTTCGTCGATGAACCACGTCTCCGGGAAGAGCTTCGTTCCGTATTTGCCGTTCACGACTTTGTCGCCGTCCGGATCGATGAGCACGGTGAAGTCCTTGTCGGAGCCGATGACCGAGGCGAGCGTCGCGCGCGCGTCCTCCGCGCTCTCGTCCGTCGTCACGGTGATGAGCTCGACGGCGTTCCGGTGCGGCTCGAGTGCTTTGGCGAGGCTCGCGATGTGCGGCAGCTCCTCGAGGCAGGGCCGGCAGGTCTTCGTCCAAAAATGCAGAATTACGGTCTTCCCGCGGTAACTCGAGAGACGCACGTTGCCGCCGTCCATCGAGGGCAGCTCGAAGTCGGGTGCCGTGCGGTTGCGGCCCGCGTAATCGGGCTTGAGGGCGCAGAGCGCGGTGCATGCTCGTCGGGTCTCGCCGTCCTCTGCGGTCGCAACGAAGCCGTAGACGCCGAAGATGGCGAGCACAATCACGACGATTTGCGCGACCTGGGAGAAGCTCACTCGCTCCTCTTACCATCCCCGGCCGCGTGGCGCTCACGAGCGGCCGGGCTTGCGGCGTCGAGGCTTTCGCGGCAAGACGGGCGCTTCATGGCTCGCGTCGAGCAGCGTTTGCTGTCCCAGGTCGCCCGCGCGAGCGCCGATTTTGCGCTGCTCGAGCCCGGGGACCGCGTGATGGTGGCGGTGAGCGGCGGCAAGGATTCGCACGCGCTGCTCTACCTCTTGCGCGAGATTGCCCGCCGCGCGCCCTTCGAGTTTTCGCTCGTGGCCGTCAACGTCGATCAGGGTCACCCGGGTTTCCCGAAGACGCTCTTGCCCGAGTACTTCACGCGTGAAGGTTACGCGTTCGAGATCGTCGAGGAGGACACCTACTCGATCGTGAAGGAGAAGGTGCCGGCGGGGAAGACGACCTGCTCGCTCTGCTCGCGCCTTCGCCGCGGCATCCTGTACACGACCGCGTCGCGCCTCGGGGCGACCAAGATTGCGCTCGGGCACCATCGTGACGACGTGATCGAGACGCTGCTTTTGAATTTGTTTTTTTCGGGGCAAACCAAGGCGATGCCGCCGCGGCTCCGTTCCGACGACGGCCGGCACGTGGTGATTCGGCCGCTGGTTTACGCCGCGGAAGCCGATCTCACGACGTTCGCCGAGGAGCAGGCGTTTCCGATCATTCCGTGCGATCTCTGTGGCTCCCAGGAGCACCTGCAGCGCAAGCGCGTGAAGGCGCTGCTCGCGAGCCTCGAGGCCGAAAACCCGAACGTGCGGCGTAACCTCATAGCCGCGCTCGGCAACGTGCGCCCGACGCACCTCTTGGACCAGGGCCTCCGAGCGCGCCTCGGACTCGTCGAAGCGAACGAGCGCGACGAAGCGCAGCCGCTGCTCACGCTCGGAACCGCGTCGCCGCTCGGCACGTCCACGCCGCTGCTCGACGCCGACGCGGAGTGAGCCGCGGCGCGAGCACGCTCCGGTCACGCGAGCGGGTTGCGCGTCCGCAGCGCCGGAAAGCGCGAAAAGTCGCGATCCACACTGAGGAGCTCCAGGACTCCGTGCTCGATGCAGAGGGCCGCGATGCGGGCGTCGTGCACGCGGGGACCCACGACGCGGCTCTTCGCGAGCAGGCCGGAAAGCACCGGGAAGTAAGTGGTCCCTTCGCCCAAAAGCACGAGCGACGGCGACTCCAGCCACGCCGCGATTTGATCGAGCGCCGCGTCGAGCGTCGAGGGCGGCGTAAAGATGCGGGGGTGCGTCACGACGGCGATGAACTCATGGACGCAGGGCCACGGGACTGCCCACGCGCCGCGGCCACGCGCCAATTCACCGATGCACCGGGTCGCGACGGCGTGCCACTCCGAGTCGCGTCGATGTGCGTAGACGAGCACGTTCGTATCGACCGCGATCACTCGCCGCGGCCCTCGTAAATGGCAGCGCGAATCGCGTCCCAACGATCCCTGTACTCCGCGCTCATTCCCTTGCCGCCGACGCTCGCGTCTCTCAAGACGAACGGCTTGTCGCCCTCGGCGCTTCGCGCTCGAACCACGTTCCGCAGGCCCTCCTCCACGAGCGCCGCCAACGTCGTCCCGTCACGACGCGCGACGGCCTTGGCTCGCGCGAGCAGCGAGTCCGGAAGCTGTACGGTCGTCTTCATATGGGTGACCGTATCATGAATATGGCTAGCCATCCCGCGCCGTTCCCCCCTGAGCGCCGCGTCTCCGCGGCGCGATTTGGGGGGAACCGGCGCCCCGCAGCGCCGGAGGCGCGAGGAGCGACGATGGGGGGCAGCCCTAGCTCACGATGGAGAGCTGGCGCTTCAATTTGAGGCGTTCGGGCGCGATGGGAGTTTTGGCTTCGGCGTAGCCGGCGCCGTCTGGAGCGTGGCCGAGCTCGCCGAAGGCCCGACGATAGTCGGCGAAGGTGCCGCCCGCGCGCACGGCTTTGACCAAGGCGGCGCCTTCGTCGCGGCCGCCTTGAGCGAGCACCCATTCGACCCACGCCCAGCGCGCGCTCGTCGGACGCACGTCGGCGCGACCTTTGAGGCCCCGGCGCAGCCGGCTCAGACGAGCTTCGACGAGGCGCACGCCGGCGAACGGCTGGCAATCGAGCGGGGTGTTGCGTTTCGAGCAGAAGGGCGCGACGCCGAGCGCGATGGGAACGATTCGCGAAAGCTCGCTCACGAACTGCACGCACTCGTCGATGTCGGCGTCCGTCTCGCCCGGCAGGCCCACCATCAGGTAGAGCTTGAGGCAATCCATGCCGTGCTTTTTCGCGCGCTCGGCCGCCTGGAGATAATGCGGTTCGCGCCCGCGCCGCTCGATGAGATCGCGCAAGCGCTCGCTCGGTCCGTCGAGCGCGGTCGTCAGCGTCTTGTAACCGCCGAGCTTGAGCGCTTCGACGAATTCGTCCTTCAGTCGATCGGGTCGCAAACTCGAGAGGCTCACCTGCAGGCCGCGTTCGGCGAGCGTGCGCACGATTTCGACGATGCGCGGGTGGTCGCTCACGGCCGCGCCGACGAGGCCCACCTTGCGCGCGTCCGGCGGGATTTTCTCGAAAATGGTCTCTTTGGGGACGAGCCGCATGCCGCCGTTCGTGGAGCGGCGCATGACGCAGTACGTGCAGCCGCGCGAACAGCCGCGCTCGGCCTCGATCAGAAACATGTTCGAAAGCTCGGTGTTCGGCGTGCGGATCACGCTCGTTGCGGGCAAGCGCGCGTCGTCGCAGTTGCCGGGCCGCGGAAGCTCGTCGCCGTGAACGGCCGGCACGAACACGTGCGGCTCCTGGGCGAGCGCCGCGAGCGCGTCGGCGCGAGTACGGGCGCCCGCGATGAGCTCGAAGCAGCGCTCCGTCACGCCTTCCCCTTCACCCATCACGATGGCGTCGACGAAGGGAGCGAGCGGTAACGGATTCGAAAACGTGAGCGGCCCGCCCGCGAGGATGAAGGGCTCGCGTTCGGTACGCTCACTCGCGAACGCCGCGATCCCCGAGGCGTCGAGCAGCCGCACGAGGCCCGCGAGCTCCATCTCGTACGCGACGCTCACGGCGAGGATTCCGAAATCGCCGAGCCCGCTCAGGCTCTCGTACGTCACGGGTCGCTCGATGTTCGCCCCCGGTCGGTCGCCCTCATCGGGCAAAAACGCTCGTTCGCACGCGAAGCCCGGCATGCCCTGAATCGTCCGGTAGACGCTCTGGTACCCGAGCGAGCTCATGCCCACTCGGTACGGCGACGGGTATATGAGCGCCACACGCGTCGGCGCCGAACGTTCGATACGGCCCACCTCCGCGGCGAGGCGCGCGCGGATGAGCTTACGGGTGGTTTCGCTCGGCACGAGGGTCACAGGTACGCTACCACCCGGGTGACGCGCATGCCGGTCTCTTCCCTCGTCTACGATTGGAACACTCCCGAGGAGCGCGCCCCTGCGCCCGTCGGCGCCGGTGCGATCCTCGACGATACGCTGCGGGACGGCCTCCAGAGCACCGCCGTACGCCAGCCGCCGCTCGAGGCGCGCGTAGAGCTCCTCGGCGCGATGGCCCGCGCCGGAATCGGCTCGGTGAACCTCGGCCTGCCCGCGATATCGCTCGAGACGGCTCGGGTCGTCGAACGCCTGAGCCGGGAAGCGACGGCGCTCGGTCTCGGCGTGGTGTGCGCGGGCCGAACGCTCGAGTCCGACATGCGCGCCGTCGTGGAGATCGCGGAGCGGACGGGAACTGCCGTCGAAGGGCACGCCTTCGTCGGCTCGAGCGCCTTGCGCGCTCGCGTCGAAGGTTGGGACCTCGACTGGCTTCGCGCGCAGACGAGCGCGGCGATCGGCGTTTTGGTGCGGGCAGGCCTGCGCGCCGCGTTCGTCACGGAGGACACGACGCGGTCGCACCCCGACACGTTACGCGCGCTCTTCACGGCCGCGCTCGACGCGGGCGCGACGCGGCTCTGCTTGTGCGACACGGTGGGCCATGCGACGCCGGCCGGGGTGCAGCGGCTCGTCGCGTTCACGCGCGGGTTTCTCGCCGAACGCGGGCAGAGCGTGGCGCTCGACTGGCACGGGCACGCCGATCGCGGGCTTTCGCTCGCGAATGCGCTCGCCGCGCTCGAGGCCGGCGTCGAGCGCGTCCATGGCACGGCGCTCGGACTCGGGGAGCGCGCCGGTAACACGCCGCTCGAGCTTTTCATCTTGAACCTCTGGCTCGACGGCCGCTTCGAACACGAGCTCGGTCCGCTTGCCGATTATTGCCTGCGCGCCGCGGAGCTCCTCGGCGTGTCGGTTCCCGCGAACCACCCGCTCGTGGGCGAGGGCGCGTTTCGTACGGCCACGGGCGTGCACGCGGCGGCGATTCGCAAGGCCGAACGCCAAGGTAGCTGGCTTTCGGAGCGGGTGTACGGAGCCGTGCCCTCGTCGGCGGTCGGGCGCTCTCAAGAATTGTGCATCGGCCCGCTCTCGGGCCGCGCGAACGTCGAACATTGGCTCGCGGTGCACGGCTTGCCCGCGAACGAACGCCTGGTCGGGGCGCTCCTCGCCTATGCTCGTGCGTCGGACCACGTCCTCGGTGATTCGGAAGTGCTCGCCGTGGTCACGGGCAACCAGGGACCTTGAGCATGGCGATGAACGCATACCAAACGACCAACCACTATCTCGAACGCGCGTTCGAGCTCCTCGCGTTGCCCGAGCGCGTGCGGACGGCGCTCATCACGCCGAGCCGCGAGATCCGCGTGGAGCTCATCATCGAGCTCGACGACGGGTCGCTCGGTCACTACATCGGCTATCGCGTTCAGCACGACGACTCGCGCGGACCCTTCAAGGGCGGCTTGCGCTACCACCCTGACGTCGATCTCGACGAGGTGCGCTCGCTCGCGAGCTTGATGACGTGGAAGACGGCCGTGGTGGACGTGCCGTTCGGCGGCGCCAAGGGCGGCATCCAGGTCGACCCGAAGCAGCTCTCGCGCCGCGAGCTCGAGCGGCTGACGCGCCGCTTCGTCGAGCAGATTTCGCCCGTGATCGGCCCCAACACCGACATCCCCGCGCCCGACATGAACACGAACCCCCAGGTGATGGGCTGGTTCTTCGACGAATACAGCCGGAGGTGCGGGTTTTCTCCGGCCGTCGTCACCGGCAAGCCGCTCGAGCTGCACGGCTCGCTCGGGCGCGACGCGGCGACCGGGCGCGGCTGTCTCTTCGCCGTGCGCGAGGTGCTCGGCGCCGCGGGCAAGAAGCTCGAAGGCACCACGTTCGCGATCCAGGGCTTCGGCAACGTCGGCAGCTGGCTCGCGCGGCTGCTTCACGCCGCCGGCGCGCGCGTCGTCGCCGTGAGCGATCTGCGCGGTGGCGTGTTCAAAGGTGACGGCCTCGACATCCCGTCGCTCGCGGCGCATGCGCGCACGACCGGCAGCGTCGCGGATTTCGTCTACGCCGAACCGCTCAGCAACAAGGACTTGCTCCAAATCGAATGCGACGTGCTCGTGCCGGCCGCGCTCGGTCACGTGCTCCACGAGGGCAACGCCCGCGACATTCGGGCCAAATACGTGCTCGAAGCCGCGAACGGCCCGACCACGGCCGAGGCCGACCAGATTTTCAACGACCGCGGCATCGTGTGCATCCCGGATATTTGGGCGAACTCGGGCGGCGTGACCGTGAGTTACTTCGAGTGGACGCAGAACACGCAGAAGCTGAAGTGGAGTGAAGAGCTCGTGAACGAGATGCTCGAGAAGCACATCGTGCAGGCGCACCGCGCTGTCGCCGCGTGCATGGAAGAGTACAAGTGCTCGCTGCGCACGGCGGCGTTCGTCGTCGGCGTGCGTCGCGTCAAGGAAGCGACCGAGCTCCGTGGCATCGGCTAAGCCGAAACCGCGTGAAGGGGCCGCCCGTCGTATCGCCGGTGTGCGCAGGCGTGCGGACGCCGCGCGCCGTGACGACGCCGCGCCCGTCGTGCGCAAGCGTGAACGGCGCGCGCTCTCGCACGTCGGCGGCGCCATCGAGCTCGAGGGCGGCACCGCAGAGGAGCGACGCGCGCTCGAAGCCGCGCTCCACGTCGAGCCCGACGAAGCGACGACGCAAGCGCACGTTCACGGCTTTCACAGCTACCCGGCGCGCCTCCATCCCGATACGGCGCGCCGCCTGATCGACGGCCTGTCGCGGCCGGGGGAGCGCGTGCTCGACCCCTTTTGCGGCAGCGGCACCGTGCTCGTGGAAGCGCGGCTCGCGGGGCGCGCGGCCATGGGCATCGACGTGAACCCGCTCGCCGTCGAGCTCTCCGAGCTCAAAGCGAACGGCCCCGGCGCGCCGTGGACCGAGCGGCTCGTCCCGGTCGCGACGCGTGTCGTCGAGCACGCCGACGAGCGCCGGCGCGCGCGCGTGGGGGCCACACGCCGTTACGGCGAGATGGACGTCGCGCTCTTCGCGCCGCACGTCTTGCTCGAGCTCGACGGCTTGAAGGACGGTATCGCCCGCGTCGAGAACGAAGCGCTCGCTCGCGCGCTCCTGCTCGTGCTCTCGGCCGTGCTCACGAAGGTCAGCGCGCGCGCGGGCGACACCGGCCGAGCCGAGGGCGAAAAGCGCGTCTCCTCCGGCTACACCACGCGTTTTTTTCTCAGAAAGGCGCAAGATCTGGCGCGCCGGCTCGCCGCGGCCGAGGCGCTCTTGCCGGCGCGCGCGCCGTTCGCGAAGGTGATTCACGGCGACGCGCGGAACCTCCACGCGGTGAGTGACGGCAAGGTCGATCTCATCGTGAGCTCGCCGCCGTACGCGGGCGTTTACGACTACGTCGTGCACCATCGCGATCGGCTCCGCTGGCTCGAGCTGCCCGAGGAGCGCTTCGAAGCCCACGAGATCGGCGCGCGGCGGCACGCGCGCGGTGTGTCTTTCACGCACGCGCTCGAACGCTTTCGCAGCGAGCTCGGCGCGGCGCTCGCCGAGATGGGGCGCGTACTCTCTCCGCGCGGCGCCGCCGTGCTCGTCATCGCCGACTCGGTGCTCGCGAGCCGCGCGGTCTACGCGGACGAGCTCCTGCGCGGTCTCGCGCCGGGCGCGGGGCTCACGCTCGTGGCGGGGGCTTCGCAAAAGCGGCCCCATTTGCACGCGCCGACGGAGCACGCGTTCGCGAAGCGGCCGCGGCGCGAGCACGCGCTGTTACTGCGACGGGTGACGCGCTGAAAAGAGACTTCGTGTCTCCCTCGGTGGAATTTTCTGCCCGCGCGGCAAAACGAGCTGATTCCGGGCGCGCTAGCGACCTTGGCGAGCCTTCGTCGTCAGAACCGGCCCCGTCGACTGGCCCGGCTGTCGATCTCGCTTTAGGAAATAACGATGCGGATAGCTTCTGCGGTCGCGCTCCTCACCTGCCTGAGTTGTTCGGCAGGCAACAAGTTGGGCGACACGGGTTCGCCTTCAGCGGGCGGGACGGGAACCGGTACCGGTGGCAGCGGTACGGGCGGCTCGAGCATGATGGGTCAGGGCGGGAGCAACATGACGTCGAACGGCGGGAGCTCGAGCGGGGCCACCGGCGGCTCGTCGTCGGGGTCGGGCGGGAGCTCGAGCGGCAATGGTGGCAGCTCGGGCTCGACGCCTGATCCGGGCGTCGGGGTCTCGGCACTCGCGATGTGCACGGATCCGAACGCGATCGGCGTGACGCCGGTGCGGCGCTTGTCGCAGCTCGAGTACGCGAACGCGGCGCGCGATCTTTTCGGGGCGACCGTGGCTGTCGGCTCGCTGCCGTCGGACGAGCTCCTGGGCGGTGTGTTCGTGGCGAACACGGCGACGCGGATGGCGAGCGATCAATTCACGAGCTACGACACGATCGCACAAACCGTCGCCGATCAGGTCGCGGCGGGCATCGCGCAGGCGTCGAGCTGCGGCGCAACGGACGGCGCGTGCATCAAGACCTGGCTCGACGGCAAGGCGCGTCAAGCGTTCCACGGCGTGCTCGAAGACGACGACAAGAAGACACTCGAAGGGCTCTATGACGGCGTCGCCTCGAGTGATCCGACGCTTGCCGCCAGCACCGCCGTGCACTTCATCCTCGACTCACCGCGCTTCCTCTACGTGGTGGAGTTCGGCACGACGAGCGGCGCGGTTGCGAAGCTCACGCCGAGTGAGCTCGCGGGCCGTCTCGCGACGTTCCTTTGGCGCAGCGTCCCGGACGCGGCGCTTCTCGCGGCGGCCGACAGCGGCGGCCTCGCCAACGAAGACGGCGTTCGCACGCAGGCGGCGCGCCTGTTCCAGGATCCGAAAGCGCTGCCCGTGCTTCACGACTTCGTCGAACATTGGCTCGCGCTCAGCGTCTCGACGGGCACGGACGCGACGGCGCAGGCCATCGACGCCGAAACAGGCGACGTCTTCGCAGCCATGGCGCAAGGGACGAGCACTTACGGCGATCTCTTCACGACCACGAAGAGTCGGGGGAGCCAGGCGCTCGCCCAGTTTTACGGCGTGTCCGCCGGTTCCGACGGCACGATGACGCTGCCGGCGGAGCGCGCCGGCCTGCTGCTTCGCGCCGCGTTCATGCGCTCGCACATCAAAGGCGACCTCGGCTCGCCCACGCAGCGCGGAAAGATCATCCGCGCAGCAATGTTGTGCGACCCCGTGCAGCCGCCCAAGAACGTCAACATGTCTTTGCCGGAGCCGATGAACGGGCAGACGGCTCAAGACGTCTTCGACCAGCACGCCCAGGACCCGAACTGCAAGGGCTGTCATTCGTTGATGGACCCGATTGGCGTCGCGTTCGGCACCTACGGTCCGGACGGCAAGTACGACACGGCGCTCGCCAAGACGACCGCCGGCAAGATCGTCGCCGGCAACACCAATGACTTTGCCGAAGATTTCGACGACACGGCCGCTCTCCTCAACATCCTCGGCACGAGCGACGTGCCCGAGCAGTGCTTCGCCATCCAAACCACCCGCTACGCGCTCGGACGCGCTGAGTCCAACTCCGACGCGTGTGGTCTTTCCGATATCTGGACGGCCTTCAAGGCCGCGAACTTCAATCTGCAGACCTTGTTCGTGGAGGTCGCGACGAGCTCCCTCATGCAAGAACGCAACATCGTGAAGGCAGGGGAGGCATGCCAATGAACCAGCTGCGTCTGCGCACGTCCCGGCGCCGTTTTCTCACCAGCATCGGCGCCACGGCCGCGATGCTTCCGTTTTTGCGCAACCTGCCGAGCTACGCGCAGGGAGCGAACCCGACGAAGCTCATCCTCGTGTTCAGCCCGAACGGGCGAGTCCGACACCTGTGGGGCGGCGACACCTCGTCGGGTTCGTTGATGCTGAGGCAGAACCTCGCGCCGCTTCAGCCGTACGCGCAAAACATCGTGGTGACGGAGGGCGTGCGGAACTACGCGGCGGCCGCCATCGGCGGGACCCACGAGGGCGGAATGATGTCGCTCTTCACGGGTTCCGCCGAGGGCAGCAACACCGGCGGCGGCGTGAAGTACCCCAGCATCGACACGCTGTTCATGGCGCAGGCGACGGGGACCGCGCGCAAGGACAGCCTGTATCAGCAGGTCGTCGGGTGGTTGAACACCGCTGAAAACGCGGGGCCTGACAACCGATGTGTCTTCGATGCCTCCGGCACGCCACGCGACCCGCTGAAGAGTTGCTGGGACGTGATGGATCAGTACATGGCGGGCGCCGTCATGAGCATGTCCGGTCCGAGCGCCGCCGACGTGGCGAAAGCAAATGCGCGAACGGCGATGTTCGACGCATTGAACAAGCAGATGAGCGGGCTGCTTCCGCGCCTCTGTTCGGAGGACAAAGCGCAGCTTCAAGCGATGCAAGACGCGCTCAGCAAGGCCGGTCAGACCATCACGCAGGTGTCGTGCACGCTGCCGACCATTCCGACCAAGCCGACCGTGACGAACGGCGGCCCGCCCGTATGGGCCCCTCCCGAGAACAGCATCGATTTCAGCAAGTCCTCTCATTGGTATCGCGATCGCTCGCGGCTCGCGATCGATCTGCTCGTCGCGGCGCTTGCGTGCGGCGTCACCCGTTCGGGCGTGCTCCAGTACGACCAAGCGGCGAGCAACGCGCAGGCCGTCGGGCAATCGCAGGATCACCACAACACGTCGCACATGGCTCCGCAGCTCCAGGACTTCATCGAGATGCTCCCGGTGATGCCCCCCGACTACCAGACGGTGTGCCTCGAGCACGAAGAAGATCCTTCCTCGCAGTTGCAGGCGACGTACGGCAGTGCGTGGACGCAGCTTTCCGTTTGGGAAAATTACTACGCTGAGGAGTTCGCGTACCTCGTGAGCCAGCTCCAGGCGCACGGCGTGCTCGACGACACGTTGGTATTGTGGGGGAGCGAGATCGACACCAGCGCCGCTCACATGCACTTCAACATGCCGTTCTTGCTCGCCGCCGGGCAGAACATCCCGGTGAAACGCGGAACGGTCGCGAGCTTCCCGCTCAACTACGCCTCGAGCTGCGTCGCGACGACCGGCCAGAGCCCGAGCCACAACGCGTTTTTGCGCACCGTTCTCCACGCAGTCGGCGTTGACGTCCCGAGCGTGGGCAGTACCTCCGGTAAGGACGAGGCCAACAACAGCGCGCCAATCGCCATCAAGCAGGACCTCCTCACCGACCTCCTCACCACCGCGACCTAACGGCGCGTTCGCACCGACACGCTCCGCAACACGCCCTGCGGCCGCGTTTTCCGCTCCGCACGGCGCGCCCCCCGACTCGTGTATCCTCGCCCCGCATGCCGCCGTCGCGCGCACCCGGGGTCACCGACGCGTTCGCGCCGACGTCCGCGTTCGCGTTCGTCGCGTCGCTCGCGCTCGCGGCGTGCGGCTCCTCCGACGCCCACACGCCGACCAGGTCCGCCCAAGCCGGCACGCAGACGGACGTGCTCGAGCAAGTGCTCTCCGATTGCACGGATTTCGGCACGCGCCTCTGCGCGGCCGCCGCACCGTGTTGCACGCAAGCGTCGCCGTCCTTCGAGCAAGACGACTGCGTGGCGACTTACGTCGAAAAGGTCTGCACGCCGTCGGCGCAGCTCGTCGCGGCAGGTCTCGCGACGTACGACGCGTCGTCCGCGGACGCTTGCCTCGCGGCCCATCAGAGCTCCTACGACACGTGCGTCGCCGACTGGGAAGCGACAGTAGCAATACGCCGCGAGCTCTGGGCGAGCTGCCGCGTCATCAACGGCGTGACGCCGGAAGGCGAAGGTTGCGACAACGACGCCCGCTGCGCGCTGCCCGACGGCGACGCCACGGCCGCCTGCGTCGAGGGCGTCTGCCGCAAAATCGAGCTGCTCGTTGAAGGTGCCGCTTGCCCCTTTCCGAACGGCGACGTATCGACCTGCGACGTCGGTCTCTACTGCACGGCGGAGAGTCCCGGTGAAACGGGAACGTGCGTGCGCGCGACGCCCGAGGGTGCGATGTGTGACCCGATTTTCTTGAACATGGAGTGCGGACTCGGCTCGTATTGCGACCTTACGGAAGGCGTCTGCAAGAAGGCGACGAACCTCGGCGGTCCGCGCTGCACGCAAGACACCGAGTGCGTCTCCTTCATCTGCGAGCGCGTGACACAAACGTGTCGTCCTGCGCTCACGACGGCCGCGTCGCTCTGTGGGGGTGCTTAGCATGGCGCTTTTTCCGGCCGGTCCGCTCGCCCTCACCGCGCTCGCGCGCCCGCCCGAGCTCACGTGGCGCGTCCCGGGCTCGAAGAGCATCACCAATCGCGCGCTCGTGCTCGCGGCCCTCGCCGAAGGCGAAAGCCGGCTCGAGGGCGTCTTGCACAGCGACGACACCCGCCACATGCGGGCCGGGCTCGAAGCGCTCGGCATCCGCGTCGAGGACGACGGTCCGACGACGCTCGTCGTCGAAGGCGGCCGCTCGCGCCTGCGCGCGCCGAAGGAGCCGCTCTTCATCGGCAACAGCGGCACGACGGTACGCTTTCTGGCCGCCCTCGCCGCGCTGGTTGACGGCCCGGTCACCCTCGTGGGTGACGAAGCGATGTCCCGCCGTCCGATCCAGGATCAAGTGGACGGCATGCGGCAGCTCGGCGTGCGCATCGATTGCGCGACGGGCTGCCCGCCTCTCACCGTCCACGGCGGGAAATTGCCGGTCGGTTCCGTGAGCATGCCGGGCGGCCGTTCGAGCCAATATTTCTCGGCTCTCATGCTGTCCGGCGCGGGCGCCGAGGGCGACTTCGAGATCCGCGTGGAGGGGAGGCTCGTGAGCCGGCCGTACGTCGAGATCACGCGGCGCATGGTCGCGGATTTCGGCGGACGCATCGACGAGATGGACGGCGGCTTCATCGTGCGCCGCGCGACGCTACGCGCACGCACCTACGCGATCGAACCGGACGCGTCGTCGGCGAGCTATCCGTTCGCGCTCGCCGCGGCGACGGGCGGCGCGATCACGGTGCCGGACCTCGGCGAGGGCGCGCTCCAGGGTGACTACCATTTCGTCGACGCGCTCGAGCGGGCCGGCGCCGTCGTCGTTCGCTCGCCGACGGGCACCACGGTGCGCGGTCGCGCGCTCCGCGGCATCGATATCGACATGCACGACATCTCCGATACGGTGATGTCGCTCGCCGCCATCGCGCCCCTCGCGAAAGGCGCGACCCGTATCCGCAACGTCGCCAACATCCGCATCAAAGAGACGGACCGACTCGCCGCGGTCGCGGCCGAGCTAGAGCGGCTCGGGCAAGGCGTGACCACGACGGAGGACTCGCTGGCCGTGGAGCCGCGGGCGCTCCTGCCGGCGATCGTCAAGAGCTACGCCGACCATCGCATGGCCATGAGCTTCGCCGTCCTGGGCATGGCGCGCGGGAACCTCGCCATCGAGGATCCGAGCTGCGTGGCCAAGACCTATCCGACCTTCTGGCAGGATGTGGTGGCCTGTTATCGCGCGGCCGGCACGCCGGCCCCTTTTTGAGCCGGATCCGGCGCCTCGCGCCTTAAAACGGGACTGGTCCCCCGCGAGGGGTGGTAGTAGGACGGCGCCCTCGGCTTATCCGCATGTCCGGTCTTCGCATCATCGGCTCGGGTCACCATGTCCCCGGGCGTCCGTACTCGAACGACGATCTCGCGCGGGTGATGGACACGAACGACGCGTGGATCCGCCAGCGGACCGGGATCAGGCAGCGCCATTTCGCCCCGGCCGGTCAGGGTCCGGCGGATCTCGCGCTACCCGCCGCTCAGCGTGCGCTCGAGGCGGCCGGGCTCGGTCCATCCGACATCGACTACGTGCTCTTCAGCACGATGACACCCGACCATATTTTTCCGGGCTCGGCGCCGCTGCTCGCGTCGCGGCTCGGCATGCGCACGGTGCCGGCGCTCGATCTGCGCACGCAGTGCGCCGCGATGCTTTACGCGTTCCAGGTCGCTGATTCGCTGCTCACTGCCGGCGCCGCGCGTCGCATCCTCATCGTCGGCGCGGAAGCGCATGCGGGGGTCATGCCCTGGCGCGATTGGGACATCCTGGAAGGCACGAGCGACCGCCGTCCCTCGCAGGAAGACTGGGATCGCGCGACCCGGCATCGCGGCTGGGCGATCATTTTCGGTGACGGCGCGGGCGCGCTCGTGGTCGAGCGCTCGCAGCAACCCGGCCCCGGCGTGCTCGGCGTCGACATTCAGGCGGACGGCCGCTACGCGCCGTTGCTCTGCATTCCCGGCGGTTTTCGCGAGCACCCCTACGTTTCAGAGTCCGCCCTCGCGAGCGACGCCGCGCTCATCCACATGGATGGCCGCGAGGTCTTCAAGCACGCCGTGACGAAGCTGCCGAAGAGCATCGATGCCTTGTGCCAGCGCACGGGCACGCGCGCGGACGACATCGATTGGTTCATCGCGCACCAGGCGAACCAGCGCATCAACGAGGCCGTGTGCCATCGCCTCGGCGTGTCGATCGAACGCATGCCGTCCAACATCGATCGCTTCGGCAACACCTCGGGCGCGACCATTCCGATTCTGATGGACGAGATGCTTCGAGACGGCCGCCTCAAGTCCGGTCAGCTCGTATGCCTGGTCGCGCTCGGAGCGGGCTTTCACTGGGGCAGCCTGCTGCTCCGCACCTAGAGCTCGGAGCGCCCGTGCGCCCGGTCAGAGCAGACTGACGGGCTGCGAGATCGTGCCCGGGAGCCCGCTGGACGGGGCCATCTTCGCGTTCTTGAACGCGCTGATGATGCACGTGCCGGTCGAGGTGCCCGCGAAGGGCGCTCCGATCGTCACGCTCGCGACCCGTCCGCTCGCGTCGAAGGTCACGGCCGCGCTCGACTGACCCGTGGGCCCGCCGGGTTCCTTGCACGCCGCGACGAGCTTGAGCACCCCCGCGACGGCCGCTTTCGCCGCCTCCCCGTCGAACGCCTTCTCGCCGCCTGTCGGGCCTACTTTTTGGGCCTTCTCCGCGCCGGCGGCGAACATCTGGGAGAAGTCGCCGCTCGACGCTCCCGCTGGACGCGGCGTGCCGGCGATGTCGTCGCTCGGATGCGCAGCCGGGGCCGGCGTTTCGGCAGCTTGCGTCTCGGCGGGCGGCGGGGTTCGCGCTTGCGCGGGCGCTGTCGGTAGCGCGGCGGGGACGGGCGGCGGCGGCGGATGCGCGCCCGAGCCCATGACGGCGAAGGCGACGCCCGCCGCGGCGAGCACGAGCACGACCGCGCCGATCACGAGCGGCGTCTTGCTGCGCGGCGCGGTGTATTCGAGGTCGGTCGTCGTCGCGACGGCGAACGGATTGGGCGCGAGCTGTCCCATTTGGCCCGGCGCGGCCCCGGCAGCGAACGGACTCTGCGTCGGCATGAACGGCGGAGCCGTCGGAGGTGGAGTCGGGGCGCCGCCGAGCGGCGTCGGACGATCGGGCGGCGGCGTGAGGCCACGGGGCCAGCCGGGCGCCGATGGCTGCCTTGGCCGCACGGGCGGGAGCGCCGCGGCGGGCTCGTCCGCCGCGGGCGGCGGCGGAGGGGACGGAGGAGGCGGCGGTGACGGCGCGGACGGCGCGGACGGCGCCGTCAGGCCCCGCGTTAAGCCGGGTGCGGACGGCTGCTTTGCCCGCGGGGGCGGCGGTGGTCCCGGCGCGGGTTCCGGCGGAGGAGGAGCCGGAGCGGCGGTGGCCGACGACGGTGGGCGCGCGGGTGGCGACGGGTTGAGCGGCGAGGACGGTGCCTTTGCGGCGGGCGCCGACGGAGCCGGGGGTGCTGGGTTGAGCGGTGCCGACGGCGCTTTCACGGCAGGCGCGGGATTGAGCGGCGCCGAGGGAGGCTTCGCCGCGGGCGCAAGGTTGAGCGGTGACGAGGGCGCCTTCACCGCGGGTGCCGCCGGTCGACCTGCCGCTGGCAACGGCGCAGCGACGACGGGACGCCCTGCCGCCGGTCGCGGCGCGGCGGGAGCGGGCGCGGTCTCGGTCTCGTCTTCGCTCGGCGCGTCGAGTCCGAGCTTCGCCACGGCTTCGGCCGACGAACGAAAGATCATCGTCGCTTCTTCGTCGTCGTCTTCCGAGACCATGCTCGGAATGGCGGGCGCGGCTGCCTTCGCTGCCGGTCCGGGAATGGGCGCCCTTGCGGCGGGGGTCGGCGCCTTCGCCGCGGGTGCCTTCGCGGCGGGTGCCGGCGCCTTCGCCGCGGGCGCGGGTGCCTTCGCCACGGGCGCCGGATTCGCGGCAGGCGCGGCTGCCTTCACCACTGGTGCGGGCGCTGCTGTAGCGGCATCCGGCGCGGACGGCTGTTTTGCGCGCGCGGCGGGTAGCGGTGCCGCGACCTTGGCGGGCTCCGGCTTCTTCGCCGACGGCAAGTGCTTCGCGAGCTCCGGGATCCTCGAGACCTCGAGCCAATCCCCCATGCCGTCGCGCCACACGAGCGTGCCGGGGCCGATCGCACCCGCCGCGATCTCGCGCGCGATCGTCGCGTCATCGAGCTCGCGATCCTCGCCCGCACCGCCCGCGTCGACCGCCCAGAGCGCGCCGGCATCGTGCGTGGCCGTCGTCACGGGTTTCCCCGACGGCCCCATCATCCCGATGAGCGTCGCTTGGCGCGCGCGCGCCGCTTGTACGCCCGTCGGTGCGGCTGCTTCGGCGCCAGCCGGTGTCGAGCCGATCACCTTGAGCGTGCCCGGCTCCGTCGCGTCGATGCGAATGCCCGCCTGACACTGCTTGCACTTGATCGAAACGATCTTGCCCGCGACCTTGCGCTCGTAGATCTCCTGCGCGAGCTGGAACGACTTACCGCAGGAGGGGCACGTGACCGAGAACGGCATCGAGGCTCTTAGCGTACACGCTCCTTACGTATTCGCCCCGTTTTTTGGGTGGATTGGGTCGTGCGGAGGTGGGAGTCAGGATTTCGGCCCCTTGCTCGACCGCCCGCTCGGAGTTATCGAACTAGGAGCGTCGATGCAGGGCTGGTCAGCAGGGCATCTCATCGCCCGGCGTGACTGGGCCCCCGGACTTGCGACGCTGGTCGTCGCGGCCGAAGTCGAGCCCTTCGCGCCCGGCCAGTTCGTGAACCTGGCGCTCGATATCGAAGGGGTCGTCGAACGCCGCTCCTATTCGATCGCGTCGCCGCCCGGCAAGCCACTCGAGTTCTTGGTGACGGAGGTGGTCGGAGGTGCGCTAACGCCCCGGCTCCTGCGCCTACGACCCGGTGATCCGCTCCTGGTCGAACCGAAGCCCCAGGGCTTTTTTACGCTCAAATGGCTACCGGAAGCGCCCGAGCTCTGGCTGGTCGCGACGGGCACCGGCCTCGGCCCCTTCCTGTCGATCCTTGCGAGCGAGGAGCCCTGGCAGCGGTTCGAGCGCGTCGTACTCGTTCACGGCGTGCGTGACGCGACGCAGCTAGCCGAGCGGGAGCGGCTCTTGCGTCTCGAGTCCGAACGCGGGAGCCGCTTCAGGCTCGTGGCTGCGCTCACCCGCGAGCAAGCACCCGGTCTGCTTCACGGTCGCATCACTTCGCTCCTCACCGCGGGTGAGCTCGAACGCGTTGCGGGCACGCCCCTCGCGCCGGAACGCAGCCACGTCATGCTCTGCGGCAACCCGGCGATGATCGAAGAGACGACGGCTCTCCTCGGCGCGCGCGGCCTGCGCAAGCACCGCGTCCGTACACCGGGTCACGTCACCTTCGAAAAGTACTGGTGACGAGCGCCGCCGCGCGGCTCACACGCCGACGCGGCCGTACACGGGCAGCGCCGCGCCGGAGATATCGCGCGCCGCGTCAGACAGCATGAATCCGGCTACTTCCGCGATCGAAGCGGGTGAGACCCAACGCGAAAAATCGGCCTTCGGCGTGGCGTTACGGTTCGCCGGTGTGTCGATGACGCTCGGCAAGAGTGCATTCAGGCGCACGCCGCCCGCGAGCACCTCCGCCGCGCTCGCCTGCACGAGCGCGAGCGCCCCGGCCTTCGACGCCGCGTACGCCGCGGCCTTCGCGCTTTCCCAAGGGCGCACCGCGGCGCTCGACGCGATGACGACGACGCTCCCGCGCCGGCGTTCGACCATGCCCGGCAGGAGCGCTTGCAAGGACACCCGTACGGTTTCGAGGTTCCCAGCGAGCATCGCCGACCACACGTCGTCCGGCGTATCGCTGAGCGTCGCGCCGCCGCGCCAGCCTCCGGCCGCAAGCACCGCGCCGTCGACGACGATATCCTCGCGGCTCAAGCGCTCGGAGAGCTCGCGCCAGGCCGCGGGCACGCCGAGCTCGAGCGGTGCCGCCACGGTGCGTCCCCTGCCATGCGCTCCGTCGAGCTCGGACTGCGAAACTCCGCGGCCCGCGGCGACGACCAGACCGCTCTTCGCCAACTGGGCGACGAGGGCCGAGCCGAGCGCCCCTCCCGCCCCTGAAACCAGGACTGCACTACGCATCGGTCGAGGATAGCGGGTTTGAGCCCGTTCGCGCCTGCGCTCCGCAAAACCGTTCGCGACGATTTGCGACCCCGCGAACACGGCACTACCTTCGTGTGCCACTGCCATGACGGCGTCGATTGAAATTGGGTCAGGCGATCCGACGCGCGCAGCACTCGAGGTGCTCGCGGTGTGCGTCGAAGAGGGCTCGCTCGAGCAGAACGCGTGGCTCGGGCCGATCGAAGCGGCCATGGGCGGCGGTCTCGTCGCTCACGCGAAGCTCGTCGAATTCACCGGTAAGGCCGAGCAGCTGCTGGACGTTTCCACTTTGGGTCGCGCGAAAGCGCGTCGCATCGTGCTCGTCGGTCTCGGTCCGCGCCAGAAGCTCGACGCCGCGCGCCTGCGTGCGTCCATAGCGGTCGCGGTGCGTGCGTCGAACGGTCCCGGTGTCACGCGCGTCGGCATCGCGCTGCCGGCGGAGGTCGACTGGCGGCACGTCGGTGAAGCGGCCGGGCTCGGCAGTTATCGCTTCGTCAAATACTTCACGGGTGATCGCCGGCCGAAGGCGGAGCTCAAAAAGATCGTCCTCTACTCGCAAGGTCGCGTCGGCGCGAGTGCGCGCCGCGAGCTTGCGCTCGGCGTCGGTATCGCCGAGGCGGTCGCGATCGCGCGTGACGCCGTGAACGAGCCGCCGAACGTGCTCACGCCCGAGGCGATCGCTTCCGTCGCACGAAAGATCGCGAAGAGCGGCAAGTTCGGCATCAAGGTGCTCGACAAGCGCGGCATTCGCGCTGCCGGCATGCACCTGCACTACGCCGTCGGGCAGGGCAGCGCGAACGAGCCGCGCTTCATCCACATGAGTTACTCGCCGCGCGGCGCTACCAAGCGTCTCGTGTTCGTCGGCAAGGGACTCACCTTCGACTCGGGCGGACTCTGCATCAAGCCCGCCGCCGGCATGGGCGACATGAAGACGGACATGGGCGGCGCCGCGGCGGTGCTCGGCTTGATGGCCGCCATCAAGCACCTGAAGCCGCGCGTCGAGGTCCACGGCATCATCGGCGCAGCCGAGAACATGCCGGACGGGGAAGCCTACCGCCCCGCCGACGTCTTTACGTCACTCTCGGGCAAGACGGTCGAGATCATCAATACCGACGCCGAGGGCCGGCTCGTGCTCGCCGACGCGCTCGCCTACGCGGCGCGCCTCGAGCCCGACCTCGTCGTGGACGCGGCGACGCTGACCGGTGCGGCGCTCGTTGCGCTCGGCAAGACGTGCTCGCCCTACTACGCGACGAGCGACGACGTCGCGCAGAAGTTCGAGGGAGCGGCGCGCGACGCGGGGGAGTCGTTCTGGCGGCTGCCGTTGCTCGAGGAGCTCGCCGAGCAGCTGAAGAGCGACATCGCCGACTTCAAGCACACGGGGGATCGCTACGGCGGGTCCATCCTTGCGGCGCTTTTTCTGCGGGAATTCGTCGGTGGTTACCCCTGGATCCACTGCGACGTTGCAGGGCCCGTCTACGCCGAACGCGCGCGCGGCATCTACCCGAAGGGCGCGACCGGTCACCCCGTGCTCACCTTCGTGAACCTCGTCGAGGGGTTCGCGCGCTGAGTCCCGAGCGCCCATGACGGAGATCGCCGCGCCGCCCGAGCCCCTGCCGCTCGCCGAGCGGACGCGAGTGCTCTTGCCCGGCGTGTACGCCTGGTTGCTCACCGTCGGGTTGCCCGTCGCGGCGCGAGGTGTCCGCTCGGCCCCGCGCGTCGCGGCGCTCGCCGGGCTCGCGGCGCTCGTCACGTCGATCTTTCTCGTCGAACGGCGGCCCGGCCTCGGCCGCGTGCTCGGTATCGTCGCCTTCGTCGGCTGCTCGGTGCTCACCTGGGCGCTGCTCGGCGCGGATTCGTCGCCCGTCCACCTCGACCGCATCCGCACCGCGCTCGGAACCCTCGGGTGGGTCCTGTATGCGTTCGGCTGGGGTCGCGTGAGCAGCCCCGCCCGACCCGACGCCGAAATCGCGCCCGGCGCGCCGCTCGTGCCGCGCTCGCGGCCCCACCCGCTCGGAGTGCCGATCGTCGCCTTTGCGGTGCTCTCCGCGCTCGTCTTCGAGGCGCTCGCGTTCCGCGTCGACCGCGCGGAGCACGCCGTGCTCGCGCATGCGACGGCCGCGGCGTGCGCGCTGCTCGTCTTGAGCGCCGGCTCTCGCGTCGCGCTCGCGCAGGGCGGCAGACACGAGCTCGCCTCCGGCAGTACGCGCCTGAACGCGATCGCTCTGCGTGGCGCGTTGCTCGCGCTGCTCGTCGGCATCGGCTTGGTCTGGGCGGCGATCAGATGAACCAGCGCGCCTTCATGACTCGGGTCGCGAACGTCGTGAACCTCGTGTTGTTCGTCGCCGCGTGCGCGGCCTTCGCGCTCGGTCTGCACGCACTCGGGGATCGTCGAGATTTACAGGCAATTTACTTCCTTTTGGTAGGAGGTATCGCCCTGCGCTCCGCGACCGAAATGTTGCGACCGAGGGCGTCCGGACGATGAAGCGCGCGCCGTCGCGCCACGTCGTTCTCGTCCTCGCGCTCGCGTCGGCATGCTCGCAGCGGCGCACGGCTCCGGAGCCTGCGCGCGCCGCGTTGCCACCCGGTGTGGCGGCGTTCGTGGGCAGCGAAAAGGTTTCGCTCGGTACGGTCGCTCGCATCGCGGAGGCGCAGGGTGTCCCGCTCGCGGAAGCGCGACGCCGGGGCGTTGCGGACGCGCTCTACGCCGCCGGAGTGCGCGCCGACCCGACGAAGCTTGCTCTCGTGAACGGTGCGGAGCGCGGCGTCCTCGCGCGCGCCCTGCTCGAACGCCTCCGCGACGACGCTCACGCGCTCGGTCCACCCACCGACGCCGAGGTGCGCGAGCTCACGGCGCTGCATTGGCCCGCGATCGATCGCCCGCCGAGCGCGCAGACGGCGCACGCCGTCGTTCTCGTCAAAAAGCCCGCCGACGACGCGCCGGCGCGGGCGCTCGCCGTCGAGCTCGCCGCCGCGCTGAAGGGTGCGCCTGACGGCGAGGAGCTCGTCAAACGTGCTCGCTCGTTCCCGAAGCACGACCTCGAGATCGTCGCTGAACACCTGCCGCCCGCGACCGCGGACGGTCGCATGTGGGATCCGACCGCGGAGCCGCCGAAGGCGGTCGCGGGCACGCTCGACCTCGACTTCGCGCGCGCGGCGCTCGCGTTGACGGAGCCCGGCGAGCAGAGCGGCCTCGTGAAGAGCGCGTTCGGCTACCACGTCATCCAGCTCGAGCGGCGCTACCCGGAAGTTCGCGTTCCCGTCGAAGAGCGTCGTCGACTGCTCGCGGAAGAAACGTACACGCGTCGGGCCCAGCACGCGCTCGACGCGCTGCGTGAGCGGCTCTACGCCGCAACTCCCGTGAGCAGCGAGCGCGCCGTGGACGCGCTCACGGCGCTGGTTCCCGTCGTCCCATGAGCCGTCGCCGCCGCTCGCTGATCCCCCGCGATCAAGCGGTATCGAACTTCAGCGCAACGCTGCTCAGGCTGTGTGAGACGACCGGCGCCGCGGGCGCGACGCTCGTCGACCCCCTGGGAGAAACCGTGGATTACGGGGGATATCTCGAGCCTTACGCGCTCAAGGTGATGGCCGCGGAGTTGCGCATCATTTTGGACCTCGCGCGCGGCGTGAAGCTACCGGGCCCCGACCAAATGCAAGAGTTCGTCGTGCGCGCGCGCGGCAAATCGTTCGCGCTCGTCGGGCTCGCCGAAGGGTACGCGCTCGTGCTCGAGCTCCCGCGTAACGCGTTCTCGTTCTCGCGCCGTGCCGTCGGCGAAGCCGTGCGCGAGCTCGAGCTCGAAGCGGGGCTGCCCGCGTCGCGGTTCACGCTCGCCGGCGAACGCTGGGCGAGGCTCGAGGTCCAAACGGCTCCCGGGGACCGCCGCCGACCCCAGGCCGTCTGGTTTCAGGGCTCCTGGCGACCGGTGACACTCCTCGGGCGCTACGATCTCGACCCGCGCAGCCGCCGCCGGGCCGTGGGCTACCGCGCCCGCCTCGCGTCCGGCCACGAGTTCGCTTTGGTAAGGGAACCCATGGGTTTGTGGTTCGCGGGCGATTTGTCTGGATTCGAACCCGTTCCGCGCTAGGCTGTCCCTCCCGCGGGGCACTGCCCCTCCGGCGCTCGAAAAGGCCCCTTTGCCCTTCACTGGGTGGGGGAACCAACGAGCGCAGGTCGTCTCGGGTAGCCACGGCGAAGCGTCGCCAGCTCCCGTCCCGGTTCGATAAGCTAGCCTCTCTGGGGCTGGTTACCCGGCCGGAAAAGTCGCCGAAAAAAATCGGCGAGCAAAGAGAAAAATCTCTTTGACAGACGACGAATCCGGAACTAGGTTCCGCGCCCCGCTGAACGGGAAAGCCGAACGCGGTTTCCCCCTCGGTCCTTGAAAACTGAGCCCCATCACCCCGCGAGAAATCGCGTGGGTATGACAAATAAACCGTCCGTCCGATCACCCCGGTCGGCGAGACGGTGTTCGAATAGCGAGCCATATGGCGGTAGGTTGCGGTTAGCCCCGCTCCTGCTTGCCGAAGGATCTAACTGGAGAGTTTGATCCTGGCTCAGAACGAACGTTAGCGGCGCGCCTAATACATGCAAGTCGTGCG
>JAICUB010000014.1 GCA_025936045.1 Polyangiaceae bacterium | reverse complement strand
ATCAACAGCGACGGCATCGTGAGCGTGCAGGCCAAGGATCTCGAAACCGGCCAGGCGCAATCGATCCAGGTGACCGCGACGAGCGGCCTCACTCAGGACGAAATCAAAAACATGATGGCGAGCGCCCAGGACTACATGGTCGAGCGCCGCACGGACGAGCGGTTCGAAGGCAAGAAGCAGGAGGCCGAGACGCTCGTCGCGGAGATCGAGCGGCTCTTCCCGGAAATCGAGCGCGCCGTGGGCTCGGCCGATTTCGGTCGCGACGCCCTCGCCAAGGCGCGCAGCGCGGTCGAGCGCACGCGCGCCGCCATCTCGAGCAAAAACACGGACGAGGTCGCTCAGCAGGTGGAGCAGCTCGGCCGTACGTTGCGCATGTTCAAGGGGGTCGTCACTCGGGGTTGACCCGAGTCGCGAGGTAGCGTGCCGGGGCCAGACCGCCGTGAACGCCAGAACTCGTTTCTCGAGCCGCTCGAGCTCGAGGACCTCGAGTCGCGTCACGAGCACGACCGGCCGGAAGAGCCCTGCGAGGAGGACGAGCCCGATGTCTTCGACCGCGTCACTGCCGTGCCCGGCGACCTGCCCGACGCTGCTACCTTGATGGCCCAAGCCGAAGCTCCGCCCGCGGACGACGGCATTTCCGGCTTGTTCGAGCGCGCGAGCGCCGAGACGGACCCGCCCCCCACCTTGGTTCCCGGTTCGGAGCCGCCTCCGGTGCTTTCGGCACCGACCTCGTCCGGCAAGCGGTCGAGCCGTCGGAGCTCGCGGCCCCCGCGACCCGCCTCTCGACCGGCTCTCGAGCGCTCGTCGCGCCGTCCGTCGACGCCGCGGCAACCGGCCATCGAGCTCGAGCTCGAACCGGTACAGGTCACGGAGCCCGAGCCGGCGCCCGATCGTGACTCGCTCGAGTTGGATCTCCGAGGCCCAGGGACGCCGCGCGTCGGCAGCTTCGCTCCGCTCTCGAGCGACGACCCCGACGTGATGGCGATGAAAGATCGCTATGCGACCGGCGACTTCAGCGGCGCCCTCATCGTCGCCGAAGGGATCCTCGAAGCGGACCCGCGTCACGACGAAGCGCTGCGTTGCCAGGTCCGCTGCACCGAGGTCTTGTCGCAGATGTACCTCGCGCGGCTCGGCTCGCTCGCGCAGGTCGTGCGCGTCGCGCTCTCGGGCGAGCAGATCCGCTGGCTCTCGCTCGACCATCGCGCGGGCTTTCTCCTATCGCTCGTCGACGGCCAGTCGAGCATCGAAACGCTGCTCGACATCAGCGGCATGCCGCGCCTCGAAGCGCTCCGCATCCTCTACGCTCTGCTCGACCAGCGCGTGATTGCCCTGTCCGAAGGGCATTAGTGAACGGACTCGGCCGCGACGCGCTGCTCGGCGGGGTCGCGCTCGGCCTCGGGCTCGTGGTGCTCGAGCGAGTCGAGATCGCGCTCGGCGCCCCGCAGCCGAGGGACGCTTCCGAGGCGCTCGCGCCCCCTGCTCCAGCGCGGCTGCCGCTCGAGCCGGTCGCCAAGGCGACAGTGCTCGAAGCGATCACGCCGAACGAGCCGTCGCGTGTCGCCTCGTACGTCATGAAGGCGCGTCTCGACGCCGCCGCTCATCGTGTGGACGGCAAGGAGACGCTGCGCTTCGTCAACCACTCGGCGCGCCCGCTCCCCGAGCTCTATTTTCATCTTTATCTGAACGCGTTCAAGAACGACTCCTCCGTGTTTTTGCGTTCACCGTTCGGGGAGGCTCGCGGCAACCTACGCGCCGAGGATTGGGGGTACATCGACGTGAAGCGCTGCACGGCGCCGAGTCTGGGCGCCGCGGACTTGTGGCCCGCGCGCACGCCGGGGTCGCCGGATGACCCCGACGACGAGACCGACGTGCGGGTGCCGTTACCGACGCCGCTCGCGCCCGGCGCGACGCTCGAGCTCGAGCTCGAATTCAGCGCGAAATTACCGAGTGTCGTGCTGCGCACGGGCTACGTGAAAAACTTCGAGTTCGTCGCCCAGTGGTTTCCGAAGCTCGCGCGGCTCGAGGACGACGGCACCTTCGCGCACTTCCCCTTTCATGCGCAGGCCGAGTTTTACGCCGACTACGGCGACTACGACGTGACGCTCGACGTCCCCGCGAACACGGTCGTCGGCGCCGTCGGACGGCGCGTCGAGAGCGCCGTGCATGCCGGCCGCCGCGTCGACCACTACCGCGCCGAGGGCGTGCATGATTTCGCCTGGGCGGCGTGGCCCGACTTCCACGAAGTCGATCGGCGCGTCGCCGGCGTGGACGTGCGGGTGCTCTTCCCTGCCGGGCACGAGAACAACGTGACACACACGCTCGACGCCCTGGCGTTCGCACTACCGCGCGCGAGCGCGCTTTACGGCACGTATCCGTACTCGACGCTCACCGTCGTGCACCCGCCGGACGAGGCCGGCGAGGCGGGAGGCATGGAGTACCCGACGCTCATCGCCACGGGCGGACCCTGGTACTCCGGACTTTTCGGCGATCGGGGCATCGAATCCGTGACCGTGCACGAGCTCTTGCATCAATGGTTTTACGGCCTCGTGGCGAGCTACGAAGCACGCTGGCCGTTCCTCGACGACGGGCTCACGAGGTACGCCGAGCTCCGCACGCTCGACGCGGAGTTCGGCGCGGGCTCCGCATTCGACGGTTTCGGGCTCACGCTTTCGGTCGCGAGCCTCGAGCGTGCCTTCGCGGCCGCGCGTGCCGAAGACGTCCCGGTGTCGAGCGCCGCGGCCGCGTTCCCGAGCTTTCGAACGCTCGGGGCGCTCGTCTACACGCGCACCGCGATCGTCCTGGAGACGCTCGCGCGCGTGTACGGGCGTGAGCGCTTCGAGGGTGCGCTCGGCGCATATGCGCGCCGCTTCCGCTTCGCGCACCCAACGCCGAACGACTTCTTCGACACGATGGGCCGTGAGCTCGGGCCCGACGCACGGCGCGTGCTCGTGCAGGCGCTCGACGGACGCGGGCGCGTCGATTTTCTCGTGCGCGACCTACAAAACGCCCCGGAACGGCCGCCCGCCGGCGTCTTCGATCGGCCGGGCGGGCGCGAGACGGTGCCGCTAGCGAGCCCCACGGGCCTCCATTTTCGTTCGCGCGCGGTGATCCTACGCCACGGCGAGCTCGAGTTGCCCGTCGACATCGACCTGGTCGACGAAGCGGGGAACACACGGCGCGAGCGCTGGGACGGGCACGGCGCGCTCCACGTCATCGACTACCGGGGAGACGCGCGCCTCTCGCACGTCGTGATCGACCCGGAACACAAGCTTTTGCTCGACGACGATCTGCTCGACAACGCGGCAGCCGCTCGACCGAACCCGTGCCGTCGCACCCTCGAGCGCGCGACGTACGTCGCCGAGCTCGCGCTCGGACTGCTGCTGCCGTGAAACACGTCGCACTTTCCGTCCTCTTCGATTTCGGCGCGCGCGCCGCGGCCGGCCTCGCGCTCGCCGCGCCCGTCACGGCCGTGGTCGTCGCGAGCGGAATCGGCAATTTTCCCGGCGGAGATCGCCTGTTGTTCGAGCGCGGGGGGCTCTTGCTCGTCGAGGTGGTGCGCGCCTCGTGGTCGTTGCTCCCCCCGCTCGCCCTGTCTTCGCTCGTCACGGGCGCCTTCGTCTATGCGGCGCTCGCGTTGCCACAGGCGCTCGTCTGGACCGCCCTTGGTGAAGCCACGCCGGAGCCGACACCCGCGTTCCTCGGGCGGGCCTGCGCGCGGGTGCCGGCGTACTTCGCGCTCGCGAGCCTCGGCTTCTTGGCGCAGATCTTGGTGTTCTCCCTCGGACTTACCGCGGCCGGCATGCTGCACGGCCGCAGCTCGGCGAACCCGCTGCGCGCCGATCTCGGTGCGCTCGTGGTGCTCGGCTGCGCGGGTGTGCTCGCGCTCATGCTCGGCGTTCTGCGCGACGTTGCGGGCGCGACGGTCGCGTGCGGCGTCGCCGGCAGCAAGAACGCTCTACGCGCTGGTCTGCGCGTCGCGCTGACGCGGCCGCTCGCGCTCGCCGGGCGCTTCCTCGGACCGACGGCGCTCGGCCTAGCGCTCGTGATCCTGGTCGCGCTCGCGACCGGCTCACTCGACGTCGGAGCGCCCGAAGGCTCTCGCTTCGTTCTCGTCGCGGTTCTACATCAGCTCGTCGCGCTTGCGGTCACCGTGTGCCGCACCGTCTGGCTGAAGAGCGCGATCGCCGTCGTGCGCCCTCAGCTCGCCGGCGGCTCGGCAGCGCGCCGATAGACCTGTACGTAGCGCCGTGCCGGTCGATCCCAACCGACGTCGAGCCGCATGACGCGGCGCCTCAACCGGGTCCACTCGCCCTCATTCGCGTTCGCCGCGAGCGCGCGCTCCACGGCACCGACGAGGGATACGCGCTCGAGCGCGTCGAAGAGGAACCCCGTGCCCGTCTCGAGCGCGGCGTCACAGTCGACCACCGTGTCCGTCACGACGTCCGCTGCGTACGCCACGGGAAGCGTGCCGTAGCGCTGGGCGACGAGCTGCGCCGTTTCGCTCGGCGCGTCACGCGGCAAGACGAGCGCGATGTCGGCGGCGGCGTAGAGCCGCCGGAGCGCTGCTTCGTCCTTGAGCGCAATGCAGGCGAGCTGATGCGGTCGCTCGGCGGCCGCCGCCTGAAACTCCGCGAGCGAGCCGCGCGTGCCGCTGCCCGCGACCACCACGGAGGCCGGCAAGCGAGCGAGCTCGGGCAGCGACTCGAGCAGGACGTCCGCGCCGTGGGCGCGATCCAGCGGACCGGCGAAGAGCACGAGGGGGCGCAAAATGTCGAGCTCGAGCCGCAGCTCGCGCAGGACGACCCCCTTGGTGCGTGCCTTGGCCGCGGCGCCTTCCGCGTCGTAGCGCGCTTCGAGGCTCGGGTCGGTGGCGGGGTTGAACGTCGCGTAGTCGATGCCGCTCGCGATACCGATCACCGGCTCTGGGAGGCGCGCGAAAGCGGCCGCGAGCGAACCGCTCACGCTCGTGTCCGCGAACCGAGCCGCGTAGCTCGGTGCCGGGCTCACTACGGCGCGAGCGGTCGCGAGCCCCGCTTCGAGCGCTCGCCTGCGCACGTCGTACACCGAGAGGACGAGCGGAGGCGCCCCGGCGCCGAGATGCGGCCCGATGAGTCCCCCTGCCCAATCGTGCGCGTGCACGACCTCGAACGGTTGCTGCTCGCGCCGCTGTCGCACGAGCGCCGCCGCTGCCCGGCCGAACGCGGTGAACGCGTCGACGTGGAGCGCGTCGGGCGTCGGACTCGCGAGGTCACCCGGCGTGCCGAGACCCGGGACATCGAAAAGCACGAGCTCGACCCCGGTCGAGAGCTGGCCGTCGAAGACCGTGACGTCGGCGCCGTCCACCGATAGCGGAGTGAGTCGGCGCGCGAGCAAGAGCCCGTGCTCCTCGAAAGCGGCATAGCGGGGCAACGCGATCGTCACGCGATGGCCGAGCTGACGCAGCCCTTTGGCCAACGCGAAAACTACGTCACCCGCATCCGTCGCGCGCGCGTAGGGCGCAAGCTCGGCGGTGACCAACAAAACGTCCATGGGCGGCCCGCGTCCTTACACCCGAGTGCGCCCGAAACCAAGCGGCCGGCAGTAGCCCCTAGCCGAAACCGGGTGTATGCCCCGCCAGCCGATGGACGATCTCGTCAGCAAAGCACAGGTTCTACACGAAGCGCTGCCCTACATACGCCGCTTTCAGGGGCGCACTTTCGTCGTGAAATACGGGGGGCACGCCATGGTGGACGACGAGCTCAAGGCGAGCTTTTCGCGCGACGTGTGCTTGCTCCGGTTGGTCGGGATTCGGGTGGTGGTCGTCCACGGCGGAGGCCCGCAGATCAACCGCATGCTCGAGCGGGTCGGCATTTCCTCGACGTTTTCGGGCGGCCTGCGGGTGACGGACGACGACACCATGGAGCTCGTCGAGATGGTGCTCGGCGGCGGCGTCAATCAGGAGATCGTCGGGATGATCTGCCAGCACGGCGGCCGCGCCATCGGCCTCTCGGGCAAAGACGATCGCTTTCTCACCGCAAAGAAGCTCGATCGCGTGCCGGCCAGGGGCGAGCACGGTGAGACGGTCCTCGTCGACCTCGGGCGCGTGGGCGAGGTCGTGCACGTCGAGACGGGAGTCGTCGAACAGCTGACCCAGAGCGGCTTCATCCCCGTCATCGCGCCGATCGGCGTGGACGACCAGGGGCGCTCCTTGAACGTGAATGCCGACACCGTCGCGGGGGCGATCGGCGGCGCCCTGCACGCGGCCAAGCTCGTGCTCATGACGGACGTCGAGGGCGTTAAAACCGCGAAAGGCGAGCTTTTGAGCTCGCTCGATCCGACGACGGCGGAGCAGCTCATCGCCGACGGCGTCATCACCGGGGGGATGATCCCCAAGGTGCGCTGCGCGCTCGACGCCGTGCAGTCGGGCGTCGAACAGGTACACGTGATCGACGGCCGGCGGCGTCACGCCCTTCTGCTCGAGCTCTTCACCGATCGCGGCATCGGCACGGAAATCCGGCGTCCCGGCCCGCGCCGCGACGAGTCGTGACGCTCGCGCGTTCCGGGCGCTAACTTCGACGGATGCCCCGCTCGGCCGAAATCGACGAGACCGCCGTCGTGCGCCCGGCGGAGGTGCCGGAAGGAGCCATTCGCCGCGCTATTCGCGTGCCGGCGGAGGCCGCGGGACAACGTCTCGACCTGTTCGTCCAAACGCAGCTCCGGCGCACGAGCCGAACGCGCGCCCAGCGCATCGTGGAAAAGAGCGCTTTCGACATGAAAGGCAAGCGCCTGCGGTCGAACGATCGGGTCCGCGAGGGCTCGATCATCCTGCTCTGGCGCGAGCCGTTCGAGCCCGACGAAGAACAACCGCTCCTGCCGGTGCTCTACGAGGACCCGTATTTGGTGGTCGTCGACAAGCCGCCGCTCGTCGCGGTGCACCCCACCGCCCGCTACCACAAGCACACCGTCATCGAGCGGCTACGCGCAGAGCGACCGAACCAATACCTGAACCTCGTTCATCGCCTCGATCGCGAAACGAGCGGCATTCTGCTGATCGCGAAGACGCCCGAGGCGGATCGCGCTTTCAAGCGCCGACTCGAGGATCGCACGCTCGGTCGTGGGCGCCACGAGCCGCTCGAAAAGACCTATCTCGCCATCACGCACGGCGTTCCCGAGCCGGGGCGCATCGACCTGCCGCTCGCGCTCGACGAGGGGAACTCCCTCCGCGTGAAAATGCGGATCGCATCGGCCGGCACGGGACTCGAAGCGACCACGGGCGTCGAGGTGATCGATCGAGCGGCGGGCTACGCGCTCGTTCGCTGTGCGCTTCACACCGGCCGCCAGCATCAAATCCGCGTTCACCTCTCGGGCGTCGGCTGTCCCGTCGTGGGCGACAAACTCTACGGCCCCGACGAGCGCATGCTCGCCCGCGCGGCCGACGGCGAGCTCACGGCGGAGGACCTCACGCTGCTCGAGCTTCCCCGCCAGGCGCTCCACGCCCATCGCTACGCCCTCGAACATCCGCTCACGGGCATGGCGCTCGATCTCAGAGCGCCTTTACCCACGGATCTCGCGGACTTCTGGCAGGCACTCCGGGCGCGCGCCGCTCTCGAGCCCTGAATCGGCCCATGGGCCTGGCATCAAGCGGGAACCTTTTGGCTGTACCTTACTCTAGGAGGGGGCAGCACGACGTCATGCCCGTCATGTCTGTCATGGCCGACGAAACGCCGCCGGTTCCGCTCCCCGAGGACACCGTGCATCCGAGCGACGAGGAGATCATCGAGCGTATCCGCGGGGGCGACACCGACTCTTTCGAGCTCGTCATGCGCCGGTATAACCAGCGCATTTACCGCACGGTGCGCGCCATCCTCCGCGAGGAGGACGAGACCACCGACGTGATGCAGGAGGCGTACGTCAACGCCTTCTCGCATTTGGCGGACTTCTCCGGGCGCGCACGCTTTTCGACCTGGCTCACGCGCATCGCCGTGCACGAGGCACTCGGCCGTTTGCGGAAACGCAAACGGCTCGAGCCGCTCGACGAAACCGATTCCGAGGATCTGCTGATGACTTCCACCGTCTCCGGCCCAGAAAATCGCGCCAGCGATGGCGAGCTCCGGGTGCTGCTCGAGCAGGCGGTGGACGGGCTGCCGGAGACATTTCGGACCACGTTCGTGCTCCGCTCGATCGAGCAACTCAGTGTGGCGGAAACGGCCGAGGTGCTTGGGATCCCCGAAGAGACCGTGAAAACGCGGCACCATCGCGCGCGTGAACGCCTGCAGCGCGCACTGACCGAGCGCGTCGGTTCCACCCTACCCGACCTCTTCGGCTTTCATCGGCCGCGTTGCGACCGCGTCGTCGCGAACGTCCTCGCTCGCATCAAAGCACTCGGGTAACGACGCCCGCCCCTGTTAGACTCCCGCGAAACCCTCTCAACCTCGGGGATCTCTTTGAACAATCTAAGCCTATTTTCCGCCACGTTAGTCCTCGTCGCCTGCGGCGGCAGCAACCCACCCGCGGCCGAGCCGTCAGCGCCAGCCGCCGCGGAAAGCGCGCCTGCCGCTGCCTCCGCCGCGCCGGCTGAAACGATGCCCGGAGTCGCGGCACCTCCGGCCGGAACGCCCGGTGCATTCGCGGCACAGGCCAAGGCCGGAGCGGAGCTCTACGGCAAATACTGCGGCGGCTGCCACGGCGCGCACGGCAACGACGGCAAGGCGCCGCCGGTCGTCGGGTTGAACGCGGGCGCACTACCACTCGCGCCACCGCCGAAAGCCAAGATGCGGAAAGTGCAATTCAAGACCGTGGCCGACGTCGCCGATTTCGTCGCGAAGACGATGCCCCCGAAGGCGCCCGGCAGCCTGAGCGCCGACGACTACTACGCGATCATGGCGTTCGATCTCCAAGCGAACGGCATCGATCTCGGCGACAAGAAGCTCGACCCGAGCCTCGCCGCCACGCTCGAGATTCCGCGCAAATAGTCGCGCTATACTCCGCGGGATGCCGCCGCGTTCACCCGACTCGCGCCTGAACGCGACGGCCCTCCTCGCGCTCTTGGTGGGGATTTTCGGCACCGTCTGCTTCTTCTGGGGTATCGGCGGCATCGGCGCGATCGTCCTTGGCTTGGTCGCGCTGAGCGAGATCAAGCGCTCCGAGGGGCGCCAGCACGGCCACGGCCTCGCCATCGCCGGCGTGACGCTCGGAGCGCTCCATCTCTTCGCGCTGACCCTCGGGCTCGCCGCGGTGTTCGTGTTTTCGGCGCATCCACCGAGCTTTCTGAGCCCTTCACCGCCGCGCGTCCCGCGGTCGACGAGCTTTTTGTCGCCGCCCGCGCACACCACGCCGGCGCCGCCGACGACGACAGCCGAACGCGCTGGCGCTTTCGGTCGCGAGCCCGCGACCAAGACGACCGTGCTCGGTAAGATCACCCTAATCGACCCAGGTGCCGATGTGAGCACCCTCGCCCCGCTCCTCGACGCTCAACAACGGGTCGCCGCCTCCGAGCACGAGAAGCTCGTGCTGTGGGTCACGACCACCGATTGCACACCGTGTAACGGCGTGTCCGTCGCGCTCGTTCATCGCCGCATGCAGGACGCGCTCGCCGGGGTACGCCTCGTCCGTGTCGACGCCGCGGATTTTCACATCGAGCTCGTGAAGCTCGGCATTCCGATCGACGTGACCCCGGGCTTCGCGCTGCTCGCGACGGACGGCTCTCCGGCCGACTACCTCAACGGCGGTGAGTGGGACGCCGACGTCCCCGAAAACATCGCCCCGGTACTCGGCGGCTTCGTCCGCGGCTCGTACAAGACGCGCAGGAACCCCTGGCGCGGCCCGCGCCGGAGCGACGAAACCGCGCTTTAGGACGAACCAATTCGTCCGCGCGGGCATACACGTCCCACACCCGCCCACGTTCAGCCTCGGCTGGAAATCCCGCGGCGTCGCGTTACTATGCGGCCCAGTCCATGGTGTCGCCCTCGCAGCGCCTTGCCACCCCGTTACCCGTCGGCGCCGCCGTCGTCCCCGGAACACTTCGAGCTCGCCTCGAAGAGGTTCGGGCGCGCGGTGAGCGACTGAACCTGAAACAAGCCGTCGGGATCGTGGTCCCGCTCTGCGTCGAAGTCGCCGAGATGCACCGTGCCGGTCACCGGCTATTCGTGCACCCGTCGTCGCTCGTCGAAAATCAATACGGCTTTTACAATGTGTCGCCCGAGCTCGCGGCGCGATCGCCGGTCTTGCCCCGTGACAAATCATGCCTCGCTCCCGAGGAACGGAGCGGCCAACCCGGAACTGCGCGAGCGAGCGTCTTCGCGGTCGGCGCCATTCTCTACGAGCTCGTGACCGGACTTTCCGTCGGCCCCGGCATGCGCCGGCCGAGCGAAGTGGTCAACGCGCTGCCTCAAAACTTCGAAAGCGTGCTCGCCAAAGCGCTCATTTCAGATCCCGCGCACCGGCCGGACGATTTGAACGCGCTGGCTCAGGCGCTGCACCAGTTTGCGCCTCCCGGTACCGTCGCGCCGCCGCCCCCCGCCGACGTGTCCCGCCTCGACCACGACGCCAATTTCGAGGTGGATTTACGCATGTCCATGCTTCCACCGGAGGAGCTGCCCATCGAGCTCCGGGGCTCTTACGTTCCCGCGGTTCCGCCGGGGCGGCAGCCGGTGCCCTCGCGACCGATGGACGCGACGACCGAGCTCGCGTCGCTCAAGGCGCGGCTCGAAGCCGATCCGCGTCCTCGCTACGTCGTCGTGAAAGACGGCATGGATCACGGCCCGTTCAGCGCCGTGGAGCTTCTACAGCAGATTGCCACGCACACCTTCGTCGATTCCGACGTGCTCCGCGATGCGTTGAGCAACGACGAACGCACGATCAAGGATTGGGACGAGTTTGCGCCGTTCGCGGAGCATGCGCGCCTTCACCGCGACATCAAGGCCGAAAAAGCCGCGATCGAGCGCGTGGTCGTGCAGGAGAGCCGGAGCAACCGCGGCAAGACGATCCTGGGTCTCGCACTCGTCGGCGCGTTGCTCGCGGCCGGCGGCGCATGGATTCTCACGAAACGGGGCGCCAAGAATGACAACGTGGACGTTCAGGACGACACGTTGAGTAACATCGAGGTCGACGGCGGCCTCAACGCATCCGGCAAGCGCGGAGGCGGGGGCAAGCGCGTCGTCGGACGCGGGCCGGGCGGCGTGCCCATCCTCGGCGGCGGTATGAGCTGCGAGTCGGCGCAGAACGCGTACGTCGAGGAGATGAACATCGGGGGCCCCCGTGGCCAGGCCGATATCACGGGGCAGCAATACGGCAGCATCCTGAACCGTGGCAGCTACTTTTCGCACTGCGGCGTTCCGGACTCGATGAGCCTCGACATCTGCGCGGCGGTACAAAACGGGCGCGCCGTCGGCGTGACCATCACGACCCATCCTGCGAACCGCAGCATCCAGTCGTGCATCGCCGCGTCGGTCCGCGGCCTGAGTTTTCCCTCGAATCCGAAGCTCGACGTGACGCGCACGCACTTTTAGTGCAAAGGACGGGGGAAGTCGCATGCGCTCGTGGGGAACAGCCTGGGCCCTCGGCCTCGCGTGTCTCGGCGCGGCCGGCTGCAGCGTGCCCATCGTCGCGGGGCTCGACGAAAGCGACGCGAGCCAAGTCGTCGTGGCGCTGGAGCAGAGCGGCGTCGCCTCGGAAAAGGACCGCGACCCGGATAAAGAAGGCGCCTATCGCGTCACGGTCGCGCACGACGACGCTGGGGCCGCACTGGCCGTCTTGGCCGAACAGGGGTTGCCGCCGCCCGCGGCGCCGGGCGTCCTCGAAGCGCTCGGCAAAGGCTCGATGGTGCCGAGCCGCGTCGCCGAACACGCGCGGGTCATCACGGGAACCAGCGACGAGCTCGAACGCTCGCTGCGCGGCCTCGACGGCGTGCTTTCGGCACGCGTGCATCTGGGCGTCCCCGGTCGCGACCCGCTCGAGCTCGACGCGAAGCCGCCGACCGCGACCGCGTCCGTCTTGCTCCGTCATCGCGGCCCGACGCCTCCGCTCACCGCGTCCGAGGTGCAGCGTCTCGTCGCCGGCGCCGTTCCCGGCCTTTTGCCCGAAGAAGTCTCGGTCGTGATGCTGCCCGCCCCGCCGCGGCCGCGTCAGCCGGAGCACCAGCTTGCGCAGCTCGGACCACTGACGGTGACGCACGCGTCGCTCTTCGCGTTGCGCGGGATCATCGCCGTCGCGGCCGTGTTGAACGCCGCGCTGCTCGCCTGCGTCGTGGGCCTCTGGCTCCGGCTACGGCGTGCCGAGCACGAGCTGCGCGCGGCACGCGGCGACGAGCGGCAATCGAACCGCGCGACGGCCAAGCCCGCACCACTGATTCGCTAGCGACGCGACGAAAAGGCTAGTGATTCGAGCGCTCGAGTGCGGTGCCGGGGGGCGCGATCGAGCACCAGCCGTAGCAGCAGAGGGGCTCGTTCGCCCGGCGCCGCGCCGCGGTCAGGCGATAGTCGATGAGCGCTCCGTTCGGCACCGAAAACGCCGCGGCGTCGGGCGGCCGAATCGCGGCCGGGCAGGCTCCGTACGGCTCGGACGCGACTGCGCCCTTCGTGCCGTTCTCGAGCGCGGCGATGCAGTAGGACTCGTGAAACGCGAGGGGTTCGCGGCAGCGGTCGACGACCTCGGCAGGGTCCACGACTTTCACCTTGCCGCACCAGCTGTAGCAACACTGCGTGCCGGGCGGCGCGCGCCGGCGCGCTCGCTCCGTGCGGTGGGCATCGAAGCGCCCCGCGCCGGACTTCGGCTGAAACACCGCGTCCTTCACCTCGATGGCGGAAGGACACGTGTCGAAGGGCTCCGGTGCGGGCAGCGCGGACGTGCGCGGGAGCAGCGCGTCGCAGCGATACTCGCGCACCTCGTCGATGCCGCACGCAGCGGGATTCAAGGCCGCATCGGTCACGTCGCTTCGCGGCGCCGGCCCTGCTCCACCGCAACTCGCGAGCCAGACGCCGAAGAGCACGGCCACCGACGCGAACGCGACGCGCGGGCCCTGCCCTTTCGGGCGCACCCCCGCGAAAGCCATGTCGCCCGTCACCTGAGCTCGGTATAGCACCTGTCGCGGGATCCTCGTGGTCGGGCGCGCCGGCGCCGGCTCAATTCCGCCCGACGGGAGGCGCTGTTACCCTGGCGCCCATGAACCAGCGATCGATCGAAATCAGAGTGGGCGCGCTGATCCTCGTCGCGGTTGCCCTGATAGCCCTCTTCACCGTGTTGATGGCCGGTATCACCTTCCAGCCAACCTACACGGTCTACGTGTCGTTCCAGAATCCCGGCGGGCTCACGACGGGCGCTCCCGTGCGCATCTCGGGGGTCAAAGTCGGACGCGTGAGCGAGATCGATTTTTTGGGTGCGCTCGGCCAAAAGCCACCGGCGGGCCAGTCGGACGCCCTGATCCGCGTTACGGCTAAGATCGAGACCCGCTACGCGAGCGCGATTCACGACAACTCGCGCTGGTTCGTCACGATTCAGGGCGTCCTCGGTGAGATGTTCCTCGCCGTCGATCCCGGCTCCCCCGAGCGGCCGCTGCTGCGGGACGGCGCGCAGGTTCACGGCGTGAGTCCGCCGCAGCTCGACCTCCTACTCAGCGAAAGCTACGAGCTTTTGCACCGCGCCTACCGTGGACTCTCCGATAACGAGCAGAAAATCGCCGAAACGTTCGACGGACTCCACCGCACGCTCGCGCTCACCGGCGGCGTGCTCGAACGCAATCAAGACAAGATCGACCACATGGTCGCCAACGCCGACGCGCTCTCGACGACCGCAGTGGACACGCTCAAAGCGGCTCGCGAACGCTACGTGGACGGTGCGCAGGTGACGCGCATCATGAACAACGTGGAGCACGGCTCGGAGGTCATGGCCAAAGACGTCGGGCCGCTCGTGAGCGACAGCCGGCAAGTCTTGAGCGACACGAAGAAGCTCACCCACGTCCTCGCGAGTGACGAAGAGCTCGCTGCCCTCGGGGGGATGACGCGCGACCTCGGCGATGCCGCTAAAAGCGCAAAATCGATGGCCGGCGACGCGCAGGCGCTGCTCGACCGCGTAAAGCAGGGCAAGGGCACCGCGGGCGCGCTCGTTCGCGACGAGGCGCTCTACGACGACCTCAGTGAGCTCGTCCGCGACCTCAAACACAACCCGTGGAAGCTACTCTGGAAGCAGTGACCGCCTAAGGCGCGCCACCCGCACCGGGAGGTGGAGCGGTCGCGGTGGGCGCCGCGCCGGTGTCGGCGGGCGGTGGGCCGTCGACCATCGATTCGAGGCTCTTCACGTCCTTGCTGCAGACCCGGTTGCCGCTCGCGTTGGCAACGCAGACGAGTCCTGTCTGGCAATCCTCGTCGCGGTAGCAATCTTGCCCCGCACCCGCTGGATCCTGCTTGCCGGCGCAAGCCGCGGCCGAAACGACGACTGCGAGCACGACCGCGCCGAGCGACCTCATGTCGGGGAATTCTAGCCGAGCTTCCTTAGTCGAGCGAGACCAGAACATCACCCTCTTCGATCGCTTGTCCTTCGCTGACGGCAATCTCGCTCACCTTGCCACGTTCGGGCGCTTCGACCGGCATCTCCATCTTCATCGACTCGAGGATCACCAGCGTTTGCCCCTCGTCTACGCTGTCGCCGAGCTTGACTTGAATCTTCCAGACCGTCCCCGTTACGGGCGCCGTAACCTTCGACATGCGCGCGACCGTACCATCCGAGCTCGCAATCCCCGTTGCGCTTTAATGCGTTTATGTAGCCGGATGTGCCCAAAGGTGGTAGCAACGACGAACCAAAGACGGCGCCAGCATGCGGGTCGAACGCTCTTGTCCGCGGAGCTCATTGACGACTTCGGCACTCACCGTTCGAGCGCTTGACGGCATGCTTTCGCGGTTGCTATTCGCGGTGACTCCGCGTGTGAAACGCGGACTAGTCGCACCTAGCGCGCTAGATTGAGGAAATCGCCCCATGGCCGAACAGAAAGAAAGCTCCGTTCTCTTCTCGCTCAAGGAGCTCATGAACCTTGAGGAGAACCGGATCAAAGAAGAGGAACAGGAGAAGGATCGCAGGTCACGGGCGGAAGCCGAGCGTCGCGCGCGAGAGGAAGCCGAGCGCCGCGCCGCCGAAGAAGCGCGCCTTCGCGCCGAGGAAGAGTCTCGCCGCGTCGAAGAGCAGCGCAAGCGCGAAGAAGCGATGCGCCTCGAGGCCATTCGGCAGGGCGAGATCGAGAAGGCGAAAGCGGAGGCGGAGCACCAGGCCCGCATGCAACAGCTCGCCTCTCAACAGGCGCACGAGCAGCAGCTCGCCGCGCTGAAGACCGATCAGCACAAGAAGCGCCTGACGCTCATCGTCGGCATCGTTTCGGCCGTGCTCGTCATCGGTCTCGGTGTCGGCATTACCCTCGCGATGAAGTCCGCCGAGCGCGAGCGTCAGCTTCAAGCCGCGCAGCTCGCCGAGCAGCAAAAGCACGACGCGGAGATGAAGCAGCTCAAGGCCGACATCGACGCGGCGGAGAAGAAGCAGGACGAGCTCACGAACGCGCTCGCGAACGCGAAAGACGAAGCGACGCGCAAGGCGCTCGAAACGCAGCTCGCGCAAGCCAAGGCCGACACCGACGCAAAGAAGGCGGCCGGCGGCGGGTCGCGCGCAGGTGGCGGCTCGCGTCCGAGCGGCGGCGACAAGCCCAAGAAGAGCAGCTCTTCCAACTGCGCACCGGGCGACCCGATGTGCGGCGATCTCTGAACCTCGCTCGCGAAAAGTGACGACATGAGCGCGCGCGATCGCCTCGCCTTTCCACTCGACTACCCTTCGCTCGATGAGGCCCGCCGCGGCGCCGAGCGCGTCGTGGCTTCGGCCGGTGTACTGAAAATCGGGCTCGAGCTCTTCGTGAAAGAAGGGCCGGCCGCCGTTCGTCTCGGGGAGCAGCTCGGGGCAGCCATATTTTTGGATCTGAAGCTCCACGACATTCCGGAGACGGTCGAACGTGCGGTCGCGTCGGCCGTGGGTCTCGGCGTGCGTTACCTCACCGTGCACGCCGGCGGAGGTCCGCGGATGCTCGAAGGCGCCGCGAAGCGCGTCGAGCGCGAAGGCAGCACGCTGCGGCTGCTGGCCGTCACGGTTCTCACCTCGCTCGATGATGCCGACCTCCGCACCGTCGGCGTGAACGACGGGACGAGCGCCCAAGCGTTGCGACTCGCCAAGCTCGCCGTGAGCTCGGGCGTGAGCGGCCTCGTCTGCTCGGCGGCCGAGGTACGCGAGCTCCGGCAGGCGCTCGGGCCGGACGTCGTCCTGGTAACCCCGGGGATCCGCCCGGCCGACGCCAACAAGAGCGACGATCAGAAGCGCGTCGGCACGCCTTCGAGCGCGATTCGTGACGGCTCGAGCGTGCTCGTCGTCGGCCGTCCGATTCGCGATGCGACGGACCCTTCGCTCGCCGCGCGCCGCATCCTCGACGAGATCGCGGCGGCCAGTGCGGGCTGACGCGAGGGGCGGCCGCGAGCGCGAGCGCTGGCGCCGGCGCGAAGCGCCCCTGAAGCCGCCCGGCCCCGGGCGACTCGTCGTGGGGCTGCAGCCGGTTCGTGAGGCGATCCGCCGGCACGGCGCCGCGCTTCACGAAGTGCTCATCGATGCGCGGCGCTCGCCGAAGCTCGATGCGCTTGCGCGCTTCGCGGCCGACCAGGCCGTACCGAGCGTCCGCGACGTAACGCGCGCGGAGCTCGACCAGCTGGCGCGGGGCGTGACCCACCAGGGCGTCGCCGCCCTCGCGCCCGAGCTCGAGCTCTTGACGCTCGACGCGTTGCTGGCCGACACGACACCCCTCGCTCTCGCCCTCGACTCGCTCCAGGATCCGCAAAACTTCGGCGCCGTCGTCCGCTCTGCCGTGGCGCTCGGAGGCGCTACGGTCGTCTGGGGCGAGCATGCTTCGGCCCCCCTCACGCCCGCGACCTTCCGCGCGTCGGCCGGCGCCATCGAGCACGCGCGTCTCTGTCGCGTGAGCTCGCTTCATGAAGCGCTCGGCACCCTCCGGGAGCGCGAGGTGCAGGTGATCGGTCTCGATGCGACGGCACCTACCAAGCTCGCGGAGTGCACGCTCACCTCGCCCACCGTCCTCGTGCTCGGGGGCGAAGGCGAGGGCCTGAGCCGCGCCGTCCGGCGTACGTGCACGACGCTTGCGACGCTGGGCGGGCTCGCGTCGATCGACTCGCTCAACGCGTCCGTCGCCGCCGGCATCGCGCTGTATGAAGCGCTCAGACAACGAACGAAATCAGCTGGTTAGACTCGAAAGTTCGAGCTGGCGCTGAAGATTCGAAGATCACTGAACAGACGCCGGGGTGCTGCACGCCCCATTTTCCATTCAAGAGAGCGCCTCGGGGCAGCTCGGACACCAGCAGAATGCGCGTGTAAAATCGCGCACTTCGAGACGCGCTCGCAGGCGATGCGCGCGAGATGGAAACGTGAGCTCACCCAGCACCTGAGCCATCGCGGGGCCGCTCGAGGATCCGGGCAAGGACACGAAGGAATTCGGAGACTTCGGTGGCTGTCGTCGCCTCACCGAGCGAGACGCGCAGCGTACCGAGCGCCCGTTCGCGGCCGTGCATGGCCGTGATGACCGCCGAAGGCTCACTGGTGCCCGCGGTACACGCACTGCCGCTCGAGGCGCGCACCCCGTCGAGATCGAGCGCGGCGGCTAGTTCGTCGCCCCGCCGGCCCTCGAACGCGAGGCTCGTCACGTGCGGCGCGCGCGAAGCGTCCGCGCCGTTCACTCGCGCGACGCCGGCGAGCGTTCGCTCGACCTCGTCACGCAGCCTGGCGAGCGCGGCATAGTGAACGACGCTCTTGTCGCCGCGACGAACGGCCGCCGCGAACCCGCTGGCCGAAACCGCATCGACGGTTCCGGGACGGAGCCCGCGTTCCTGGCTCCCGCCGAGCAATACCGGCGACGGCACGAGCCCGGGCCTGACGCCCAGCGCGCCGATGCCCTTCGGCCCGCGGAGCTTGTGCGCCGCCACGGCCACGGTGTCGCCGAAACGCCAGAGCTCCGGCGAGACGCGCCCCGCAGCCTGCACCGCGTCCACGTGCAGGCGCGCCCGCGCCCGCCGCGTTACCTCGCTGATCGCTGCGACGGGCTGAATCACGCCCGTCTCGTGGTTGACGGCGGCGACGGCCACCACCGCGCCCTCCGGCGCGCCGTCGAGCGCCTGCTCGACCGCGTCCGGTTCGATGCGACCTAAGCCCGCGACGGGCAGCCCCCGCACGTCGACGCCCTCCGCCTGGCGCGCCTCGGCGACGCGGGTGACGGAGGGGTGCTCGAGACGGCTCGTCACGAGCGCCGGCGCGCCCGCGAGGGCGAGGTTGTTCGCCTCCGTACCGCCGCTCGTGAATAAGACGTCACGGGGGTCGCGCGCGAGGAATTCCGCGACCACCGCGCGCGCGTCGTCGAGCACGGCGCGGGCGCGCCGGCCGGCCGCGTGCACGCTTGCCGGGTTGCCCCAGGCCTGCGCGCGCGCCGCCTGCATCGCCTCGAGCACGAGCGGGTGCGGAGGCGTGGTCGCGTTCCAATCGAGGTAGATCTCGTTCGGCCGCGTTGCCATCGAACCGCTTGGCGTGGGGCGGTGGCGGACCCGCCGCTCAGGCGCCGAAGGCGCGCTTGAAGCGCTTCGCGTCGGCGAACATGTCGACGTTCGCGAACACGTACGTCGCCGTCTGCCCGCGCCCTTCGCGGGCGATGTCGGCAAGACGCTCGATGGCCGGGTCCTCGTAGCGCGACTTGTGGCCGGCCGGGCCTGGCAGCCGATAATAAGCGGTCGTCCGCCCGGAGAGACCCTGCTGCAAGGGATCGCGCGCGGCGAGCGTCTGCGTTTCTTCCGCGAGATCGTCGGCGTCGTCCGGCTTCCATGCCGGGCCCGCGTCGAACACGATGCGATCGAAGCGCTTGCGCACGTCGTTCAAGAAATCGCGGAGGGCGCTACGGTTCGCTCGCGTGTGCGGGAAGTCGGGCGGAGCGAGAAAAATTGCGCTGCGGGCCGCAAGCTCGACTGCAACCTCGGCCAGCTTGTCGAGCGCCGTCTCCACTACCTTGCCGGCGCGAAACCCTTCTTGGGTGATCTCGCGTGGACCGAGCAGAGCGAAGGCAAAACCCCGTGGCGCCTCACGGCGCCACCGGCGCAGGGTGCCCTGCCCGGGGACCGCGAGATGTGTCTCCTGCACCTCGACGAACGAGTATTCTTTGAAGTAGCGCGTCGCGGGAACCGCAAAGCCCGCGCATCCGACGACCATCATGTAGGCGCAACGCTAACACACCAAACGGCGTGGTGCCGCGCCCGGACACGGTGGAAATGACGTGCGTCTCGGTGCGAGACGCCGTTCGCACACCCAGCAGAGTGCTACGCGGTGCGAACGGCGAGAGCGAGAGGTCTGAAGCTAGCCCGCGTCACAGGCGTCGGCGCCGAAACAGTCCTTGGAGCAGTTGGTCTGCATGCACGCGGCCAAGTCGCTCGTCGCGCCGCCCACCAGGTTACCGCCGCACATGGGCGTCGCGCACATGGTGGCGCAGCCCGAAACGCCGTCGGAATCGCAGACGCCGTTGTCGTTCACATAGCTCGTCAAACAGTCGCGATAACAGGCGATCTCACCCGCGAGAGGCGCGCTTGCGTCGTCCGACGGCGGCCCGCCCCAGCCGCAAACGTTGAAAGGCTCGGTCGCGTAGCAGTTCTTCGACTCCTCGCAGCAGCTCGTCTGGATGCAGGCTTCGCAGTCATCCTGCGCATCCTGGGGCTCGCAGTTCGGATAAGGAGTGCCGACCGCCGACCCGTCATCAGGGTCGCAGGTGGCCGTCGTATCGCCGCTCGAGCCGCCCGTCCCCGAGGTGTCGGTGCCACCGGTAGAACCGCCGGTGCCGCCTGCCGAGCCGCCGGTCCCCGCGGTTCCGCCTGTGCTGCCACCCGTTCCGCCCGTGGAGCCGCCGGTGCCGCCCGTGCTTCCGCCGGTGCCACCCGTGCTTCCGCCGGTGCCGCCGCTTGCGACCGTGCCGCCAGTGGTCCCACCGGTCCCGCCGCTCGTGCTGGTACCGCCCGTACCGCCGGTGCCTAAGTCGTCATCCGTGGTGACGGTGCACGCGGCGGAGAGCGCCGCGGTGATGAATCCGAAAGCAGCCGCATATTTCCAAGCGTGACGCATGACTAAAATACTCCTAGTTCGGTCCTACGGCGTACGAGCCCCTCGCTCCCCCGCTTCGGCGCGGTACGACCAAGCGAGCGGGCCAAAGCATCTTCGATCGCCATGATCGACGCGAGCACTTTGGCGATTATTCGCCATCCAGGCGCGGATCGCCACTCTCGCGGGCGAACCAGGCCCGGGCTTGGCGCCTGAGACGCGCATCGGGGTCCTGGCGCGGATCATCGGCCTCAGGGCCGAGTGATTTTGCCACGGTTTTACGCTTGTTCGGCCGTTTTCCAGTGCGCAAAGGTGCGAACGCTAGCGCAAGCGCGACCGCCGTTGCGAGCCACCACGGGACGTCCCCGAGCACCTCGTACAAGGTGTGCGCGTGCAGCCACGCCACCTCGCCCGCGATCGCCTCCTCCTTGAAGGTGTCCGTGTGCGCGACGACCCGACCTACCGGATCGATGATCGCGCTCACGCCGCTGTTCGTGGAACGCACGAAGTAGCGACGATGCTCGACCGCGCGCATGGTGGCGAGCGCGAGGTGGATCCACGGCTCCGTCGTGTCGCCGAACCACGCGTCGTTCGTGAGGTTGGCGATCAGGTCCGGGTCGCCGTTGTTCACGATACGATTCACGAACGCGGCGATGATGTCCTCGTAGCAGATGATGGTCGCCACCTGATGCGAGCCGAACGTCAGCGGATCGAAGCGTGAACCCGGCACGAATTTCGAGGAATTCGGGCTCCACTCGTAGAGGATCGGGAACGTCTCCCCGAACGGCATCGACTCGCTGAACATGACGAGCTTCTGCTTATCGAAGCGCCCGAGCACCGTGCCGCGCGCATCGGATAACAGCGCGGAGTTATAAAGGACGTAACGCCGTGCGTCGTCCACGCGCTTCACGATCACGGCGCCGAACAGCGAAGGCACGCCGAGCGTCGCCGCGAAACCGTTCGGCACGGCCGCGCTCAGGTCCTCCTCGTCCATCGCGCTCATCACGCTGGTCTCGCTCCAGACCACGAGGTCGAGCTTCCCCTGGCTCGTGAGCTGGCGCGTGAGATCGAGGTGGCGGCGCAAGCCTTCGCCCTTGTTGTGGCGTTTGCCGTAGAGGCTCATGTTGGCCTGGACGAGCCCGACGCGACCCTTGGGCGCCGCGGCGGTCGCGGCGTCCACCATCGGGATCCGGATCGCGCCGTACAGCGCCGCCGCGACGGGTACCGCAACGAACAGGGCCACCTTGCGTGCGTGAAACGCCCGCTTTTGCAGCCGCGCGAGCACGAGCTCGGCGACGGCGAGGTTCGCGGCGACGAGCGGCAGCGCCACCAAAATCGGCCCGCCGATTTCCGCGAGCTGTGTGAGCGCGGGCACCTGGTGCACCGTCGCGGCATAGGACCAGGGGAAGAGCAGCGGAAACGCTTGTTCGCTCGCGGCGAAGCCGAGCGCGAAAGCGAGCTCACCGGGATAACCCTTCGCGCTGATGCGCGCATGCAGCCAGCCCAGAAAGCCGATGCGCCCCGCTTGGTACCCGCACAGGATCGCCGTGAAAACGAAGCACAGCGGCACGCCGAAGCCGCTGAACGTCTCCAGCATGTCGAGCAGCCAATAAAAGCCGATCATCGTCATCGTGAACCCGGCGAGCCAGCCGAGCCACGCGGCGCGTTTCGCGCTCTGTCCCTGCAGCGCGACGATGAGCGGCGCGAGGGCGACGAAACTGAGCGGCCAGAGATCGACGCCCGGAAACGCGAGGAAATAGAGGACGCCCGACGAGAGCGCGAGCGCACTCGCGACCTTCCACCCGAGCGGTAGGACACCGGCGGCGCCGCGCCGCGCGCGACTTTTCGCCTTCACTCGCCGAGCGCCTTCTTGACCTTGGCGAGGAGCTCGTCGATTTTGAACGGCTTCGCCAGGTAAAATCGGGCTCCCGCCTGGATGCCCTTCACGACGTCCATCGGACCGCTCTTGGCCGTCAGGAAGATGATCGCGACGCTCTTCAGCCCGGGCAACAGCCGGAGTTGCTGCGCCGTGGAGTAGCCGTCGAGACCGGGCATCATCACGTCGAGCAACGCGAGGTGCGGCTTCACTCGGTCGGCGAGCGCGAGCGCCTCCGTCCCGCTGTTCGCGCGATGCACCTCGTAGCGAACCTCGAGGATCTTCACCAGCATGGTCGCAATCGCCGAATCATCCTCGGCGACGAGGATGCGTTTCTTCTGGGTCGGCGACTCGGGACTGCTCGCGTTCAACGGCCGAGAATTACCACAAGCGTCGGGCTCAGACGACGTCCTGTCGCTCGCGCGTCATGATCTCGTCCAACAAAAGGCCGTAGAAGTTACTATAGTGAGAACGTGCCCCGAGTACTTCACATCGAGGACGATCCGGCCAACCGGCTACTCGTGCGCAAGCTCCTCACGCCCGCGGGCTTCGAAGTGGTGGACGCGGTGGACGGCCTCGACGGCATCAGGAAAGCGCTTGCCGAGCGGCCCGACCTCGTCCTGGTCGATATCGCGATTCCGGGTCTCGACGGCTACGAGGTGACGCTGCGGCTCCGCGCGGAGCCGTCCTTGCGCGGGCTCCCCATCGTCGCCATCACGGCCGAGGGTAACCGAGACGCCAGCCTGGCCGTCGGCTGTGACGGTTTCTTGCAGAAACCGATCGACGCGCGGTCCTTCGCCGACACCGTTCGGGGTTACCTCGAGGGCCGGCGTGAGCGGGCCGAGCCCGACGCCGAGAACGAGCAGCTCCGGCTCCAGACCCAGCGCATCGTCTCGCACTTGGAGCAGAAGGTCGCCGAGCTCCTCGCTGCCAACAAGCGCCTGCTCGAGCTCGACCAAGCCAAAAAGGAATTTTACCGGAACATCTCGCATGAGCTCGCGACGCCGATGACGCCCATCGTCGGTTACTTGAAGCTGCTCGTCGACGGTGAGCTCGGTGAGCTCGCGACACCGCAGAGCAAAGCGCTTCGAGCGATGGACGACTGCGTGCAGCGCTTGCGGCGGCTGATCGATGCCTTGCTCGACGTGACCGCGCTCGAGACCGGCAAGATGCGCTTCGCCTATCGAGACTACGACCTCGCGGACCTGGTTCGCGACGCCATCGGACGCCAGCCCGCGTTCGACGACGGGCGCATGCGCCTCGTCGCCGATCTGCCGAAACGAGGCACGCTCACGGGCTCGGGTGACGTCGAGCGCCTGGGGCGCGCGATAGACCAACTGCTGGATAACGCTACGAAATTTACACCCGCTGGCGGCACGGTGGGCGTGCGAGCGCGCCGCCTTGCCTCGGGCCATCTCGAGCTTTGTATCGCAGACACCGGTCCCGGAATCACGACCGAGAAGACGCGGCGCTTGTTCGAGCCATTCTACCAAGGTGACGGCTCCCCCACCCGTACTCACGGCGGCACGGGGATCGGGCTCGCGATCGTGCGCGGCGTCGCCCACGGGCATGGCGGCGACGTTCGCTTCGCCTCGCCCGCCAACGAGGAGATTTTGGGCGTGCCGCTCAACGGCACCGCCTTCTACGTCATCCTGCCGGAGCGCGCCGCACCGCTCGCCTCGGACCCGTTCTCCACACGGGTACTCGCGTCCTAAAATAGATCCGATCCGGCAGAAAACTTGGCCGTTTCGAAACTCCCGGTTTCACGGGAAACAACAGGATTTCCACAGTGATTCTGGCGTTCAGCGGGGAACGTCCGTTCGGGCCGTGGATGTCCAGCACTAAACGGATACGGGCTGGATATCGGCGCAGTCCCGCCGCGTCCCAGCCCGCCCTCAACGCACGATGAAATTCAGGATCTTCCCGGGGACATAGACGAGTTTCGTGAGCGTCTTGCCCTCCATGAACTTTGCGACGTTCGGATCGGCCATGCCGGTCTCGCGCGCAAAGTCCTCGCTGGCGTCGAGCGGGAGTGTGACGCGACCCCGCACCTTACCGTTCACCTGCACCCCAATCTCCTGCGCGTTGTCCACGCAGAGCGCTGGATCGAAGCTCGGCCAGCCTGCGACAGCGATGGGCGGGGGATAGCCCAGACGTTCCCAGAGCTCCTCTGCTAGATGAGGCGCGAAGGGCGCGAGACAGAGGACGAGCTTCTCCAGCCCCTCGCGGGGGACCACCGGCAGCGACGTGAGGTGGTTCGTCAGGATCATCATCGCGCTGACGGCCGTGTTGAGTCGGAGCGCGTCGATGTCTTCGCCGACCTTCTTCACGGTCCGGTCGACGAGCTTCGCGGTCTCGAGGTCCATCTCGTCGGTCAAGGGTCCCTTGCTCGAGAGCGCATCCACCCGATCGAGGAAGCGGCGCACGCCGTAAATTCCGCTCGTTTGCCACGGCTTCATCTGCTCGAGCGGCCCCATGAACATCTCGTAGACGCGCAGCGCGTCGGTACCGTGCTCGTCGATCACGCCGTCGGGGTTCACGACGTTACCGCGTGATTTGCTCATCTTTTCGTTCACGGCGACGACGCGCACGTCCTTGCCGCGCAGGTACGCGCTGCCGTCGCGCCACTCGACTTCAGCCTCGGGCGCCCAGCGTTCCGTGAGCTTCTCGCCCGTTTTTAGGGCAAAGCGAGCCTCCCCTTCGCCCTCGAACGGCACGATGCGCCCATCGTCGCCCGCGAAAAACGGTCCGTCCTCGCGTTCGAAAGCCGAGAAATAACGGAAAATCGTGCCGAGAATCGGCCCCTGGTGCACGAGCTTGAGGAACGGCTCGGGGTGCTTCACCACGCCGATGTCGAACAGGAATTTGTGCCAGAAGCGCGCGTACAGCAGGTGCAAGACGCCGTGTTCGGAGCCGCCGATATAGAGGTCGACCGGCATCCACGCGTCGTATGCGCCCGCCGAGCAGAGCTCGCGCTCGTTCTTCGGATCGAGGTAGCGGAGGTAGTACCAGCACGAGCCCGCCCACTGCGGCATCGTATTGGTCTCGCGCGCGAACCACTTGCCGTTCTTTTGGAAGAATCTCCAATCGGTTGCGCGCGCCAGCGGGCCTTGCGGATCGCCCGGTCGATAATCCTCGAGCTCCGGCAAGCGCACCGGGAGCTCCGCTTCCGACACCGCGATCGGCTGCGTGTAATCGATGGTGTATTCAGCGCCCTGCCGCGGGTCGCCCTGCGTCTCGACGGGGAAATAGATCGGAATCGGCTCGCCCCAATAGCGCTGGCGGCTGAAGACCCAGTCGCGGAGCTTGTAGTTCACGCGCCGCCGCCCGATGCCCTTGCTCTCGAGATAATCGAGCATGTGGCGCTTCATTTCCGGCGTCCGTTGGCCGTCGAATTGGCCCGAGCGCACGGCGATGCCGTCCTCGGTGTACGCTCGCTCGAGCCCCTCGTGCAGCGTGCCGTCGGGACTCACGACCTCGACGATCGGAAGCTCGAAGCGGCGGGCGAATTCGAAGTCGCGCTCGTCGTGCGCCGGTACGGCCATGATCGCGCCGGTGCCGTAGGCGCCGAGCACGTAGTCCGCGGTAAAGATCGGGATTTTACGGCCGGTTAGCGGATTTTTCGCGTGGGCGCCGGTCGGGACGCCCGTTTTTTCGCGGTTCAGCGCGGTCCGCTCCATGTCGCTCTTGCGGGCCGCCGCTTCGACGTAACGGCCGACGGCCGCCTTTTGCGCCGGGCTCGTGATGGCGAGCGTGAGGGGGTGATCGGGCGCGATCACCATGTAGGTCGCTCCGAAGAGCGTGTCCGGACGCGTCGTGAACACGGTGAGCGTGTCGTTGCGGCCCTCGATAGGAAACTCGACCTCCGCGCCCTCGCTCTTACCGATCCAATCCCGCTGCTTCTGCCGGGTTTCTGGCCAATCGAGCGGCTCGAGATCCTCGCTCAGCCGGTCCGCGTACGCGGTGATGCGGAGTTGCCACTGGCGGAGCGGCTGCCGCACGACCGGAAAGCCGCCGACCTCGCTGCGCCCGTCGATGACCTCTTCGTTGGCGAGCACGGTGCCGAGCGCCGGGCACCAATTGACCGGGATTTCTGCCTGAAACGCGAGGCCACGCTCGTACATCTTGAGAAAGATCCACTGCGTCCAGCGCACGTACCCTGGATCGGTCGTATTGATTTCGCGCGACCAGTCGTAGGCAAAGCCGAGCCGCTTGAGTTGCCGGCGGTAGACGGTGATGTTCTCGGCCGTGGTCTTGGCGGGGTGCGTGCCCGTCTTGATCGCGTGCTGCTCGGCGGGCAAACCGAAAGCGTCCCAACCCATGGGGTGGAGCACGTCGAAGCCCTGCATGCGCTTTTTCCGCGCGACGATATCCGTCGCGAGGTAGCCGAGCGGGTGCCCGACGTGCAGTCCCGAGCCCGACGGATACGGGAACATGTCGAGGACGTACGCCTTGGGCCGACCGAGACGGCGCTCCGCCCGAAAGGTTTGGTTCGTTTCCCAGTATCGCTGCCAGCGCTCTTCGATGGCGCGGTGGTCGTAAGCCATGGGGGGCGAAGATTAGTACAACGGGCAGCGCTCGGCCTTCGCGTAACGCTGTTATGAGCGCCCGCGTTCGGCCTTGCGGGTCAGGCGGGAGCGGCGGCGTGCGACGGCCTCGGGCGACTCACCGGTGCCCTGTTCCAGCATCTCGAGCGCGCGCGACGGCAGCTTGAGGAAATGCTCGTACAGCTTGGCAAGCTCGAGCCGAACGGCGGGATCCGACGCCTCGGCGGAGAATGCCTCGAAGTCGGCGAGCGCCCTCGCCCGCTCGCCGCGTGCTTTAGCGATCGAGCCGCGCACGCGCAGTGCCGCTGGGCCAGCGCCGCGATCGAGCGCCGTGTCGGCCGCCCGTTCGGCCTCGGTCAGCGCACCCGCCCGTTTGAGGGTGCGCGCCATGCCGAGCAGATCGGTCGGGTGTAACAAATCGAAGGGCTCGCCATAGAGCCCGACGAGCGCGGCCATGCTGGCGACGTCCCAGGCGTTGTGCTCGACGACGGAAGCGAGCGCCTCTTCATCGCCGGTCCGCAAAAAGTGGGCGTAGCGCGCCGGGATCTCGCCGCCTTCGATATCCGGCCCGCGCACGAAACCGAGAACCTCACTCTCGAGGCTGACGAGGCGACACGCTCCGAGCCGCTCGCGGTGCAAGCGACGCGCAATATGCAAGAGGTCGAGGTGCGGCCGCACCGGCAGCGGCGGCAGCCGGCACATGACCGCGCGCGTGGCGAGCAGCGGGAAATCGAAGGTTTTTCCGTTGTAACTCACGACGAAATCAGCCGCCGCGACGCGTTGAGCGACGCGCTCGACGAGCGCAGGCTCGTCCGCCGGGCTCTGCAGTAGGAGCTGCTCGACTTCCAGCCGGCCTTCCGCGTCGAACGCCGCCATGCCGACGAGAAACGCCCACACACCGCCGCCGGAGCCGAGCCCGGTCGTCTCCGTGTCGAGGAAGAGCGCGCGCGGAGTCCGGCACGCGCCGAGCGAAACATCGAGCGCGAGCAAGGCGAGCAGCTCGGGCGCCGCGGAGAACGCCGCGTCCACCGGCACGCGTCCTACGTGAAACGAGCGCGGCAGCACGACCCGTCGCCGATGCAGCATTCCGCTTGCCGTCGCTTCGCGCGTGAAAGGCAACGCCGTGCGGCTAGGATCGGCCGGCGGCCGCGGCGCGGGGGGCGGCTGGTCGAGAATCTCGGCCATCTTTCGGCGGAGCGCGGCCAGCACGTCACCGCGCTCGGGGTTCGCGGACGACTCGCGCGCGGCACCAGGCTGCGCTCTGAGGCGCTCGAGCTTGTCCTTGAACGACATGCTCAGCCGGGCGGCTCCAGCGCGAGCACGCGCCCGTCGCGATAGCCCACGATGACCAGACCGCTCGGGGTCGGATCGAGCGACACCAGGCGCCCCGTGGGCGGCCTCACGCGCGCGCGAACGCCCTTCCGGTCGAGCCGCACGAGCGAACCCGTTTCGTCGGCCACGAGCAGCGAACCGTCCCGGAGGCAGGCGATGGGCCGCTGATTTCCAGCCGAGACGCGCACGAACGCAAGTGGCTCGCCACGCGAGGAGAGCCAGCGGAGCCCCTGCTGCTCGACGACGACGAGGGCCGGGGCCTTGCACGCGACGCGCACTACTTCCGTGCGCGACCAGCGCTCCTCACCCGCAGGCCAATCGAAGCGCGAAAGGCCGTCCGAACCGAGCACGAAGAAGGCGTCCCGCGCCGGCTCCAGATCGAAGAGAGGCGCGCTCGCGGTCGCGCGCAGAACGCCGGGGTGACCGGCGATTTTCACGGTGCCGTCCGCGCTCGCGAAGATAACGCCCTGATCGTCGAGCGGGGCGGGCCCGACGGTACGGCCGCTGCCGAGATGCGCGAAGCCGACGACACCGCCGTGGCCCGAGAAGCCGAGCAAAGTCCCCTGCCCCGTCGTGACCCAGACGCGCGCCTGCCGATCGACGACGGGCGGTGACGTGACGCCGCCGGCGACCGAGCTCACCCAGAGAAGGATGCCGTCCGGATCGAGGGCGTAGAGTCCGTTCGGGTCGGCTGCAGCGAAGACGTCGCCGTTCGCCGCGAGGGCGGGCCGCCCCACGAGCGGGCCGCGCAGCGTGTAGCCCCAACGAAAGCTGCCGTCGCGGCGCAGCGCGTGGAGGTAGCCGTCCACCGAGCCCACGACGACCGAACCGTCCGCAGCAATCGCCGGGGGTGCGGCGAGCGGCGCACCCGCACGGTAGGCCCAGGTAACGCGCGCGCTCGGCTCGAGCCGTGCCGGGGGCGCCGTGACGGGAACGATCGCGAGCGGCGGCAGGGCGTCGGCCCGAGCGAGCGGCGGGGGGACGGCCGCAGGCGCCGGCGCGAGCCTGGAACACGCCGCGAGCGCTAGCAGCGACGGCAGGCTCGAAAAGCGACGGACGACCACGCCGCCCCATTTGAACGGATGCGGGATGAAGGGCAAGCTCCGAGCTCAGCGTGCACGTCTTTGGGCTAACGGGAGGTCTCGCCTCCGGTAAGAGCGTCGTGGCCGCCCGCTTTTCGAGCCGGGGCTTGCCGGTCGTGAACGCGGACGCCCTCGCGCGGGAAGTCGTGGTGCCGGGCAGCGAGGGGCTCGCCGCGGTCGCCGCCGCATTCGGCCACGAGATGCTGACCGAGAGCGGCGAGCTCGATCGCAAGGCTCTCGGGCGCCGTGTTTTCGCCGATCCCGAAGCGCGCAGGCGGCTCGAGTCCATCACCCACCCGCGCATTCAAGCGGCCAAGCGGGCGCGCATGAGCGCCCTCGAAGAGCGAGGTGAGCCGCTCGCTTGTTACGAAGTACCGCTGCTCGTCGAGGTCGGGCTCACCGAAGAGCTGCGGCCGGTCGTCGTGGTCGCGGCGACCGAGGCGCAGCAGATCGAGCGTGCCATGCGGCGCGACCGCATGAGCGAGGCCGACGCACGAGCCCGCCTAGCGGCCCAGCTGCCCCTCGCGCGAAAGATCGCGGTCGCCGACTACGTGATCCAGAACGACGGCTCGCTCGCGCAAGCCGAAACCGAAGCCGACCGCGTGCTCGAGGCGATTTGCGCGAAACGTGGCGTCGATGCCACGCGCTATCCGCGACCGTGACGTGCGCTCTCACGCGCTCGCGCGGCGATCAGCGTGTTTTCGAGCAGCATGGCGATCGTCATCGGGCCGACGCCGCCGGGAACCGGCGTGATCGCGCCGGCGACCTGCGCGGCGGCGGCGAAGTCGACGTCGCCGCACAGCTTGCCTTGATCGTCGCGGTTCGTGCCGACGTCGATGACGGCGGCACCCGGTTTGACGAAGTCGCCACGAATGATGGCGCGGCGCCCGACAGCAGCGACCAGCACGTCGGCTTCGCGGCAAATCGCGCCCAAATCCCGGCTCTTCGAGTGCGCGATCGTCACGGTCGCGTTGCGCTCGAGCAGCAGCGCCGCGACAGGCTTGCCCACGAGCGGCGAACGGCCGACGACGACGGCGCGCGCGCCCTCGAGCTCGATACCCGCGTGCTCGAGCAGCCGCAGGCAACCGCGCGGGGTGCACGGAACGAGCCCGGGGCGCCCGGACCAGAGCGCGCCTGCGCTGACCGTGTGCAGACCGTCGACGTCCTTCGAAGGATTCACGGTCTGAACGACCGTGGAGGAGTCGAGCCCCTTCGGCAGCGGGAGCTGCACGAGAATGCCGTCCACGAGCTCGTCGGCGTTGAGCTCGCGCACGAGGCCGAGCAACACTTCTTGTCCGACGCTCGCGGGCAGACGGTGCACCTTGCCGTCCATGCCCACCTCGACCGCGGCCTTCTCCTTGTTTCGCACGTAGACCGCCGACGCCGGGTCCTCACCCGCGAGTATGACGTGGAGCCCGGGCGCCCGGCCGTGCTCGGCCCGGAACGCCGCGACACCGCGCGCCACTTCCGCCCGGACCTCGGCCGCTACCGCCTTGCCGTCGATGATCGTCGCCATGCGCGATGGGCCGTAACGGAATCACGCGGCCGCCGCAAGCGGCACCGAGCGCCGCGCCCGCGCTCAGAGCACGAGCGTGACGATGGTGACGGCTCCGCTCACGACACGCACCTGCGAGCCGCCAGCCTTCACGCCGCTGTAGACGAGGTTGATGACCGCGCCGGGCCATCCCGCGGCCGCCACGTTCGCGAGCACGACGACGCCCGTGTTGTCGGTAGCGGTCGCTACGGTGCTGAAGGCGCCGCTCGCGGCGTAAATCACGGTCTCCGCGCTGGTCGATTGCACGGTGAGGCCGCTGAGCGGCGACGGCGCGCTCGCGCCGGACGGCTGCGTTTGGAAGAGCACGATGACCTGGCCCTTGGTCGCGTCGGTCGTGGGCGTGACCGCCGCGGTCTCGAAGAGGTGATCGATCGTGGTCGCGCGCACGAGCGCGAGGTTCGTATCCACCCGATCGTTCGCGTCCGGCTTGTCGGTGCGTACCGGTTCGAGCGCGGGGAGCATGTCGTCCGCGACGCCGCTCGGCGGCGTGACCAAAACCCAGGCCGGGCGCGCCTTCTTCACGTTTTCGATCGCGAACGGATTGATGCCGTCCCAGCTGCCCGTCACGACTTTGCCGTCGGCGCCGTCGGTCTGAATGTTCGCCGTATCGGTAAAAAGATCCCCGGTCCCGAAGTCGATGTCGTCGTTCAGCACGAGCACGCTGCCGGTGAGCTCGATCCCCTGCGACGTTCCGGCGTCCGAACCGCCCTCACCGTCGGCGCCGGCGCCCCCGGGCATTTGCAGCCCCGCTCCGAGGCCCGGTGAAAGGCCGCAATCACCGAGGCAGGTCGGGGGCGGCGGACGCTCCTTCTCGTTCGCGCAGCCGAGCCCGACGGCAACGACCAGCAGCCAGCGTGCGCTCGGTAGGCGCATCAGGCCGTCGCTTCCGTGGGAGGGACGGCCGGCGGAGACTCGGCCGCGAACGCGGTCTCTGCGCGGGCGGAGAGCCGCCGGTGCGCCAACACGGCGCCGCCGACCAGGAAGATTCCGAGCAGCTGCGAGGTGCTGAGGAACAGGATGCCGCCGCGGTCGTCGGCACGCGCGAACTCGAGCAGGAAGCGCACCACCGCATAGGCACCGACGAAAGCAACGAAGATCTGCCCGTCGTAACGCTTGCGGCCGTGGAGGTACAGGATGAGAAACGCGGCGATCGCGAAGCTTGCCGCCGACTCGTAGAGCTGCGTCGGATGGACCGCGAGTGACTGGCTCGCGTTCGAAGCAACGAGCCCCGCGAGGTGTTGCGCCTCGCTCGCCGGGCTCCCGCCCGGAAACTTCACGGCCAGCTGCGAGTGCCAAGGCTTGCCGAAGCAGCAGCCGGCCAGCAAGCAGCCTAGCCGCCCGAACCCGAGCCCCACGGGCACCACCATTCCAGCCATGTCCGCGGCTTTCCAGAAGGGAAAGCGGTCCGTCTTGAGCAAGTACCAGGCGGTGGCGGAAGCGGCGACGAAGCCACCGTAGTACGTGAAGCCACCGTTGTAGAACTTCGCCCACGCGAAGCAGTCGGTCTCCGCTGGGTGGCAAACGAACTTCGCCGCGTCCCATTTGCCGGCGATGTCGGGCCCGAGGCACTCGCGGCGCGACACGTGCCAGGACACCAAGCTCGGGTCGGTGCAGCGGTGGACGTATTCCATGAAGTGGCCGTCCGCGAGCACGTGCAAGAGGCGCGATCCGGCGATGCCCGCGAGTACCATCGCGAGCCCCAAATCCACGATCACGTCGGGGTTTTGCCCGACGCGTCGTGCCCAGATCGCGCCCATGATCGTCGCGATCATGAAGCCCGCGAGCAGGAGCACGAAATAGCTCGGACCCGGCATCACCAGGTCCTCTTTCAAAAAACCGAGATCGAACTGGAAGAGCCGACCGTGCATCTCCCTCGTCTCCGCAGGTTACGTCAGGCGCCGAGGACGGGCCCGACAGGCTCGGAGTGGCGCTCAGGGCCACGGCGAGCCGTGAACATGTCGATTGCCATCAGACCGACCCCGATGCAAATCGCGATGTCGGCGACGTTGAAGGTCGGCCAATGGTCGGTGAGGCCCCAATGCGGCACCGCCTTGGCGATGGCCCGATTCATCGCGAGCACCCAGTCGGCGCGGTAGTCGATGAAGTCGATCACGCTGCTGCGCGTGATGCGGTCCGAGAGATTGCCGAGCGCGCCGCCGAGAACGAGCGGCAAGCCCCACATGAGCGTCTTCTGGCCACGCCCGAGCTTCGAATAAAGCGAGACGATGAAGAGGACCGCGAGCACGCTCACCGCGAAGAAGAACGGCCGTCGCACCGTCTCCGCCGCGTCCTGTAAGAGACCCCAGGCGCCGCCCTTATTGTACGCGATGGTGAGCGTCAGGTGATCCGGCACGAGTACGAGGGACGGCCGATCGAACGGCAGCTTCGAGAGCACGATTTCGGCCCACGCCTTGGTGACGACGTCGAGGCTGAGCGAGACGGCCGCCACGGCCCCGAAGAAGATGAAGGTGGGGCGCGCGCCGGGCTCACGCGGCGCCTTCGGCGGGTCCGGCGTGAAAACGGGCGGTGCCGCCACGGGCGGCGGTTCGATGTGGGGCTCTTCTGCTTCACTCATCGGCGGGCTCTCCTACGATACTCTGCGTGCGCCGGTCGAGAACGCCGCGACGTGGGACTCGATTCCTCGATTTTCGGGCTGCCTGGGGCGCGACCAGCCCGTGAGCCTGGCAAAGTACGGAACATCCGTTTAGCATCCGCCCATGTCGATTGCACCCTGGTCCGAACCCCGAGGCATCGACGCCGTGCTCGCGGGTTGGCAGGAAGCGGGCTCCGTCCGGCGCTGTTTCACCGCCGAGCGCAGTGTAGCTCCACGTCCGGGTCGGTTCGAGCCGTTACCGGCCGATCTGGTGCCCGGGCTCGCCCGCGCGCTCGTCGAGCGCGGCGTGCAGGAGCTCTACAGCCATCAGCGCGAAGCGATTGACGCCGCGCGCGCCGGTCGCAACGTCGTCGTCGCGACGCCGACCGCGAGCGGCAAGAGCCTGTGCTTCAACGTGCCGGTGATCGACGCGCTCGCGCGCGATCCCGAGGCGACGGCGCTCTATCTCTATCCGACGAAAGCGCTCTCGCGCGACCAGGAGCACGGCTTGCTCGAGCTCACGCGCGCCGCGGGCCTCGCGCTCGCAGGCGCCGTGTTCGACGGCGACACGCCCGGCGACGCACGTCGTGCGGCGCGTGAACGCTCGCGCATGGTGCTCACGAATCCCGACATGTTGCACGCCGGCATCCTGCCGAGCCACGCGCGCTGGGCGAGCCTGTTTCAAGGCCTCCGTTACGTCGTGCTCGACGAGCTCCATACCTATCGCGGCGTGTTCGGCTCGCACATGGCACACGTGCTCGGCCGGCTGCGCCGCATCGCCGAGTTTCACGGCTCGCACCCGGTGTTCCTGTGCGCGACGGCGACGATCGGTAACCCGCGCGAGCACGCCGCGCGCCTGCTCGGCGTGACACCCGAGGACGTGACGCTCGTCGATCGCTCGGGCGCGCCCGCCGCGGGACGCGAGGTGTACGTCTATAACCCCCCCGTCGTGAACGAAGAGCTCGGCATCCGAGCGAGCAGCCTGAAACAAGCCGTGAACCTCGCCGGTGATCTCGTGCTCGCGCGTGTGCCGACCATCGTGTTCGGCCCGTCGCGCAATTCCGTCGAGGTGATGCTCAAGTATTTGCGGGCGCTCGTCGGCGACGCGGTGCCGCCGGACGCGATCATGGGCTACCGCGGCGGCTATTTGCCCGAGACGCGGCGCAAGGTGGAGGCCGGCCTCAGGAACGGCGAAATCCTGTGCGTGGTCGCGACGAATGCGCTCGAGCTCGGCATCGACATCGGCGACTTGGATGCGGTGGTGTGCGCGGGTTATCCGGGTTCGGTCGCGGGCACGTGGCAGCGCTTCGGCCGTGCGGGCAGGCGTGGTGGCCGCAGCGTCGCCGTCCTCGTGTGCTCGAGCAATCCGCTCGATCAGTACCTCGCGCGCGAGCCCTTCGTGCTGCTCGATGCGCCCGCGGAGGAGGCGCGCATCGATCCGGGCAACGTCGAAATCGTGATTCAGCATTTGAAGTGCGCGGCGTTCGAGGCGCCGTTCACGCTGAGCGCCGCGGGGCCGAAAGCAGCGCACCCCGCGCCGGCCGTCGGCGAGCATTTTCTGGGCCTCGACACCACGGGGACGCGCGACGCGCTCGAGTACCTCGCGGGGCACGGCCTCGTGCATGCGGCCGCGGGCCGCTATTTTTGGTCGGGGGAGGCGTTTCCGGCGAGCAACGTCTCGCTGCGCAACGTGGGCTGGGACAACTTCGTAATCGTCGATCTCGCGACCGAGCGGACGCTCGCGGAGCTCGATTTTCGCGCGGCGCACACCATGCTGCACGAGCAGGCGATTTATCAGCACGACGCCGACCAGTACCAAGTCGAGCGACTCGACTTCGACAATCACAAAGCCTTCGTGCGGCGCGTCGAGCCGGACTATTTCACGACCGCCCTCACCTACCGTAGCGTCACCGTGATCGAAGAGCGGCGCCTCGGGACGCTCGGGCGAGCGCGCACGGGCTTCGGCGACGTGAAGGTGATCGAGAAGGTCACCGGCTACAAGAAGATCAAATTTTTCACGCACGAGAACGCCGGCTACGGCGACGTGCATTTGCCCGAGATGCAAATGCACACGACGAGCTTCTGGCTCACGTTGCCGGAAGCGGTGCTCGACGAGCTCGACACGCCGCGCGCGCTCGTGGTGGACGCCTTGCGAGGCATCGCCATCGCGCTCGAGACGGTGGCCTCCGTCGCGCTCATGTGCGATCCGCGTGACATCGGGCGCACGCTCGGCGACGGCGAGGACGAGGGCGCTCCGCCCGGCCGCGACCCGACGGCCCGGCGCACCGGCGGCTTCGATCCGACGCTATTTTTGTTCGACGCGATCCCGGGCGGCGTGGGCCTCGCGGAGCGGCTCGACGAGCGCGCGAGCGAGCTCATGGGGCACGCGGCCGATCTCATCGCGAGCTGTCACTGCACGGGCGGCTGTCCGGGCTGCGTCGGGCCGAGTGACGCCGAAGGCAATCGCAAGGTCCTGGCGCTGCGTACCTTGCGAGCGCTCGGCCTCGCGGAACCGGAACGACGAAGCGCCTAGCTGAGCCGGCGTGCCACCCCCGGCGCGTAAAAAATTGTCACGAGCGAAACGCCCGGGCGCGGACCTTGCCGCACGGCGGGCCTGGCCCTAACCTTCTGCCGTGCGCCTCTTCGCGCGCTCTTTGGTGGTTGCTTCAGTGGCGGGCGTCGCTTGCCTGCCGACGACCACGCGCCGCATCCCGCCGGAGCAGGATGACGGCGGCCTGCCGCCGATCGTGGTCGACGGGGGCGGTGATGCGCCCGGGGACGCGCCGATGCTCAAACCCCACGCGGTGCTCGGCGTGGACCCGCCGCACGGCCCCTTCTCCGGTGGCACGCTCACGGCAATCCGTGGCAACGGCTTCGCGAGCGGCGCGCGAGTCTGGTTCGGTGGCAACGAGGTCGCGAGCGAGCTCGTGCTCGTGCTCGATCCGCAGCGCCTGCAGGTGACGAGCCCGCCCGGCACGCCCGGCCCCGCCGACGTCAGCGTGCAAAACGGTGACGACGCCTCGACGCGCTCGACTCTCGAGGGCGGCTTTTCCTACGACGACCTTTATCTCGAGCCCGCGACGGGTCCGACCGCGGGCGGCACGCTCGTGACGATCCACGCAGAGTCTCCTGTTTTCGACGACGGCACGAACGTCGAAATCGACCAGGCGCCTTGCGCCGTCGAGGAAATCAAGAGTCCGAGCGAGCTCACCTGCCGCACGCCGTCGGGCACGCCGGGCTCGAAGCGCGTCGAGGTGACGGACGCCGCGGGGGAGACGCTCGACGTGCTCGACGCCTTCACCTACGTGGTCGACAACGACGGCTTCCAAGGAGGGTTGAGCGGCGATCCCATCGACGGACAGGTGCAGGTGCTCGTACTCGACAGCGGGGCGAGCGACGCCATCCCGGGCGCAACCGTGCTCGCGGGCAAGAGCGCGGCGAGCGCGGTCGTCTCGCAAACCGACGGCTTCGGAACGGCGCTCCTGTCGAGCCCCGAGCTCGGTTCTACCGTCACCATCACCGTCGCCAAGAAGTGCTTTCAGCCGCAGACCTTCGTGGACGTCCCCGTGGACAAGCTCACCGTGTTCCTCGATCCGGTGCTTTCTCCGGACTGCGGCGACGACGGCTCCATCCCCGTGGGCGGCGGCACGCCCGGCAAGGGTGCGAGCGTGACCGGCCAGCTCGTTTGGCCGCTCGACGGCGAGCTCAGGCAAAAGGGCTTCAGCAACGTGCCGCCGCCGGTGTCGGACGACGTGAAGCAGGTCGCCTACGTGTTTCGCTTGGCGTCGAAGCCGACGGATTCGTTCTCGCTGCCGAGCGCCGTCTCCGCGGTGACGCCCGATTCACTCGCGGACGTGGGCTACGAGTTCTACCTCTCGACCTCACCCGGCAATTTCACGCTCTACGCCCTCGCTGGTCTCGAGGATCGCTCGCACTCGCCGTACGTGTTCACGCCGTACGCCATGGGGCTCACGCGCGGCGTCGCGGTCGAACCCAACCAGACGCATTCCGACGTGTTCATCAACGTAGACGTGCCGCTCGATCACGCGCTCAGCGTCGACGCGAGCGGACCCACCCCGACGCCGCGTGGCCCGGATCGCATCGAAGCGGATCTAGCGATCCAGGTCGGCAACGAGGGCTACGTGCTCTTGCCGAACGGCAAGCTCACGAGCCTGCTACCGCCGTCCGGGCCGTTCAATTTCGTCGGCATCCCGCCGCTCGCGAACTCACTCACCGGCGCGCGCTACGTCGCCACGGCCCGCGCCGTAACGGGCTCCGCGGGAGGTACGCCGCTTTCGGCGGTGGGCCTCTTCGCGACGGTGACCGACGGCCGAACCATCGGGGTCGGTTCGTTCGTCGAGCTGCCGGTGCTCGACTCGCCTTCGAGCGGCGCCGCCTGGGACCGGGCGACGTTTTCGCTCGAGCACCACGCGGGCGGCCCGAAGCCGGATCTCACGCTGATCGATGTCGGGAGCGGCAACGGCCTCCTCACCTGGCGCGTGGTCGCGCCCGGCGCGCCCGATCACATCGAGGTTCCGGATCTCGGCGCGGTGGATCCCGACCTCGCGCTCGTGGGCGGGCCGCTGGCCATCGACGTGCATTTCGCCGTGGTCGGCGCCGACCCGACCACGCCGTTCTCGTACGGTGAGCTCACGGGAGCCGAGCTCACTCCGCGGGGTTGGCGTGCCTATGCCGAGGACGTCTTCTTTGCGACGTATTGAGGCGTCCGCGCTCGTCACGCTCGGACTCGCGCTCCTCGCCTGCACGACCGATCCTTCCGACCGCTGGCTTTTTCATCCCGCGGCGGGCAGCTGCACGCCAGGGACCTACCGCTGCGACCCCGAGCTCGAACAATGCACGGAAGACAGCGGCGGTCCCGCCTGGGTCAAGCTCGAGAATTGCTCGAAGCAGGGCCTCGCCTGCGCGGTGAGCCTCGGCGCCTGCACGGCTTGCGCGCCGAACACGAACGACTGCCGGGGCTCGGACGCCGTTCGCTGCAGCGCGGACGGCAGCGGCTGGGAAGTCGAGCAGACGTGCGACGAGGACGCCGGCGAAGCGTGTCGCGAGGGCTTTTGCAACAATCTCTGCAATGACGCCTCACGCGGGCGGAGCAACGTCGGCTGCGAATACTGGGCCGTCGACCTCGACAACGCGGACGTCGACGCCACGCTGAACGCCGCGGCGCAGCAGTACGCCGTCGTCGTCAGCAACGCTCAGCCGGACGTGACGGCGCACGTGACGATCGAACAAGACGACACGAAACCGGGCGACGCCAACGCGCCCTACGTCGTAGCCCAAGCCGACATCCCGCCGCTCAGCCTGCGCGTGTTTCCTCTCGGGCCGCGCGAAGTCGACGGCTCGCCGCCGGGTGAGTTCGATGCCGGCACCAATTCGGCGCTCACGCGCCAGGCATTTCGGGTGCGCTCGAGCTTCCCGGTCGTCGCGTATCAGTTCAATCCGCTCGCGAACGTCGGCGTGTTCTCGAACGATGCGTCGCTGCTCAAGCCGCGCGAAGCGGTGCAGCCGGACGGCGACGGCATGCAGACCGCGTACGTGGTCGCCGGCTGGCCGCAGACGATCGCCCACACGCAGGATCCCCGCACGAGCTTCGGCTCGACGACGCGCGTGGATCTGCGCGCGTTTTTGACGCTGGTCGGCACGAATCCCGGAACCCACGTGCGCGTGCACACGACCACCGGCTTCTTGGGCGCGCCCGGTATCGCTGCGACGGACGCCGGCGGCGACCTCAAGGAGACGCTCAGCGCCTTCGACGTCCTGAACCTCGAAACCGACGATTTCAACGCGGACTTCACGGGCACCATCGTCGAAGCGGACGGGCCGCTCATCGCCTATAGCGGCAGCGAGGCGAGCGATGCCCCCTACTTCAAGACGCTCGGACAGCGCTATTGCTGCGCCGATCATCTGGAAGAACAGCTCGATCCCGTGCGTACGGCGGGGCTTCACTTCATTGCCGCGGTGACGCCCAACCGCACCGACGCGCTCGCGGCCGCGGGAGCCGCCATCGGTCATGCCGATCAGAACGACTATTTTCGCCTGGTAGCCACGACGACCAACGGCGCCCACATCGTCACTTCTCTCGACGACGCGCCCGCCGTCGACCTCGTCGGTCAAGGCGACTACTACGACATTCCGAGTCACGAGTCCTTCGCGCTCACGAGTGATTCGCCCATAACGCTCATGAGCGTTTCGCCGAGTCAGGAGGCGGCCGGGGTGCCCCAGGCGCTTCCGGGCGGCGATCCGAGCTCGCTCATCATTCCGCCCGTCGAGCAGTATCGGTCGACGTACGTGTTCTTGACGCCCGACCAATACGCCTTCGATTTCGTGCGCATTGCGGCGCCCGCGAACGCCAGCATCGTATTCGACGGGCGGCGCCTCGACGATCTCGCCTGCAAATCCACGCCCGCCGGAACGATCACGAAGCCGCCCGCCGCGCCGGAAGCGTACGTGGTCTATAGCTGCCAGCTCGGCTTTCCGATCATCGACCCCAACGGGCAGCCGCCCAAGAATTTCCAACCTGGCACGCAGAACGACGGCGTCCACGTGCTCGAGTCCGATCGCGCCGTGGGCGTTCTGGTCGACGGCTTCGATCGCTACGTGAGCTACGCCTACGCCGCCGGCACGGAGCTCTCGTTCATCGTTCCGCGCTGAGCGAAGACGACGTTGCGGCGCCGGCTCTCCAACGGCTGCCGCGCGGGTCTTGCCGAATCGATGAGGACACTGTACCAAGCAGCGGCCGATGCAAACCGCGCTAATCACCGGTATCCTCGGGCAGGACGGCTCGTTTCTGAGCGCCTTGCTCAAGGAGAAGGGCTATCGGGTGGTCGGTCTCGACCTCGGCGCGGGCCCGGCGGCGGCCGGCGCCGAGTTGCTCACGGCTGACGTCGGCAACGCCGAGAGCGTGAGCGCCGCAGTGCAAGCGGCCAAGCCGAGCGAGATTTACCATCTCGCCGGACAGAGCTCCGTCGCACGCTCCTTCGCCGATCCGGCCGGAACGTTCATGAGCACGGCCGTGAGCACCTTGCACGTGCTCACGGCGGCGCGCGGGCTACGCCCAACGCCGCGCGTGCTCGTCGCGGCCTCGGGTGAGATTTTCGGTGACACGGGCGGCGTGCGCGCAACGGAACGAACGCCGTTTCAACCCGGGAGCCCGTACGCCGCAGCGAAGAGCGCGGCCGCATACCTCGTGCAGAGTTACCGCGCTTCCTTCGGCCTTTTTTGCTGCGTCGCCTTCTTTTACAACCACGAGTCCCCGCGCCGACCGGAGACGTTCGTGACGCGCAAAATTGTGCGTGCCGCTTGCCGCATTGCCCGCGGTCTCGAAACGAAGCTCGAGCTCGGCGATACGAGCGTGATTCGCGATTGGGGCTTCGCGCCCGAGTACGTGGAGGCCGCATGGCGAATGCTGCAGCAGCCGAGCGCCGAGGATCTCGTGATCGCGACGGGTGAGAGCTGTTCCCTCGAGCACTTTCTCGACCAGGCTTTCGAGCGCGTCGGGCTCGACTACCGCGCGCACGTCGTGACGAGCCCGGCGCTGCTTCGGACCGCTGACATCCACGCGATGTACGCGGACCCGTCACGCGCGGCGGAGCGTCTCGGCTGGCGCGCCGAAACACACGTGGACGCGCTCGTGGACCGGCTCGTCGCGGCCGAGCTCCGCGAGCTCGCCGGCGAAGTCGGCCGTTAACGCGCTCGTCGAGCTCGAGCATGCGTGTCCTATTCGTGAACCCCGGCGCGACGCTCGGTGGCTCGGAGCGCAGCCTGCTCGACGTGCTCGCTTCGCTCCGCGTGGCCGTCCCGGAGGTCACCGCGCACCTGCTCCTGTTCGCGGACGGCGAACTCGCCGTGCGAGCCCGCAAGCTAGGCGTCGCGACCGAAGTCGTTCCCCTCCCGCCGCGCCTCGCCGCTCTCGGCGACTCCGGCGCCAATCTGCGCCGGCTTGCGGCGCGTCTTCCGACTCTAGTGCGCGCCGGCAGCGACGCCTTCGGGCACGGCGCACGCCTCCGGAGCCTCGTCCGTGCGTTCGCCCCGGACCTCGTGCACACGAACGGCATGAAGGCGCACCTCTTGATGCCGCTCGTCGCGCCGGAGTTGCCTCGCGTCGTGCACCTGCGTGACTTCGCGAGCGAGCGACCGCTCGGTCCGTTGGTGCTGCCGCTCCTCGCGCGCGGGAGCATCATCGTGGCCAACTCGCACGCCGTCGAAGCCGACGCGCGGCGGCTCGCGCCGCGAAGCCGCACCGCCGTCGTGTACAACGGCATCGATCTCGATGAATTCAGCCCCGGCGCGCGCGATCCGCGCCACCTCGCGGAGCTCGCGAACATGAGCGTTCCGGAGCCGGATACGGTCGTGGTCGGCATGCTGGCGACCTATGCGTGGTGGAAGGGGCACCGCACGTTCCTGCGCGCCGCCGCCCGCGTGCTCGCGGAAGCGCCGGAGCGACGCTTTCGGTTCTACGTGGTGGGCGGCCCCATCTACGCGCGTGCCGGCTCGGAGGTAACGGAGAGCGAGCTCCGCCGACTCGTGGCGGAGCTCGGCCTCGACGCCGTGGTCGGGTTCGTGCCGTTTCAACGTGAGCCCGCGACGGCGTATCGGGGGCTCGACATCGTCGTGCACCCGAGCGAGCGGCCGGAGCCGTTCGGGCGCACCATCGTCGAGGCGATGGCCTGTGAGCGCGCCGTGGTCGCAACCCGCGCGGGCGGCGCCGCCGAGCTCTTCGTCGAGGGAAAAAGTGCCCTCGGTCACGCCCCCGGCGACGCGCTCGACCTCTCGGCGGCAATTATGCGGCTCGCACGCGACGAGGGGCTTCGCGCGCGGCTCGGGAGCACCGCAAGGGCCCACGCAGCGGCTCGCTTCGATCGGCGGCGGCTCGGCCTCGAGCTCCGCGCCGTGTACGGCGACTTGCTCGCGGAGGGGCTACGCTAGCGGCATGTGCGGCATCGCGGGTGCTCTGGGCATCGATCCCAATCTGGCCCGCGGAGCCGTACAACGGATGCGTGACTCGCTCCGGCATCGGGGCCCCGACGACGAAGGCATCGAGGAGGTGCGGGGGCCCGCGGGCTTCGCGCCGGCAGTCCTCGCGCACACCCGTCTCTCGATCGTCGATCTCTCGGAAGCCGGTCATCAGCCCAAGCATGACGTGCCGCTCGATCCCGCGAGCCCCCCGAACGTCGTCACGTTCAACGGCGAAATTTACAACTATCGGGAGCTCCGGCCGGCGCTCGAGCGCGGCGGCTGGCCCTGCCGCTCCACCTCGGATACCGAGGTCCTGCTCCACGGCTATCGCCTCTGGGGCGAACGCGCCGTCGAACGCTTCGAGGGGATGTTCGCTTTCTGTCTGCTCGATACGGCCCGCGGGCTCGCCTGGTTCTGCCGCGACCGCATCGGGATCAAGCCTCTCTATTTGTTCCGTCCGCGAACGGGAGGGCTCCTTTTCGCGAGCGAAGTGCGCGCGCTGCTCGCGGCGGGACCGGAGCTCGTGCCGCGCCGGCTGCGTCCGGCCGCCGTCGAGAGCTTTCTCGCGCAAGGCGCGGTGATGAGCGACGCTTCGGCGCTCGAAGGCGTCGAGCTGCTCGGCCCGGGGCAATCGCTCGTCTGCGACTTCGACGGTGAGCCGCTCCGCAGCGTGCGCTACTGGTCCGTCGACTTCGGCGGCGCCGACGGCGAAATTGCGCTGCCCGCCGACGGTTCGGTGCCCGCATTTTCGGCTGGGCCGCCGAGCAGAGAAGCGGCCCGTTGGCGCTCGGAGGTCGTCGCCGAGCTGTCGAGCGGGCTCCGGCGTTCGCTCTCGCGGCTGCTGCTCGCGGACGTGCCCGTCGGCTTGTTCCTCTCGTCCGGCGTCGACTCCGCAGCGGTCGCCGCCGTGGCGTCCGAGGTCAGCGCCGCACAGCTTCGCACCATCGCCGTCGGCTTCGACGCGGCCGCGTGGGACGAAACCGAAGCCGCCGGCCTCTCGGCGCGCGAGCTCGGCACGCGGCACCAGCGCGTCGAGCTCTCGGGCGCCGAAGTGCTCGCGTCGTTCGACGACGTTCTCGCAGCGGTCGATCAGCCGACCGTCGACGGCTTCAACACGTTTCACATCTCGCGTGCGGCGCGCCGAGCCGGCCTCACCGTCGCGCTGAGCGGGCTCGGCGGCGACGAGCTCTTCGGCGGCTACCGGAGCTTCGTCGACGTTCCGCGCGCGCTCCGCTTTCGGCGCGCGACGGGGCTCTTCGGCGGCGCCGGGCGTGACGTACTCGCGTCGCTCTGCGACCGCGCCGCCCGGCATCCCGCCTCGAAAGCCCGCGCGCGCGCCCTCGCGAAGCTCGGAGCCACGTTGCGCCGCCCGGCCGATCTCGTCGAGCTGTACCTGCTGCGGCGGGAGCTCTTCAACGTGACGGAACGGCGAGCTCTGCAGCCGCTGCCGGCGGCGAGCGACGCCTTCTCCGGGCTCGAAACCAACGTGCTTTCGACGCTCACGGCCGACCGCGGCAAGCGCGACCCGCTCGATCGCATCGCCACATTCGAGTTCTCCGTCTACATGCGTCACATGCTGCTCCGCGATGCCGACGTGTTCAGCATGCGCCACGGCATCGAGCTCCGCGTGCCTTTGCTCGAACACTACGCGGTGGCCGAGGCAGCGCGCGCGTCGAGCCGCTTTCGCCGCGCCGATCCGCGGCCGAAGCCGCTCTTGGTGGACGCCGCGGGCCCGCGCCTGCCCTCGCGCAGCTGGCAAGCCAAGAAGCGCGGCTTCACGTTCCCCTGGCGCGCCTGGCTCGAGGGTCCGCTGCGCGAACGTGCGGAAGCGGGGCTCGCGGGCGACGGGCTCAGGAACGCCGGGCTCGATCCCGCGGCCGGGCGCAGCATTTGGAGCGCCTTCGCCGCGGGAGATGCGCGTGTGAGCGAGCTCGAAGTGATCGCACTCCTCGTGCTCACCGACTACGTGGAACGCAATCGGCTCACGGCTTGACGTTAAGCGCGATAGATATCGAGCAGGCGCCGCCGGAGCACGGCCTTCGAGAATTGCTCCCGCGCGCGCACGCGTCCGGCCTCGCCGAAACGCCGGCAGAGCTCGGGGTCCGCGATGAGTCGCTGAACGGCCGCGGCGAGCGCGCGCGGATCCTCGGGTTCGACCGTGAAGCCCGTCTCCCCGTCTCGGCTCACGAACGGCACGCCTGACGGCAGCCGCGTGTTCACGACGGGCACGCCGCACGCCATGGCCTCGATCTGAACGATCCCGAAAGCTTCGCTCTTGGCGATGGACGGCAGTAGGTACACGTCGCTCGCGAGGTAATAGGGCGTTACCCGCTCGTTCAGGATCTCGCCGAGGAACGTGACGCGCTCGGCGACACCGAGCTCACGCGCAAGTGCTTCGAGCTCACCCCGAAGCGGGCCGCCACCGATGAGGAGCAAGCGCGCCGCGGGAACGAGCGAAAGCGCTCGAATGGCGAACTCGAACCCCTTGTAATAGATGAGCCGGCCCACCGCGAGGAGCAGCGGGCCCCCGCCGAAGCGCTCGCGGATGGCGCGGGCTTCGCTGCGAAGCGCATCGTTTTCGGTGAACTGCTCGAGATCGATGCCGTAGGGCACCACTCGCACCCTGTCGCGGTAGCGCGGGAGCACGGACGAATATTCGAGAAGCTCCGGGGAGGTAGCGATCACGACGTCGGCGCGGTCGAGCAGCCGCGTGACGAGCGGCGCGTAGACGTGGTTCAGGTAGCGTTGGCGCGCGACGTCGCTGTGATACGTGACGACCAAGCGGTGGCGCCGCGGCTTGTTGCTCGCGAGGTAGCTCGCGACGCCGACGGGGTTCGGGAGATGCAGGTGCAAGACGTCGTAGCTGCGCGAAGACAGCTCGAGCACCATGCCGGGCGCAACCTCCACCGACGCGAAGTGCCCGAACGAGGCGCAGCGTGTGACGGCCACGCCGTTCACGACGTCACGCACCGTGCGCGGCGCAGTGTTCGTGACGATCACGTCGAGATCGACCTCGCTCCGGAGCTCGCTCGCGAGCGCGTAGAGGTGGCTCTCGATGCCGCCGCTGAATGGGTAATAGTATTTTCCGACTTGGACTACGCGCATGGGGCCGGCCGGCGAGAAGCTCGCGCTAAGGCCCGCCACTATCCAACGAACAGCTCCCGATTCGAAGCGATCCAATCGAAAAGGAGGGCAAGCCCGCGGTCGACGGACGTCTTCGGGGCCCAGCCGAGCTCGCGCGCGGCCTTGCGTACGTCGGCGACGAACACCGGTTGATCGCCGGGGCGCGTCGCCGCTTTCGCGGGACGAAGCTCGCCGCCGATCCGGCGCTCGAGATCCCGAACGAGCTCGAGCAAGCTCATGCGATTGTCCGGCCCACCGCCGACGTTGTAGGCCCGGCCTTGCGCCTTGTCGATCTGCGCGATGCACGCGTCGTAGAGATCGCAAAGGTCGTCGACGAAAAGCACGTCGCGCACTTGTTTGCCGTCGCCGTAGATGGTGATGGGGCGCTTCAGGAGCGCGGCGATACTGAACCACGCAACCCAGCCCTGATCCTCGACGCCCATCTGCCGGAGGCCGTAAATGCAGGATTGGCGCAAGGCAACCGTACGCAAGCCGTAAATACGGCCGTAATCGAGCACGTATTGGTCCGCGGCGCCCTTCGAGCAGCCGTACGGCGAGTGAAAGTCGAGCGGCTCGTCCTCCGAGATCCCTTGCGGCCGATCGACGAGCTCGTAGCGACCGCCGACTTCCGCGACCTTCGCGTGCGGGAGCGAGCCGTACACCTTGTTGGTGGAAGCGAAGACGAACGCGGCGGCGGGACAGTGAGCTCGCACCGCTTCGAGCACGTTGAACGTGCCGAGCGCGTTGATCTCGAAGTCGTTGCGGGGGTCGGTCACGGAGGTGGTGACGGCGACTTGAGCCGCGAGGTGAACGACCGCGCCCGCGTCCCGATGCTCTCGAAAGATCTCGACGAGCGCCGCGCTCTGACGAATGTCCTGGCGGTAAAAGGTGAATTTCCCCTGCCGCTTCAGCCACTCGAGGTTCTTGTCGCTGCCTCGGCGGGACAAGTCGTCGATGACGACCACGCTCTCACCCCGCTCGAGCCAGCGGGCCGCCGCATTGCAACCGATGAAGCCGGCGCCCCCGGTCAGAATGATCTTCATGCGTCGTTCGTTAGTAGCCTCGAGGCGCCGAGGCGTCCACTAGCCATTTCGGTGCCGCGCCGTCGCAAGCCGCTCGAAAAAATCCAAATAACCCCGAGCGACGACGGGCCATGCGTAGACTTTCGTCGCGCGTCCGAGGCCGCGTGCCCCAAGCTCGGCTCGCGCACTCGCGTCCCCGAGTAGCCGCTCGAGCGCCTGGATCCAGGCCGCCTCGTCTGCTTCACGCGCGACGATGCCCGCATCCGCGATGACGTGCGGAATTTCGCCGCTGTCGCTCCCGATGACCGGCACCCCGCAAGCGAACGCCTCGATCAACATGCGCCCGAACTGCTCGCGCCAATGCCGCGCGGTTTCACTCGGAGCACACAAGAGGTCGAATGAATTGACGTACGCGGGCACCTGATCGTGCGCAGCGCTGACGATACGCACTCGCTCGTCCTGGCGGCGCGCCCAGCGCCGGAGCTCCCCCTCGAGCACGCCGCCGCCGAGGAAGAGCGCCCGCCACGGCTGCTTCAGCGCGTCGAGAACCCGCATCAAGAAGTGCAGGCCTTTCTCCGGCACGAAGCGTCCGACGAAGCCGATGACGGGCGGTCCGTCGTCCTTCCAGCCGAGGCCCACGCGCACACGTCGCCGCGCGTCCGCGTCGGGCCTGAAGAGCTGCAGGTCGACGCCGAGCGGCCCGAGGCACGAGGGCCGCTCGCGGTAACCCGGCGCTGCGCGCTGCACGTCGAACACGGAGTGGCCCGAGTAGAACCAACCGTCCGCGCGCTCGAGCGTGTAGCGCTCGAACCACGAAAACGGAGGAGGGTAACGCTTGCGGAGGTTCTGGAACGTGAGGAAGGAAAACGCGGCGCTCGGGGGCGTCCACGCCGCGATTTGCGCGCCTGCGAGGACGTACGGCTCTTCCCACGCGAAAACCGAGTCCCATCCGGCGCGGAGCAGCGTGCGGAGCTCGAGGCCGTAGCCGAAAAGGTGCGGACTCTGCGTGCCGTACGCCCGCACGCCGACGGCGCGACAAGCTTCGTCCGCGAGCGGCGCGAAACGCGCCCAGCCGAGATCGGCGCGGTAGCGCTGGGGCGCGACGCAGACGACCTCGACCTTCGCCCCGCCCACGACCGCGATTTCGTGCGCGAGACGGCGATTGACGCCGATGACGTAGGAGTGCCCGACCGTGAGAAGTCTTCGGCGAGCAGCCACCGGGCCCGGACCATAGGTTGATCCCCCGGGCTCCTGCAAGCGCGTGCTCGCCCGAACATGCTAAAGGTCCGTCCCGAAATGTCGGGCAGCCTCGGGGCCACCCTCAGCGCGCTCAGTCGGCTGCTCAAGCGACTGAAACCACCTTCCGGCCGCTTCTTCGGGAGCGTCGCGGTCTTGTTCGCGGCCGGCTCGCTCGAGGGCGCGCCGCTCGCGCTCTTGGTGCCTCTGCTCGACGCGCTGGCAAACGGCGCGCCCAAGGGTCCGTCGCTCCTTCCGTCGGTCGATCGCTGGCTCGGCACCATGAGCGCGAACGAGCGCGTGGTGGTGCTCGGCTGCGCGATTGTCGGGATCGTGGCTCTGAAGAACGCGCTCGCGGTGATCGGCACCGCGCTGTCGGGCAAGCTTCGCGCCGATCTGGTGATTTCGCTCCGGCGCGAGCTCCTCGCGCGTGTGCTCGGCGCACCGCCCGTGACGCTCGAGCGGAACACGAGCGGCGCCATCACGGACGTGTTCGTGGCCGAAGCGTACCGGGTCAATCGCGTGTTCGAAGCCGCCGCGGTCCTCGTGCTGCGCGGCGTGGTCGCGCTGAGCTACGTCGTCGCGCTGTTCCTGCTTTCCTGGCGCTTCTTGCTGCTCACGCTCGTGCTCGGCGCGGTCATCGCGACGACGGCGCATCGGCTCGGCCGCCGCGTGCTCGGGCACGGGCGCGCGCTTTCGAAAGCCAGCACCGAGCTCGGCCGCATGGTGACCGAGGTCGTCGGCGGAGCGCGCGTGATCCGCACGACGGCGAGCACCGAAAAGTACATGGCGGCGTTCGACGAGCCGAACCGAAACCACGCGCTCGCGGACTACGGCGCGAACCTGTCGCTCTCGATGCAGCAAGGTGCGCTCGAAACGCTCGGCCTCTTCGGCGCCATCTGCCTCACCGTCATCGCGCGCGTCTTCTGGCTCGGCACCGGGACGCTCGATATCGCGCATTTTCTCGCCTTCGGCTTCGGGCTCGTGCGCTTCCTGCCCGCGCTGAATTTCTGTTACGTGACGCTCGGGCTCTTGGTCTCTTCGGTCGGCAGCTTGGAGCACGTCCTCGAGTGGCTCGACCTGCCGGCGTACCCCGAGCGGCCCTTCGGCACGCGCAGCGTTCCGAAGCTCGCCGACGGCATTCGCTTCGACAGCGTGACCCTCGAATACCCGGATGGCCATGCCCCCTTCCGCGAGCTGTCTTTTTTCGTGCCCAAGGGGAGCACGCTCGCGGTGCTCGGTCCGTCGGGGTCCGGCAAATCGACGCTCGCGAGCGTGCTCATGCGCCTGCGCGAACCGACCGCCGGAGCCGTTCGTTTCGACGGCATCGATCACTGGGAGTTTTCCCCCAAGGATTTTCATCGCGCGGTCGGGTTCGTCGATCAGGATTCGTTCTTGTTCAACGCGAGCATCGAGGACAACGTCGTCGCGGGGCGAGCCGGCATCAGCCGCGCGGACGTGGAGGAGGTGCTGCGCATCGTTCAGCTCGGCGAGCTCGTCGCGCGTTTGCCCCACGGCCTCGACACCGTACTCGCCGAGCGCGGCTCGACGCTCTCGGGCGGCCAGCGCCAGCGCCTCGCGATTGCGCGCGCCATCGTCCAAAATCCCGAGGTTTTAGTGCTGGACGAGCCCACGTCCGCCCTGGACAGCGAGACGGAGGAGGAGGTCGTCAAGGCGATCGACCGTGCGAGTGTCGGCCGGACGACGCTCATCATCACGCATCGCGCGGCAGCCGCTCGGCGCGCGACGCACCGGCTCGACCTCGGCGCGAGGACACTCGTCGCCGTGGAGCCTTGACGGCGTCCTCGGCCTTCGCGGAGACTCGCCGGACGGCGCAGGCCGAGAGGAGATGACGGTTTCAGACGATGCCGTGGCCCCCGGCCGCAAGCGAACACGCCGCCGGCGGAGGCAAAAGACGCCCCGTCCCGAAGACGTGCGCGACACGGTCGGCGTCGCGCTCCTCTCGCTCAGCATCATCGGCTCCGTGCTCCTCTTCGGAGCGCAGCACATGCCGGTGCTCGTCGCCTGCTCGCTCGCGAGCGCGGCTTCGGCGCTCCTGCTCGCCCCGGCGCAGTTCCCGCGCGCGGGTTGGCTGCTCGCCGCGCTCGCCGGTTACACGATGCTGCAGGTCGTGCCCCTGCCGCTCGCGCTCGTCGCACGGCTGTCGCCCGCCTCCGCCGCCGTATGGCGAGACGCGCTCTCTCCGCTGCACGCCGGCGTGCGCTGGGCGACGCTCTCGGTCGATCCCGCTGCGACGGCGCTCGAGGCCTTGAAATGGTCGGCGTACGTCTGCGTGCTCGTCGCGGCGACCGGCTGGCGCTCGCGACACCGCGCGTCCGGCCTCGCGCTACTCCTCGCGGGTTCGGCGCTGCTCGTGTGCGCCATCACGCTCCTTCACGGCATCCTCGACATCAAGAAAATCTACGGCCTCTATGAGCCGACCGAGAATTGGCGCTGGATTCGCGGCCCCCTCATCAACGGCAACAATCTCGCCGGCTACCTGAATCTCGGCCTCTTCGCTGGTGCCGGCGTCTGGTTCTCGGGGCGAGGCCAGCGGCTCGCGCGTTTCCTCACGCTCGGGCTGCCGGTGCTCGGAGTCGGCGTGCTGCTCGCCGACTCGCGTGGAGCGACCGTGTCGATTGCGCTCGGGCTCGTGCTACTCGCCGTGTTGCTCATTGCTCAGCGGCCGGGAGCGCGCCCCGGCCTCGTGCTCACGCTCGGCGGGTCGGCGCTCGTGGTGTTCGCGCTCGCAGTGGCGGGCGCCGGTGCGCGCACCTGGAACATCATCGGCAACAGCGAGCTCGGCGCGAAGACCCGCGTCTGGGTCTGGGCGCTGCCGCTCGTGCGGGACTTCGCGTGGTTCGGCAGCGGCCGCGGCGCGTTCGAGACGGCTTTTCAGCCCTATCGGCAGCCCCTCGAGCACAACCTGACGGTGGTGTACGCCCAGGCGGAGAACTTCGCGCTCCAGTGGGTGACGGATTGGGGCGTGCCAGTGGGCCTCGGGGCGCTCGCTACCATCGTCGTGCTCGCCGCGCGCCCGCTGAAGCGCGCGCGACGAGACGCGCTCCCTGCCGGGTTGCTCGTCGGCCTCATCGCGCTCTTCGTACAAAACTTCGTCGACTTGGGGCTCGAGCTGTTCGCGGTGGGCGCCGCAGCGGTGGTGGCGTTCGCGGGCGCCGACGACGCCATCGCCGAGCGGCCGAAACGAGCGCTCTGGCCCGCCGTGCCCGGCGCGGTCGCGGTCATCGTTTGGGCCGTGATCGTCAGCGTCGCCGGAGCGCGGCCCGTGCAGGTGGATCGGCAGCGCGCAGCCGTACGCTATGCGGCCATAGGCTCGGGGCGCGCGGCCGCGGGCGGCTTTTATTCGGACCTCGGGCGGCTCATGCGCCGGCACCCGGGCGAAGCGTATTTTTCGCTGCTCGGCGCCGCCGAAGCGATGCGCACCGGGGGGGACCCGCTGCCGTGGCTCGGACGAGCACTCGAACGCTCACCGCTCGACGGCGTCGCGCACTACCTGCTCGCGGACGCGCTCGCTCAGCGTGGCGCCCGGCTGCAGTCGCTCCTGCACAGCCGACTCGCGGCGCTCTACGACGTCCTGGTGCGCGAGAGTGCGTATGCTCAAATCGCTTCGCGCGTGCGCACCCTGTCTGAGCTCGAAGACGCCTTCCCGCGCGAGCTGCCGGGAAGCACGCTGCTCGAGGAGGTGTGCGACAAGCTCGAGCCCGCGCTCGTGGTCGGCTGCTGGCAGGAAGCCTTGACCCGGCGCAAGAGCGAGACGGCAGAGCTCGGCCTCGCGGCGGCGCTGCTCCGCGCGAGCGAAGGCGGCCTCGAACCGTGCGCGAAGGACGCGCGGCGACGCTGCGAGGATCAGGCGCTCGCCATGCTCGACCGGCTGCAGACGAGCGGCGTTTCGGCGGCGAAAGTCGCGGAACTTCGCGCCGGCCTCCTCTCGGCCAAAGGTGAGGTAGCGCGCGCCGCCAAGCTCCTCGCCGCCAATTGCCCCGAGCAAACGGACATTCAAGGCTGCTACGGGCGCGCGTTCGAGCTCGCGCTGGGTTCGGGCGACGCGATCACGCTCGGCGAAATTTCGGATCGCTTCGCCGCGCTCGTGTGCGGTGACGCGGCCCGTTGCGCGGAAGTGCACGAGCGCGCCGGCCGCGTGTATCTCCAGCTTTCGGCGCCGGGCCTCGCGCTTCACGAGTTCACGGCGGCCGCCCAAGCGAGCCCGACCGCGGACCGCTGGCTGCTCGCGGCGGAGGCCGCCTCCATCACGGGGGCGTTCACCGCGGCGCGACACTCGCTCGAACGAGCCACTCGCGAGCCGGATCCGGCCCCGCACCAGGCCGAGCGCATTGCCGCCCTCCAGAGCACGCTTTCGAACCCGATAGCCGGTGATTGAGGGCGATCGCAGCGATGTCGAACGCGAAGGAGCGCGTAGCAAGTCGGGCACCGGTCGAGCGGCTGCGCGTGGTCGAGCTCAGCGGGGCGTTCGGCATCGGCGGTACCGAGCAAGCCGTCGAGATTCGAAGCGCGCTGCTCGATCGCGCGCGCTTCGACGTGCACGCGGTCGGTGTCTTCGGCGGCCCGAGGCGGGCGCGGCTGGCCGAGCACGGCGTCGAGGTCACGGATCTCGCAGGCGACCTCGGGCGGCTCGGGCCGCTCCTCGACGAATTTTCTCCGCATATTTTGCACTACACGCGCTCCGAACGTGACTGCGTGCATTCGAAGCTCGTCCAAGCGCAAGCCCTCCGCGCGGAGGTCCCCGTCTTGATCGAGACCAACGTGTTCGGACGCCCCGCGGGTTGGGAGCAGCGCCGCACGCCGGATCTGACGTGTCACATGTCGCTCGCGAGCATGCTGCGTTGCGCTCGCGCCGCCGGGTGCTCGATGCTGGAGCTCTACGGCAAGGGCCACCGCGCCGTGTACCTGCCCGTGCCGACCCCGGACGGTTACGGCGTCGCGCCGCCGGCTCGCGAGGCAGCTCGGCGGACGCTCGGCGTGGCACCGGACGAAGTCCTCGCTTGCCGTGTCGCGCGGCCCGATCTCCGCAAATGGAGCACCCGGCTCGAGCTCGCCCTCCCTGCCCTCTTCGCGCAAAACCCGGCGCTGCGCCTCGCCTTCATGGCGGCCCCGCCCGAAAAGGCACGCCAGTTGAGCGCGCGCTTCGGCCGGCGCGTGCTCTGTCTCGAGCCGGAAGTTTCGTTCGAACGGCTCGCCGCCATCTACAGCGCGTCTGATTTCATGCTGCACGCGTCCGGAATCGGCGAATCGTTCGGCTCGAGCATGGCCGAGGCCATGTTTCACGGCTTGCCGGTGGTGGTCGATTCGACGCCCGAGTTCGACAACGCGCAGGTCGAAGTCGTCGAGAACGAGCGCACCGGGCTCGTCGTACGCTCGAGCGCGGGTTTCGTCGCCGCCGCCGTGCGCCTCACCCGAAATCCGAGCGAACGCGCTGAGCTCGGACGCCTGGCGCACGAGCGCGCCGCGACCTGGTTCGCCGATCGGGTCGTCACGCGCGCGTGGGAGTCGCACTATGCCGCCGCGAGCGCCGCCGCAGGCATCGCGCTCTCGCCGGCGCTCGCGGCCACGTGGGAAGGCGCGCCGAAGCCGTTCGGGGCCGACGACTACGCGACGTTCGGCGCGCGCTACGAAGACGCCTGCGGCCGCACGTTCGGGCCCGGTCCGGATTGGCGTGAGCTCGGCGTCGGGAAGCTCATGCGCGCTCGGGATACGCTGCGGTACGCGCGACAGCGCGGGGTGGGGCCTCTCCTTCGCGTTCTCAAGTCGCGCCTGCGCGCAGGCCGCCTGCTCTCGCGCGAGTGACCGCGGCCGAATGCTGGAAAAGCTTGCCGCACCGAACGCGTATGGCAGTTTTGGCCGCTATGGTCGAGAGCGTCCTCAGCCCCGAGCCCGCCTTCGCGCGACCAGGGCAAAGCGTCGCCGCGGCGGCCCCCACGCGCAGCCACGGGGTCGGCTGGGTGTTCGCGTTCGTCGTCATCCAGCTCATCTGCGGCCTCGGCTTGTTGATTCCGGACGTGCAGGTCCTGCGCGTTTTCGTCCGTTCAGCGGCATGCGGAGCGAGCCTCCTGTTTCTCGTGATCGGCCCGCGGCGTGAACGGCGCGCCGGCGCGGTGCGTTGGCTCGCCCTCGGCGCACTCGCGATTCTGACGCTCGAGATGTTCAATCCGCTCGGCGGCAATGCGCTCTCCGTCGTCGCGCATTGGGCTTTTTGCATTGCGATCATCGCGCCGCTGTTCTGGGTCGGACGCTTGAACATCCCGCAGGGCACGCTCGCACGGGTGCTGCTTCTCTTGTGGGCGTTCCACACGATCGGCGCGATCCTCGGGGTGCTCCAGGCCTACTTCCCTGCCCAGTTTCAGCCGAATTTCGCGGCGCTCGTGGCGCGCAAGCAGCTGCTCATTCGGCTCGCCTCGGGTGAGTGGATCCCACGCCCGACGGGCTTGACCGACACGCCGGGCGGCGCGGCCGGCGACGGCATGTATGCGTCCCTGCTCGGCACCGCCGTCGTGCTCGTGCGGCCGTTTCGCTACTCGCGAATCATAGGGGTCGGAAGCGTCATCCTCGGCCTCATGTGCATTTCGCTGAGCGAGGTGCGCGCGGCCGTCGTGACGGTGCTCGTGTGTTTCACCGTGATGGCTGCTCTCTTCGCCTGGTCCGGCCGCACGACGCGCGCGACCGCCTCCGTCTTGTTGCTGGTCGGGCTGATTTCCATCGCGCTCTACTTCGCGGTCGGAGTCGGCGGCCAAATGATGAGCCATCGGCTCGAGTCGCTCATCGCCGCCGATCCCGGGACCGTCTATTACAACACGCGCGGCGCCATGCTCGAGCAAGCCTTCACGGAGCTCTTGCCGACGTACCCGCTCGGCGCCGGCCTCGGCCACTGGGGCATGATGAACGCGTATTTCGGCTCCGCGGCGCAAGAAATCGGATCCGAGATCCAAATTGGCGGGTGGATCCTCGACGGCGGCGCCCCGCTCCTCGTCATGTACGTCGCGGCCGTGTTCAGCGCGATCCTCTACGCCAGCCGCGCGAGCCGCGTTTCCGACCGGCATCAAGGTACCTGGGCTGCGGTCGTGGCCGCATACAGCGTCGGCGGGTTCGCCCTTTGCTTCAGCTATCCGTACTTCATGGGCTCGGGCGGGCTCGAGTTCTGGCTCGTGAACGCCCTGCTCATGCAGGAGATCCGCCTGCCCCGCATCCGGACGAGGTGAGCTTTCAGGTCTCGGCGGGCTTGGTCTCCTGCGAGTACGAGCCGTAATACGAGTACGGATAGCCGTCCCCCGTCGCCCCGACCGCGTTGATGATGAAGCCCGGGACGGTCCCGCCCACGTCCATGAGCGAGCGCAACGCGTGTCGGGCGGACTCACGGCGCGTCCGGCGCGCGCGCACGACCAGGAGCGTCGCGTCCACACGGGTCGAAAGCACCACTGGATCGGTCACGATCCCGGCCGGCGGGCTATCGATCACGATGCGATCGAAACGGCTCTGGAGCGCCTCGAGCAGCCGGCCGAACGCGTCACTGTGCATCAGATCGGCGGGATTCGGCGGAGTCGGGCCGGCTGGAAGGATCCAGAGGTCGGGCGCCGACGTCTTGATGAGCGCCTCATCGAGCTTGCTCGGATCGAGCATCGCGACCGTGACGCCGGGCGCGATCGGGCTGCCGAAGATGCTGTGCACGCGCGGACGCCGCAAATCGCAATCGACGAGGCACACGCGCTGCCCCGCTTGCGCCATCGCAATCGCGACGGAGGCGGCGACCATGGTCTTGCCTTCGGCCGGACTCGGGCTCGTGACGAGCAACGTCTTGTACGGGCGATCGGGAGACGTGAGGAGCAGGTTCGTGCGGATGGCACGAGCGGCTTCGGCGGCGGCGCTCTTCGGGTAATGATGCACGAGCATCTCGGGGACGAGCCGCTCGGGGTTCGACTCGGACCCGGACGAGTTGCGCTTGTGCGCACGGCCGTGCGGGTAAGCGCCGTAATAGAGCGTCGCGAGGCCCGCGCGGCCCTGCACGTCGGGCAGTGAGCCGATGGAGGGGATCCCGAGCTCGCGCTCGACGTCCGCCGCATCACGAACGGTGCGATCGAGTAGCTCGCGGCCGACGGCGAAGAAGAGTCCGACGAGGAGGCCGAGGGCCGCGCCGAGCGCCAGGTTGAGGGAGGGACGGGGCAGCACGGGGGCGGCCGGCACGAGCGGCCGGTCCAGCACACGGACGTTATTGAAGGGCATGAGCTTCGAGAGGCCGCTCTCCGTGGAACGCTCGAGCACCACGCCGAAAACGTGCTCCGTGTTGTCCTTCGACCGCCGCAAGCGCGCGTAACGGACCTCGTTCAGGTTGAGATCCATCGCTTGAGTCTTGGCCGTCTCGTAGAGACGCGTGACGCCGGCGAGCTCACGGTGCACCGCGTCGAGGTCCGCTTCGCAACCGTGGCGGATGTTCTGGATCTCGGTCTGCAGCGCGTCGTGCGACGACTGCAGCGTCACCGCGGCGGCTTGGACGTCCGGGTGATTGTCGCCCTTGCCCATGGCGCGCAGGCGCCCGAGCTGCTCTTCGGCGTCGAGGTAGCTCGAGCGCAGGGACTTCAAGAGTCCGTCGCCGAGGAGCTCGCTCTGCGGGATGGCAGCGGGGTTCTCGGCGTTGATGCCCTGGAGCACGGCGAGGCGGGCGGCCACGCGCTCCTGCCGAGCCTTGAGGTCCGTGAGGGCGCTGTTGAGCTGCTGGATCTGCGCCCGCAGCATGTTCGACTGGTCGTCGAACGAGACGCTCAAGAGGTTATTTCGCTTCTTGAAGTCGTGGAGGTCCATCTCCTGCGACTCGAGCTCTTGCTTGAGCTTGACGAGCTGAGTGTCGAGCCATTCGGCGCGTTGGCTCGCCGTATCGAGCGTGCGATCGAGATTCTGATCGACGTACTCGTCGACGATGCCGGCGAGGACGCGTTGAGCCCGGCTCGGATCGGCGTCGCGATACGTGACGCGCGTGAGCCGGCTGTCGGCGATCTGCTTGACCTCCATGCGGGAGCGGAGGAGGTTTGCCGCGAAGTCGATCGAGACCTCGCTCGCCCCACCCTGCGGCCCGGCGGGCTTGTTGGTGACGAAGCTGTGGTCACGGTTCAGGGCGAGCTTGCGAACGACGGCCTCGGCCACCTTGCGTGACGTGAGGACCTGAAGCTGAGTCGCGAAGTACTCCTGGTTGCTCCAGTAGCTCTCGGGGCCCACCTGACCGCCGGTCTGGTTACCGAGCGGCATCAGCGGCTGCGGATCGAGCTGCACGCTCGCGACGGCTTCGTAGATGCGCGTCAGGCGCGACGTATAGAGCGAGGCTCCGGTCACGAACGCCGCGACGGCGAGCACCACCAAAAACCAATTCTTCCGGAGGGCGCGAGCGAGCAGACCGAGGGAGAAGCCGCCCTCGTCGCCTTGTTCGAGCGGCGCCGGCAAGAGGCTGCGAGGGGGAAGCGAGGGCGAAGGAAGCAGCGATTTCATCAGCGAATATTTCCAGGCAGGGCGACGGCCGCGGGCGCCGGGTGTTCACTACGTACCGGCTCGAGCGCCGTTGCAGGCGAGAGCGCGCTGTCGCAGCGGCGGAGGGCCGACGCGAACCCGTCCGCGACGAGCTGCAGCAGGATGCTCGCCTGAACGCTCGGTTCGCCGTCGTCGACGTGCCACACGAACTCGACGTGCGCGCGGGCGATCGCGTCGGGACCGAGCGGGAACGCGCGGCGAATGGAGCCCACGGCTTCGACGGCGGACGCCTCGAAGCGATGGATGGTCTCACCCTGCGCGCGGAGCTCGATCGCCGAGCAACCGGTGTCCCCGATGGTGCGCCGCACGACGCGAAAAACGTCCCTTTCGTCGTCCGACGCTCGCAAGCTCTCGAGCACTTCGGGCAAAGCGCGGCGCAGCCGTTCAGTCAGACCGTCGTAGATGCGAGCGTCGACGCGGCCGCGCCGGTGCAGGTAGTCGAAATAGCCCGCCTGCCGCATCAGTCCGAGCAGGACGAGCGTCGCGATCAGGAGGGCGCCGCCGTTCCCCCACCCGCCCCCGAATGCCATGAGCACCGCGCAACAGGCGAACGCGATCGACACGCCGTAGAGCACCACGACGGCACGCCGGTGAGTCAGGCCAAGCTCGAGCAGCCGGTGGTGAATGTGCCCCTGGTCCGGGGAAAAAATCGGCCGCCGCTCGAGAAAGCGGCGGAGCATGGAAAACAGCGTGTCGAAGATCGGCAGACCGAGCGCGACCATCGGGATGAGCAGCGAGACGGCAGTCGAAGCCTTCTGCTGAACGGCGCCGGCGAGCGACGTCGTGGCGAGCACGTAGCCGAGGAAGTAGCTCCCCGAGTCGCCCATGAACACCCGCGCTGGGTTCCAGTTGTAAAACAAGAATCCAACCAGGACGCCGGTGAGCGCCGACAGGCTCAGGGCGATGAGGAGCGAACCGTTTTGTACGGCGACGACTAGGCCGGTGACGGCCGCGAAAAGGCTTACGCCCGCGGCCAGCCCGTCGAGCCCGTCAATCAGATTGACGGCATTCGTGATACCGACGACCCACAGCACCGTGACGGGCAACGCGAAGACACCCATCGAGAGCACGCCCACGAAAGGCAGCAAAATCGCTTCGACGCGAACCCCACAGGCGTACGCGAGCACCGCAACGCCGACCTGCGCGGCGAGCTTCTGGTGAACTCTCAGGCCTCGGATGTCGTCCACCGCGCCGATGGCGCAGAGCAGCAGCGCGCCCGCGAGGATGCCGAGGAACTGCATGCGTGACTGTTCGAGCGCTTGCGTGCCGAGGCTCGAGAGCGGAAGGAACGCAACGAGCGCGAGTCCCCACCCGACGGCCAGTGCGATGCCGCCGATGCGGGGAATGCGACCTGCGTGGATGTGACGGCCGCCCGTCCGAGCCACGAACCCTTGCGCGAAGGCGACCGACCGAACGAGCGGCGTGAGCACGCAACTCGCGACGAGTGCGAGAACGAACGCCACGAGTAAGCTCTTCAAGTCCGGGCCCTTTCCCGACGTTGGTTGCCGACCGACAACCCACCATTCGGTTGGATGTGGGGAACACTAGGCGCGCCGGGGCCCTCCGCCAAGGCTGGCAATTCGCCTCGCAAGAACTGACCGGCCGGCCAGTTCAGAAATCTCTTCAACGAGATCGCCGCGAAACGGCCCGCTGGTACAGCAAAACCAGCTCTTCAGCCGCACGGCCCCAGGTGAGCTGACTCGCCAATTCCATGCCGGCGCGTGCCAGACGAATCCGCATCGGCGCGTCGTCCAGCAGCCGCGCGACCGCGGCTTTGGTTTCCGCCACGGCCCCGACCGGCACGATCGAACCGTTCTGCCCGTCCCGGACGAGGTCGGCCCCGGCGCCGGTCCTGGTCGTCACCACGGCGAGACCACACGCCATCGCCTCGGTCGTCACGATGCCGAACCCCTCGTAGCGGGTCGGAAAGAGAAAGACGGCGAATTGCGCGAGGTGAACGGCGAGCTCCCGAGCACTGAGCGGCCGTTCCACGCGGACGCGGGAACGCACGCTCGGCTCGAACAAAGCGAGCGCCGCCTCGGGGGCCATGCCCGCGCCGAAGAGCGTCAGGCCGAGGCTCGGGCGCTCCTGCATGAGCTCGGTCATCACCGAAATGACCACGTCGCTTCCCTTGCGATGGAAGAACGAACCGACGAACGCCACGTCCTTGCGACCGGCAAGCTCGGTATCTCCGCGGAAGAACGGATCCACCCCCGGGTTCACGGCAGAGACCCCGTCGCGCGTCCTCCAACCCCTTCGCACGACTTCGTCCGCGTCGCAGCGGGACAAGAAGACGGCTAAGTCGGAGCTACGAATCGCGCCGCGCTCCCAGCGGCAAATGATCTGATCCTGGTAAAGGCGACTCGCCACGCGCTTGAGCGACGACTTTCGAAGCTGATCCTCACCGGCAAGCGCAAGATCCCAGAGCCCGTTCGAGCGGGCGACGAGCGCCTGGCGCGGGCGACGGACGCGCGCATAGCGGAAGTAGGCAATGCCGTCGCCGCCCGCGATATCGACGAGGTCGGCACCGGCGGCGCGCCGCTCGACCGCCCACGCCATCCTTAACGGCGCGGAGAGCTCCGTCGCTCGCCCCGGCGGCGCGGAGGGAAGATCCTCGGCGAAGAGCGAGACGACCTCGACGCCGAGCCGCGCGAGCTCCGGCTCGAGGCGGAGCGGCGTGCGGGCCGAGCCGAGTTTCTCGTCACGCGGAAAGCTGCAAGCGAGGACGACCTTCATGCAAGAGCGAGGCGACCATATCGCTCCACGCCGTGCTCGTCACGCGAGCGGCGGGGCCGCGAGCGGCCGAGAAAACCGATTGCGCGTGGGGTGAGCGCCTTGAATAATGGCGAGCTTGGCTGCGTCGCGTCCGAGCTTCACGATCGTCGCGGGCGATTTCGTGAAAACCGGAGGGATGGATCGCGCGAACTACGCGCTCGCGGATTACGTCAGTCGCAGCGGCGGAAGCGTCGAGCTCGTCACGCATCGGGCGGCCAGCGAGCTCGCCGAGCGGGCCAACGTGAGCGTTCGGCGGGTACCGAAGCCGCTCGGCTCGTACATGCTCGGCGATCCGCTGCTCGCTCGAGCCGGGCGCCGGGCCGCTGCCGCGCGCCGTGCAGCGGACGGGGTCACGATCCTGAACGGCGGCAACTGCGTCGCGAGGGCCGTCAATTGGGTGCATTACGTGCACGCCGCGTATCGGCCCGATTTCGAGCGCTCCTTGTCCGGCGCGCGCCGGGCGCTGTATCACGCGCACGCGCGCCGGCAGGAACGGCTCGCGTTGCGCGCGGCGGAGCTCGTCATCACGAACTCGGAAGCCACGCGACGCGACGTGATTGAGCGCGTGGGCGTCGAGGAGCGGCGGGTCGCCGTCGTGTACTACGGGCTCGACGCGGCGCTCTTCGCTCCGAACGACGCAGAGGACCGCGCGCGCGCGCGGAGCGAGCTCGGCTTTCCGAATCGCCCGACCGTCGCTTTCGTCGGCGCGCTCGGCGACCATCGCAAAGGGTTTGACACGGTGTTCGAAGCCTGGCGAGTGCTCGCGCGCGATCCGGGCTGGGACGTCGATCTGGTCGCGGCCGGCGCCGGCTCGGAGCTCGACGCGTGGCGCGCGCGCGCGGCGCGGGCGGGACTAGCGCAACGGATCCGCTTGCTCGGCTTCCGGCGCGACGTCCCCCGTGTTCTCGCCGCGTGCGATGCGCTCGTCGCGCCCACCCGCTACGAGGCGTTCGGGCTGGGCGTGCTCGAGGCCCTCGCGAAGGCCATTCCCGCGTTCGTCTCGGCTCGCGCCGGCGTCGCAGAGCTTTACCCGAGCGAGCTCCGTCACCTTTTGCTCGAGGACCCCGAGAGCGCCGGCGAGCTCGCCGAGAAACTCCGACTCTGGCGCGCGAAGGGCGACGCTGGGGGCGCGCCGCTCGGCGAATTTTCCGAGCGTATCCGGCGCCGCGACTGGGACGCCGCGAGCGGCGACATGCTGAAAACGATCGCCGAACGCGTGAGCTAGCTCGACCCGCGAGCCGGCCGTTCGGAGCTGTCGTAAAGGTCGCGCAAGCGCTGGACGGCGCGCTCGAGATGAAAGCGTTCTCGATAGAGCGCGAGGCCGCGACGGCGGAGCTCGGCGCGGCGCGGCGCGTCCAGAAGCAAGCGCTCGACGGCGGCGGCGGTCGCGGCCGCATCACAGCCGGCGACGAGCTCGACGGCCCCGCTGCGCCGCCAGACGGCCTCGGTGCACCACGCGCTCGTCGTGACGATGGCAGCGCCCGCCGCGAGCGCGGTCATCAAGCTCGTCCGGCGCGTGGTCACGCCTTCGAGAAACGGAAACACGCTCACCCAGGCTTCTGCGAGCTCGCTCACGACCCCTTCCGGGCCGAGCGCGCCCGTCGCGCGAACGCGCTCGGCGAAACGCGGGTGCCGGCGGAGAAACGCGCGCCGAAACTCCTCGGAACCGCGCCCGACGAGCACGAGCTCGCAAGTCTGAGCCGTCGCGAGCACCGGCACGACGACACGCTCGAGCGGCTCGGCGACGAGCGAGCCGTAGGTGCCGAAGTGCGCCACGGTCGGAACGCCCGTGGGCTCGGGCAGCTGGAACCCGTCCGGCACCGTCGCGGTCGCAGGAATGGGAAGCCACACGCAGCCGAGGCCGCGCCGCGAATAGAGCTCGACCAAGGGCTCCCACGCCGGTGTCGAGACGAACGCGCGTTCCGCGCTCTGGCTCGAGAGGCGCAACATGAGGCGCGTGACGACGGCGAGGACGTCACGTTTGACGCTCTGTCCGCGGACGAACGGATACACCACCTCGTGGATCATGAGCCAGATGCGCTCGCGGCGCGTCGCGAGGAAGCTCGCGAACGGCAGGTTCATGCCTTTCCAGCCGAACCCCTGGGGCACGTACTGGACGAAAATCACCGCATCGCGCGGCAGCGCGGCCCAATCCCGCGCGAGCTGCCGCCGGGTTCGCGGGCCGAACTCGTCCGGCAAGACGCGCACCTCCACGCCTTCGATCGCGGCGGGGTCGCGCGGGCGCGCCGTGTGCACGAGGACTCGATCGCCCCCGGCCGCGAGCCGTGCGGCGACGAGCGCCACGAAATCGCCGATGCCGCCCGAACCCGGCGGGAATTCGGGCGTGAGGATCGCGAAGGTGCGACGCGTGCCGCTCATCCGGCGCTCGCCGCAACCGAGGGAGCGGCGCAGACACGTCTTAGAACCGCCGCCAGATCGTGGATGCGCGCGCGCGGATCGCACAGCGCCCGGGCGCGCTCGGGTCCCGCGGCGCCGAACGTTCGGCGTAGGGCCGCGTCGTTCACGAGCTCGTCGAGAGCGCGCGCGAGCTCCGCCTCGGTCTTCACGAGCTTTCCCACCTCGCGCGTCACGATCTCCCGCGGTCCGCCCATGTCGAAGGTGACGGTGGGTAGCCCGGCCTGCAGCGCCTCCACGAAGCTGATCCCGAACGGCTCGGGCTCGGCGTTGGGCTGGCAATGGATGTCGGCGGCGCAAAGCAGACGCGGCACGTCGTCACGCTGACCGAGGAAGCGCACGCGAGCCGTCACCCCGAGCGCACGCGCCTCCTCTTCGAGCTTGGCGCGATACGCCCGCTCGGCCGGTCGCTGCGCCCCCCCGATGAACACACCAAACCAAATCGTCGGCCCGCTGAGGCGCGCGAGCGCCCGCAGTAGGCGATCGTGCCCTTTCCACGCTTGCATGCGGCTCGCCTGCACGATGAGCACGCTGTCGTCGAAGATACCGAGCTCCGCGCGGGCCGCGCGGCGAGCTTCCGGCGCGGGGGGCGGCGGCGGCGCGATCGGGTAGTAGACGACGTCCACGCCCTCGCCGGGGAAAAGCCGCTGGAGGTCTCCCCGCGTGAACTCGCTGTTCACGATCGACCAGTCCGGCGAATGACGCGCCGCCCAGCGCTCGAGCCAGTGCCGCTCCCGCACGCGATCGTGGAGGTAGAAGACCTCGGGCACCCCCAACGTGCGCGGCACCCCGCCGAATATCGCCTGCGCCCACGCCGAATGACAGACCACGACGTCGAACCTGCGCGTGGCGAGCAAGCGCTCGAGCTTGCGCCGCGCTCGCAGGACCGACCAGGGCGCGCGGGTCTGCACGCGACCGAGGTCCGTGAGCGGGGCGCCGATTTGCGCGAGTTCCCGGCGCAGGCGACCGTCGAAGCAGAGCGCGAACTCCGAGCACATTTCAGGGGCAAGCTCGGCATGGCGCGCCAGCGTGGCGAGGAAGGCCTCGATGCCGCCCCAGAGATTGCCGGAGTAGACGTGAAGAACGCGCACGCTTGCCTCGAATAGCACAGCTCGATCGGCCGCCGGGGGCGAGCTTCAGCCGGGCACGTCGCGATAACCTCGCGCGTGGAGCGAGCCGGCAAAGGCGTTCGGCAAGAGCGCGGCGAGGGCGCGCGCCGAGCGCTCGCCCCAGACGCTCTTCGTATCGAGGCGCGGGACGAGCGGTTGAGACCTGACGGCTACGCGGCGGAGCCCGGCCTGCTCGAAGCAGGCGCCGATGCTCGCGCGAGTGAACCAGCGCACGTGCGTCCGATCCATCGTGCCGGTCTCCGCGTACTCGAAGCGCCCCAAGAGCAGGCGCCGCACGACCGAGACGTGCGCGACGTTCGGGACCACGGCGTGCACCACGCCGCCCGGCCTGAGCACGGCGACCGCCGACGCAAGCACACCCCAAGGATCGTAGAGGTGCTCGAGCACGTCGAGGAACAGCATCGCGTCGTAGGGTCCGAGCCCGTCGAACGCGCCGGGCTCGTCGAGCGAACGGCGCCACACGCGCGCGAGCCGCGTCTCGGCCCGCGCGGCGGCTTCGGGATCGCGTTCAATCCCCTCCACCGTCGCGCCCTTGTCACGCGCGAGCAGCTCCCCGAAGCGCCCCGTGTCGCAGCCGACGTCGAGCACGCGGCTGCCCGGCGCCAGCTCACGATAGATGTCGCCGCGCGCGCTCTGCTCGCGCGCCAGATCGCCGAGCACGAAATCGTAGTTCGGCCGGAGCGGCACGTTCATATCGCCTCGCGATAGCCGGACCATACGGCTCGTCCGAGCTTGTAACGGACTCGCAGTTTTTCCGCGTAGAGGTCGCGCCGCGGGCCTGCCGGCGTGACGAGCAAGAGCGCGAGCAACGTTTCGACCTCGAGCACGTGGCGGAGCGCAAGCACCAGTTTCAACGCCGCCGGCGCGGGCAGCTTCCGATGCTTGGCGAGCAGGCGCCAGCGGTTCCGATAGCAACGCAAGACGCGTTTCGATTGAGTTTGAGGGCTGCCGCTGCCGCGATGAAACGCGACGACGCTCGCGTCACGCATCACCTTGAAACCCGACTCGCTGAGACGCATCGAAAAATCGAGATCGGCGTCGAGGAAATCGAACTCCTCGTCGAAGCCACCGACCGCTTCGAAGGCGCTCCTCCGTACGGCGAGCGCGCACGAGTAGACGACGAGCTTCGGAGCCTTCAAGAAATCCCGGAGCTTGACGTACGCGCCTTCGAGTCGCGGCCCGAGCACGAAGCCCAACGCCCGCGGCTCGCTCTGCGCCGTCTGCGTCGCACGCCCGAGCTCGTCGACCGTAGCGAGCGCGATCGCCGCGAGCTCCGGGTCCGCCGCGAAGGAGCGTTCGAGCGGCTCGAGCACGTCCATCAACGGATACGCATCGCTGTCCAGCAAGAGCACCCAGTCTCCGCTCACCTCGCGGAAACCGACGTTGACGCTCGCCTGGTAGCCGAGGTTTTTCGGATTGTAGACGACGCGCGCACTCGCGGGCAGCTCCGGCGGCGCGGGGGTGGACGACGCGTCGTCGACGACGACGATCTCCGAGATGCGGCCGGGCGAGTGTTTTTCGAGGGCGCGCACGCAGCGCACGGTGAGCGGCCACGTGTCGTGGTTGGTGATGACGACCGAGACCTTCACGCGCCCGTCCGGAAGTAGCGCAGACACGCCGCCCACGCTAGCAGTGCGTCGTGGCCGAACCGAACACCGTCATCCACCCCACGTCCGTGGTCGACCCCGGCGCCGAGCTCGGGGCCGAGGCGCATGTCTGGCACTTCTGTCACGTGATGGCGGGAGCCCGCATCGGCGCGCGCTCGATGCTCGGACAAGGCTGCTTCGTTGGACGCGGGGTGCGCATCGGGAGCGGCGTGCGCGTCCAAAATCACGTCAGTTTGTTCGAAGGCGTCGAGCTCGAGGATGACGTGTTCGTGGGGCCGGGCGTCGTCTTCACGAACGTGGTGAACCCGCGCGCGTCGATTCCGAAGAAGAGCGAATTTCGTCGCACGCTCGTGCGGCGCGGCGCCACGATCGGGGCGAACGCGACGATCCTGCCGGGGGTCGTGCTCGGCGAGTACAGCTTCGTCGGCGCGGGTGCCGTCGTGTGCGACGACGTGACGGATCACGCGCTCGTCGTCGGGGTGCCGGCTCGAGCGTCGGGTTTCGTCAGTCGGCATGGTGAGCGGCTCGAATTTCGCGACGGACTTGCCGCGTGCCCCGTCACCGACGAGCGCTACGCCCTGACCGGTAACGGCGTGCGGCTCATCGACGCTCGAACCGAACCGGGCGCTTGAGCTTGCGCGAAAGCACGCCTTCGAGCGCGCTCCAGAGCTCGTCCCCGGATTTGCTCGCGATCCAGCGGCCTTGGGCGGCGACCCAGTCGAAGTGCCAAGCGTTGAGCTCGGCCGCCATCCAGATTTGCCGCGCGGCGCGGTGCGAGTTCAGGACGTAACGCGCGCCGTCCTCGAACTCGACCGTCAAGATGTCGCTGGCAAGCTCGGCTTCGAAGTCCGTCCCGTCGAGCGCGTCGAGCGCGCGCACGAGCGCCACGAGCTCCGGGTTCGCGACGGCCTCGTACTCGGCTTCGGTCACTGGCCCATCGATGGATGGGTCATTGTTGCCCCGGCATCGCCGGGACGCAGGCCCCCGCCATGCAATGATTGCCGGGATTGCAATCATTGTCGGATTGGCACGGCCACGCGCATTTGCCGAATTGCGTGTTGCAGCGATGCGTGAGGCACGCGGCATCGGACGAACACGGCAGGGCCATCGGCGACGGCTGCGACAGCGCGCCGGCCGCGGCGGTGGGAACCGGCTGAGCGGCGGTCGGCGCGGCGGCGGGCTGCGTTGCGACGGGAGCCGGCTGCATCGCAGTCGGCTGCACGCCGGGCTGAGCCGGATACTGCTGCGGCTGCTGGTACATGGGCTGCGGCTGCTGCGCCGGCGGCTGTTCGTCCTGTTTGCAGGCCAAAGGAAGCGCGGTGAGGGCGCCCAAGATCAGCACGAGAACACGAGGTCGCATGGTTTCTCCTCGCGGGCGAAGGTAGTCGTCCGAAGGTTTTCGGTCAACGAGCGTTTGGCGCTATCGTCGACCGACAATGTCCGAGAGGGCGGAGCCAGTCTCCGTGCTTGGCGAGGCGGTGGTCACGCGCCTCGTGCTCGACCTCCGCTTGGCGCTCAAGCGCAAGCCGGCGCGCGAGGGTTGGCTCGGCGGCGCGTTGCGTACACTTTTCCTTCACGCACCCGAGCTACGGCGCGAGCTCGTGGCTGCACTCGAATTGCTGGTGCGTCGCGGTTCGTTCGACCGGCCGCTCTATGGCTCGCTCGCGCGTGCACTCGCCGAGGAACGCGAGCAGCGCGTGGCGGCCGCGCTCGCCCTCGCGCTCGGTACGGAGGACGGCGGCGGGCTCGCGACGCTCGCGGCAGCAGGCTTCAGCGATCACGCTGGGCTCGCCGAACCACTGGCAAAGCTCGCCGGCAATCGGCACGCGCACATCGCTTTCGCCGCCGAAATCGCGCGCGTCGCGCGGGGGGAGTCGAACGGCGCGTACGCCCGCTCGATCGCCCCGATGATCAAGGAGGTGCATCGCATCACGCTGTGTGAAGAGGTGCTCGCGGCGTGGGCGTGGCGGCCCGCGCTCGCCAACGGCGTCGCCGGCGCGCTCGCGGCACTACGGGGCGCGGAACGGCACCTCGGGCGCTGGCTGCTCTGCGCCGAGCTCGGCGCTCGTGCGGGTGACCGTGGCGCGCTCGCCGATGCCGAGCGCGAAGCGTCCCTCGGCGCGCCCGGCACGCGACCGGCGTGGATGCTCGTGAGCTGGGCACTCGGAGACACCCGGGCCCAACCGGCAGTGCGACCGAACCTCGAGCTCGCGGTGCGGCTGAGTGATCGCCCGACCGCGGAAAAAGACCCGTCGTTCCTCTTTCGGCTCGCGGCCGCCAAGGTCGGCGCCGTGCGCCCCCTGCTTCGTCACCTCACGCGCGGGAGGCTCGACAGCGAGGTCGCCGTGCACGCGGCGTTGTGCCTCGCCCGCGACTTCGAAGACACACGCGCGCGCGCCCAGCTCGTCGACGCCGTCGGACCGGGCCGTCACGAGGCGCTGCGCGGACTCGCCAACGCGGCGCTCTACGACCTCGGTGAACGAGAGCTCGCGCTCGCAGCGGCGACCGACCTCGCGCAGAGTCCAAAACTACCGACGCTCACGTTCGGCAATTTGGTGCTCGCCGCGGCGTCAGCTAAAGAAACGCTGCCCCTCGTCACGGAGCCCCGGGTGAGGCGCGTCCAACTCGGCCTGACACCATGAACTCCGCTCGTCACTCGCGGTGGGGCCATGCGCTCGGTCTCGCGCTTTTGGCGTCAGCGCCCGCGCACGCGGCAGCTGACGGCCATGTCGGCGACTCGTCCATCGTGCTCTTCGCAGACAGGGACGACGACGACGGCGACGGGGTCCCCGACGGCGAAGCCGCGCGCTTGACCGGCGCCGCCGCGACCGATCTCGTTCCCCTGCCGTCCGGCCTCCCGCTTGCGCCGCTCGCGTCACCCCTCGCGCGCATCATCGTAGGGTCGAAGCCGTGGGACGGGCTCGGCAAGCCGCGCGGCGCGCTCTTCCTTCAGGGCTTGCGCGCGGGCACGACGACGCTCGACATCGGGGGCGCGCCCGTCGAGCTCGCTATCGTCGAAGTGCTCTTACTCGACGGCCGCGGCGCGCGCGTCGACCTGGCGAGCTCGCATGCCGCGGTGTCGCGACGCCTGCCGTCGACCGTGCAGAGCGAAGAGAGCCCGGAAGCGCTCGATCCCGACGGGATGCGCTGGGTGCTCGCCGGGCCGCTCGGCGCGCTGCCCGACAGCGTGACGCTCGCCTCGACTCGACCGAACGGCGCCGTCATCGACTCGATCCAGCGTCTCGCGCTCGAGCCGGCCGCGTGTCCGCCCGACATCGCCCCGGAGCTCACTTGTCGCGCGACGCCGCTGGTCTTCGCGGTCGCGGACGTGATCGATCGCCGTCGCTCGCTCGAGGCACAGCGTTGGCTCCAGGCCGAGGTCGGCGGACGCATCCTGGTCCGCGTCGACGGCCGCAAGGCGGCGAGCGTGCGCGTTGGCGGGCCGCGCGTGACCGCGCTCGGCCCCATCGAGCGCTATCGCGGCCGGCTGCGGCTACACGTGTTCCGCACGGCGCGCGGCGGCATGCCGGCCATCGGCGGCGACGACGCCGGTGCCCGCGCCCTCGGCAAAAACGAGATCGACGTCGCGAGTCGACTCTGGGGCCAGTGCGGGATTCACTTCGGCGAGCCGACGGCTCAGGACGTCATTCTGCACGACCCGCCGCCCGTGTACATGCTCGCCGTCGGTTGCGAGGTCGGCTTGCCCGCGAGCGGCGGTGAAATTCGATTTTCCGTGAGCGGCAAGCGCGTGCGCGTTCCGACACACGCGGGCCAGACGCCCATGGACGTTGCGACGGCGGTCGCCCGTGCCCTAGGGGCCCTCGGCGTGACCGCGAGCGTGAGCCCGAACCCGGCGACGCTCGGCGCGCCTTACGGCACCGCGGACGTGATCGTGCGCCGGAGCGACGGCGCGCTCGCCGAGCTCCGCGCAGACGGCACCGCGCCACTCTCGAGTGACTCGAGTCTGGGCGCGTGCTTCGGGGAGGTCGACTTCGCGGACGGAGTCCAGCACTTCACGGACATCGACGCGCCCGCCGGCACCGTGGAAGAGCGCGCCCTCGTCAAGGCGTTCGACGACGGCGATCCCACCACCATCGACGTCTTCGTCGTGCCGGCATTCTCGGGTGCCGGACGCATCGGTGAATCATTCGTTCACGATCCGGGCACGAGTATTCAGGACGTGGTCATTCTCGACCGCGCCGGTATTCGCGCTGGAGCGCGGTCCTTCGTGCTCGCGCACGAGCTCGGTCACGTGCTGCTCGACCTGCCCGGTCACCCCGACGACTTCGGCGTCGATCGCCCCTCGGATCTGATGGATGCCGACGCAGCCGATCCGAGCATCTTCGGCCCGCGCCGATTGTCCATTGCCGAGTGCGAGCGCGCCGTACGTCAGAGCGGCCCCGGCGCCGCGGTCCCTCTTCTCGAGCCGTGGCCGTTGACGCAGAAATGACGTTTCAGCGTCGCCGGATCGAGCGGCCCGTGCAGCGGGTCATGGTGGACAACGGACGCGCGGAAGGCTACGAACGAGCGGTGCCTCACGGGGCTTTCTTAGTGAAGCGCGGTCGCATGAGGGTTGCACAGCGGTCGATTCCCGCGCTCTTGTTCGTCGCCTCTGGCGCGGTCGCAGTGTCGTGCGGCGGTGACGACTTCTGCTCGCAGGGCAGCTACGAATGCACGGGCGGCACCCAGCCCTCGTCCGGCGCCGCCGGGACGGCTGGCACTTCGGGCGACGGGCTCGGCGGCTCCACGGGCACGGGCGGCTCGGCCACTGCGGGCTTCCCCTCCTCCGGCGGCTCCGGCGGCTTCGGCAACGCCGAAGGCGGCGCTCCCACCGGCGGCACCGCCGGCCTCTTCCCCACCGGCGGAACGACCGGCACCAGTGGCGAAGCCGGCACCTCCGGCGAAGGCGGCGAAGCCGGCCACGGCCCGAGCTCGTGCGACCCTGAAAGCCCCACCGCCGGCTGCCTCCTCTCCGTCGGCCACGCCGGCATCTACGTCGCTCCACCTTCTGCCGGCGGCAACGACGCCAACGACGGCACGCAAAGCGCTCCCGTCGCCACCCTTGGCCACGCGCTCGAGCTCCCTGCCGCCAACACCGTCCCCATCTTCGTCTGCGCCGGCACCTATCAAGAGCACCTCGAAATCACCCTCGGCGGCATCGACCTTCACGGCGCCTACACCTGCCAAAACGCCCAGTGGACCTACGACCCCACCGCCCCTTCCCGTCTCGCGCCCACCACTAAAGACGAAGCTCTGCGCGTCAAAGACGTCACCGGCCTCACCGTGACGGACATGGAGCTCGTCTCCGCCAACGCCGATCCAAAGACCCCAGGCGCCAGTAGCGTCGCCGTATTCGTCTCCGGATCGACCCAGGTCATGTTCGTGAGGGATCACATCATCGCCGGCGATGGCGTCAGGGGCGCAGATGGGCAGGAGGCAGAGTCGAATTACTCGACGATGAGTTTGGATGGTAATCCGGGGACGGAGTCGTCGGGAGGCGATTCCAACGTGTGCTCTTGTGCCGACGGGACCACCAGTACCGGCGGACTCGGCGGAGCCGCATCGACCACTCCCACAGGCGGCGGCGCCGGCTTGCCGCCTTGGGGAGGCGGTCTCGGCGGGACTGTAGGTTCATGCGGGTCCGGCGGAACGGGGCATGATGGAGCAGCACCAGAGGCCGTCTCGGATGCGGCTGGTGCCAACGCCTTAGGCTCGGTCGACCAAGCGGGATGGGCACCCGCCCCGGGCGGAGACGGGTTGAACGGTAAACCTGGACAGGGAGGCGGAGGCGGAGGTGGGGCGACGAATGGGGGCGGCGGAGGCGGGGCCTGCGGTGGATGTGGTGGCGCGGGGGGCCGGGGTGGACACGGAGGAGGCAGCAGCATCGCAATACTGAGCCTCTCCTCAACGATCACATTGAATTCTTGTTACCTGGAGAGCCGAACTGCAGGTCAAGGCGGCGACGGCAAAATTGGTGAACCCGGCCAGAGCGGCGGCATGCACGCCAACGGCCACGGCGCCGCTTGCCCAGGTGGCGCCGGCGCGCAAGGGGGCAACGGCGGCGCAGGAGGCGGCGGCGCGGGCGGGGTCTCGGTCGGCGTCGTCTCCGCGACGAGCACGATCAATATCGACGAGGGCACGACGTACACCCCTGGGACACCCGGCGCAGGAGGGCTTGGTGCTGGGACCGAGAACAGCGGCCTCCCCGGCGTCACCCAAGAAACACTGACGCCCTCGCAATAGAACTAATGCAATCACCGCGGTGGCGATCGAGGCGACACTTGCGATCCGAAGCCTCATTCCCCTTTCGTGCGCCGGCGAGGACTTCTCGTCTGGCGCACCGGCACGTCCACCCCTGCAACGGCAGGCGCGCCAGGCCACGATGGCCACGACGCCTGCACCGCCATGACCGAACCGAACGCGGGCGCCTTGACCGTCGACACGCAATGCGGTGGCATGACGAGCGGCAGCATTGGCGGCAAGGGAGGCGATGGCGGCAATGACGCGAGCCGCGCAGGAAACGGCGACGGGGGGACGCCCGATCTCGGAGGTGGCGCATCAGGTGCCGGTGAGGCTAATCCCGGATGGACCTGCAGCGCTGGCAACGGTTAACCCGGCAATCCACCGCAGCCGGCTGGGCTGGCAACGCGGGCGGCTCAGGCGAGGACGGCATGCCGGGGCCAGGGCGGCGGCGGGGCGAAGGCGCCGACAGCATGCGGCGCGCTCGCGCTCACCGGCGCTTCGGGCGGCCCAGGAGGAGGGGGCGGCTGTGGAGGCAAGGGCGGTGCTCGTGGCAAAGCCGGCGGCTCGAACATCGCCGTGGCTATCTTCGATTCGAGTGTAACGCTCGATGACGTGGTGCTCGTCGCCGCTGATGCGGGTAAGGGCGGCGACGGCGGGCCGGACAACCCGGAGGACCCGGTGGCGATGCCGGTAAGGCTGGGCACGGCGGAGTTGCGGCCGACTCATGCCCCGGCGGTCAGGGCGGCAAGGGCGGCTCAGACGGCGGGTGCCGCCGGAGGCGATCCCTCGGTATTCTATGGAGCGGCAGCTCCGCGCCGAATCAGCCGAACGTGCGGGTTACCACGGGCATGCCTGGAGCGAAGGGCGTCGGCGGCGACGCGGGCGAGAACGACGGGGTGGTCGGGGTATCGCAGGATGAGCTCGAAGCTCCGTAACGACTCGTGCTAGGTGTCTGCTCGAATTTTTAACCGACCGCGCGCCACCCGCGCGCTACGGGACGTGCGCTTGGCAGTTTTTTCGCAACCTCCCGCTCGACGTGACCGATGTAGGGAGACCCGCCGGGACTAGAACCGAAACCGCGGGGGAGGACGAGGATGGCTCGAACCAAGGTTGTTTTCGCATTGGCGCTCGGCGCGGCGGGCGCGATTGTCGCGGTTGGCTGTAGCTCCAAGTTCGATGATTGCACCGCGACGCGGACCTGTCCCCCACCAAGCGGGCAAAGCGGCAGTCCCGGTTCGTCGGGCAGTCCGCCGATGGGCGGACTTGGTGGCGCCGCGGGGATGGGCGGCCAACCGAGCGTTACAAACGCCGGTGAAGCCGGCGAGCCGTCAGTTGCTGCGACCGCTGGCGAAGGCGGCGCGCCGGCGCCGAGCGGCTGCCGAGACGGCACCGGCCACACGCTGAGCGGAACGAGCGACGCAGCTTGCGGGGCGGACGGCGAGTCATGCGTGACCTGTGCGGCTGGTCAAGAGTGTCTACGTGGACTCTGTCGCTGCAACGCGGACTCCTGCCCGCACGGCTGCTGCTCGGACACCGGCGAATGTGAGGCGCCGGCAGACTCGCACTGTGGCCTAGCTGGCGCGGCTTGCAGCGCGTGCGACAGCGGGCTTCGTTGCGATGAGAAACAGGGAGCTTGTCTCTGCGACGCGACATCGTGCCCGGATGGCTGCTGCTCGGACGGGGGTGCCTGTGAGACGCAAAGCGCGGCGCACTGCGGTCTCGGGGGCTTGGCTTGCGCGGCGTGCGTGGCTGACGAGCGCTGCGACGAGACGACCGGCACCTGCGTGTGTGACGCCACCACGTGCCCGAAGGGATGCTGCGACGGGGGTGGCCAATGCGTTGTTTATGCTGACCAGACCGACAAGGCATGTGCCGAGGCCGGAGCAGCATGCATGGCCTGCGCGGCGGGCCAGACCTGCGGCAAGAGCGGCGAATGCACGTGCACGGCGGATTCCTGCGACGGCTGGTGCAACGGCGCGACCTGTGAGCCATTCGAGACGATTGCCACGGATCAGGCAGCGTTCCCTGCGAGTCGCGGCATCGCTGTTTCGGGGTCCGACGTCTATTGGACGAATCCCGGCGCGGGCAGCGTTCAGCGGCGCCTCGCTGGCAAGAGCGTCGAGACGCTCCTCGCGAGCAACGATCATCTAGAGGATCTCCTCATCGGAACACAACGAGTGTTCGTTCGGAGCAGCACGTTCCTCTACGTCGAGAGTATGAAACTCGACGGTTCCGATGTTCGCACCGACGGGTTGGTCGCGTACAACATCCGCTTTCGCTTGGGCCGCCTGTACTTCACGACGACTGGTGGATCCCAGCTCGGCATCTTCAGCCAGAGCGAAGGGGACCCTAATGACGCAACACAGGATTTCGTCGTCGATTTCGACGAGGATCCGGAGGTCGGCGACTTTGCTTTCAACGGCTCGCAGGTGGTCTATGGAGTGAATTTCACCGCGGGCGCCGGCTCGTACGACATCGGTAAGCCGCTCGGCGCTACTGGTACTGGGGCCAGTATCTTTCCTCGGAAAGCGGGCCGCCTCGAACATCTGGAATGCGACGCTGCCGATGACTACTACTGGCTCAGAACGACGTCATCGACGGGTGTTGCCGACCTCGTCATGCAGCACGAGGGTGGAGCGAATGAAACGGCGATCACGAGCAACGTAGACGTCACCGATTTCACACTGTCCGAGTCCGACAGCGGAGCGACCTTCGTTTATTACGCGTACACCAATCCCGCGGATCAGAGCAGCGGCGTCCGCCTCTACGACACTGCCACCAGTAAAACGTACGACGTGATCGCGGGCAATAGGGCCGGGTCGCTGATTGCTGCCCAAAATTACCTCTACTTCTTCGAGGCGAACGGCCAACGACTCGTGCGCACGTCGCTGCCCGAGAGCACGTTGGGACTCCTCGATTAGCTCACTGAGCGACAAGCGTCACACGGCGAGCGCTGCGAGCAAGGCTTCCATGCCCTCGCCCACGAGGACTGCGCCGACGACCGCGACGCCGGTCGCTTCCGCACGAAGGAGCTCCTGTACTCGAGCCGCAGTCACTCCACCGAGCCCGTAAAGAAAAGGAGCGTCCGGCGTCCTCCCGCGCGCCCCGAAGAACCGCGGCACCGCGGCAACCCCCAGCGCCGCTCTCCCCTTCCTGGCCTCGAAAATCGGCGACAACACCCACCCGTCCACCCCCGCTTCCAAGTCGCGCTCCGGCTCATGACAGGCACGCGTCATGAATACTGCCTCGCCCATGATTCGCCGCGCGTCCGCCGCGCTCATGCTCGCTTCACCGAGGTGCACCCCGTCCGCACCGAGCAGTCCCGCGAGATCGCAGCGGTCGTTCACCTGGAACCACTGCTGCTCCGCCGTGCACACCGCGCGGAGCTCGCGACCGAACGCGAGACGTTCGCGCGCCGACAGCTCGCGGTCGCGAAGTTGGAACATGACCGTGAACGGCCGCGCGGCGCGCGCCACGCATTCGAAGCGACGCAACGTTGCGTCCGCGGACGCAACGCCGCGATCCGTGATCGCGATCAGCCGCGGCGGATTTTCACGAATGCTCACGTCGCGCCCCACGGCGTTCTCGCTCCGCGCGTCTCCGGTCTCGCTCCGCGTGTCCGCGTTCGCCCGCCGCGTGTCCGCTGCGACGGTGTCACCGTGCCGCGAGCGGGGCCACCGCGCGCTCGTACCAATCGATGGTTCGCCGTGCTCCCTCCTCGATCCCCACGTGCGGCTCGTACCCCAACAAACGTCGCGCCTTGGCGATGTCCGCATGCGTCTTTTCGACGTCTGCCTCCGGTTTCGGCGCTTCGATCCAGGGCACTTTGCGCCCCGTGAGCCGCTCGAACGCAGCGATGAACTCACTCACCAATTCGGGCGCACCCCGGCCGAGATTGACGATCTCGAACCCTAAGTCGGCGTCCGTAGCCGCGACGATGCCCGCTACCGTGTCACTCACGAACGTCCAATCCCGCGACATGCGGCCAGCGTCGTAGAGCGTAATGGGGATTCCCGTACGAATCGCGTCGACCAGCCTGTAAGTGAGCATGTCGGGACGGCCGCGCGGGCCGTACACGGTAAAAAAGCGCAGCGCCGTGAAACGCGTGCCGTGCAGATGGTGATACGCGTGACCGAGGAGCTCCGCGGCGCGCTTGCTCGCCGGGTACGGCGCGAGCGGGCGGTCCGCCGGGTCGTCTTCGCGGAACGGCAGGCGGGTGGTCGCGCCGTAAGCCGACGACGTCGACGCGAATACGAAGCGCGCTCCCCCGTGGGCACGCGCCGATTCGAGCAGCGTGAGCGTGCCGCCGAGATTCACCTCGTAGTAGGTGACGGGGTCGTCCGCGGACGCGCGCACGCCGGCCATGGCCGCGAGATGAACGACGACGTCGAAGCGATGTTCAGCGAATAGACGCTCGACCAGCGCTTTGTCGCGAAGGTCGCCTTCGACGAGTCGGAAATCGGCGCCTGGCGCCTCTGCCTCGATTTCGCGCACGTTCGCGCGCTTGCGGGCCGGATCGTAATAGGCGTTGAAGTTATCGAGTCCAACGACGCGATCACCGCGGGCCGCGAGCGCGACGGCCGTGTGGCTGCCGATGAAGCCTGCGGCGCCGGTGAGGAGGACTGTGCGCGGCACGGTCGAACTCTAACCCATCAGGAGTCCGGGGACGAACGGTTCGCAGCGGGCGGCGCCATCGAATGCCGCTCGCCGAGCAGGCGTTCCACTTCGATGCCGCTCGAATCGATGAACTCCTTCAAGAGCTCGGCGCCGCGCGCCACGAGCTCGCGCGGCCGGCCGGCAGCCACGACGCGCCCGCGCGAAAGCAGCACGATTTGATCGGCGACGCGCAGCGCTCCCGCCATGTCGTGAGAAATGACGATGCTGGTCACGCCGTAGCGATCGCGCGTCTCGACGATGAGATCATCCACTTTGCGACTCGTGATCGGATCGAGGCCGCTCGTCGGCTCGTCGTACAGCACCGCTTCGGGTTCGAGCATGAGAGCGCGCGCGAGACCGACGCGCTTGCGCATGCCCCCCGAAAGCTCGCTCGGAAAGCGCTCCTCGACGTTCTCGAGGCCGAGCACACCGAGCTTCTCGTGCACGCGCTCGCGGATTTCGCGCTCACTCAGCTTGGTGTGCTCGCGGAGCGGAAAGGCGACGTTGTCGAGGACGTTCATCGAGTCGAGCAGCGCCGAATACTGAAAGACCATGCCGAACCGCCGGCGCACCTTCGTGAGCTCGCGTTCGGAGAGACGCGCGATGTCGAGATCGTTCACGCGAATGCTGCCGCTCGTCGGGCGATCGAGCCCGATGAGGATCTTGAGCAGCGTCGTTTTTCCAGCGCCGGAGCCGCCGATGATGACGGTGATTTCGCCGCGGGCGATGGTCATGTCCACGTCCGCGAGCGCCTGGAAATTCCCGAAGCGCTTCGCAAGGCGCTCGACCACGATGTGCGGCTCGGCGGTCACGGTGCGCCGGAAGCCTAGCCGAGAGCGTGCGAACCCGTCGAACGGCGCGCCCGCGCGGCCCGTTGGCCGGGAGAGTGCACCTGCCGCTTGACGCCGCCCGGCGAAGTCGAAAGCTTCGGGCCATGACCCACGAACACCTGGCGGCCCTCGTCGCCGCGGGCGAAGCCACGAAGAACGCCGAAGGCTTGATGACGCTCCCGGAGGGTCGCTCGCTGACGCTCTACGTCACGGCGGGTAACGCGACGCTGACCATCACGCGCGTCAGTTCGCTCCGGCACGACGGCGCCCTGCTCCACGCGCGTACCACCAAGGGTGAGCTCTTCATTTTGGCGCTCGAGGACGCTTATGCGGGCAGTCTCGACGCGCCCGCGAACGTGACGAAGAAGGCCGGCTTTCTGTGAACGCCCCCGCCGGAGACGGCGATGACGCGCTCGTCGTCGGAACGCACACGTTCCGCTCGCGCTTGTTCGTGGGTACGGGCAAATACGCGAGCGTCGACGAGACGCGGCAGGCGCTCGAGGCGTCCGGCGCCGAGGTCGTGACGGTGGCGCTCAGGCGCATCAACCTCGCGGATCGCAGCGAGGGCTCGCTCGGCAAGCTCCTGCTCGGCGGGCGCTACACCATTTTGCCCAACACGGCGGGCTGTTACACGGCCGACGAAGCCGTGCGCACGCTCAGGCTCGCGCGCGAGCTCGGCGTCGCCTCGATCGTGAAGCTCGAGGTCATCGGCGATCCGAAGACGCTCTACCCCGACAACGAGCAGACGCTCGTCGCGGCCAAACAGCTCGTGCATGAAGGCTTCACGGTCCTTCCCTACTGCATGGACGATCCCGTCGTCTGCAAGAAGCTCGAAGACCTCGGCTGTGCCGCCGTCATGCCCCTCGCAGCGCCGATCGGCTCCGGCCTCGGCATCCGGAACCCCTACAATTTGCGGATCATTCTCGAGCACGCGAAGGTGCCCGTGATCGTCGACGCGGGCGTGGGGACGGCGAGCGACGCCGCGATCGCGATGGAGCTCGGTTGCCACGGCGTGCTCCTGAACACCGCAATCGCAAGCGCGCGACACCCCGTGCTGATGGCGCGGGCGATGCGCGAAGCGATCAGCGCCGGCCGCAGCGCGTTCTTGGCCGGCCGCATGCCCCGACGCCTTTACGCGAGCGCGTCGAGTCCGGAGAGCGGGCTCATCGAATGACGGCGGGCCAGGCGCGGGCGGCGCTGCCGTCGCTCACGCCCTATCAGCGGCGGCTCTTCGCCTTTCTCGGCGTGGCCTCGTTCTTCGAGGGCTACGACTTCTTCGCGCTCACGCAGGTGCTCCCCGCGATCCGAGTATCCTTCGGGCTGAATCGCGCGGCGGCCGGCAATCTCGTCAGCGTCATCAATCTCGGCACGCTGCTCGCGTACTTGCTCGTGAGCCGGGCCGATCGCTGGGGGCGGCGGCGCGTGCTCTCGGTCACGATTCTCGGCTACGCGCTCTTCACGTTTCTCTCCGGGTTCTCACCGAACGTATGGCTTTTCGCCGGGTTCCAGCTCGTCGCGCGCGTCTTTTTGATCGGCGAGTGGGCGACGAGCATGGTGATCGGCGCCGAGGAGTATCCGGCGGAGCGGCGCGGCATGGTGCTCGGCGTGATCAGCGCTGCGTCGAGCCTCGGCGCCGTGGTGTGCGCGGGGGTCGTGCCGATCGTCGTCAAGCTCGCGACCTGGCGTGCCGTTTATTTCGTGGGCGTGGTGCCGCTCCTGCTCATGGCGTGGGCACGCCGCGATCTGAAAGAGACGAAGCGTTTCGAGGCCGCGCGGAGCGAGCCGAGCCGGCCGCTCTTCGCGATTTTCTCGACGATCCACCGCCGCCGCGTGCTCGAGCTCGCCGCGATTTGGTTCTTCACCTACGTCTGCACGCAAAACGCCGTCACGTTCTGGAAGGACTACGCGCTGAACGAGCTCCACCTGTCGGAGGGCACGGCGGGCCTCGTCGTGACACTCGGCGCGGTCGTGTCGATGCCGCTCGTCTTCTTCGCGGGCAAGCTCTTCGACGTGATCGGGCGCAAGGCGGGCGCCGTCTTCGTCTACACGACGGTCGTCGCCGGCGTCCTTGGCGTCTACTTCTTCGAAAGCACGCCGCTCCTCGTCGTCGCGATGATCCTCGCGATGTTCGGGCTCTCGGCCGTGCTCACCCTGCTCAACACGGTCACGACGGAGCTCTTTCCGACCGAGCTCCGCGGGGACGCCTTCGTCTGGTCGAACAACTTGCTCGGTCGCATCGGTTACGTCGTCTCTCCCCTCGTGATCGGAGAGCTCGCGGTCGATCGCGGCTGGGGACCGGTGCTGCGCGCGAGCGTCGTTTTCCCGGCGCTTTCGTTGCTGCTCGTCCTCGCGTGGCTACCGGAGACGCGCGGGCGCGAGCTCGAGCAAACGGCGGCCGTCGAACGCGCGGGCGGACTGCGTGACTGAGACCGCGCCGGGGGACGGCGCGGTCCCCCGGGTTCCGCCCCTCCGCGGCGGCTTCGTCCGCAACGTCGTCCCGGCTCTAGGTTGGGCCGTCGCGATCTTCGTCGGCGGCAGCAGCGGGGTGCCTCAGCCCGAGCTCGACATCGGGTTGCCGAGCGACAAGCTGAATCACCTCGCAGCCTTTTGTGGGTTGCAGCTGCTCACGTATCGCGCGCTCCGCTACGCGCTCCCCACGCGCAAGCGCGCTCCGCTGCGTTGGGTCGCCGTCGTCGCCGCGACGCTCGTCGGCGTGTTGCTCGAACTCTATCAGCTCGGCCTTCCCGATCGCTCGGCGGACGTCGAGGATGCGCTCGCCGACGCCACGGGCGCCGTGCTCGGTGCCCTAGCTCTCACGCTGCTTGCCCGGACGTGGCTGCGACCCCACGCCCGTGGCCTGACGGACACGCCACCCGCCTCGAAATCCTGAATTAATTCGGGCCGGTCTCGCTGGCGCGGCGCTTGCTCCTTCGGTCGCTCGACTCGCGCCTACCGGCTCGAGCGAAAAGGACCGCATGACTTCCGCTTACGATCCCAAATCCGTCGCCGTGAGCGCTCTCGCCCTTGCTTGCTTCTCCGTCGGGTTCTCGGTGACCGCTGCCACGTACCGCGGGGCGAGCGCCGTTCCGCCCGCGGAAACGACGAGTGTCAGCTCACCGTGTGCGACGCCTCATCGAGCCGCACGAAGCGAAAGCCCATCTTGCGCAGAAGCTCGACGGCCGCGCTGAGCGCAGCGAGCTTGGCGCTACGCGCGAGGCGCGCGTCCGGCTGGTGCGGCACGAGCTCGTCGAGCCCGTCGTCGGTGCCGAGGAAATCGAAGCCGTGGAGCTCGAGATTCACGAACGGCTCGAGCATCAGCGTCCGCGTCATGAGCCGTGCGCCGTCAGGCCCCGCGAGGACGAGCGAGGTGCCGATGTACGGCAGCCGCGTGCCGGGCGTCACCTGGATCGGCAGCTCCGGCAGTCCGTCGCCCTTCTTCCAATACGGCGCGCCCAGCCGATAGGGCCGCGTGGGCGCGCGCAGCACCGAGCTCGAGCCGCGCACGGAGTGCGACGTCCGCCCGCGGAGCTTCAGCGCGAGGAGCTTCGCGGCTTTGGCGGCGTAGTACGCGGGGCTCGGGAAGACCGACGAGTCGTAACCGACGCCGAGAGACGCGAGGACGCGGACGAGCTCGTCGTTCACGAGATAACCGGGAGCGCGAAAGCCGCTCGGCCGCGCCCCGGTCGCGCGCACGATGGCCTCGATGCCGCCCGCGACCTCACGCGCCATCTCGGCGGCGTCGCGCAGAGTCAGATCGTAGTGGTGCGAGTAGCTGTGGTTGGCGAGCTCGTGGCCCTGGCTCGAGAGCGTCCGGACCGTCTCCGCGTTCTCGGAGCGCTCCAGATCCCGCCCCACGACGAAAAATGTGAGCGGCAGGCCGAAACTCTGCGCCCAGTCCGAAGCGCGCGGCACCGCGCGGTCGTAGACCACGTGTGCCGCGCGTTCGGCGGCCGGCAGGCCGTGGATGGCGTAGTAGTGATGAATCTCGTCGAGGTCGACCGAGACCGCGGCGAGCCTCATCCCCCGGCCATCTTGGCCACTTCACTCGCGAAGTCGGGCGCGGTCGGCTTGTCGATGCCTTCACCGCGCTCGAAGCGCACGAAGCGCGACAGCGTCACCTCCGTGCCGAGCTCCTTCGCGAGCTCCGCACGCAGCTGCTCCACCGTCTTCTCCGACTCCATCACGCTCGGCTGCTCGAGCAAGCACACTTCCTTCAGCCACTTGGCGAGCTTGCCCTCGATGATCTTGGGGCGCGCCTGCTCGGGCTTGCCCTCTTCTACGAGTTGAGCCTCGAAGATGGCGGCTTGCTTGGTCTTCGCGTCCGCCGGGACCTCGGAACCCGATACGAAGAGCGGCGCCATCGCGGCAATTTGCATCGCCGAGTCGTCTACGAACTTCTCGAAGCTCGGCTTGGCGGCGGCCGCCTGGTTGCCGAGGCGAGCACCGAGGATCACGCCGACTTTGCCGCCGAGATGCACGTACGCGTGGACCTTGCCCGGACCGTCGACCGTGACGCGCTCCCAGCGGCGCACCGTGATGTTCTCGCCGAGCTTGCCGACGAGCGCGGCGCGCGTCTCTTCCACGGTCGCGCTCCCGCCCGGAAACTTCTCGGCGCCGAGGTCCGCGCCCGTCTTGGCGGCGAGCGCTGCCTGCGTCACCTTGTTCGCGAAGTCCACGAACTCGGCGTTGCGTGCGGCGAAATCCGTCTGGATGTTCACCTCGACGAGCACGGCGGACTTGCCGTCTTGCGCGACGAGCGCCGTCACGACGCCTTCCGTCGCGATCGCTCCGGCGCGTTTGGCGCTCTTCGCGAGACCCTTCTTCAGGATGATCTCGACTGCCTTCTCCATGTCGCCGGCGGCTTCGACCATCGCGCTGCGACAATCGTTGAGCCCCGCTTGCGTGCGGTCGCGAAGCTCCTTCACCTGCTGCATGCTGACTTGCTCGGCCATGACTCAGCTCGCCCCTTCGGGCCCACGCGGTCCGCGGGGTGCGTAGATGACCTGCGTATCGATGCCGGGGCGGCCGCCGCCGCCACCTTCACGCTCGCCGCCCTGCTGGTGGTCGCGACGGCGCGCGAGCCCGTAGACGCACGCGTCGGCGACGGCGCCCGTCACGAGCCGTACCGAGCGAATGGCGTCGTCGTTACCGGGAATGACGTAATCGACGAGATCGGGATCGCAGTTCGTGTCGGTGATGGCCACGATCGGAATGCGCAGCTTGCGTGCCTCGCTCACCGCGATCCCTTCCTGCGCCGGGTCGATCACGAACACGGCTTGCGGCAGCTGGCCCATGCCCTTGAGGCCGCCGATGTACTTCTCGAGCCGCGCGCGCTCCTTCTCGAGCTGAACGACTTCCTTCTTCGGCAGCTGCTGGTGCGTGCCGTCCTCGCGCATGCGCTCGAGCGTGCGGAGCCGGTCGAGACCGCCCTTGATGGTCCGAAAGTTCGTGAGCGTGCCGCCGAGCCAACGGTTCGTGACGTAGAACATGCCGGCGCGGCGCGCCTCTTCCTGCACGATGTCCTGCGCCTGGCGCTTGGTGCCGACGAACAGCACCGAGCCACCGCGCGAGACCGTGTCGCTCAAGAAGTCGAACGCGCGCTTGAAGAGCCGCGCCGTCTGGTCGAGATCGACGATGTGGATGCCGCTACGCGCGCCGTAGATGAACGGGCGCATCTTCGGGTTCCAGCGCTTGGTCTGGTGACCGAAGTGGACGCCCGCTTCGAAGAGCTCGCGGACGCCGAGCGGTTGGGAGGGATCCCTCGGCGTGCGACGCCCTTCGGAAACGGAGGGCTCGAACGAGGAATCGGATGCCGCCGATGAGGCGGTGTTTTGAACGTCTGCCATGAAGCGCTGCTCCTTTCGGTTGTTCCTCCGCCCCGCCGTGGGCAAGCCGACCGCCGAAGCTGCCAGCACCGAACCCAACGGACGCGCACCGGGGCGTGTGGTGTACCCGCGGTAAATCCGCGGGGGCGGGACTATTACGCTACAAGCCGGAGCTCGGCAAGCCGTCCGGGAGGTGCGGCGCCGTAGCGTTCCGTTTGGCTGATTTTTTTGGTTTTTGGGGGGGCGCGCTCGTCGCCGCCGCGCCCACCTTCGCCAAAACGGGGCTCGAAGTCCGCGCTTCCGGCGCCTTCGCCGGAGTCGTGACGGCGACCGGAATGACCGGAGCGGCGATCTCCGGCGCCGTGACGGCGTGTGATGCAGCAACGACGTGTGACGCTGCGACGGCGTGTGACGCTGCGACGGCGCCCACTCCCCCCCTCGGCGTTTCCGCAGAAGCGGTCGCCGGCAGCTCCGACGGCCCGTGCGTGAGCGCGTAGGCGAAGCTCGCGACACCTGCCGCGAGCGCGAGCAAGAGGCCCGCGGCGACACGGGCTCGTCGGCCGTCCGCGGGCGGCACACTGGGCAGCCTCGAAAGCGGCACCGGATCGAGCGTTTGCGAGCCGTTCGGCGGCGTGAGCGGGACGCGCGTGTGCGTTTCGACGTCCCCTGCGTTCGGAACGTCGACGATCGAGAGGATCTCGGTGCGCGTCGTCGGAGCGGCGCCGTCGTAGTCGCGCAGCGTGGAGTCGGGGAGCGTCATCGGCTCAGCCCCGCTCGGGGTGTTCGTTCCGCGCTGGGAAGCCGGGTCGATCAGCGTGTCGTTCGGCCCGGAGCGCTGGATGCGCGCGAGCGTCTTCGCGTCCTCGGTCGTACCTTCGCGCAGGTTCCACGCCTGGCGCGCTGCGATGCCGTCCGCGCGCGTCTTCACGGCGTCGAGCTTCTCCCCGAGCCGCACCGTCTGCGCGTGCGCCGCTCCCTCGCGCGGCCCGCGCTGATACGGGATGGCGAGCGTGCGCATCGCCGCGGCGGCGTCGCGCGCCGTGGGCGGGCGCGCCGCCGGACTCTTCGCGAGCAAGCTCGCCGAGAACTCGTCGAGGTCGCGCGTGACGCTGCCGACGCGCGATGACAAGCGCGGCGGCAGATGGCTCAGATGCGCGAGCAACATCTCGTTCGCGTCGCGCGCGTCGTCGAACGGCCCCTTCCCTACCGTCATCTCGTAGAGCAAGAGCCCCACGGCGTAGATGTCGGAGCGGCCGTCGAGCTTCTCCCCGCTCGCTTGTTCGGGCGACATGTAACGCGGCGTGCCGACGGCGACGCCGCGCGCGGTGATCGCGCCGCCCGTGTCGGCCACCTTGGCCACGCCGAAATCGAGGATTTTGGGGTATTTCCCGTGCGCGAGGAAGATGTTCTGCGGCTTCACGTCGCGATGAACGACGCCGATCTCGTGGGCAGCGGCGAGTCCGTCGAGGACGGACGCGGCGACCTCGAGCGCCTCGCCGATCGGGAGACAACCTGCGCGCTTGATGCGCGCGCCGAGCGTCTCGCCGTCGAGACGCTCCATCACGAAGTACGGAACGTTCGTCGTCGTCACGCCAGCATCCGTGACGTTGACGATGTTCGGGTGCTCGAGTCGCCCGAGCGCGCGCTGCTCGTTGCGGAGCCGCGCCACCAAGTCTTCGCGGCGTGACAGATCGCTCAAGAGCGCTTTCAGCACGAAGCGCTTGCCGAGCTCCGTGTGCTCGACCTCGTACACCGTACCCATGCCGCCCGCGCCGAGCAGACCGAGCACCCGATATCGACTGCCCGGAATCAGCTCGCCAGCTTTGAATTCACCGTGTCTCAAGCGCACCGCCCCCGCAGCCGCCCGCTTCGGGGCGGGACGCTGCGGCCTGCGGAGGATATAGACGGAAGTGATGGCCGTCGAGGTGTGTGAAGAAGGAACCCCGGTCACACGCTGGCATCGGCCGCTCGAGCCGGAAGTTGCGCGCTCGAGCGCGGGGTCCGCTGCGAAATTCGGCTGCCTGAACGGATGTTTTGCACTCGGTCGCTGACCGGTCTTCCATCGGCGACTCCCGCGGTGCTAGAGCGGGCGCATGGCGATCACCCGGGAAACGGTGCTGCACGTCGCGAAGCTCGCGCGACTCGAGCTCGACGGCGACGAGGTCGAGCGCATGCAGCGCGACCTCGCGAAAATCCTGGGACATGTCGAGCAGCTGGCCGCCCTCCCCACCGACGGAATTCCGGCCACGGCGCACGTCGCCGCGGAGCGAACGCCCCTGCGGGAGGACGCGCTCATCCCGAGTCTCGACCACGACCGGGCGCTCGCGGAAGCCCCGCGGCGTGGCGGTGGGTCGTTCGCCGTACCTGGATTCGTGGACGAATAATGGCCGCTCCTCTCGATTTGCCGGTCGCCGCGCTCGCGGCAGCCGTAAAAAAAGGTGACGTTTCGGCCACGGAGCTCGCGCGCGGCGCGCTCGAGCGCATTCGCGAAAAAAGCGCACTGAACGCATTTCTCCACGTGAGCGAAGCGCCCGTACTGGCCGCCGCCGCCGAGGTCGATCGGAAGCGGGCGCAGGGTGAGCCGCTCGGCCCGCTTGCGGGCGTCCCCATCGCCGTCAAAGACGCCCTCTGCACGACCGACGCTCCGACCACCTGCGGCTCACGCATCCTCACGCGGCGCGGCCCCGACGGGCGCCCGGGTGGCGCAGCAGCCGGCTGGTGCCCGCCCTACGACGCGACCGCCGTCGCGCGCCTGCGCGCCGCGGGTGCGCTGCTCGTCGGCAAGACGAACATGGACGAGTTCGCGATGGGCTCGTCCGGGGAAAACTCCGCGTTCGGCCCGGCGAAGAACCCGGTCGATCCGACGCGCACGCCGGGCGGCTCGTCGAGCGGGAGCGCCGTCGCCGTCGCCGGCGGCATGGCCTCGGCGTCGCTCGGCAGCGACACCGGCGGCTCGATCCGCCAGCCGGCAGCACTCTGCGGCATCGTCGGCATCAAGCCGACTTACGGCCGCGTCTCGCGCTACGGGCTCGTCGCCTTCGCGTCGAGCCTCGATCAGGTTGGGCCCTTCGCGCGCGACGTGCGGAGCGCCGCGCACGTGCTCAGCGCCATTTCGGGCGCCGATCCGCGCGATTCGACGGCGGCGGCGCTCCCCGCCGGCGACTACGCGGGCGCGTGCGAGCGCGACGTGAAGCCGCTTCGCATCGGCGTGCCGGAAGAGTACTTCGCCGAAGGGCTCGATCCCGACGTGGCGGAGCGCGTTCGCGCCGCCATCGCCGCGCTCGAGCGCGAGGGTTGCGCCGTGCGCCCGGTGAAGCTCGCGCACACGCACTACGGCGTCGCGACGTACTACATCGTCGCGACCGCCGAGGCGTCGAGCAACCTCGCGCGTTTCGACGGCGTGCGCTTCGGCCTGCGCATCGAGCCTGAGCGCGCGAGCCTCGTGCAGATGTACGGCGCAACGCGCGACGCGGGGTTCGGCGCCGAAGTGAAGCGCCGCATTCTGCTCGGCACCTACGTGCTCAGCGCCGGCTACTACGACGCGTACTACAAGAAGGCGCAACAGGTGCGCACGCTCATCCGCCGCGACTTCGACGACGCGTTCGAGGACGTGGACGTGATCGCAACGCCCACGAGCCCTACGCCCGCGTTCCGTCTCGGCGAAAAGGTGGACGACCCGCTCGCGATGTACCTCGGCGACGTCTACACGCTGCCGGCGAGCCTCGCGGGCATCGCCGGCATCAGCGTGCCGTGCGGCACCACCAAGGCGCGCGCCGATCGCCCCGCCCTCCCGGTGGGGCTCCAGCTACTCGCACCGGCGTTCGGCGAAGAAAAACTCCTCACCGTCGCCGCCGCGGTCGAACGGCTCGCCGCTTCGTGAGCACCGCGAGCCCCTTCGTGTGCGAAGCGCTCGACCGCGCGAGCGCACCCGAGCTCGCACGTCTGTTCGATCGCACTGGCTCGAGCTGCTTCTGTTCGTATTGGCACTTCGGTGGCGACAAGAACGAGTGGCAAGCCCGGCTCGCATTCGAGCCGGACGTGAATCGGCGTGAGCTCCTCGAACGGGCGGAGCGGCCGCTCGCGGGCGTCGTGGCAAAACGCGAAGACGGCTCGGTCGTCGGGTGGATGAAGCTCGAGCCGGCGGCGGAGGTACCCAAAATCTATGCGCAGCGGCCCTACCGCGCGCTACCCGGACTCACACCGGCGCGCGCCGACGTTTGGACGGTCGGCTGTTTTCTCGTCGACCAGGACTTCCGGCGCCAAGGCATCGCGCGCGCTCTCCTGAAATGCGGGCTCGAACTCGCGCGCGCTGCGGGAGCGCGCACGCTCGAAGCATTCCCGCGCCGCGCCGAAGGCGTGCGCGACGACGAGCTCTGGACGGGACCTCTCGCGCTCTTCGAGAACGCCGGCTTCGAGGTCGTTCACGAGCAGATTCAGTATCCCGTTCTGCGCCTCAGTCTGTGAGTAGACCTGTACCTCCGTTCGAAGGGAGGTCACGGATGGTCTACCCTGAAGGGCGTTTCGGGATGTCACCCGCTCTCCGCCTTCGTCGGCTCGATGCCTTGCACGCGCTCGCCGGCAGGCTGGCCGCGGAATCGGCCGGCGGTGTGCTCGGGGATTGCCTCGACCTCTTGCTCGACGCGACGCCCGCGCGCTGCGCACTCGCGTTCGCCTCCGACGGCGCGGTCGAGCCCGCGGCGGAGCGGCGGCTCTCGCGGCGGCCCGAGCTCGATCCCAGCCGGCTGCGGCGCGGCGCGCGTGCTCTCGCCGAGCGCGCCGCGACCGCGCGGCGCCTCGTGCATGTGAACGACGTGAGGCGCGAGATCGAGACGGTCGAGGATGCCAGCGAAATCGCGGCGCTCGGCGTGCGCGCCGTGCTCGCCCACCCGATCATGCACCGCCGCACGGTGCTCGCGACGCTCGTGCTCATGTTCGACGACGCGGCGATGCTCGACGAAGAAACGCTGCGCTACGTCACGACCGTCTGTTCGATCGCGGCGGTGGCGCTCGAGCGCGACCGCCATCTCGAGGAAGCCCAAATGGATCGCAACCGGCTCGTCGCGGGCGGCGCGAACGCGGGTGTCGGCCTCGTCACCGCGACGGTCGCGCACGAGCTCAAAAGCCCGGCCGGCGCGCTCGCCATGCAGCACGACGAGCTCGAGCGCGTGGTCCATCAGCTCGGAATCTTTGCAGGGTCGAGCGACACGGCGCTCGGCGGCGGCGTCGCCGAGCTCGCCGAGCTCAGCTCGGACATGGCCGTCGCCATCGCACGCATCAACGAAACGGTCGAGAAGCTCACGACCGTCGGCAAACGCGAGCGCCCCCTCGCGCGGCTCGACGTGGGCAGCGTCGCGCGCGAAGCCATGGTGGTCGCTCGCCCGCACCTCGAGAAGCTCGGCGTGACGCTGACGGAGCGCTACGACCACGATTGCTTCACGCTCGGACGCTCCGACACGCTGAGCCAGGTCGTCCTGAATCTCGTCTTCAACGCGGCGGACGCGTGCTCCGGCGGCTCGCGACCGCAAGTTTGGGTGCGCACCGCCGTCGACGGGCCGCATGTGCTCCTCATGGTGCAGGACAACGGCCCGGGCCTGCCGCCCGACGCCGTCGAACACATTTTCACGCCCTTTTACACGACCAAAGCCCGCGGTACCACGGCGGGGCTCGGTCTCAAGATCTGCAGCGACGTCGTCGCCGATCACGGCGGCCACATCGAAGTGCACGAGCGTGCGGGAGGCGGCGCCGCGTTTCACGTGCTGCTCCCCCGCGTGGACAGCGACGGCCAGGCCTCGCTCAGCGAGACGCCGTTGCCGCCGTCGGTGCAGCGCCCGGGCGAACGACGCATCCTCGTCATCGACGACGACCCGGTGATGTCGCGCACGCTCCGCCGCGGCCTGAAGCCCCACGAGGTCCGCACGGCTTCGAGCGCGTCCGAAGCCGAAATCCTCCTGCTCGATCCGGCGTACACGCCCGATCTCGTCGTGTGCGACGTGTTTCTGCCGGGGGCGAACGGCCACGTACTCCACGAGCGGGTGCGCGCGGCTCGCCCGCACGTCGCCGATCGCTTCGTGTTCGTGACGGGCGGCGCGCTCGGTCGCGCGGAAGCCGACTACCTCAAGCTCTCGGGGCGTCCGACGCTGCTCAAGCCCGTCGACGTAAAATCGCTCCTCGCCTTGCTCGGCCCCTCGAACACGCACGATTCGACGCCGCCGAACTCCGTGCGCACCCTCTCCGAAGCCGGCACGTCCGAGCGCCCCACGCTACCACCGCCCGAGCCGGCGAACGGCACCCTGCCGTCCCCCGAGCTCGAACCCAAGACGCAACCGAAGCCGTAAACGCGGCCTCAGCGTTCGTCTTTGGTGCGGGCGAGCGGAAGGTAGTCTTCGACGCGCTGGGCGGGCAGCGTTCCGCTACGCGACGGGAGCGCGCCCACCGCGGAGAGCCACGAAACGAGCTCGGCCGCTCCCGCGGGGACGCCCATGCGCTCGGTCGCGTTCTGAATCGCGAGAGCGAACGCGGCCGCGTTCGCGTAACGGTTGTTGCGTTCGCGCGAAAGCGCCGTACGCGCGATGTCGAGCACCTCTTGCGGGATGCCGTGACCGTACTTGTCGAGGTTCGAGATGTCGGCGTCGTGGATCTTCGTGAGGATCTCGAACTCGTTTTTGCCCGAAAAAAGCGGGCGCGCCAGCAACATCTCCGCGAAGACGATGCCGAGCGCAAACACGTCGCTCCGCACGTCGATCGTCCCGCCCATCGCTTGCTCGGGCGACATGTAACCTACCTTGCCCTTGAGCTCGCCCGGATGCGTCCGGCGATCGACGAACGCCGAGAGTAGGATGCCGAAGTCCCCGAGCTTCACCTCACCCGTGCGACCGATGAGCACGTTCCCCGGCGATACGTCGCGGTGCACGATGCCGAGCGAGCGCCCCTCTTCGTCACAAGCGCTGTGGGCGAAGTCGAGCGCGCGCAGCACCTCGTGCGCGATGAAGAGCGCCACGGGCACCGGGAAGCGGCGCCGCGCGCTCGCGACGAGACGGAGCAAGCGCGCGAGCGAGAGTCCGTCGACGTACTCGAGGGCCATGAAGACTTCGCCGTCGCTTTCGCCGAAGTCGATGACCTGCACGATGTTCGGATGCGAGAGGCTCGCGCAAATCCGCGCTTCGTCGCAAAACATCGCGACGAAACGCGCGTCGCGCGCGAGCTCCGGCAGGATGCGCTTGACGGCGAACCTCTTGTTGAAGCCGCGCGCCCCGGGCCGCGTCGCGACGAACACCTCCGCCATGCCACCGAGGCCGAGACGATCCCCGAGTACGTAGGGGCCGAGACGATGCTGACCGGGTGGATCCATCTCCTACCCCGAGTGTAGCCGACTCGCTCGATCCCCGCCTCCTCGAACGTCATGCAACCACGCGAAATGGTGAGGCACTGTGGTAGGGTCGGCCTTTCGGAGCCGGAAAGTGAGCGACGAGCGCACCTTGGAACACTCGCCCGCACCGGGATCGTCTCCACTCGCCGCGCCGCTACCGCGCCGGCGCGTGGTCGCGGTGACGGGAGCGGCATCCTTCATCGGTACTAACCTCATCGGCGTGCTCGAGGAAGATCCCGGCGTGCAAAAGCTGCTCGCGCTCGACACGCGGCCGCCCCCGACCGCAGGCGCAAAAACGCGCGTTTACGAGCTGAATCTCACGAGCGCCAGCGCCGAGGAGCGCCTCGCCGAAGCGTTCGCCGCCGAAGCGGTGGACACGGTCGTCCATCTCGCATTTTTGCCTTCGCCGACCCACGCGAGCGGTTATTCCCACGAACTCGAGAGCGTCGGGACCATGCACGTGCTCAACGCCTGCCGGCGCACGCGCGTGAAAAAGCTCGTGATGTGGAGCCAGACCCTGCTCTACGGCGCGCATCCCACGAACCCGAACTTCCTCTCGGAGAAGCATCCGCTCAGGGCCCGCCGCACCGAGCCGTTCTTGGCGGATAAGATCGAAGCCGAGGCCGAGGCGCTACGCTTCGGCAAGCCCGGGCAAGGCCGGACGGTGACGATCTTGCGCACGGCGCCGATCGTCGGCCCCACGGTCGACAACTTCGTCACGCGCTTTTTGAGCCATCGGCTCGTGCCGACGGTGCTCGGCTTCGATCCGCTGTGGCAGTTCTTGCACGAGGCGGACGCGATCGCGGCATTTCGGCTCGCGGTCACGCGCGACGCGCCCGGCGTTTTCAACGTCACGCCCGACGGCGTTCTGCCGCTCGGTACGGCCATCCGCCTCGCCGGGCGCCAGTCGCTGCCGTTGCCGCGGCCGTTCGCGGGGTCGCTCGCGGGCGCGCTCTGGATCGCGCAGGTGGCGGAGGCGCCGCCCTCGTTCTTCGACTATCTCCAATACGTGTGCGTCGCCGACGGCAGCCTCGCGGAGAAAGTCTTGGGCTTTCGCCCGCTCTACACCAGTCGTGAAGCACTGATAGATTTCGCGAACGCGCAGCACCTGCGTGAAGTGAAGCTCTTGTCGGAGACGCCGGCGTGAAGAAAGACAAGCCGAAACGAGCGGGCTCCATCGCCAAGCCCGCACGCCCGAAGACCCGCGCCGCGGCGCTCGACTCGAGCCAGCGCTCGGCGTCGGCGCGCGCGAGCCAGCGGCCCGCGGGGCGCAAGCGCCGCAAGCCGGAGGTGGCGGTCCCGCACAACGATCTCGAGCGGCCGTCGTCGCCCGAGCATGCCCCGCCGCCGAGCGAGTCACCGGCGAGCCTCGCGCTCGACGACGACGACACGCTCGTCGAAGAAGCTCCCGAGCTCGGCCTCGGTTCGCGCATGGTGCCGCCGCACATCGGCTGGACGGATCCGCTCGACGCATCGCCGCCCGTCTCGCGTCCGCACGGCTCCGTCGCAGAGCAGATCCGCGCGCTCGAAGCGCGCCTCGACGGCTTGATTCGTCCGGGCACGGCCTTCCCCAAAGCGGCCGAGCCGGCCGAGAGCGCGGCCGAAGGGCTGCGCCTGGTTCCGCCCGAGCGCGAGACACCCGCTGCGCCCGCCGACGATCTCGCCGCGAGCCCTTATTTCGCGCAGCGCTGGGGCCGGCAGGGCCTGCGCAGCCGTTCGGAAGAGGTCGACGACTTCGGGCTCGATCCCGCGTACGAGAGCCGCTTCCGTCCCATCGCCGAGTTTTTGTACCGGCGTTACTTCCGCATCAAAACTCACGGCATCTCGCAGATCCCGGCGAGCGGACGCTGTATCATCGTGGCGAACCACTCGGGCACGCTGCCGCTCGACGGCGTGATGCTGCGCACGGCGCTCCGGCTCGAGCACCCGGCGGCGCGCGAGCTCCGCTGGCTCGCGGAGGATTTTCTGTTCTACCTGCCGTTCGCGGGCGTGTTCATGAACCGCGTCGGCGCCGTGCGCGCGTGCCAAGAAAACGCCGAGCGCCTCCTCGGCAAGGACGGCCTCCTCGCGGTGTTCCCCGAGGGCGTGCAGGGCATTCGCAAGCTCTTCAGCGAACGCTATCAGCTGCAGCGCTTCGGACGCGGCGGCTACATCCGGCTCGCGCTGCGGATGCAAGCGCCGATCGTCCCCTGCGCCATCGTCGGCGCCGAGGAGACGAACCCCCTCCTCTATCGCCTCGAGTACGTCGCAGGTCTCATGGGCTTGCCGTACATCCCCGTGACGCCGACGTTCCCGCTGCTCGGACCGCTCGGGCTCGTGCCCGCGCCGAGCCGCTGGACGATCCGCTTCGGCGAGCCCGTATCGCTCGACGGTTACGGGCCGCAAGCCGCCGAAGACCACGTGCTCGTGGGGCGCTTGTCGGAGCGCGTGCGGGGCGCGATCCAGGCGATGCTCGACAACGGCGTGCGGGAGCGGAAGAGCGTCTGGTTCGGGTGATCGACGGGGTTTACGTCGTCGACAAGCCGGGCGGACTCACGAGCCACGACGTCGTCGCGCGGCTCAGAAAGCAGCTCGGGACACGGGCGATCGGCCACGCCGGCACGCTCGATCCGATGGCGACGGGCGTGTTGCTCCTGCTCGCCGGTGAAGCGACGAAGCTCTCCTCGTACCTCACGCTCGAGACGAAATCCTACCGCGCCGAGGTCCGCTTCGGGCTCGCGACGGACACGCTCGATATCGACGGTCGCATCGAGCGCGAGGTCGCGGTGCCGCCCGGCTCGCTCACCGAAGCAGCCCTTGCCGGCGCGCTCACGGCCGAACGCGCGCGCAGTGAGCAGACGCCGCCCGTGATCAGCGCGATCCAGGTCGGCGGCGAGCGCGCGCATCGCCTCGCCCGGCGCGGTGAAGCCCCCGACCTGCCGGCGCGGCCCGTCCGGGTCGTGCGGCTCGAGCTCGGAGCCGTCCGCGACGATCGCGTGGAGCTCGAGGTGACGGCGAGCAAGGGCTACTACGTCCGCGCCCTCGCGCGTGATCTCGGCGAACGGCTCGGGCTGCCGGCGTGCCTGAGCGCGCTGCGCCGCACCGAAAGCGGCGGCTTTACGCTGAGCGAAGCGCTCGCTTGGCCAGTTGCCCCGGGCGCCGTGCCACTTTCCGTGCTCGAAGCCGCAAGGCGCTGCCTGCCGTGCGTCGAGCTCTCACCCGAGGGCGCTGCGCGCGCGCGCCTCGGCCAAGCACTCTCGCCGGACCATTTCGTCGCGCCGCCGGCCTCGGACGGCCCGAGCGCGTGGACGCACGCGGAGGCGCTCGTCGCCGTCGGCGCGCGTCGCGACGAAAGCTTTCGCGTCCTCCGCGGCTTCGGGCCGCGCTGACGCACGTTGCGCTACGCCACCTCGATTGTCGTGACGGTCAGGCCGCGCGCCGTCAGCCGCTCGACGAGCCGCTCCGGGAGTCGATTCACGTCCGTCCCGGGCGGTATCTCGAGCGTTAGCGCGACTTCACGGCCTTCACCCCTCACGGTGACGACCGTACCCTCGTAGTTACCGCCGAGCTCGAGCCGCGCGACCCCTCGCCGCCGATCGCCGCCCCACGCGATGCGTCGCACCGTGTCCTCGAGCGCGCGTGCGTCCGTCGCGTCAAAGAAGGCGGACTCGCCCGACGGCACCGCGTGAGCGGCTGGAGCGGTGGCGACGCCCGGCCAAGCCAAGCTCCGCGCGAGGGGATCGAGGTCGGCGTCGGCCCGCTCCTTGTGCCCGGCAGCGGACCGGGCAGGCTTGGGGGCAAACCGGGCGTGGCACGCATTTGCGAGCCCGTTCGCGCTCAGCTTCGCAGATCCGGCCGCGTGACCTAACCCAGCCCCGCGTGACGAAAGTGCGTTCAGGAGCAGCGCCTGGAACCCGGACTGCAAATGATTGATAGCGTTGGGTTTTGAAGTGGCGCGCGACGCCGCCTTCGAAACGGTGGCGGCGACGGGCGCAGCTGGTCTGACCATGCAATACGAGTCGGCCGCCGGGTCCACGGGTTGCGTGGGGGGGATAGGGTTCGTTACGCTTCCGGACCGAGGAGGTCGCGCCGAGAGGTCGGAGCGGCCGAGTCCCCATTGGATCCAGACCCAGTCACGCGCTCATTTTCGGAAGTCATCGCCCTAGGCCTAGCGGTTCTGCCCGCCGCCATCGCTGCGTTCTACGGAGCCGCCAATTGGTCCTTGGCCCAGCTGCCGGGAACTCGACGGGCCGCCCTACGTGATTCACTCGAGGGGCCACCGCGAGCTGCGCTCGACCGCTACATCGAGAGGCGCGGCGTCATCGAAGCCCGCTGGCTCGTCGTTCGGGCCATCGGTGTGGCGCTCACTGCCGTCCTCATCGCGCATCAACTGCCGCCGTGGATCGGACTTTGGGGCCCTTTCGCGGCGGCGCTCGGAGCCGTCATCATTTACGCCGTCCCGGCGGAGATGCTCAAGGCCGCGGCGACTCAGGCACCGGAGCGCTGGGCGCCCTGGTTTCTGCGGCTCCTTCGGCCCGGTGAGCTACTCGTGGCCCCTCTCGCTGCCGCGCCCGTTTGGCTGAGCTCCCTCGTCACCAAACGGCTCGAAGGCAGCCGGACGGAGCCGCCGCCCGCGGTCACCGGGACCGAGGTCGAGCTCATCGTCACGGAAGGCGAGATGGCGGGCGCACTCGATCACGAACAGTCGGAAATCATCCGCAACGTGCTCGAATTCGGCGACGTGCGGGCCCGCGACGTGATGGTACCCCGCACGCAAACGAGCTCGTTCGAGATCTCGGATCCCGTCGAAGAGATCCTTCGCCGCGTGGCGGATGCGGCCCATTCCCGCTACCCGGTGCACCGCGAAACGGTCGACAACGTCGTCGGCGTGCTCCACGCGAAGGATCTGCTCCACGCCGTCGCCAGCGGCAGCACTGCGTCGCTACAGCTCGAATCGATTCTGCGCCCGGTCGTGTTCGTTCCGGAGAGTCAGTCGGCGGCGAGCGTGCTCAAGGACATGCGCAAGGGACGCCACCACCTGGCGATCGTCATCGACGAGTTCGGCGGCTTCAGCGGCATCGTGACGCTCGAAGACTTGCTCGAGCAGATCGTCGGCGACATCCGTGACGAACACGACGTGGAGGAGGCGCCGATCGCCGATCTCGGCGACGGCCGGCTAATCGTGGACGGGAGCCTCGCGCTCGCCGACCTCGGACGCTACCTCGGCACGGAGCTCCCCGCGGACGGCGACTACCACTCGCTCGGCGGCTTCCTCGCGGCCCATCACGGGCGTGTTCCGGAAGTGGGCGCTGCGCTCTCCAAGTTCGGCCTCGAGTTCATCGTGCGCGAGGCCGACGACCGCCGCGTCTCCAAGGTCGAGGTGCACCGCGACGCGCCGCCGCTGTCGATTGCGCCGCGGACGCCCGGACGCGTTTCGGCGGCTTAGTATTCGCGGCTTAAACGGCACGGCCGCCACGAGGGCGGCCGCAACGTCGTCCGCCCCCGCGGGGCCGGACTCAGCTCCTACCGATCTTCTTCAGCTGATCGAGGAGCTTCTGCCCCTTCTCGATCAAGCCCGTCTTGTCCACCCCCGGGGTCGGATCGCCCTGGAGCACGGTCTGCATCTGGACGAGCTTCGAGAGCAGCGAACCGATAACGTCCGACTGGCAGACCGCGGATTGGGTCTGCGGGTTGACCGCAAGGTACGGCGGGTTGCTACCGCCGGGATCGCCGGAGGAGTAGCGCTTGATCTTGGTGGTTTCCTTACCGTCCTTGACCTCTAGCTCGTCCGGCCAGGAGTAGTTCTTCTCCTTGCCGTCCTTGTCCTTCACCTTCTCGTCGCTCTGGACGAGGAAGGGCGCGTCGACCCTGTCGAGGTTGACCCAAGGACCGCCCGGGCCGCTACTCACCGTCGCGAACCAGTGAACCTTCGGCTTTTGGCCCTCCGCGACGAGGTCCTTCAAGGTCTGGCTGCCGAGGAAGCGCTGGAGCGTCTCCTTCTGGTCGTTCATCGACTCCACCGCCGCGGAGTAGTCGATGAGCATCGAGAGGATTTCACGCTTGAAACGGCCGATGCTCTTGTCGGCGAGCGACGCGGTGCGAAACGGAATGTTGATCGCTCCGAGCTTCGTCACTTCTTCCTGCGGGTAAGTGCCCTTTTGCAGGAGCTTGGTCTGCGCCGACTTCACCGTGTCGGCGAGATCCTGAATCTGCTTGTTGGACGCCTCGATGTCCTTCACGAGCTCTTGGGCGCCCTCGACGGCCGCCTTCGCGCCCTTGTCGCGTTCCGCGCCGCCGCCGAACGCGAAACCGACGAAGCCGCCGACGAGGGCCGTCACCAGCGCGAGCACCATCACGCGGCCGCGGCCGCTGCGTTGCGCGGCACGGACGTCATCCATGTCGACTTTGATTTCAGTCGGGCGCGCCTGAACCGGGACGGATTGGCGCGGCATCGAGCCGTACGGATTGTTCGGATCGGCCCGCGGAGCCTGCGAGGCCGACTGAAACGGCGGCACCGGCACACCCGAAGGCGTACGCGGCTGCGCTGACGGCATTTGCGAGGGAGAGCGCGGAACGGGCACCGCTTGCGGGCGCGGGAGGCCGCCCTGTTGCTGCGGTACGCCGCCCATGGGGGGCGGGACCGAAGCTACGGGGGCGCTCTTCTTGCCGAGGCGGGCCTTGAGATCGATTTTGGGCTTGTTGTCCGACATGGCGTGAGTAGAAGCCTTAGAGTCGCCGGGAGCGGCCGGTCTTGGCTTCGGGGCCGCGACACTAGCGGCAGCGTTTGAAGCGGGCAAGCATCAATCGTGGCAAGTTGATCGAGCCACGGAATTCATGAAAAGCTTCATGCTCACCCGAAGGGATGGCGGAAAGCTTGCCGGCTATCGCACGGGTTCGAGCGGACCCGTGCTCGCGCTCGCCAACGGCCTCGGCGGCCCGGCGAGCGCATTCAGGCACCAGATTGCCCACTTCGAGCGCCGTTATCGCGTGGTTACTTGGGACTATCGCGGGCTCTACGCGTCGCGCGGAGACGCCGCGCCCGAACGCGTGGACGTCGCGGCGCAGGCCGAAGATCTCGAGGATCTGCTGGCTTCCGAAACGAAGGAGCCGGCCATCGTGGTCGGCTGGAGCATGGGCGTTCAGGTCGCGCTCGAGCTCGTTCGTTCCGCGCCTGCGCGCGTGAGCGCCCTCGTGCTCATCAGCGGTGCCTCCGGCCGCCCGCTCACGAACCTGCGGGTGCCGCGCGCGGAGCGCTGGCTACCGGACCTCATCGAACGAGTGCGGCCGTATCACGCCGTCGGCTCGCGGCTACTCGCGCGCGCGGCCCGCTCGCGCACGGCCGTCGATCTCGTGCGGCGGCTCCGCTTCGTCAATCCGCGCGTCGACACGGACGAGCTCCTCGCGCTCGCTCGCGAGTTCACCGAGCTCGACTTCGACGTGTACCTGCGGACCCTCGCGGCGCTCGAACGTCACGACACGGCGGCGGCGCTGCGCGCAGTCAATCAGCGAACGCTGGTGGTGGCCGGCGAGCGCGACCCCTTGTTCTCTCCTCGCCTCGCCCGCGAGCTCACCACGCGCTTATCCCACGCTGAGCTCTACGTAGTCCCCGGCGCGACCCACTATGCGCCGCTCGAATTTCCGGAGCTCGTGAACGCGCGCACCGACCGCTTTCTGGCTGAAATCGCGCGCACGGACGCGTCCGGCGCCCTCGCGTCCTCATCTCTTGCGGATTGACCGAAGCGGGTACCGGTGCAACCTTCGCTCGTATGAAGCGCGTGATGGTCGTCGATAACTACGACTCCTTCACGTATAACCTCGTCCAGTACGTGACGTCGCTCGGCGTGGAGTGCGACGTCCGCCTGAACGACCAGGTCACGAGCGCCGAGGTCGGCGCGGCCGAGCCCGACGGCATCTTGCTCTCGCCGGGACCCGGCACGCCCGACGACGCCGGCGTGACGCTCGACGTGATCCGCGACCAGGCGGGGAAGATCCCCATTTTCGGTGTCTGTCTCGGGCATCAGGCGATAGGTCAGGCCTTCGGCGGCACCGTGTTGCGTGCCCCCTCGCTCATGCACGGCAAGACGTCGCTCATCGAGCATGACGGGCGCACCATTTACCGTGGTCTCCCCTCGCCCTTCGAGGCTACGCGCTACCACTCGCTCATCGTCGAAGAGCAGAGCCTGCCCGCTTGTTTGGAAGTGACGGCGCGCGCGCCCGCGGGCGAGATCATGGGGTTACGTCACCGCACGCTCCCGGTGGAAGGCGTGCAGTTCCATCCCGAGTCGATCCTGACGCAACACGGCGTGCGCCTGATCGAGAATTGGGTTCTATCGCTATGAGCCAGGAGTTCCCCTCCTTCGCGAGCGTGCTCGAAGAGCTCATGCGTCCCGACGGGCTGTCGCCGACGACGGTGCGGCGCGTCTTCGACGCCATCTTCGCAGGCGCCTGGACCACCGCGCAGATCGGCGGCCTGCTCACCGGCATCCGCATGCGCGGCGATCGCGCCGAGGTGATCGCCGCGGCCGCGGCGGCCATGCGCGCCGCCATGCTGCGCGTGCCGCATGATTTCCCACGCCTTCTCGACACCTGCGGCACGGGCGGGGACGGCTCCGGAACGCTGAATCTCTCGACGGGCGCGGCGATCGTCGCGGCGGCGGCGGGCGTCCCCGTCGCCAAGCACGGCAATCGCGCCGCCTCGAGCCGCTCCGGCAGCGCCGACGTGCTCGAGGCGCTCGGCGTGCCGCTCGACGTGCCCGCGGCCGAGCAGAGCGCGGTCTTGCGTGAAGCGGGCATCACCTTCCTCTTCGCCACGGCCCACCACCCGGCGATGAAGCACGCGATGCCCGTTCGCCGCGAGCTCGGTGTGCGGACGCTCTTCAACTGCCTCGGCCCGCTCGCGAACCCGGCGGGCGCCACGCACCAGTTGCTCGGCGCCTACGACGACGACATCCGCAAGGTGCTCGCTGGCGCGCTCCGTGAGCTCGGCAGCGAGCGCGCTTGGGTCGTCCGCAGCAGCGACGGCATGGACGAGCTCAGCCCGCACGCGGCGACGCGCGTGACGGAGCTCGATCACGGCACTCTGCGAGAATTCGAAGTCACACCCGAGGATTTCGGGCTCCCGCGCAGCCCCGCGGGCGCCATCAGAGGCGGCGAGCCCGCCGAAAACGCGGCAGCGCTCGCGCAGATCCTGCGCGGCGAGCCGCACGCGGCGCGCGACGCCGTGCTCCTGAACGCCGCGGGGGCGCTCGTCGTCGCCGAGAGGCTCGCGCCCCGCGACGCGACGGAACGGGCGCGCGCAGCGGTCGACTCCGGCGCGGCGAGCCGCGTGCTCGACACCTGGCGCCGCACGGCGGCAGCGGTCCGGGCGCGCAGCGGAGCGGCATGAGCGGCTTGCTCGCCGAGATCCTCGCGCGTAAAGCCGCCGAGGTCGTGGAGCTCCGAAAGCGTCGCTTCGGGTCCCCCCCTGCGCGACGGGCGCTGCCGCTCGCGCGCAACGCGGGTGAGCCGCTGCGTCTGATCACCGAGATCAAGCGGCGTTCGCCGTCGGCCGGCGTGCTTTCGACCAAGCTCGGCGTGGGCGAACGCGCGCGCGTGTACGAGCGCGCGGGGGCGAGCATGCTCAGCATCTTGTGCGACGAGCACTACTTCGACGGACGCTTCGAGCACCTTGCAGAGGCGCGCGAAACCTGCGCGCTACCGCTTTTGTGCAAGGAGTACGTGATCGACGAGGTGCAGCTCGATGCCGCGCGGAGCTTCGGCGCGGACGCGGTGTTGCTCATCGTGCGCTGCCTCGAGCCGTCGCGCCTGCGTGTGCTGCTCGAAGCCGCCCGCGCGCGCGAGCTCGAGCCGTTCGTCGAGGTCGGGACCGAAGAGGAAGCGCGCCTCGCGCTCGACGCGGGCGCGACGCTCGTCGGCGTGAACGCGCGGGATCTCGATACGCTCGTGATGGATGCTGCGCGAGCGGCGCGCGTCCTCGAGACGCTTCCCGCGTCGGTCGTCACCGTGCACCTCTCCGGTCTTTCTTCGCCGCAAACCGTGAGGGCGGTCGCGCGCTCGCGGGCGCATGCGGCGTTGATCGGCGAAATTTTGATGCGGCAGGACGATCCGGGGCCGCTGCTCACGAGTTTGATCGCCGCCACGCGCGGCTGATCGCGCGGGTCTCGGCGCGCCCCGGCGGCGCATGCTGCGCTACGGCGTGCCCGGAACGACGCCGTGCGACGCCGTCAAGGGCGCCCGCCCAGAATCAGACAAGCGTCGCCGAACTCGTGCTGCAGGTACCCGGCGCGCTCGGCCGCTCGGAGAGCGCGTTCGAGAAGCTCGCGCGGCGCGAACGCCGAGAGCAACGCGAAGTGGCTCGTCGTCGGCTCGTGCATGCCGGTGAGCACTCCGTCCACCACACCGGGCCGAAAACCGGGCCCGATGACGAGCCGTGCCTCGCCCGCGCCCGCCGTGAGCGTCCCGTGCTCGAGCGCGCTGCTCTCGAGCGCGCGCACCACGGTGGTCCCGACCGCGACGATCCGCCCACCGCGTGCCCGCGTGCGCTCGACGAGCCCGCGCGTCGCGTCGGGGATTTCGTAGCGTTCCGGCAGCGGCAGGCGCTGATCGAGCGAAACCGAACCCGTCGAGGAGAGCCCCGCCGCATGCGAAAGAGCCGCAAGCTCGACGCCGCCCCGACGGAGCGCGAACAGGAGCTCGAACGACAGCGGCAGGCCCGCTGACGGCGGCTCGAACGCCCAGGGCCGCACGGCAAAGCCGCTCTGCACGTCCCAGAGCTCGAGCTCGCGCGTGAGATACGCGTACTGGACCACGCGTCCCCGCGCGTAGAGTGCCCGCTCGAACGCCGCGCCCGCCTGGTCGAAACGCAGCGTGACGAGCTCGGGATTCTCGGGGTCGACCGCGAGCACGCTACCCGTGAGCTCGCCGCTCGCGATGGGCTCGCCCGGGCTCATTTTCGGCGCCGGGCCGCGCGCTTCCGTCGGCGTGCGCCAGCTGCCGGAACCGAGCAGCACCGCTCGAAAGGCGCCGCCCGGCGCGTGCGCGGCGAGCCTGAGCTCGGCGTCGTGGCTCGTCAGGCGGAGCGACGCGGGGAGCGTCGCGGCGTCGTTGACGATGAGGGCGTCGCCCGGGCGGAGCAGGCTCGGGAGCTCGCGCAGGTGGAGGTCGCGAAATGTCTGCGCCTGCGGGTTCACGGCGAGCATCCGCTCGCTCCCGCGTGGTCGCGGCGCGGTGGCGGCGGCGAGGGTCACGGCGCGCCGCCTTGCGAGAGCTCGACGCGCGCGCCCGAGGGCACGTCACGCCGCCGGATCAACTCGACCAAGCGCCGCGCGACGTCGCTCGGCCGCGCGAGCGTGGCCGAATCGGCGGCGGGCAGCGCGTCGCGGTGCATCTGCGTGTCCATTTCGCCCGGATCGACGCCGAGCACGCGCACGCCTTGCTCCGCGAGCTCGACTGCGAGCACGCGCCCGAGCTGATCGAGCGCCGCTTTCGACGCGGAGTAGGCGCCCCAGCCGGAGTATGCGTTCACCGCCGCGTCGGAGCTCACGTTCACGATGGTGCCGAAGCGGCGGAGCGCCATGCCGCCGCCGACGGCACGGCTCAGCCGAAACGGCCCGAGCAGGTTCACCGCGAGCACGCGCTCGAGCTCTTCGCACTCGGTGTCGAAGAGGAGCCGTAGCGGCGTGGGTCCGAGCGCGCTCGCGTTATTGACGAGAAGCTCGAGCGGCCCGACGAGATCCGCCGCGGCTCCCGCGAGCGGGTAAACGGCGCGCTTGTCGCCGATGTCGGCCACGAGCGCGTGCGCTTCGCCGCCGGCGGCGCGAATCGCTGCGAGCGTGCCGTCGAGCTCCCATTCGCTGCGCGCCACGAGCACCACGCGCGTCCCGCGGCGAGCAAGCTCCGCGCCGAGGGCGGCGCCGAGCCCGCGGCCACCGCCGGTCACGAGAGCCGTCTTGAATTCGAGGAGTCCGGATTGTGTGTCGCTCATGCACGGAGCATGCGTCCTTCGAGCTCGTTGATTGGAACGATTGACAACAGATTGGAACAAAGCCAATCGCAGGCACGTGAGCGACGATTTGGCGGCCCGCCTCGCCGGCAACGTGCGCCAGCAGCGCCAGGCGCGAGGCCTCACCCAACAGCAGATGGCCAAGCTCTCGCGCTTGCCGCGGGCGACCTGGGCGAACCTCGAGTCGGGCAGCGCGAACCCCACGCTTGCCGTCTTGCACAGCGTCGCCGTGGCGCTCCAGGTCTCGCTCGAAGAGCTCGTCGCCCAGCCGCGCGCCGACGCGAAGCGCTACCCGAGGGGCTCGCTCAGCTCGCGCACGCGCGGCGCCGTCACCGTGAGCTCGCTCTTGCCCGACACCGTGCCGGGCATGTTGATGGAGCGCATTCAGATCCCGCCGGGCGAACGTCTGGTCGGCGTGCCGCACACGCCCGGCACGCGCGAGTACCTCACGTGCGAGGTCGGGCTCATCGAGCTCGTCGCCTCGGGGGAGGCGTTCCGCGTCGAGCCTGGCGACGTGGTCGTCTTCCGCGGCGATCAGCGCCATTCGTACGCGAATCTCGGACGCGAGCCGGCCGTGGGCTACTCCGTCGTGATGCTCGAGCCGGTCGGTTGAAGGCGTCGAGCGAGCGTCCGCGCTGCGCCCTCGAGTCTCAGCCCGTGCTTTTTTCGAGCGTGTAGCGGATCGGCCGGCCGTTGATGGTCTCTTCCGTCACGGCCCCGCCGTCGCGTCGAAGCTCGAGCGCGAGCACTTCCTCGGCGATGCTCGCGCGGTTCTGCTCCATCGCGGCGACGACCGAAGCATCCGTGCTGTCGAACAGCACGCGCACCCGATCGCTCACCTCGAGCCCCTTCGTCTTGCGCGCTTGCTGGAGCACGCTCACGAACTCGCGCGCGAGCCCTTCCTCGACGAGCTCCGGCGTGAGCGCGGTGTCGAGCACGAGCGTCACGTCCCCTTCCGTCGCGACGGCGCGGCCCGGTGCGGGTTTACGCGCGAGCAGCACGTCCGCGAGGGTGATCGCCTCACCCGCGAGCGGCAGTGCCTCGCCCGCCTCGAGCCGCGCGACCTCGTCGAAGCTCCAAGTCGCGAGCCCCTGGCCGATCTCCTTGAGCTTCGGCCCCGCGCGACCCTTGAGGTTCGCGAAGTTGGGCTTGAGCGAGAGCGAGCAGAAGGCTGCTTCGTCCGCGGACGTTTCGACCGTCTTCACGTTGAGCTCCTCGCGCACGAGCGCGGCCGTCGCGAGAGCCGCGGCGCGCACGTCCGCGCTCCGCGTCACGAGCGTGAGGCGCGCGAGCGGCTGCCGCACCTTGAGCTTCTGCTCCTCGCGCAGGCGGCGTCCGAGCGACACCACGCGCCGCACGAGCTGCATACGGGCTTCCAGCGGCGCGTCGATGCGCTCCGACCGCACGGCCGGAAAATCCGTGAAATGCACCGATTCGGGCGCGCCCGCGTCGACGGGCCGCACCGTGCGCTGGTACACGAATTCGCTCAAGAACGGCATGAAGGGCGCGACCACGCGCGCGAAGGTCGTGAGCACTTCGTAGAGCGTCGCGTACGCGTCCGCCTTATCGGCGTCGTCCTGGCTCTTCCAGAAGCGCCGCCGCGACAGCCGCACGTACCAGTTCGTGAGCACGTCGATGAAATCCACGAGCCGCGGCACGACGTTGTAGAGCCGGTACGCTTCCATCTCGCGGTTCACGTCGCCGACGAGGCTCTCGAGCACCGAGAGCACGAAGCGGTCGAGCTCGCCGCGCTCCGCGAACGGCCGCGCCGCGTGCGTCCGCGGGTCCCAACCGTCGAGGCTCGCGTATGTTCCAAAAAACGAGAGTGCATTCCAATAAGGAAGCACGACCGTACGGACGATCTCGCGCAGCCCGCGCTCGCTGAAGCGCAGCGGCTCGGCGCGCACGACGGGTGAGTCGATGAGGTAGGCGCGAAGGGCGTCGGCCCCGATTTCCTCGAGAATTTTCCCTGGATCCGGGTAGTTCTTCTTCGACTTCGACATCTTCTGCCCGTCCTCGGCGAGGACCAGGCCGTTCACGACCACGTTCTCGAACGAGGGCTTGTCGAAGAGCGCCGTCGAGAGAACCAGGAGGTAATAGAACCACGCGCGGGTTTGATCGAGGCCCTCGGAGATGAAGTCGGCCGGGAACGTCGCCTCGAAGCGCGCCTTGTTCTCGAAGGGGTAGTGTTTCTGCGCGTACGGCATCGATCCGGACTCGAACCAGCAGTCGAGCACCTCCGGCGTGCGCTTGTAACGCTTACCGTTCTTCGTAAACTCGATCGGATCGATGCGATGCTTGTGTAGGTCCGTGACCTCTTGCCCGGAGAGCTCCGCGAGCTCGCGGATCGAGCCGACGCAGATCGCGTCCGAGCCGTCCTCGGCGAGCCACACGGGGATGCAGGAGCCCCAAAACCGATTGCGGCTGACGTTCCAGTCGCGCGCGTCCTTGAGCCAATTGCCGAAGCGGTTTCTACCGATCGCTTCGGGCACCCAGCGGATCGACTCGTTGAGCTCCAGCATCCGGTCGCGCAGATCCTCGACTTTGACGTACCAGGCCTCGATCGCGCGGTAGACGAGCGGCGTGTCGGTGCGCTCCTCGTACGGGTAGCTGTGCACGATGGTGTCGTGCTTCAGGAGCTTTCCTTCGTCCTTGAGGCGCCGGATGATGGCCTTGTCGGCGTCCTTGCAGAGCTCGCCCTGGTGCTCGGGCACGTCGCCGGTGAAGCGGCACTCGGCGTCGAGCGGATCGACGAGCTCGATGCCCTCACGCCGGCAGATGCGGTAGTCGTCCTCGCCGTAGGCGGGCGCCATGTGCACGATGCCGGTGCCGTCGGCGGTCGAAACGAAGGCGTCGGAGAGGACGCGGAAGGAGTGCGGGTGCTCGGTGAAATACGGGAGCAGCGGCTCGTAACGCACGCCCACGAGCTCGCTGCCCTTGAACGTCGCGAGCGTCGTGTAGTCGCTCTCTCGTTTGTAGTAGGCCGCGAGACGCTCCGACGCGATCACGAAGCGCGCACCGGCCGCTGCGTCCTCGATCAACCGGTACTCGATGTCCGGCCCGACGCAGAGCGCGAGGTTGCCCGGCAAGGTCCACGGGGTCGTCGTCCATGCCAGCAGAAACACGGGCGCGACGGCGCCGAACTTCGCTTCAGCGCCGCTCACGCGAAAGCGAACGGTGATCGCCGGATCCTGCACGTCCTTGTAGTTCGCGCTCGCCTCCTGATTCGAGAGCGGCGTCGAGAGCTTGTAGCTGTACGGAACGATGCGGTGCGCGCGGTAGATGCGCCCTTTGTCCCAGAGCTGCTTGAATACCCACCACACCGACTCCATGAAGCTTGGGTCCATCGTCTTGTAGTCGTCGTCGAAATCGACCCAACGACCCATGCGTGTGACGATCGTGCGCCACTCGCCGACGTAACGGAGCACCATCGAGCGGCACTGTTCGTTGAACTCGTCGATACCGCGCGCGCGAATGTCGGGCGCGCCGTTCAAGCCGAGCGCGTCCTGCGCGAGCTTCTCGATCGGGAGTCCGTGACAATCCCAGCCGAAGCGCCGCTCGACCCAATAGCCGCGCATCGACCAATACCGGAGCACGATGTCCTTGATCGTGCCGACCAAGAGGTGGCCGTAGTGCGGCGTGCCGGTCGCGAAGGGCGGCCCGTCGTAAAAAACGAATTCCTTCCCGCCTTTCCTGCGGCGGTTCGACTCCTGAAACGCGTCGAGCCGCTCCCACAACTCGAGAATGCCGCGTTCCATCGCCGGCAAGCTCGGATCGGTCGGTAGTTTCTCGAAAGGGCTCCTCTCGGCCATGGCCCCGGCTCTTACCAGAAATTACCCCCGCCGCGGGCCGAGCCGTACACTTCGACCGTGTCTCTGGATCGCGCGATCGACGCCTACCTCGACCATCTGCGTGTCGAGCGCGCGCTCTCGCAAAATACGCTGAGCGCCTATGCGACCGACCTCGCCAAGCTCGCGCGTTTCGCCGAGGAGCGCGGGGTCGACGAGCCACGCGGGCTCGACCTCGGCACCGTCACCGGTTGGCTCGCCGTCCTGGCGCGTGAAGGCCTCGGCGCCCGTTCGGCGGCGCGGCACCTCTCCGCACTGCGCGGTTTTTGCAAGTTCATGGTGCGCGAGGGGTTGCTCGAGCACGACCCGACCGCGCTCACGGCGCGCCCGCGGCTCGGCCGCCGCTTGCCGCGCGCGCTCGGCGAGTCCGAGCTCGTACGTTTGCTCGAAACGCCCGACACCTCGACGCTGCGCGGCCTCCGCGATCGCGCGATGTTGAGCGTCACCTATGCCGCCGGCCTGCGCGCGAGCGAGCTCGTGCGGCTCGAGCTCGGTGATCTCGATCTGAAACGCGGCGTCGTTTCGGCGCTCGGCAAGGGGGGCAAGCGCCGCCTCGTTCCGCTCGGTGAAGTCGCGCTCGCGCACGTCGAAGAGTACCTCGCCGCGCGCGCCGCCGACGACGAGGCGCGCGCCGCCAAGGGCAAACCCGCGGGTGCCGGCGGCAAGCACGGGGAGCTCGTGTTCCGCTCGCCGCGCGGCGGTGCCCTCACGCGCCAGGGCTTCTGGAAAATCGTCGGCCAGCACGCGCGCGCCGCAGGCTTGCGCGGCGGGGCCTATCCCCACAAGCTTCGGCACTCTTTCGCCACACACCTCCTGCGTGGCGGGGCCGACCTCCGGAGCGTCCAGACTCTGCTCGGTCACGCGCACGTCGTGACCACCGAAATCTACACGCACGTGACCCGCGATCACGTCCGCGAAGCCCACCGGCGCGCCCATCCGCGCGCATAAATCGGCCCGAAACCGCGGAACGTCCGCTCGCATGGTATGTCGCTAAGCACCGTGACTTTCACGCTGCTCGAGCCGCGCACCGAACCGAACGCCGTGTTGGTCGAAGTGCCGCACGCCGGGCTCGAGCTCGACGCACAAGCGCTCGCGACGCTCGCCGCGCCCGCGCGCGCGCTCGGCGCGGACGCCGATCTCTATGTCGACGAGCTCTACGCCGACGCGCCCGACACCGGCGCCGCGCTCATCGCTTCCCGCGTGAGCCGTTACGTTTGCGATCTGAATCGCGCCGAGACCGACGTGGATCCGCTCGCGGTCGAGGGCGGCTCGGCGCGGAGCTCGCCGCACGGGTTCGTGTGGCGCACGACGACGGAAGGGCGCCCCGCGCTCCTCGGGCCGGTTTCGCAGGCCGAGTACCAGCGCCGCGTCGCGCACTACCACCGGCCCTATCACCGCCGCATCGCGGAGTTGCTCGAAGAGCGGCGCGCGCGGCATGGCTTCGCGATCGTCCTCTGCGCGCACTCGATGCCGAGCCGCGGCCGCGACGGCCACGACGACGCCGGCGTGGAGCGCGCGGACGTGGTCCCGGGCACGCGCGGGCGCACCACCGCGGGCGCACCCGTCATCGCGCTCGTCGAGCGCCTGGCCGCCGAGCACGGCATGCGCCTGCGTCACGACGAGCCGTACCGCGGCGGCTTCACCACCGGGAACTACGGCCGCCCGGGCGACCGCATCCACGCGATCCAAATCGAGCTCGCCCGCCGTCTCTATATGGACGAGCGAACCCTCGCGAAGCGCCCAGCCGAATTCACGCGTCTGCGCGCCTTCTGTAAAAGCCTGGTCGAAGAGCTCGGCCGCCTGAAGCTCGGCTGAGCCGCGAAAAAGCAGGCCACGCGGCCGAATGTTCACCCGAACCGCAAATGTCGGGTTGAACGAGCCTGAACCCTGCGCTAGGGTCCGCGCCCGCACATGGCCCGCAGCGAGATCACCGGCAAGCGCAGAATGCATGCGCGCAACGTTTCCCACTCCAACATCAAGACCATGCGCTGGCAGCACGTCAACGTGCAGCAGCGCCGCCTCTGGGTGCCGGAGCTCGAGCGGCACGTCGCCGTCAAGGTGACGACCGGCGACTTGCGCACGATCGACAAGATTGGTCTGCTCGAGTACGCGAAGCGCCACGGCGTGAAGCTCGCCTGACGCGGGCGTCGTTCGTAAGGCCCCCGCGGAGCGGGCGCTTCCCTTCCGAGCGAGTCCGAACGTAGGGCTTTTGCGGCACGCGCGGAGCCGCGCGCTAAGCTCGCGTCGATGACGCGGCGGAGCGGCACGGCGGATTTGCCCCTGCACGGCGGGCGTGTCCCCGCCTGGCTCGGCCAGCGCATGGCGCGGCTCGGACGCGTCGTCGTCGAGGCGATCGCGCACGAATACGGCCGTGACGAGGTGTTACGCCGGCTGTCGCATCCGTTCTGGTTCCAGGCGTTCGGCGCCGTGATGGGAATGGACTGGCATTCGTCCGGCATTACGACCTCGGTGCTCGGCGCTTTGAAGCGCGGGCTTTCGCCGCTCGAAAGCGAGCTCGGCCTCTATGTCTGCGGCGGGCGGGGCCGGCATTCGCGTCAAACGCCGCACGAGCTCTTACGCGTCGGGGACGTGACGGGGCTCGACGGCACGCGACTCGCGAGCACGAGCCGTCTCGTCGCGAAGGTCGACAGCGCGGCCGTGCAAGACGGCTTCGAGCTCTACTTGCACGGCTTCGTCGTCTCGAGCTCCGGCGCGTGGACGGTCGTGCAGCAGGGCATGGACACCACGCGTCGTGAGGCACGACGCTATCACTGGCTCTCCGAGCACGTGCGGAGCTTCGTGGACGAGCCTCACGCGGCCATCGAAGGCAAGCCCGGCACGGCCGCGATCGTAAACCTCACGGACCACCGCGCCGAAGCGTCGCGCCGCGGTCAGCTCGCGCTCGTCGCCGCCGGACCCGATCACGTCGTGGGCTCCCTCGCCAAGCTCCGCGCGCCGAAAGCCGCCCCCGCGCCCGTTCAACAGGTGTTGCCGCACCTGTCGCTACCCTCACACCACGACGTGAGAAGCTCGGACGTAGTGCTCCGGCGGCTCCACGCGAGCCTCACGGCAGCCGCAGAGCGCGGCCCGCGCGATTTCGAGGAGCTGCTCGCCGTCCCGGGCGTGGGCGCTCGCACCGTCGAGGCGCTCGCCCTCGTGGCGGAAGTGATCCACGGGGCACCTTTCCGCTTCTCGGATCCCGCTCGCTTTTCGCTCGCCCACGGCGGCAAGGACGGCCATCCCTTCCCCGTTGCCCTCAAGGTCTACGACGAGACGTTGCGCACGCTGCGCCGTGCGGTCGATCGAGCAAAGCTCGGCAACGACGACCGACTCGCAGCGATCGCGCGCCTCGACGCGCAGGCACGGTCCCTCGAGCACGCCGCTGACGGCCCGAGCTTCGAGGCCTACGTCGAGCAGAATCGCGAGCAGTCTCGCGAGCTCGGCGGCCGGAGCGTTTTCGATCGTTCGTGAGGCAAGACGTACCAACGGCGTGGCACGCGTCGTGCAATCAGCCGCTCGCATGAAAGCAACGCTCTGGACGTGTGCACTCACCCTGGCGCTCGCGGCGGCCTGTTCCCACCACGACAAGCCCGCGGAAGGGCCGGCGGAAAAGGCCGGCGAGAAGGTCGATCAGGCGGGTCGCGACACGAAGAACGCGGCGCAAGACGCGAGTGAGAAGGTGGGCGAAAAGACCGAAGAAGCCGGCCAAAAGATGAAGGACAAAGCGAACGGCGATTAGGCCGCTCACCAGCCGCGAGCGTACTGTTTGGGCGGCTCGAGCGTCACGCCGAGCACTCGGGCTGCGCGGCGCGGGAAATAGGGATCCCGCAGGGACTCGCGACCGAGCAACACCAGATCCGCTTGCCCGGTGCGGATCACGTGGTCGGCCTGCTCGGGGCTCACGATCATGCCGACCGCGGCCGTAGGTACCCCGGTCCGGCGCCTGATCTCAGCGGCAAATCCCGTCTGGTAGCCGAGCCCGACCGGGATCTTCACCCGCGGTACGACACCACCGCTCGAAACATCGACGATGGTCACGCCCTCACTTCCGACGAGCTTCACGAGTGCGATCGATTGCTCGAGGTCCCACCCGCCCTCGACCCAGTCCGTCGCGGAGATGCGCAGCGAGAGTGGCAAGCGAGCGGGCCACACCTTCCGCACCGACTCGACGACACGTCGCACGATTCGCACCCGGTTCTCGAACGAGCCGCCGTATTCGTCGCTGCGACGGTTCGCTAGCGGCGACATGAACTCATGCAGGAGATACCCGTGTGCGGCGTGGATCTCGCAGAGCTCGAAACCAGCCGCGAGTGAGCGCTCGGCGGCGCGCGCGAAGGCGTCGACGATCGTCTCGATCCCGCCGAGCGACAGCGCCTCCGGCTCGAGCCAGCCGTCATCGAAGGGCAGCGCGCTCGGCGCGACGATCGGCGTCCATCCGCCTCCCTCGGCAGCGAGCGGGCCGCCGCCGTTCCAGGGTGCGGCCGTGCTCGCTTTACGTCCCGCGTGGGCGAGCTGGATCCCCGCGACGGCACCCGCGGCCGTGATGAAGCGCGCGGTCCTGCCCCACGTCTCCGCGTGCGAGTCGAGCCACATCCCGCTGTCCTCGGGCGAGATGCGACCGCGTGCTTCCACGGCGGTCGCTTCGACCATCACGAGTGCGGCCCCGCCCACCGCGCGGCTGCCGAGATGCACGAAGTGCCACTCCGTCGGGTGTCCGCCCTCTGCGGAGTACTGGCACATCGGGGAGACCGCGATGCGATTTTTCAGCGTGACGCCAGCAAGCTCGAGGGGAGCAAAGAGGTGCATCCCGCTCTCGTAGCATCGCGGCGGACGCGAGCAGCGCGCTCTCAGCGCCGCGTGGCCACGACCCAGCGACCCGCAGCACGGGCGACTGACAACTGGGTCTTCTTTGCGCGCGGCGTCTCTTGCAGCATTGCCGTCACCTCGCACGGCGCGTTCGCCTCGTCGCACAGCACGGCGAGCGCAGCTGGCGCGGGCAGGCGTTGGCCAGGCCGCACCCGCGGCGTTCCACGGCGCACCGGCGTCGCCCCGAGCGGGGCGACGAGACCGAGCGCCGGCACGTCGAGCCCGCTCCCGATGCGCTCGTACGCGAGGGCCGCGTAAACGCCTGCGGCATCGACCGCGCACACGGCGTGGCGCTCCCCGCCCGGCGCGACCGGCTCGCCCTCGAGGTCGCTCCAGGGCGGCTCGAACGTCATCGTTCCTCTGATCGAGCGCTCCTCTGCGGCGAGCACGACATCCGTCGCCGCGACGAAGTCGGCGGGCGTGAGCAGGCCGCCTTCACTCGGGCTCGCCAGGTGCAACAGCGGGCGCACGAAGCTCGACTCCGTGAGCGCGGCCGGACCCACTTCCGCCACGCGTTCGAGCAAGCGCGACCGTTCGGGCGCGTTCGCAGCCGCTGCGGCTCGCGCTCCGGCGCGCGCGGCAGCCGTCAGCGTCGTGCGCCGATCGTAAGCGAGCGCGACCGTCGCGGCAGCGACGCTCGTCGAGAGCGCGACGCGCGACGCGATCGGCACCTCTTCACTGACGAAACCGCGCGGTCGTTTCGCGCCGAGCCCGGGCTGGCGGAGCCGTCCGTCGAAGACGCGCCCACCGGTTCCGATACCCGCGACGAGCAGCGTCACCGGGCCGAGCAAGACGTCGGCGTGCGCCCCGGCCGCCGCGAAGAAGCCCGCGACCACGGCCGCGACGGCGCTCTTCGAGCGCACGAGCTCCGCGGCTGCGACATCTTCGACGAGGTCTTCGCTGGCGAGCGCGACGGCCCGGGTTCTCACGCCGGAGCCCCGCGGCGAAGCTCATTCTTCGTCGTCAACGTCGCCCTCCGCGTCTTCGCCGTCGCCGTCGTCCATGAGCTCGTCTTCGTCCTCGTCGTCGAGCTCTTCGTCGGCGGCCGCCGCGAGCGTCTCGCCCAAGGTTTGGCGCAGCCGCTTCACGACCCCCGCGCCGCCCTCACCCTCGATCACGATGAACGCCTCTTCGACGCCCGCGAGCCGCTCGGCGACGCGCTCGATCGCACCGGAACCGAGGCGCGAGTTACGCCCGAGCGCGAGCAGGCGCGTGTAGACGACGGGCGACGGCGGTGGGTCCTGCTCGGCGAGATCACGCACGAGCGCGAGCTCGAGCTCAGCCGCTACCTCGACGAGCTCTTCGTCCGTCCACGCGCCGCGCGGCTCCCACGCGAGCCCGACCGCTGCGCCCTTGAGCTCCTCGACGAGACGCGCAAGCCGTGCGCGGGTGCGAGCGCTCGGCCCCGCGCTCGCGGGTGTGCGCAGGAGCAGCCAGCGCGCCCCGACAATCTCCGCCGCTTTTCGCGTTGCGGCGACGAGGTCGGGCGGCGCCGTGCCCGTGAGCTCGGCGAGGGCCCGACCCGCAACCATGACGAAGTTGAACCCGTCGGGCGCTTCGCGCCGGAAGCGCCCGAGGTGCTTCGGGGTCGGCGGCGACGGATCGCAGCGGAGCTCCAGCACGTCGAACGACTTCACGTAGCCTGAGAGTCCGCCCTTGAGGCTCGGCAGGCCGAAATGGAGGCGGGGCGTCGTCATCGGGGCGCGAGAGCTAGCACCGCTCGGCGCGTGCCGCCCGCCGTTCGGGTGAAGATTAGCCCTGTCCGAAGTGAAACCACTGCGTCGGGTGGGCCGCGATGAAGCGTTCCATGCGCACGACGGCGCGTTGCGCGACCGCTTCGAGCTCGGCCTCGGAGGCTCGCGCCGAGCACTCGAGCGGCTCACCGAGCTCGATCGAGTACGAGAAATACCCGCGCCGCGCTGCAAACAGCGGCACGACCGGCACCTGTGCGAGCCCGGCGATCCTGAACGGACCCTCCGGAACCGCGAACGGTCGGCCGAACAGCTGCGTCGGCAGTGAACGGGCGCTCGGCGAGGGCCGATCGAGCTGGAACGCCGCCACCCCGCCGTGACGCAAGTGGCGCAACAAAGGCAGCGCGTCGAGCGGAGTGGCGCCGACGGACAACACCCTGATCCCCGCGCGGCGCCTGACCTGGTCGTGGAGCGCCCGAGCTTCCGCGTCGGGCTCCGCCGTCATCACCAGCACGACCCGAGCGCCGAGATCCGCGCTGAGCACGCGCGCGGCCGCGTCCCACGGACCGACGTGAGCCGTCACGAGCACCGCGCCCCGCCCCGCCCCGAGCACGCTCGTCAGGTGCGAGCCGCCGACGACCTCGACACGCGCGCGCCGTGCCTCCTCGCGCTCCGCCCCCAAGCCCTCCGCGAGACACGCTGCATAATCGCTAAACGTGCGGATGACGTCGCGTCCCTCGACGTGGGCCGCACGCACGCCATGGACCTGGCGCAGTGCGTCCCGCACCCGCCGCCGCTCTTCCGGAAGCGCGAGGGCGAACGCGGCGCCGATGAGCGGTGGGCTATGACGCACGAACCACGAGGGGCCGTGGCGCACGCCGGCGAGCGCTAGCCGGCGCCAGAATGCCGACTGGGGGTGGCGCAGGCTCGGCTCTAGTTTCACCCGCCGAACGTAGTGCGGACGGCGCCGCGGTGCGACCCGGAGCCAACGAGCGGCTCGCTCTCGGCTAGGCTCGGCACGTGACCGGCGGCGAAGTGACCCGCGACGCGCTCTTCGGGGGCGCGCTTTGCGTGCGCCAGCCGAGGCACGGCTACCGCGTCAACGTGGACGCGCTGCTGCTCGCCGCGTTCGCCGCGCGCGGCCGGAGGGCGCGGCTCGCGGTGGATCTCGGAGCGGGCGTGGGGGCGATCGGACTCGTCCTCGCGCACGTCGGGGCCGCGGCGCATGTCGTGCTCGTCGAACGCGACCCCGAGCTCGCCGAGCTCGCGCGCGAAAACCTCACCGAAAACGGCTGTTCCGGCAGCACGGAAGCTCGGGATCTCGACCGGGACGGCTTGCCGCTTGCCCTCGCGCAACGCGCGGAGCTCGTGGTGTCCAATCCGCCATTTTTCGCGCCGGCAGCCGGCACGCCATCGAAACGCGCGCGCGCGGCGCGGAGCGGCGAGCTCGCTCCCTTCGTGCGCGCGGCGAGCCATGCGCTCGCGGGCCCCCGGGCGCGTGCCGCTTTTTGCTATCCGTCCGCGGCGCTGCCGGAGCTCTTCGCGTGCGCGGAGGACGCGAAGCTCGTGCCGAAGCGCCTGCAGCTCGTGCATCCGCGCGCCGACGCGCCGGCTCGCCTGGCTCTCGTCGAGCTCCGGCTCGCGAAGCCCGGAGGCCTCGTGGTCGAGCCGCCGCTCGTGGAATGGCAGAGCGGCCGCGCGCGTACCCCCGAGCTCGCCCGCATCGTGCGTGGCGAGTTCGGCCCGAACGCTTGACCGCGTCGCGAGCGCGTCAGCGCGCGCCGCACAACCGATCGAATAGGATCGCGGCGGCCGCGCGCACGCTCAGGTGGTTGTAGCCGTCCGGTCGAAGCGAAGCGATCGGCTCGAGGTGCTCGTCGGCGCGCGCGCAGACGGCCTCCGCGAGGCCCCAACCCGTGCCGAAAACCAGCATGACGGGCGCGCCTTCCCCGGCGAGTCGGACCCGCGCCTCGGCGTGCGAAAGCGAGCGTTCGCGCGGCTGAGCGCTCGTCGTCCAGAGTTCGACGTTACCTCCGAGCGCGCGCACGGCATCGTCGAGCGTCTCGACGATGGTGACTCCACGCATCGCGGGGGTGCGATCGGGGATCCGCCGCGCACCGGAGCCCTCGGTCCAATGCTCGCGCACGCGTGAAGCGAGCTCGCGCTGCGCTGCCACCGGGTGAATCACGAAGAACTCCGAGAGGCCGTAGGTGTGCGCGCTCCGCGCGATGTCGTGCAAATCGAGGTTCGTGATCGCCGTCGTCACGATCGCGCCCTGTCGATCGAGCACGGGGTAGTGCACGAGCGCCGCCACGAGCCGTCTCATTGCGAACCCCGCCGCCGCAGCAAATCCGGACGCCGCGCGCGGCTTCGCGCGAGCGCCTGCTTGCGACGAAAAGCCGCGATTTTTTCGTGATCACCAGCGCGCAGCACGTCCGGCACGTCATAGCCACGATAGCTCGCCGGCCGCGTGAACTGCGGATATTCGAGCATGCCGCCGCACTCGGGGCTGAAGGACTCCTCGCGCACCGAGTCGTGGTTACCGAGCACGTTGGGCAACAGACGCACGGTGCTCTCGATCACGCTCATGGCCGCTACCTCACCACCGGTCAGCACGAAATCGCCGAGCGACACCTCGTCGTCCGCAAAGTAACGCACGCGTTCGTCGAAGCCTTCGTAGCGCCCGCACACGAGCACGAGCGCCGGAACCTCGCTCAGTTTGCGCGCGAGCGTTTGATCGAAACGCTTCCCCTGCGGCGTCAGGAGCACGCGCCGTGGTCGCGCGGCCGCTCCGAGCTTCAGCTCCGCGGCATCCATCGCCGCGACCACGCAATCCGGGCGCATCACCATGCCGGAGCCGCCGCCGTACGGAGTGTCGTCGATGGACAAGTGGTTGCCGAGCCCGTGCGGCCGCAAATCCTCGAGCAACACGCTCAGCACGCCCCGCTCGACCGCTCGCCCGACGAAGCTCGTCCGCAAGAACGGCTCGAAGAGCTCGGGAAATAACGTGACGATCGCAATCTGCATACTTTGCGTCCGTGCCGTCACGCCACCAAGCCGTCGAGGCTCGCGAGCTCGATGCGCCCGGCCGGAGCGTCTACCCGCGCGACCCACGGCGGCGCGAGCGGCTGCTCGGCGAGACGTCCGTCGAGCAGTCTGAGCTCGAGGCTCGTCACGCTCGGATGGGACTTGATTCCGATCACCTCCCCCACGGGGCCGTCCGGCCCGAGCACGGTCGCGCCGACGAGATCCACGAGGTAGTACTCGCCCTCGCCGAGCGGCGGGAGCAAGCTGCGATCGACTTCGAGCCGCGCGCCGCGGAGCTCGAGCGCGCGGTCGCGATCGACGACGCCCTCGAAGCCGGCTACCCAAGCCCGCCCGTGCGGCCTGAACGAGCGCAGCGTGAGCTCGCGCGCGCCGCCGCCCGTGACGAGCCAGGCGCGCGCACCGGGTGCGAGCGCGTCGCTCTCCGCGAAATGGAGCGTCACGTGCACGTCGCCCTTGAGCCCGTGCGGCGCCCCGATCTTGCCGATTTCCAGCCGATCGCGCTCGTTGGCCACGACGGGCGCGGCCTAGTCCAAAATGTCGAGATGAACGCGGCGGCCGAGCTTCGTCGAAGCGGCGAGCAGAATCGTACGAATCGACTGCGCGGTCCGGCCGTCCTTGCCGATGACTTTGCCGATGTCGCCTTCACCGACGCGGAGCTCGAGCACCGCGCTACGATCGCCGTCCACTTCCGTCACCTCGACGCCGTCGGGGTCGTCCACCAACGCCCGCGCGATCGTCGTGACCAGTGCTTTGAGCGCCATGCGCGAAGCCTCAGCTCTTCGGGGCGGCGGCGGCCGCTCGCGCCTTCTGCTTCAACAAACGGTCGAGCGTGTGCGACGCCTGGGCGCCGACTTTCTTCCAATGCTCGAACCGGTCCATGTCGATCGCGAGCGCGCCCGCGGGATCGAACGTCCCGATGTTCTCGATGAAGCGACCGTCACGCGGACGGCGATGCTCGGCAACGACGATACGATAAAACGGCGTCTTCTTGGTGCCGTGCCGGGCAAGGCGGATCTGAACCATGGATTGTCCTTCGACGTTGGGGGCGGAACGCTAGCACCCGAGGGGTGGTCCGCCAGCGGCTTCTAGCCCAAGGGCCGGACCCGCTGCAAGCTCAGCCCGGCAAATCGCGCCGTGAGCGTGCTAGGCTCCCCTTCACTGATGGGCGCCTCGCGGGACCAGATCCTGGAGATCGTCCGCGAAATCGTGGGCCCGCTCGTCCGGGCCGACGGCGGGCAGCTTCACTTGGTGGCGCTAGGCGAGCGCTCACTCTCGCTCCATCTCACGGGGCGCTTCTGCGGATGTCCGGGCAACACGCTCGCGCGCCGTCGCGTGCTCGAACCGGTGCTCACCGCGCACTTTCCCGATCTGAAGATCGAGATCACCGCGGGGCCGCTGCTGCCGCCGGGCGCGGAGCTACTCGTTTAGCTCGCGCCCGGGCGGGCCGCGCGCAAACAGCGCGCGCTACTTCTTCGGCGGCTTGCTGCCGCCCTTCTTGTCGCCCTTGTCCTTCGAGGGACCTGGCGGCGGCTCGTTCTTCTTCAGCGCGTTCGCGACGTCCGGATCCATCGCGGTCACGTTCTTCGGGTGGTTCCGCCGGCGCTTCGGCAGATCCTCCTGCACGTCACGCTCCGCGTACACCACCGCGAGGATCGAGTCGCGATCGATCGCGCGAATCACCATGTCGGGCGTCGTCCACACCGACTCGTCGAAGTACTGCTCCTTGTCGGAATTCGCCGGCACCTTCTTCGGGGGCGCGCCGTACTTGCCGGTCAGCACCTTGATCGCCGACGCGTAGTCCTCACCGAGCGCAGAGCCCTTCTTCAGCTTGTGCTCGTCGTAGACCTTCCAGAGGCGATCGTTGAAGAAGAAGAAGTAGCGCTCGGTTCCGCTCCGGAGCGTGAGGCGCGCCATGCTCTCGCCGTTGGCGTAGCTGTACTCGCCCTTGAGCGCCGTCTGATCGACGCCCGTCGGCGTTTGCCCGAAGTCGACGCGGCTGCGTCGCACCTCCGCCTTGCGTTGCTTGATCTCGGCGTCGAGCGCTTCGGTTTCGGGACCAGGGGCCGCCTTCTTGTAGAGAGGCAGGTACTCGTCGTCCAAAACCTTGTCGTAGAGCTTCGCGATCGCCTCGAGGCTCATCCCGAACTTGAGGCCCTCCGGCGCGAGCCCGATCCGCTTGCTCACGGCACCCGGACCACCGCCACCCTTGGCCGCCTTTTCGCCCCCCGCCTTTTCGGCGTGGACGGGGACGCTCACCAGCGCTGCCAGTGCAAAAGTGGGGACGGCGATGGCCGCCCAAGACATGAGCCTCATTTGGATATCCTTCCTGCGTCTTCCGAGTCCCGGCCGCGACAACCTAACACCGGGCTTTATGCCCGCTCAAGCGGCCGATCGTTATACGCGCCAGCCGCCTTCGATGTTCACCTTATTTCCGCTTCGAGGCGTGCTACGCGTAGGCCGCGTACCGTCTTCGGACGTTCTCGCGAACACCCTTCTCCGCAAACACCCTCTCCCTGTGCCTTCTCTCAGTTCGCTCGCGCGGCGCCGCCTCGCCGCCACGTTGCTCGTGCTCGCGGCGACCGCCTGCGCCGCGGGCCACGACGACGCCGCATCCCCCGCGAGCTCGCTTCCGAGCTACTCGCCGGAAGCCGCCGTGCTCTTCGACGACGTGCTCGCCCCCGCTGTGTTCGGTTTCGACCCGGAGGGCCGCACGCCGGCCAAGGACCCGAAGCTCAGGGACCGTACGCGGCTCGCGGAGTTCGTCGTCGCGGCTCGCGTGGTGACGGTGTCGCGCGTCGGCGGCGTCCAGCACCACGGCGCGTACGAGCTCACCCTCGACCCCATCGGCTCCGCCCTCGTCGGCGACAGGCCTGCCGGCCCGATTTTGCTCAACGTTCCGGCGACGAACCCCTCTTACACCTGGGTGGACGGCGCCGGCGCGCACTGGGTCGGTTCGCGCCTCATCGTCTTCGGCCGGCACTACCGCGACGGTCGCGTGGCCACCCTCCACTTCCGCTGCGAGCCCGACACGCCCGACATGCGCGCCGCCATCGGGCGCGATGCAGGACTCAGGTTGCTGAGGTAGAATGGATCCCGTCGGCTAGGAGACATGGCGTTGGACCTGCATTTTCGTTCGAGCTCGGTGGAGATCAAAAGCACGCGTGAGATCGACGCGATGCGTGAAGTCGGGCGCCTCGCGGGCGACTCGCTGTCGAAGGTTGCCGAGCTGATCCGCCCCGGCATCACGACGAACGAGCTCAATCAGTTCGTCCACGAAGACACGCTGAAAAAGGGCGCGAAGCCCGCGCCGCTCAACTATCGCAACGGCGACAGCCCGCCATTTCCGAAGAGCATCTGCACCTCGCTCAACGAGGTCGTGTGCCACGGCATTCCGTCGCAACGTCCGCTGCGGGACGGCGACATCGTCAACGTCGACATCACGCACATCTATCGCGGCTTCCACGGTGACACGTCGGCCACCTTCTACGTCGGCAAGCCGAGCGAAGAAGCGAAGCTCGTGACGGAGGTGGCGCGACGCTCGCTCGAGCTCGGCATCGCCGAGGTGCGGCCCGGCGCGAGGCTCGGTGACATCGGCGCCGCGATTCAAGAGTTCGCGGAAGCGCGCGGGTGCTCGGTCGTGGAGGACTTCGTCGGGCACGGCATCGGCCGCAAGTTCCACGACGAGCCCAAGGTCGCCCACTACGGGACGCGTGGGAAGGGCATGCGGCTCAAAGCCGGCATGACCTTCACTATCGAGCCCATGATCAACCTCGGCACACACGAGGTGAAGATTCTCGACGACGAGTGGACGGCCGTGACCGCCGACGGCCGCCTCTCTGCGCAGTTCGAGCATACGATTTTGGTCACCGCTACGGGTGCGGAAGTTCTCACTGTGCGCGCCGGCCCCCTGGCAAACAGCGAGATCTTTCCGGATTACTTCGGTTAATAGGCCCTGGTCATCCTGGCTAGCCGGCCGGAGTCCGTAGGCGACGGTGCTGCTTTGCCTTGACGTGTTGCGTCTGGCGCGACTAGCTTGCGCTCGGATTCGCGGCCTAAGGGCGCAGGTACTCTTGGATCAGAACCGACCCGAGCGGCCGGCCGGCTGCAAACACTGAACTTCACAACAGGTTTTGGCGCATCCCTCGGCCATGGGCCGCGCCTCAAGCCGTTCAATGTCAGCTCGCAAGACTCAGCCGAAGAAGCGCACTAAGGCCACAGGCAAGCGCACCGCGCGTGCAGCAAAAGGTGGACGGACGAAGTCTGCCGCGCGAAGCGCGCGACCGGCCGTCAAGCCGAAGGCCAAGGCAAAGCCCCCCCGCAAGCCGGTGAAGGCCAAGGCCGTTGCCAAGAAGGCTGCCGTGAAGAAGGCTGCCGCCAAGGCCGCCGGAAAGCAGCTCGCGAAGCAAAAGCAAGCCGAAAAGGCCAAGCTCCTGCGCGAGCAAGCTCTGAAGGCCAAGGAAAAAGAGCGCCAGCTCAAAGAGCGCGAGCGCGAAAAGGTCCAGCAAGCCAAGGAGCGCGAGCGCGACCAAGCCCTGAAGGCCAAGGAAAAAGAGCGCCAGCTCAAAGAGCGCGAGCGCGAAAAGGCCCAGCAAGCCAAGGAACGCGAGCGCGAACAAGCCCTGAAGGCCAAGGAAAAAGAGCGCCAGCTCAAAGAGCGCGAGCGCGAAAAGGCCCAGCAAGCCAAGGAACGCGAGAAGCTCAAGGCACAAGAGGCTGCCGAGAAAGCCCGGCTCAAGAAGGAAGCCGAAGCCGAACGCGCGCGTGAGAAGGCCGAGAAGGAAGCCGAGCGCAAGCGTCTGATCGCCGAGCGTGAAGCACAGAAGGAAGCGGCCCGCCGCGCGAAAGAAGAGGAGCGCACGCGTCGCGAAGCCGAACGCGAGGCTTACCGCAAGGCGAAGGAAGCCGAGCGGGAACGCCTACGCGCCGAACGTGAGGCCGCCCGTCGGCTGCGTGAAGGCAAAGTCGCGCGCGCGACGCGAGCGGCCCAGAAGATGGACGGCCTGCGCATGGGCACGACCCGTGTGTACGACCCCGCCGCGATTCCGAACCAGGCCGGCACGACGCGCCATACGGGCCCGAGCTTGCCGACCGTGCACCGGCTCGTCGGGGTGCGGCATGTCGATGCCGCGGGGCGGAACGTATCGCCGCCGCCGCTACCCACCGTGGAAAAGCGCACGCCGCCGCCGCCCGCGCTGCCGCTCCCACCGGTCGCCGAGGGCGTCGAAGAGCGCTACCGGCGCATTCTCGAGCGGCTCGCCGTCGCTCCCGAAGCGCTGAAGAAGGAATACGAGGAGACGCTCGAGATGTCGTGGATCCACCACGACAGTGCGCTCGAGGGCGTCGTCTACACGTTCCAAGAGCTCCGCGCCGCGATGGATCCCTCATCCACGGCCACGCCCGACTCGAGCATGCAGCCGGTATGCGAGGAGATCCGCCGGCATCGCCAGGCGATCGCGTACGTGCGCGATCTCGGCGAGCGCAAGCGCGTCCCGCTCAACGTCGACGTCGTCAAGCGCCTGTTCGTGATGTTGCATCCCGAAGAGGGCGACGTGAAGACGGTGAAATATCGGAAGGACATTCCGCAACACCGCCTCTACTTCCACGAGTACGCCGCGCCCGACAAGATCGCCTACCGCGTGCGGCAAATCATGGATTGGCTGAACGGTCCCGAAGCCAAGAAGATGAAGAACCCGCTCCGCGTCGGCGCGCGCGTTCACTACGATCTCTTGCGGGTGTTCCCGTTCGCACAGGACAGCGGCAAGGTCTCGCGCCTGCTGATGAACATCGTGCTCCTTCGAGGCGGCTACCCGCCCGCGATCGTGCACTCGACCGAACGCCAGCGCTACTACGAGGCGCTCAAGGGCCAGCTGCCCGTCATCATCCAGCTCGTGAACGAGTCGATCATGAACGCGCTCGCCAGCATCGAAAAGCGCCTCGACGATGAAGCGCGCGTGTCGCCGACGTCGAGCTCGCCGTCCTCGAGCTCGACGTCGTCAGGCTCATCGTCGTCGGAGCCGCCCTTGTCGTCAGATTCGGAAGACTTCTCGTCGTCGCCCGATTCCTCCCCGGATTCAGCGCCGGACTCGTCGCCCGATTCCTCCCCGGATTCAGCGCCGGACTCGTCGCCGACCTCCTCCGACGCCGAAATCTCCTGACCAAGCGGCGCCGTTGCGGCGCGCTCGCCGCGAACGCCCCTTCTTCAGTGCGCGACGGCTGCGTTCAACTCGAGCACGGCGCGCGCTCGTTCCGCCCGTGCCGTGAGCACCTCGAGCCGCGCACGCGCCGCCTGAATCCGCGCCTGGACGACCGCGTCGAGCGTGCCGTCGCCGAGGTCGTGCTGATCGACCGCGTGCTTCACCGAGTCGTCGGCCGCGGCGACGAGCTGCGCTGCGATGCCGAGCCGCCGCTCGGCGCTTTCGAGATTGGCGCGCGAGCGCTGATTTTGCACCGTGACCCGTTCACGCATTTCGCGCGCCTGGGCGTTGAACTCGTTCGCTTGCGCTGATGCTTGCGCGGCCGAGGCCGATTCGAGTCCGCCGTCGAGCACGGGGACGGTCACGGCGAGCATCGCCTGATAGAGCGGGAACAGGAGCGACCCCTGCTGGCCGTGCACCCCGGCGTTGGCAGTAACCGCGATGACGGGAGCGTGCGCGTAGCCGTGCGCATCGGCCGCGGCGAGCGCCGCGTCACGTCGTCGCTCGAGCGCGTTCACGTCGGGGTGCGTGGTGGTGCCGGCGGGGACCGGCGGCAGACGCTCGAGAAGCCCCCGATCCGGCTCTGCGCTAGCCGAGAGCGTCGCGCCGCTCGCCTGCTCGAGGTCGAGCCGCGCCGAGACGAGATCGTTCTCGCTTCGTTCGAGATCGAGCTTGGCCCTCGCTTCGTCGAAGCGGGCCGAGGCGAGCTCCGCACCCGGTCGCGCTCCCTCCGCGACGTGCGCTTCGACCGACGCGCGGAGCGTCGTCGAGTCGGCCGCGCTCTGCGCGAGGATGGCGCGTGTGCCGTCCGCGACGAGCCAGCCGAGATAAGCCGCGCGCACTTCGCCCGTGACGGAAAGCCGCTCGGACTTCTCACCCGCGAGCGACGCCTCTCGATCCGCCCGCGCGGCGCGCACCGATGCCGCCGTTCGCCCGAAGTCGTAGAGACGGCTCATGAAGTTGAGCCCTGCCTCGTAGCGAGGGATGGGTGTGAACGCGCCTTGCTGATCGATCGAGCGGGACGCGCCGACGTAATAGGTGACGTCGCCCGTAAACTGCGGGGGTAAGGTAATGAGCTTTCCACCCGGCGAGGCGCTCACGTCCGCTTTCGCGTCGAGCGTCGGATGGTACGGCACTTTCGCGGCTTCGATACGCGCCTCCGACTGCCCCACCCGAGCGTGCGCCGCCATGAGCGAGCCGCGATTTTTGAGCGCGAGCACTTCGAGATCCTCGAGCCTCACGACCTCCGCTCGCGCGACGCGCGGAGCGAGCGCCAGAGCGGACGAAACGGCGAAAAGGGCGAGTCTATTGGCGGCGCAGGGCATGGATCGGATCCAAAAGAGCGGCGCGGCGCGCCGGCAAATAACCGAACAGGATGCCGACCGCGATGCCGAAACCGGCTGAGAACAGCACGCCCGACGGCGAAATCACACGTGGCCACCCCATGTTCTGCGCAACCAGCGTTGCAACGCCGATGCCGAGCGTGACGCCCACGAACGTGCCGAGCATGGTGAGGATGAGCGCCTCGATCAGGAATTGCGTGAGGATTTGCGAAGGTGACGCGCCGATGGCCGCGCGGACGCCGATCTCCTCGGTGCGCTCGGCGACGGAGACGAGCTGGATGTTCATGATGCCGATGCCGCCGACGAGGAGCGACACGCCGGCGATCGCGGCGAGCAGCGTACCGAGGATGCGCGCGGTGCGGTCGGCGGCGCGGATTACCTCGAGCGGGCTCGATACGCTGAAGTCGTTGGGCTCGTCGTCCTCGAGGCCGTGGCCGCGCCGCAGGATGTCCGTGATCTCGGCGCGCGCGCTGTCGAGCAAGTCCTTGGTGAGCGGCTCGACCTCGATATACGCGTAAATCGGCCGATCGGTGAGGTGCGCGTTGTACGTCGTGACCGGCACGAGCACGATGTCGTCGAGGTCGGCCGCGTTCGTCGAGAAGCCCTTTTCCGCGAGGACGCCGACGACGCGACACGGCATCATGCCGGCGAGCGTCACGGTTTCACCGAGCGGGTCGCGATCACCGAAGAGCTCCTTCACGTTCGTTTTACCGAGGAGACATACCTTGGCGGCTTCCGTCAGGTCGGAGGCGTCGAAGTTGCCGCCCGCCGCGACGTCCCACGAATGAAGGCCGAGGTAGCCCGGCGTCACTCCGTTCACGTACGACGGGCGCTGCTCGCCCCCCCACGCGACCGACGCGGCGCGCCGCGCAACCGGCACGACCTGGGCCACCGTCGTCGCCTCACGTCGGATGAGCTTCACCTCGTTGTCGCCCGTGGGGATCGACGGCCGCGCTCTCGGATTCACCGCGGGCGTCGTATTTTGAACCTTGATCAGGTTCGTCCCGAGCACCTCGAACTGCGCCACGACGGATTTGCGCGCACCCTCGCCGAAGCTCACCATGGCGATGAACGCGCCGACGCCGATCGCGAGGCCGAGCATCGTGAGCGCGCTGCGTCCGGGCTGGCGGACGATGAGCTTCAGCGCGAGGCGCCAGGTCTCACGCCCGAGCGCCAACTTGGGCCTCCTCGGTGTCCACGACCTTGCCGTCGCGCAGAAAGATTTGCCGGTCCGCGTAGTCGGCGACGACCGGATCGTGGGTGACGAGAATGATGCTCGTGCCGCGCTCTTTGTGCAGATCGAGCAGGAGACGCATGATCTCGGCGCCCGTCTTGGTGTCGAGGGCGCCCGTGGGCTCGTCCGCGAGGAGCAGCGGTGGGCGCGCCGTGAGGGCGCGCGCAATCGCGACGCGCTGTCGCTCGCCGCCCGAGAGCTGAGCCGGAAAATGACTGCCCCGATGGCTCAAGCCGACGCGGGCGAGCAGATCGCGCGCTGTCTCGTCGGCGCGCCCGCGCGGGACGCCCGCGTAGTGGAGCGGCAGCGTCACGTTCTCGAGCGCCGTGGCGTGCGCGAGCAGATGAAACGATTGAAAGACGAAGCCGATGTAATGGAGCCGCACCCAGGCTTGTTCCTCGCGCGTGAGCCCCGACACGTCCGAGCCGCCGAGCACGTAACGCCCGCGCGACGGTCGATCGAGGCAGCCGAGAATGTTGAGCAACGTCGATTTGCCCGAGCCGGAGGGACCGCGCAAGGCGACCACTTCTCCGTACTCGATGGTGAGATCGACGTGCGAGAGCACCGGGACGCCGCCCACGCTTCCCTGGTACACCTTGGACAGGCCAAGCGTCTCGATCACCGGCGTCGGCATGCTCACTTCCCGAGCTTGATGCCGGGACCGGTGCTCTTTTGCCCTTCGGTCGCGATCACGCCGAGCGCAAGCCGAGTGCCGACAGGCAGGAGCGCGGGCGGCTCGGGTTCGACCGCGGTGAAGGCGCCGTCCGACAAACCCGGCTTCACCGCGATCGCCTCGAGCCCCTTGGGCGTGGTGCTCCACACCGTGTGGCGCGGCGCGCCCTCGCTCGTCCCTTCGGGGCGGAACCTGAGCGCGGCCTCGCGTACGGCAAGCACATTTTCGGCGCGGTCGACCTCGATGGTGACGGTGGCCGTCATGCCCGGCAGGAGCGCGCGTTCGTGATTGTCGGCGCTGAGCTCCACCGGGTAACGCACCGCCGAGCTCGTGCGCGCGGCGTCGATACCGATGCGCACGACCCGCCCGTCGAAGTTCTTCCCCGGAAACGCGGGCACCGTGAAGTGCGCGAGCTGCCCCGGATGCAGGCGCCCGACTTCGGCCTCCGCGACGTCGGCATCGACGCGCAGTGTCTCGAGCGCCGAGCCGACGACGAAGAGCGCCTTCCTGTCCGGGGTCACCGTCGGGCCGAGCGAGGTCGGCGCGTCGAGCACGACGCCGTCGATGGGCGAGACGATGGTCGTGAGTGAGCGCGTGAGCTCGGCCGACTTGAGCCCCTGGCTCGTGGCCGAACGATCCGCGCGCGCCGTGGCGACCGCGGCGCGCGCCTTCGACTCGGCGGAGCGCGCCGCTTCGAGGTCGGTGGCGCTCGCGAGCTCCTTCGCGAGGAGGCGCTCGGTACGGGCGCGTGCTTCGGTTGCCGCGGCGAGCGCCGTCTCGGCTTCGAGCACACGACTGCCCGCGGCGGCGACGTTCGCCTGCGCGCTTTGCAGGCCGATCACCGCGGCGCGCTGGTCGAGCCGCGCGAGCGGTTGATTCGCCTTCACCGTATCACCCGATTTCACGAACAGCTCGACGAGCCGTCCCTCCTCCGGCAAGTTCACGTCGACGCGCGTCGAGACGTCGACGTGCCCGGTCGCTTCCACGACGCGGATGATCGTACGGCGCTCGACCAGCGTCGTTCGGTACTGCGTCGGCACGGGGCGGTTGCGAACCACGCCGTAGGCGGCGCCCGCCGCCGCGAGCACGGCCACCACTGCGATTGCCGTCCAGCGTCGACGACGAACACCACGCCGGACTTCCGGTGGAATGACGAGCGATTGCTCCAAAGTATCGGCCTGCACGGTCGGCGCACCTTAGCTCTTAGGCGTCGACCATGAACAAATCCGTGGGCTCTCGCCAGCCGAAATTTCAGTGTGAATGGCTTGCGCCACCCCCTTCCGTCGGGAGAAGGGGTCCCGCCGAGGCCTAGCCGCCTTCGTCGCGCATTTTCACGCCCGCGCGGCGGGCCGCACGCCGGAAGTTCGAGCGGTCGAGACCCGAAAGTCGCGCCGCTTCCGACACGTTGCCGCCCGCGCGATCGAGCGCACCCTGGAAGTAGGACGCCTCGAACGCCGCGAGCGCGCGCGCCTTGGCGACCGGAAACGGCAGCTCGCCGAGGGCGGCGTCGCCGTTCACGTGCGGCACGGGCGTGTCGCGCTTCGGCTGCTCGGTGTCCGGCAGGTCGCGCGGCTCGACGCTCTCACCCGTGCAGAATACGACCGCGTGCTCGATCGCGTTCTCGAGCTCCCGCACGTTGCCCTTCCACAATGCCGCCTTCAAGATTTCCATCGCCGCGGGGCTGATCGTGCGAACGGGCCGGTTCGCGCGCTCGGCGTATTTGGTCACGAAGTGCTGCGCGAGCAACGGGATGTCCTCGGGACGCTCGCGCAGCGGTGGCAGCGAAATCGCGACGACATTCAGCCGATAATAGAGATCCTCGCGAAAGCGCCCCTCGTTGATGCGCGTCTTCAAGTCGACGTTGGTCGCGGCAACCACGCGCACGTCGACGGTCTTCGTCTCGTTGGAACCGACGCGCTTGATTTCCGCCTCTTGCAGCGCGCGCAGGAGCTTCACCTGAGCGAGCGGCGGCAGATCCCCGACTTCGTCGAGAAACAGCGTACCCGAGTCGGCCACCTCGAACAGGCCGGGCCGCGACGTCGTCGCGCCGGTGAACGCGCCCTTCACGTGGCCGAAGAGCTCGCTCTCGACGAGGTCCACCGGAATCGCCGAACAGTTGACCGGCACGAACGGCTTCTGGGAACGGGCCGAATGCTGGTGGATCGCGCGCGCGGTGAGCTCCTTGCCCGTCCCGCTTTCGCCGAGGATGAGCACGGTCGAGGCGGTGGTCGCGACGCCGAGCGCGAGCCGATACACCTCCTGCATTTTCGGCGAATTGCCGATCAGGCCGCCGAATTTCTGCATCTGCTCGAGCCGCCGCTCGAGCATCGCCGCATGGTCCACGAGCCGCCGGTGCTCGGCGGCTTTCGCGATCGCGAGCACCACTTCGTCGTTCGACCGGAACGGCTTGGTCAGGAAGTGATGCGCGCCCGCGCGCACCGCCTGCACCGCCGTCTCTACGTCGCCGAACGCCGTCATCAAGACGACCTGCGTCCCCGCATGCCGCTTCTTGATGTGCTGCAGGAGCTCGAGGCCGTTCATGCGCGGCATCATCAGGTCGACGAGCGCTACGTCGAACGCTTCCTCCGCGAGCACATCCATCGCCATCGCGCCGTCATCGGCGGTGCGCACGCTGATGCCGTTCGCCTGCAGCAGCCGCGTCAGCGCGCGACGGAGCCCGGGCTCGTCATCCACCACGAGCACGCGCGGCGGCGCCGCCTCCATGCTCGGGCCGCCGAGCTCACCCGGCCGGATACTCGCCTCCATCGCCTCAGCCTCGTCCTTCGGATCCCTCCCCCGGACTGCCGACGAGGGGTGTGTAGATTTGGCCTTCCTGCTGGTAGACGCAAACGCGCCCGCCACCCTCGCGTTTAGCCATGCCCAACGCAAGGTCGGCCGACCGGAGCAAGGAGTCCCGTGTTCTCACGTCGCGCGAGGGGAAAAGGGCCACTCCGACCGACACGGTCACCGGATGTGTGCGGGCCAGTTCGCTCGCGAGCGGGCGCTCGCGTAAATCCCGGAAAAAACGCTCGGCGACGGCCACGGCACCCGAGAAGTGCAAGCCGGGGAGCACCGCTAGAAACTCATCGCCACCGAAACGAGCAAGCACGTCGCCGTCGCGGATCGTGCGGCGAACGGTGTCTGCGACGTGCCGGAGCACGCGGTCGCCGTGCGTACGACCACCCACCTCGTTCTGCAGCTGCAAGCGGTCGATGTCGATGGCCATGCACGCGAGAGATTCGCGGTGCCGCTCGGCGCGCTTGTACTCCTCGCCGAGCCGAACCTGGAGATGGCGATAGTTGTAGAGGCCGGTGAGGTCGTCGTGAATGCTGAGCTGCTCGAGGCGCTGCCGAGCATCCGCGACGTGATCGTGTAGGCGCTTGATGCGCAGCATCGCCTCGACGCGCGCCATGAGCTCGTTCTCGTCGAACGGCTTGCACACGTAATCGTCGGCGCCGATTTTAAGGCCTTCCACTCGGCTCTGGCTGTCGGTTTTCACGGTCACGAGCACGACGGGCAAAAACGCGCCGCTCGTCATGCCCTTCAGCAGCCGGCAGGCCTCGAGCCCGCCGAGGCGCGGCATCAGCACGTCGAGCAACACGAGGTGGACACCGCCGCGCGCGACGCGCTCGACCGCCGCCTGGCCGTCCGGGACCACTTCGACCTCGTGGCCGCGCGAACGCAGCATGCCTGCCAAGAGCTCGCGCGTGAGCCGGTCGTCGTCGGCCACGACAATCACGCCCGCCTTCGAGGAGTGCGGCGGGTCGCTCGACACGGGTGCCACGCTCTACAGCATAGCCTGCCCACCGCCCTGTTCGACAAATCAGCCGTCGGTGTCGCGCCGGCCGAGCGGTCCTTGCGAACGAGGCGGCTCAGCGCAAGCTTGCAACGTTGCGGCCGGGCGCCGGGCCCGCGCGCGGCGCCGTGGGAGCGGGCGGTTCGACCAAGAGATCCGGGACGAACTCCAAGCGCAGATAGAAGTGCGCGTCCGGGCTCCAAAGTGGGCTTCGGTGGTTGCCGGCCGGTGCGAGCTGGTTCGTGATGTTCTCGTAGCCGAGCGCGACGTGGAAGGCGTTCTCCAAAGCGCGCGCCTCCACGTAAACGTCGAGCAGCGTCAGCACGCCGTAGCGCTGCGGGCGGTCGACGGTTTGCACGTCGTACGGACCCGTCAGTGGAAAATCGAGCACCGTGTGCTCTCGAAGTGGAAACTTGATCGCGGGATCGAGCCCGAACTCCGCGTCGAAACCGACGACGTTGCGCCAAATGTCCGCGCCCGCGAGCCCATGGAAGACGAAGAGGTGCTCGGGCAGCGCGGCGCCCGCGATTTGATTGTTCGAGACGCTATGGCCCTCGAGATCCATGCGCACCTGGTTCAAGCTCGAAAGCTCGGGCACGACGTAACGCGCGAACTGATACGAATAGCCCGCCCGCAGCGCGAGGCGCGCGCGCGGGAACCACGACTCGTTCTCGCGCAGCGGCAAATCCTGCAACAGGAAGGCCCGCACGCCGACCTGCGCGAGGTTCCCCGCGTTGTAGCTCGCCTTGGCGGTCGGAAGCACGACGCGCGGCAAGCTCAGTGAAAGCAGCGTCAGGTATTCGCCCTGCGCGACGAAGGCGTGTTCGGGCACGAGCGCGAGGACCGTGTCCGCCAACAGCGTCTCGTGCTTTTCCGTCGTCGTATCGCTGTTGGTAAACTCGTGGTCGAGCTCGAGTTGCCCTCGGACGCCGAGGGAAGACGTGTCGTTCTCCCAGAAGTAGTAGCGCGGACGCAGGTAGAACACCCAATCGTAGTAAGGGTTCGGGCTCAGCGGCCTCGGCCCGACACCGAGCGTCTGCGTGCTCGCGCGCTGCACCCAGAGCAACGACGAGTCGTGCCACGGGAGGGGCTTCTTGGACTCCCCGCCGGCGGCGCGCGCGTCTTGCTCGACTCGATCGGACGTCGCCGTCTGGGCAGGCGCTCGTGGAGACACGGCGAGCAGCCCGGCAAAGGCGAGCACGCCGAAAGCGCGACCAAGCATCGAACGCATTCTTACCTTTATGCCCTGGCTTGGCGAGAGCGAACGCCGCCGCCCCCGCTCGCGACGCTACGCGCCGAAGACGTTATCCTTCGCGGCCAGATCCAGAAGCTGCGCGCAATACAACCCGACGCACTCGCCCGGCGAAGACTCACCGATGAGGTATTGCATCGCCCGCACGTACTCGAGGTGGAGCTCGCGCAGGCGCGCTAGATCCGCGCGCGAGACGGCGAAAAGCGTGTACCCGTATGCCCCCGGCGCGCCCGCCTGCATGCGCTCGAACGCCGTTCGGGTCCACGCGATTTTCAGCCCCTGGGCACGCGTCCGCTCACGACTCGTATCCACGTTCAGGATGCGCTCGATGCGGTACCGCCCGCCGCTTCTTTGGACCTGACCGCTCGCGACGAGTGCCCGGAGCGCCGCCGATACCTCCGCGACGCCGATGCCCAGCCGTTCGGCCAGCCAGGCTTTTTGGTGCTGGCGCGCCCCGCTGTCCAGCTCGAGCGCGCGCAGAACCGCGTGCGACCAAGGTAGGTCGTAGGCAAGTGAGCGCGCGAGTTCGAGACGCTCCCAGGCGCGAACGACCGAATTTACTCGCCGCGGATCGCTCACGCACGCGATGAAGTCGAGCAGTCGCCGGCTCAGGGTCTCGACCAGACACAAAAATTCGGGCAGTCGAGGCTCCGCCTGCCCTTCGAGCCAGCGCGACACGCTATACCGGTTGAAACCCGAGTCGCGCGCGATGGCGACGATGGGCGTCTTGCCGCGCAATTCGCGCAGGAAGGCCGCGACTCCGGCGGGTGACGTCGGATCGAGCGTCTCGAATACGGCAGGCCGCCGCACGAAGAAGCGCTCCACGTACGGCGGCCGCTCGGGCTCGAGCTCGTTCAACAAGGAGAGAAAGCGAGCGGCCGTCGGAAACGCCGTGCCCGCCTCCCAGCGGCTCACGCTGTTGCTGCGATAGCCACCGCGACGGCTGACCCGAGCGCGCGACGCGTTGCCGCGCACGCTTCTCACGAGCTCCGAGGCGACGCGCTCGAAGTCGAGGGCCTCGTTCGTGTCATGCCGCGGACGACCACTTTTTGTCACACGTAACAGCCTGGAATTACGTGGCATCATGTTCTAATTAGCACATGCACGAGCGTTCCATGTCCCAGATGTGCAGATCAGGCATTGTCGGGCGACTCGCGGAATGCCACCTTCCTTGCATGCAGGACATCGGGAGGAGAAAAGGCAGGGCCTACACGAGCGCTGCGGCACTCGTCGCGGGGCTACTCGGCGGCGCGTGCGCGAGCTCGCAGGGCGCGCCGGCGGGGAACGGCGAGACGAGCGGCCCGCTCTGCACGGGCTGCGCGGAGCTTCCGATCGCAGGCGGGCAGACCTCGGACTTCGGCAGCGGGGGCGGCTGTCAGAACGGCAGCGTGACGCCGCTCGATGTCGACACCGCCCGCGCGAAGGGCTTCACCGAGGTGGATCTGATGAATCAGGTCTTCGACGCGCCCCTCGTGTGGACACCCACGGAAACCGCGGGAGAGCCGGCGACCGGCTACGATCCGCACACCAGCGTTCATGTCGAGCTGACGTTGCTCGGCGTGGACGAGGTGACCCCTCTCGTCGCGTCGAATTGTCCCGAGTACTTCCGCGCGAACGTGGGCTTTACGCTCTCGACCGCCGACCAAGCAATTTCGATCGGCGGGGTCATGCACTCGTACCTAGGAGCCCTCGTGCCGACACTCGAGGGCACCGTCGATCTCCGGGAGGGCTTCGGCTCGCTCATGCTGCACCCTGACCCGTGGCCGGCGCCGCTCGCCGGGGAATTCGGCGTCAGCATGGTTTTGTGGCCGCAAGGGGTGCGCGGCTCTTTCGACGTGAGACTCATCGACGCGAGCTACGAGCCGAGCGACAGCGACGTGGCTTCCGGACCTCGCTACGTGTACGCGCCTCTCGTCGCGAAGTTCCCGGACGACGCCTGCGAACCTTATACGCGGCCGCTCGCGCCCGACGAACGGGACGCAGCGCTGAACGGCGCGAGCCCGAACGAGGTCGTGACGAGCATGGCCGCTCTCCTCGGTCCCGATCCGCTTCCGGGCGCCTGGAGCGACACGGGTGACGTGACGGTGACGACGTCGGTCGGCGCACCCACGAGCGCTTGCTTGGGGAGCGGCGGGGTCGGGATGCGGGTACCGCTTCGCATCACGAGCAGTGACGGGCGCGTTCACATCGACGAACTCGCCAACGCCGCCGCAACGTACGACGCCGACGGCGCCCTCACGAACGCATGGGTCGAGGCGGTCCACGACGACCCGCTCGGGCGCGACGCCTTTGCCGCCGCGAGCGGCATCGATGGGGTGGACTTCGGCGACGTCCCCCAAGCCTCGTGGCACACGGAGCTTTACCTGGTCTCGCCGGATCGACCCCAAACGGGACCGTACGGCGAAATCATCGTGCAGGGCGTCGACCCGAACGCGAGCCCGACGGCCATGCCGCACGAGCTCGCGACCCTGCATTGGTGGAAGTAGACGCGGGAGTGTCACCCCGCGCTAGGATGGCGCCCTCATGGCGTCCGCCCTTCCTTCCACGGAGCTCACCGCCCTGCTCGGGCGAGGCACACACTTCGAGGGCAAGCTGCATTTCGAGGGGCGCGTACGCATCGACGGCAGCTTCCGCGGCGAGATCCGCGGCGACGACGCGCTCGTCATCGGCGACGGCGCAGACGTCGACGCGCAGATCGAAGTCGGCACGGTGATCGTCAAAGGTGGCGTTCTGCAGGGCAGCGTGCGCGCAGCTCATTCGATCGAGCTCTACGTCCCGGCGCGGGCCACGGGGACGCTGCACGCCCCCGAGGTGCACATCGAGAAAGGCGTTCAGTTCGCCGGCACCTGCACGATTGGTCCGCTCGACGCCGGCCCCGCCAGTGACCCGGACCGCACGGAATAGCGTAACGGGTGTGCCGCTGGTGCGTCACTCGTCGGGGTGGCGCTGCCAGAAAACGCTTCAAGTGCCCGTAAATCCGGCCTCATTCCAGCGGGCCCGCACGGCATGCGCCGTGCATTAAGTGCTTGTATGGCCCCATTCGCCCGTCCGAAGTCCCTGGTCGCCGCCGCCTTTGCCCTCGCCCTTGCAGCCGCCCCGGCCGCGAGCCGCGCCGCGGACAGCCGGGACATCCAGGGCTACGACGTGCCGGTCCCGAACTCCGAGCTCGATGCGGGCGCGGCCAGAGCCCGGGTGCAATCGAGCCACGACACGCTTCGCGCGGTGCTGCTCGACTACCCCCACTACTCGCAGATCATCACCCGCTTCGAGAAGGCGCGCGTGGTCGGCAAGGTGGGCCAGCAGACGGACGTGTATCTCGAAGTGCCGATCCTGCACGGTGCCTCGAAGGTTTGGGCGGTGGTTCGCTTCGACGCGCCCAAGCTCGTCGGCAGCGACGAGGTCATCCACGGCCGCATGGTGAAGGGCAACGTGAAGCGCCTCGATGCCAACTGGCGGGTCCGCAAGGTGGACGACACCTCGGCCGACCTCGTGCTCGAGCTCTTGATCGTCCCTGACGTGCCGGCTCCGCGCGCGCTGATTCTGAGCGAGGTCCGACGCGCCGCGGCCCGCGCCGTTTCCGGCGCTCGCGCCGAAGCCGAGCGTCGAACCCGCCACTGACTCAGGGTGAGACCGGCGGGCTGAGAGCGCGAAGGCCCCGGCGCCGGCGGCCGGCCCGCGAGTCGCTTCTCGGCGACGTTTCTAGCCACGGCGGACGAACGCAAAGACCCGCCTGACCTCGGGCCACTTACAGCATATAATCGCGGGCACACTCGCCCCTCTGACCCCTGGGCGGTGCTTTTCCCACATGCCCCTACCTCCCCGCCGTGGCCTCTATGACCCCCAGTTCGAGCATGACGCTTGTGGCGTCGGCTTCGTCGCCCAAACGAATGGCCAAGCGAGCCACGACATCGTTAAGAAGGGCATCGATATTCTTTTGAACCTCGTGCATCGCGGCGCCTGCGGCTGCGATCCACTGACCGGTGACGGGGCCGGCATCCTGATTCAGCTGCCCGATCCGTTCTTCCGTCGCGAATGCGAGGCGAGCGACGTCGAGCTGCCCGAGGCCGGCAAGTACGCCGTCGGCTGTGTCTTCTTGCCGCGCGACAAACACGATCGCCGTCGCTGCATGCACATTCTCGAGGACAAGATCTTCGGGACCGGGCAGCGCCTCATCGGCTGGCGCGACGTCCGCGTGAACGAGAACGCGCTCGGACCGATGGCTCGGGCGAGCGCGCCGGTGATCAAGCAGGTGTTCATCGGCTCGACCGAGCAGGACCAAGACGCGTTCGAGCGCAAGCTCTTCGTGATCCGCAAATGGGCCGAGCGGACCGTGCGCGAGAGCAACATGGCGGGGCGCGGCGCGTTCTACATGCCGAGCCTCTCGTCGCGCACGATCGTCTACAAGGGGCTCCTGCTCGCGGAGCAGCTCGCGGGCTTCTTCACGGAGCTCACCGACCCCGCGATGGTGAGCGCGCTCGCGATGGTGCATCAGCGCTTCAGCACCAACACGTTTCCGACGTGGGAGCTCGCGCAGCCCTTCCGCATGCTCGCGCACAACGGCGAGATCAACACCGTGCGCGGTAACCGCGAGGAGCTGCGCGGACGAGCCGCCGAGCTGGGCGGCGCGTTCGGCCGGCGTCTCGCCGAACTCGGCCCGATCCTGAGCGCCGACGGCT
>JAICUB010000071.1 GCA_025936045.1 Polyangiaceae bacterium | reverse complement strand
CTGGGTGGACGAGCCTCTGGTGTTCCGGTTGTCAGGCCACTGGCATAGCCGGGTAGCCATGCTCGGAACAGATAACCGCTGAAAGCATATAAGCGGGAAGCTGGCCTCAAGACTAGGTATCCCTGCCGCAAGGCACTAAAGGCCCCTTGAAGACTACAAGGTTGATAGGCCGGATGTGGAAGCGCTGCAAAGCGCGGAGCTCACCGGTACTAATAGGCCGTGCGGCTTGACCTAATTCTCTAAGGCAAACATTGCAGTTGGTGTTCGGAGTCCGGGCGGCGGTTGCCCCTGTGCTCTCTTCGGAGAGTACGGCTGGTAACCCACGCAGCACGACTTGAGTCGTGCGCGGACGAACCGAGCGCAGAAGCAGCGACCTTCGGGTCGGCTAAGCGTCGGATGCCCAACGTTTCCGGTGGCTATATCGAGAAGGCCATACCCGATCCCATCCCGAACTCGGAAGTCAAGCTTCTCGGAGCCGATGGTACTGCAAGGGCAACTTTGTGGGAGAGTAGGACGCTGCCGGGTTAATTCCTCAAAAGGCCTCGAGTAACCCTCGAGGCCTTTTGTTTTTTGTTGCTCTTGAGCGAGCCAATTCCCGCGCTAGGCCTCGAGTAACCCTCGAGGCCTTTTGCTTTTTGTTCGAGCGATCTGCGCCTACGATCGCGCCGCTCGCGTACTCGTTGGTGCCGTCCACGTGCCGTGGCCGCTCACGAGCGGGCCGCGGGCAGTCTGAGTTCCACGTCACTCCCGCGTGCGGGACGATGCAGGCTCAGCGGAGTAGGGGGTCCCGCCGCGAGCACGGCTTCCGGGCGGTGCCGACGTGCCGTGAGTCCCGTGCGTTGCGGCTCGTGATTTGGTCGGGTCACGACCATGGCTGCGTGGTCGTCCCCTTGGCGTTTGCACGTCGCACGGCGGTCGCTAGCGTCGTCCGCTATTGGTGCACCTCAACCGCTGCCCGCGCGCATTTTTGTTGGGTTGCGGGGAGGGGCGTTCGGGAATTCGCGCGGCTGGAAGGACGGCGCTAGCCTCCGGTCGGAGTGCCGACCGTAACCTCGCTGTGGCGGGACCTGAGCGTTCGAGCTCGCGTCGTCGCGGCGCTTTCCGGCGCCGTCGTGCTGCTCGGGTTGCCGGCCGCGCTGGTCGGGCCCGTCGTACGCTCGAAGGTGAGCGCCAAGGCGGCTAGCCGCGGTCTTGCAGTCGAGGTCGGGAGTGTTCGGCCGAGCTGGGACGGGATTTGGCTGCTCGATGTGGCGCTGCGGAGCCGCACGGGCCGGGTGACGGGGATGCTCCAGGCGATCCACGTGCCGTTCGGTGAGCGCCCGGTAGCGGTTCACGGTGGACGGCTCGCCCTGCGGGGCACGCCCGTCGAGCTCGAGCGCGAGGTCGCGCCGGAACACACCGGGAGTGGCGAGGGACGGAGGCGTTCGTTCCAAGTCGACGGTTTGACGCTCCACCTTCGCGATTTCGACGGGCGCGGAAGCTCTGTCACTACCTGGGGCTTCGGCGCGACCCGGGACGAGAAGAGCGACCGACTGGCGCTCGATGTACTTCAGGCTGAGGCGCCAGGTCTGCATTTGTCGGTCCGCGGAGGACGAGCGACGCTCCAGCACGCCGGTTCGGGAAAGCTCGAGCTTGTCCGCGCTGCCGAGGCGGCTGTCGCACTCGATCTGGACACGTTACGGCCCACTCGGTCGCACGCGCAGCTGAGCGTGCCGGTGCCGTCCACGGGGCACGCCGGCGTCGCATTGGTCCTGCCGGCCGTCGCCGCTGCTGCGAAGCAAGCTTTGCCCGACGGCGCCGAGCTCGCGGTGGAATCACTGCGCCTGGCGCTTGCATATCGGGGCGAGCACCTCGGTTTCGGTCCAAGTCGCGCGAGCCTCCGGCGGCTCAACGACGAGCTCGTCGCGGAATTCGTGCGGAGTGACGCTGTCGCGCCTGCAGCGACGCCGCTCGCATTGCGCGGGAAGCTTCCGCTCGTATCGGGCGTGCCTTCGCTTGAGCTCGAAGGCGGCCCAGTGAGCCTCGCGGCGCTCGGCGTGCGCGACGGCGAGCTCGGGCTCACCCACACGCGGGACGCGACGATCGAGGCGCACCTGCGACTGAGTCTCGAGGGCGGCGCCGTGCGCGCGTTCGGAACGGGTGCGTTTGGAAACGTTTCCTTTCTCAGGCCCGAAGTGAGCGCTCACGAAGTGCGCGGATTGCGGCTCGGTTTTCGGGCCGACGGCGAGGTGGCGCTCGATGGCTCGCGGGTGCGGTTGAACGATACCGAAATAGCGCTGGGTGACGTGAAGTTCGCCGAGACCGTCGAGCTCGTCCGCGACGAGGCTGGCACGCGGGTGCGTGCAGCAGGCGGCGTGCCTCTCGCTGCCTGCGACGCGGCGCTCGCATCGATTCCGGAGGCGCTCGTGACGGCTGCTCGCGGGGTGAAGCTCGAGGGCACGTTCGCGCTCAACCACGCGGTCTCATACGATTCGGCTCGGCCGTCCGCCCTCGAGGTCACATTGCACGTCGAGAACGGCTGCCACGTCACGGGCGCTCCGTCCGAGCTCTCGCCCGAGCGCTTTCGTTCGGTGTGGTCCCGCGAGGTCAAAGGTCCCGACGGCCTGCCGATGACGATCCGCACGGGTCCCGGTGCTCCCGATTGGATTTCCTACGATGCGCTCCCGCGCACGATGGAGATTGCCGTGCTCGTCTGCGAGGATGGTGGTTTCTTTCGCCATCGCGGCTTCGATTTCCGGGCCATGGAATCGGCGCTCAAGGACGATATCCGTGCCGGCCGTTTCGTGCGCGGTGCGAGCACGATCAGCATGCAGCTCGCGAAGAACCTCTACCTCGGCAAAGAGAAGACGCTTTCACGCAAGGTGGAGGAAGCGCTTCTCACCATGCTGCTCGAGGCACGACTTTCGAAAAACGATCTCATGGAGATCTACTTGAACATCGTCGAGCTCGGACCCGGCATTTACGGGATCGAGCACGCGGCCGAGTACTACTTCGACGAGAGCGCGAAGGAGCTGTCGCTCGGCCAGGCGCTGTTTCTGGCGTCGATTCTGCCGGATCCGACGCGTACGCATTTCGAACCGGATGGGCGGCTCAGCGCGCACTGGGCCGAATACATTCGCAAGCTGATGCGCATCGCCCACAGCGTGCATCGCATCGGTGACGACGAGCTTGCTGCGGGGCTCGCCGAGGAGCTCGCGTTCCGCAAGGGTAACGACGAGGGGCTGCGCGAGCGCTTCGACGACACTCTCGACCCGGCGTCGCGTGGGTTCGAGGAGCCGGCGGACAACGGGCGCGGCTTGTAAGCGCGAGCGCGTCCGATCAGGACGTGATGAAATAGACGAGGGGATACGACGCGTGCCGAGCGCACTCGACGGCCGCCAGAACGACGAATGCGCTCGCGAGCGCGAACGGCACGGCAAGCTTGCGCCGGCGTGGGAGGCGGGTGCGTTCGCAAAGCCAAAGCCAGGCTTCTGCGGCGAAGATCGGCAGAACGGCGGCGATGACGAAGAGCCTCGTCACCGCGGCGTACCCGCTCGTGAGCACGAGTGGGCTGATGGCGCCGGCCGGCAGCCACGGCATGAAGCGCGGGGAGAAGAACCACGCCGTGAGACCGGCCCGACAGTACCAGGCGACACACCAGCTGCCGCCCAACGCCGCGAGCGTCCAACGGAATTGCCGAAGCAAACTCGGTGAACGCTCGCGGAACGCACCCTCGGCCACGGCTTAGCTTAGCCGTGGAGCAACGAGGGCGCTCGCCTCCTCAGGCGACGGTGACTTCCTTGCAGAGATACACGTCTTGGATGGTTTGGAGGAGCTTCGCGCCCTCGTTCATCGGGCGCTGGAACGCCTTGCGGCCGCTGATGAGGCCCATGCCGCCGGCGCGCTTGTTGATGACGGCGGTCGTGACGGCTTCGCCGAAATCGTTCTTGCCCGAGGCGCCGCCGCTGTTGATGAGGCCGGCGCGGCCCATGTAGCAGTTGACGACCTGGTAACGGGTGAGGTCGATCGGGTGCTCGCTCGTGAGCTCGGTGTAGATGCGCTCGTCGAGCTTGCCGTACGAAGAGCCGCCCGTGTTCAGAGCCTTGAAGCCGCCGTTCACCTCGGGGAGCTTCTGCTTGATGATGTCCGCGCCCATCGTGACGCCGAGGTGATTCGCCTGGCCCGTGAGGTCGGCCGAGACGTGATAGTCGATGCCGTTCACCTTGAAGGCGTTGTTACGGAGGTAGCACCAGAGCACGGTCGCCATGCCGAGCTCGTGTGCCTGCTGGAACATCTGCGAGACCTCGACGATCTGACGGCCGGCGTCGGCCGAGCCGAAGTACACGGTCGCGCCGACGGCGGTGCAGCCCATGTTCCAGCACTGCTTGATGGTGCCCCAGGTGATCTGCTCGGCCTTGTTCGGATAGGTGAGAAGCTCGTTGTGGTTGAACTTCACCATGAACGGGATCTTGTGGGCGTACTTGCGTGCCACGATGCCGAGCACGCCGAACGTGCTGGCGACGGCGTTACAGCCGCCTTCGATCGCGAGCTTCACGATGTTCTCGGGATCGAAGTAAGCCGGGTTCTTCGCGAACGACGCGCCGCCCGAGTGCTCGATGCCCTGGTCGACCGGGAGGATCGAGAGGTAGCCGGTGTTGGCGAGACGGCCCGTGTTGAACAGGTTCGCGAGGCTCCGGAGCGTCTGCGGGCTGCGGTCCGAGTTCGCGAAGATCTCGTTCACGAAGTCCGGCGACGGAAGATGGAGCTTGTCCTTCGTCACCGTCTTCGACTGGTGCTCGAGGTAGTAGCTCGCCTTTTCACCGAGATAAGTTTGGATGCTCTTCAGATCGCTCATGGAAATCGACTCCGGAAATTGGGGGTGGGGACACTAGCTCAAGTGTGGCGGTCCTGCGACCACCTTCGGGAGTGAGTGGCAGTGCAGTTTCCGGTGGGTTTCTCGGGTCGAGACGCAGCGCGGCATGTGCCCTCGCGCCGCTCACTTTTCGCCCGCCGCCCGCAGCTTGGCGAAAAACTCGGTTAGGCGCCTTGCACCCTCGGCGGCGAGCACGCCGCCCGTCACGGCGAACCGGTGGTTCAGACGCGTATCGCTGCCGAGCGTGAAGAGGGAGCTCAGCGCCCCCGCTTTGGGATCATGCGCACCGAAAACGACGCGAGCGATGCGCGCGTTCACCAGCGCGCCTGCGCACATCGGACAAGGCTCGAGCGTGACGAACAACGTGGCGCCCTCGAGCCGCCAATGGCCGCGTCGGGCGGCAGCGGCGCGCAGCGCGTAGAGCTCGGCGTGTGCCGTCGGATCGGCGAGCACTTCGCGCCGGTTGTGATCGCGCGCGAGCTCCCGGCCGTCGGTGTCGACGATGACGGCGCCCACCGGTACGTCCCCGTGCAGGGCCGCAGCATCCGCTTCGGCGAGCGCGATGCGCATCCAAGCTTCATCGTTGGGAGCGAGTAATTCGGGGGTCACGATGGTTTCAAGGTGGCGCGGGGGGAGCCCGGAGTCACGGCGCCGCGCGGCGGCGAAGAGCGGCTGACCAGTGGGTTCGATACACGAAGCGGCGCACGCGTGGGAGGCCCGTGCTAAAGCGCCGCCGCGCATGCCCGACCCGACGCCGCCGATTCCGCGCCCGGCCGTCGTGTACGGATTGATGGCCTTGATCTCCGCCGTGTGGGGCAGCACCTGGTTCGTCATCCGCACCGGGCTCGACGCGCTGCCCCCGTTTTTGGGCGCGGGCATGCGCTTCATCGTCGCGGGCGCCGTGATGGCCGCGCTCGTGCCGCTGCTCCGCGCGCGCGAAGGCGGGGACGTGCCGCCGCGCGGGGTCGTCGTTGCGCAGGCGCTCTGTCAATTCACGGGCAATTTCGCGCTCGTGTATTGGTGCGAGACGGTGATCCCGTCCGGGCTCGTGAGCGTGCTCTGGGCGACGTTCCCGCTCATGATGTCGCTCACCGGGCACTTCGTGACGCGGGCCGAGCGCTTGCACGGCGTGCAGTGGCTCGGGCTCTTGCTGGCGTTCGGCGGCGTCGCGTCGCTCTTCGGGACCGACGTGGCGCGTGGCGGTCCGCGCGCTGTCACCATGGGTTTGCTGTTGCTGCTCGCGCCCGCCTCGGTGACGTTTTCGACGACGCTCATCAAGCGCCGCGCCGAGCATGCGAGCTCTCTGCTCTTGAACCGCGACAGCATGCTGCTCGGCGGCGTGCTTCTGCTCGTCTTGGCGGCGCTGTTCGAGCGCGGTGTGGCCGTGCACGTCACGGCCCGCGCTGTCGCAGGCGTGCTCTATTTGGCGCTGCTCGGGAGCGTCGTGGCGTTCGGGGCCTACCTTTGGCTGCTACGTACCGTGCCGGCGTACCGGCTGAGCCTCATCAGCTACATCACGCCGGTCATTGCTCTGCTCGTCGGGCGAACACTCGGTGGCGAACCGTTCGGTGCGACCACGCTCGCGGGCACGTTGCTCGTGCTCCTCGGCGTCGCGCTCACGCTGCGCCGAAAGGCAGCCACGCCCGCGCTCGCCGACTAGCTGTCACGAGCGCATCACTGTGCGCCCGGACGGATGCCCACGCCGGTCACACCGAGGCGTCGCTCGACGCTCTCGGCGAGCGCGCGCTCGACGGCACGTTCGCTGAAGCCGGCACGCAAGAGCTTGCCGTCCACTTCGAGCACCGGGATCGCCGTGGCACCGGTGCGCGCCTTGAGTTCGTGGAGAGCGCCTGGCGTGTTGTCGACGTCGAGGTCTTTGCAGGTGAGACCGTTGGCGCGCAGGAACGCATGCGCGCGCTGGCAGGCGCTGCACCAGGTGGCCGTGTACATGGTGATGGGCGTCGCGAGCAGCGCGGCGCGGAGCGCGGCCGGGTTCGGCGCGGGTTTCGAGGCGGCGGACGGCGCCGGGGCCGCTGCGGCAAGTCGTGCGGTTGCTGCCCGCGGCTCGTCGGGCGCCGCGGGCTCTTCGACGGCAGGAGGTGCTTCGTGCGGGGGCTCGACGGCCAGGTCGGCCGCGGCTTCGACGACGGACCGCGACGGCATGCTGAGCTCCGAGGCGGCGGGACTGGCCGGCGGAGGGCTCACGGAAGTGGGTCGGTCGTCGCGCGGTCGCGGTTCGGCGTGGGCGCGCGGAACTTCGTCGCCCGCTCGACGAGCGAGCGCGTTCACGCCGAGCAACGCCGCGCTGGCCGTGCCCAAAATCAAAAACAACACCCACCCGAGCTTCGCACCCTCCCGGCGCTCCGCCGCGCGAGCAGCGGCATGACAGAGCGCACAACGACCGTCCGGCCCCCCGGCGATGCCATGCACGCTGCAGTGCATGCCGCGAACTTACCACGCGAATCGGGACGGTCAGGACCGCCCGCGTGCACGATGTTGAGTCGGCGTGCGAATACCGAACACACCCGCTCGCCACGCTCGGATTAGCGCCGAAACGGCTAGCGCTTCTGCTCGAGCGGAGTGATGTCGCGGATGGCGCCGCGCGCGGCGCTCGTCGTCATGAGGGCGTAGGCGCGCAGGGCCTGCGATACGACGCGATCGCGATTGGGGCGCCAGGCGCTCGCTCCGCGCGCGATCATGGCCTGGCGCCGCTTTTCGAGCGTCGCGTCGTCGACGAGTACGTCGATGCGTCGCGCCGGGATGTCGATACGGATACGGTCGCCTTCTTCGACGAGGCCGATCGCGCCGCCTTCGCCGGCCTCGGGCGACACGTGCCCGATGCTGAGGCCCGACGTGCCGCCGCTGAAGCGACCGTCGGTGATGAGCGCGCACGCCTTGCCGAGCCCTTTCCCTTTCAGGAACGAGGTTGGGTAGAGCATCTCCTGCATGCCGGGGCCGCCCTTCGGGCCTTCGTACACGATGACGACGACGTCGCCCGCCTTGACTTGGTCGGCCATGATGGCGTCGCACGCGGCTTCTTGCGAATGGAAGACGCGCGCCGGGCCCTCGAACTTCCAGATCGACTCGTCGACGCCGGCCGTCTTCACGATGCAGCCGTCCTGCGCGATGTTGCCGTAGAGCACGCCGAGGCCGCCGTCCTTGCTGTAGGCGTGCTCGATGTCGCGGATGCAGCCGCGCTCGCGGTCCATGTCGGCGTCGGCGAAGTACTTGTCTTGAGAGAAGGCGACTTTGGTGGCCACGCCGCCGGGCGCCGCGAGCGCGCGTTGCTTGGCGGCGACTGACCCGCTCGGCCGCCGCACGTCGTTTTGATCGATCGCCTCACCCATCGAGGCGGCATGCACGGTGCTCACGTCGCGGTGGATGAGCCCCGCGCGGTCGAGCTCGCCGAGGATGCTCATGATGCCGCCCGCGCGGTGCACGTCCTCGACGTGATAGTGCGACGACGGCGCGACCTTGCAGACGTTCGGAACCTTGCGCGAGAGCCGGTCGATGTCCTTCATCTCGAACGGCACGCCCGCTTCGTGCGCAATGGCGAGGATGTGGAGCACGGTGTTCGTCGAGCCGCCCATGGCGATATCGAGTGTGATGGCGTTTTCGAACGCCTCGAACGTTGCGATGCTGCGCGGCAGCACCGATTTGTCGCCGTCGAGCCAGTAGCGCTTCGCAATGCCGACGCTGAGCTTTGCCGCGTTTTGGAAGAGCTCCCAGCGTTTGGCGTGCGTCGCGAGCAGCGTGCCGTTGCCGGGCAACGCGAGACCGAGCGCCTCGTTGAGGCAATTCATGCTGTTCGCGGTGAACATGCCGGAGCAGGAGCCACAAGTCGGGCATGCCGACCGCTCCATCTCGCCGAGCTCCTTGTCACTCACCTTGCTGTCGCCCGCCGCGATCATCGAGTCGATGAGGTCGAGTTTCCGGACGAGGGCCTTGCCGTCGCGATCGTGCGTTCCGACGATCTTGCCGGCTTCCATCGGACCGCCGGACACGAAGATGGTCGGGATGTTGAGGCGCATGGCGGCCATCAACATGCCGGGCGTAATCTTGTCGCAGTTCGAGATGCACACGAGCGCGTCGGCCGCGTGCGCGTTCACCATGTACTCGACGCTGTCGGCAATGAGGTCGCGGCTCGGGAGCGAGTAAAGCATCCCGCCGTGACCCATCGCGATGCCGTCGTCGACGGCGATGGTGTTGAACTCGACGCCCCAGCCGCCCCCCTCGTCGATGACGCCCTTCACGCGCTGGCCGACGTCGTGCAGGTGCACGTGGCCCGGCACGAATTGCGTGAAGCTGTTGGCGATCGCGACGATCGGCTTCTCGAAATCGGCGTCGCGCATGCCCGTGGCGCGCCAGAGCGAGCGGGCGCCGGCCATGCTGCGGCCCGAAAACGTCGAAGTACTGCGGTACGGCATGCACAAACGCTAGCACCCTCGGCCGCGCGAGGCGTGGCGCTGCGGCGCGCGCAACACGGTATTTCGCCGCAGCGTGGCGCGTATCGGGCCTGGGGCGTTTCGCTCAGCCGGGGCCGCCGTAAAACACGACGCGCGCGCCGATCAGCACCTGGTGTGCCGTCATTGCCTGACTCGCGACGAGCAGGTACTCGGCGGAGGGGGCGAAGGCGAAGTGGCCGAAACGTGCCAGCTCGTACGCCACCCCGCCGCCGCCGACGGAGGCGAAGCCGGCCTGCCCCTCGCGACTCCCTTCGTGCAGCGTGAGGCTTCCGGCACCGACGTGGGCGAACACGGCGAGGTCCTTCAACCCGATCCCGTAGAGCGGGAACACTTCGACCCTCACGAGCCCTGCGCCACCACTGATGTCGGAGTTCTTGCCGTAACCCCCGAGGTAGACGCCACCGACTCCGAACGTGAACCAATCCTTGAGCGCGACGCCGACCCAGCCCTCGAACCCGATGCCGCTCGTGAAGCCACTCTTGGCCTCGTACTGGGGCTGGTCGATTTTCTCGATTTCGTTCGGGTAGCCGTGGGAGGCGCCGAGCATGAGCGACGGCGCGGCGCCGAACACCACGTCCGAGCGACGTTCGGCGCGCTCGCCGAACCCCCCGTTCCAGTCGTCGCTCGTATTCTGGGCCCAGGCCGTCGACGCGAGGCTTACGGTCGCGAGCAGGGCGGCGATGAACGCCGGAGAACAGCGCATGCCCAGCTTTGTTCGGACGGCGGCGTCCGCTCGTCAAGAGCCGCCCGGATTCCGCTAAAGTCTGCCGGTCATGCCGCGCGAGGCTGCCGAGAGCCCCCTGTCGTTCGGGTTCGGCCGCGTGGCGCTCGCCGCGGTAATGCGGGCATTGCCCGACATTCCTCCGGGCTCTCCGCTGTCGCGCGCCGTGCAGCGCGATGCCACTTCGATGCGCGAGGCGCTGCTCAGAGTCGTCGTACGCGCGGCGTTTCTGGTCGGCGCCGCAGCGGCCGGTCTGTTGCACGGCGAACCTGGAACACGCCTTCGCGGAGAGCTTCGAACGGCGCCTTGCGAGTGGCCGTTCGATGCCGACGCGTGGGGTGCGGCGCTCGATGCCGCGAGCGAGGCGCTCACCGCCGCGGCGGGAGCACACGCGGTCGAGCGCTTCGGTCCGGACGAGCTCGGAGCCGTTTACGAAGGCATGCTCGCGACCAGCGTCGCGCTCGCCGAGGCGCCGAGTGCAGTCGTCGAGCTGCCGCGCCGAGCCGGCAGCGCGAGCGTCGAAAAACTCGTTCCCATCTCGCGCCTGACGGACGCCGAGCGTCGCCGAGCGATCCCCGTTGCGGCGGGCCGCATGGCGCTCGTGCGCAGCGTGGAGCGTCGCCGGTCCGGCGCGCATTATACGCCTCGGGCGCTCGCCGAACGGGTGGTCGAAGCAGCACTCGCGCCACTCGTCGCTGAACGGCGTTCGCGTGAAGCCTTGCTCGCCCTCACGGTGTGCGATCCGTCGCTCGGCACGGGAGCGTTTCTGCTCGCTGCTGCGCGCTACCTCGCCGGCCGGCTCGCGCACGATGGGCATGGCGCGCACGGCGCGCACCGCGGTGCGGCGCCGAACGGCGCGTCGTCCGCCGCGGCGCTGCTTGCCGTCGTCGAGCGCTGCGTGCGTGGAGTCGACCGCGACGCGCTCGCCGTCGAAACAGCGCGCTATGCGCTATGGCTCGCACTCGCAGCCCCCGATCTTTCGCTCGATTTCTTGGACGCACGACTCGTGGTCGGCGACGCGCTCGTGGGCCCGCCGACGAGCGCCGCGATTCCCCGCGAGCTCCCCGCGTTCGATTGGGAACGCGCGTTTCCGGACGTGATTGCGGCCGGCGGCTTCGACGCGTTCGTCGGCAATCCACCGTGGGTCTCGTACGCTGGCCGTGCCGCACAGCCGCTCGCCGCACCGCTGCGGCGCGTGTATTCGGCTTACGAAGCGTTCCACGGCTATCGCAACCTGCAGGGACTTTTCGTCGAGCGGACCGCGCGCTTGCTCAAGCCGGGCGGACGTCTCGGCTTGGTGCTTCCGAGCTCGATGTCGGAGCTCGCCGGCTATGCGCCCACGCGGCGCGCTCACGATCGTTACGCCGAGGCCGACGACGCACTGCCCGATCTCGGCTCCGCTGCCTTCGACGGGGTTTTCCAGCCTTGCATGGTGCTCGTGTCCACTCGCCGCGCGCAGCCGCTCGAGCACGTCGCGACGGCGGCGTGGCCCATCGAACGCCCCGATTTGGACGCGCCTGCCCGCGCACTCATCGCGAAGCTCGCGCAAGAGCCGCTGCCGGCGCGCTTGTTCGGCGAGCGTGGCTTGCAGTCGACGGGCGAAGACACGAAGCACTTCGCACCGGCGCCCGACGCGCGCCACTCCGTGCCGTTGCGCTCCGGGGGTGACATCGAAGCGTTCGCGCTGCGGCCGCCGTCGGCGCACGCCGATCCGGCGTGGTTCGGAGCCCGCTTGCGCGCCCCCGACGAATGGGCGCGCGTTCGCGTCGTCGTGCGACAGACCGCGCGCGTGCCCGTCGCCGCGCTCTCCGACGGAACGGCGTTCCGCAATTCGTTACTCGCCGGCTTCGAGGACGCCGAGTACCCGGCTGCGTTTCTCGTGGCGTATTTGAATTCGACGCCCATCCGCTGGCTTCACTACGTGCGTCACCGCGACGCGCGTCAGGGCATGCCGCAGCTGAAGGTCGCGCACCTGCGCGCGACGCCGGCGCCGCCGTCGCGTTCGCTCGGAGCGGCACGTTGCGATGTCGGGGTAACGCTGTGTGCACGTGGACACGGTGTGGGTGTGCGTGAACAAATCGCGCTCGACGAGCTCGTCGCGGCGGCCTTCGGCATCGACGAAAAAGAACGAAGGCGACTCGCGGACTTCCGGGCGTCCGTTGCCGATGCGCGTCCCCGGGCGTAGCCTGCTCGTTCCGGAATGCTCGTCTCGATCGCACGCGCGGGCCTCCCGCCACACGCTCTTCGCGCCGCTGTGGTGCTCGCCGTGGCGTCGGTGGTCGGCTATTCGGCGCGTTCCGGCGCCTCGAGCGCGGTCGTCGCGCCAACCGAAGCTGCGGCGGCGCACGCGCGGGCTGGATTTGCCGCTGGCGGGCCCGGTCTCGCGGGAAACCACCCCACGCTGAGCGGAGCTCCGGCAGTCCCGCCCGGTCCGGTCCTCGTCGACATGGTCGACGTGCATCCGAGTCCGAATCCGCTCCGTGGCGTCGGCCCCGCCGAGCTCGATCGCTTCGCGCGAACGCCGCCCGCGACCCTCGGCTCGGTGTGCGTTGGCCGTCCGAACCGCGGGCGCCTGTTCAACGCCATCCCGCTTCACAACGAGCCCGGCTTGCGTCTGATGGGCGACGACTCGAACCACTTCGGCACGGCGGAGACGGTGAGCACGCTCCGCGCTGCGTTAGCTGAGTTTCGCGCGTCGCACCCCGAGGCGCCCGACCTCAACGTCGGCGATCTGAGCCGAGCGCGTGGAGGTTATCTACGACCGCACCGCAGCCACCAGATGGGTGTCGACGCCGATCTGGGCTATTTTTACCGCGAAACCGGCAAGTGGTACGAAAAAGCCAACGCCGAAAACCTCGACCGTAAGCTCACCTGGGCGTTCTTGAAGTCGCTCATTGCCCAGGGCAACGTCGAGTACGTATTCATGGACCGCTCGGTTCAAGCGCTGCTCGAGGAGTACGCGCGGGACATCGGTGAAAGTCCCGCGTTCCTCGCGACGCTCTTCGAGACGCCCGCTCACCGCGACACGTTGATTCGTCACGCTCATGGCCACGTGACGCACTTCCACGTCCGCTTCAGCGATCCCGCCGCCCTCCGCGTCGGGAGCACGCTCGACGCGCGACTTCGCCGTCACGGGCGGCGCTGAGTCTCGATGCTGCGAATGCTACGGCCGAGCGCGTGCGCTTGGTTCTTGGTGACGATGTGCGCGGCGGCCTGCGACGACGCCTCGTCGTCTGCGGGCAACCCCGCGACGGGCGGCGCCGCGGGACGAATGGGCATGATTTCGGCAGGTTCAGCAGGGACCGCCGGGGCGAGCGGTTCGGCGAATGCAGCCGGCACGAGCGGCCGCGCGACGGGCGGCTCCGGACCTTCGGCGGCTGGCGCGTCCAGCGTCGAGCTCAACGTGCTGCTCTTCTCGAAGACGCAAGCGTACCGGCACGAGTCGATTCCGGACGGCATCGCCGCGTTGCAGCAGCTCGCCGTCGTGAGCTCGTGGACGCTCACCGCGACGGAAGACGCCGCTGAATTCACCGCGAAGCTTCCGGCGGCCGACGTGGCGGTCTTCTTGTCGACGACGGGCGATATTCTCGACGATACCGAGCAAGCCGCCTTCGAGAGCTTCGTGGCGCGAGGCGGCGGCTTCGTCGGCATTCATTCGGCGACCGACACCGAGTACGACTGGGCCTTTTACGGCGGGCTCGTCGGCGCATATTTCCGCGAGCATCCGGCCATCCAAGAGGCCACCGTGCGCGTCGAAGATCCCGCCGATCCGTTACTCGCCGGCATCCCGCTCGCCTGGACGCGCACCGACGAATGGTACGCGTTCAAGAATAATCCGCGGCCGAACGTGAAGGTGCTGCTCACGCTCGACGAATCGACTTACGCCCCCGGCACCGCGACGATGGGCGACCACCCCATCACGTGGTCTCACGAGTACGAGGGCGGACGGGCGTTCTACACCGCGCTCGGGCATACGAAAGAGAGCTACGCGGACCCTCTCTTCGTTCAGCTCTTGGGGCGCGCAATCGTGTGGGCCGGCGGACGCTGACATCCGCGTGAACGTGAGGGTGCGGCGCGTGCGGTGCCGCGACGCGCATCAGAGATCGCAGCCGATACGCGCGTAGTCGACGGCGACCTCGTCGATCCATACGTCGAAGTGATCCGGCGTGGTGCCCGCTTGGTAGAGCCACCAGCCGACCCACATGGAGTCGAAATCGGGCAGCGTATACGCGTCGCTCGTGCCTCCGTGCATCGTCGCCGTGGTGGCGAGCGAGGGGTGCTCTACTCCGTCCCACCAGAACTTGGTCTCGTTCGTGTCCCCCTTGTGCATCCACTCGAGGCACACCCAGCTCTGCACGGGCACGGGTTTCATTCCGTTATCCTGATCGAGGTTCGTCCAGTCGCCCGTGACGCCGTGATCGGTGCCGACGCCGAACAGGTTCTTGCCCTCGAACGGGTCGTATTGGCCGCCGACGCGCACCTCGAACGGATCGTCCATGTTCTGCGCGCCCGAGACCGTCCAGTGCGCCCAGTCCGGTGCTGTCGGCATGCTGTCGAACCACACGAACGCGCGCGCGAAGTACGTGTTGTTCGGCGCTGGGAACGTTGCAGTCTGCCGGATCAGCGAGAGCCCGTTGTCTTCGGTGTGAAAGTGCGCGGAGTACATGCCGCGCGCGGCCCGCACCGTCTCGAGCGTCGGCGCGCCGCCCTGCGTGGCCCAGCGCTTCGTGTCGAGTGACCCGCTTTCGAAGTCTTCGCAGAGCGCCACGTTCGCTTTGTCGCAGCGACTGTCGCCGAAGAAGTCAGCGCGGTTCGTCGAATACGTGCGGCCGCCGCTGCTGCTGCCGTCTCCGCCGTTCGACGCGCCACCCGTAGCCTCGCCGGCGTTGCCCGTGGTGTTGCCGGTGGAGCCGCCGGTCGCGGTGCCGTGCCCCGCCGTTCCGGTGACCGCGCCCGAGCCGCCTTTCCCCGTTACGGTCGTGCCAGCGCTGCCTCCGCTGGCGCCCGAGCTCTCGTCGGCACCGCCCGCGCCCGGCGTCGAAACGGGCCTCCCGCTGCTGCCAGCAGCGTTGGTACGGCCGCCGCTGCCGGGTGCGCCGCCAGCATTTGCGCTGGCGCCGCTCGCGCCGGCT
>JAICUB010000046.1 GCA_025936045.1 Polyangiaceae bacterium | reverse complement strand
CGTTCGAGCAGATTGCGCCCGTCGTCGAACGCACTCCCGAGGCCGCGCGCCAACTCGCGAGCCGCGCGCGCCGCCGCGTTCAAGCCCGCCGCGCGACTCCGGACGCCGATATCGCCGTGCAGCAGAGCGTCGTGGAAGCCTTCTGCGCGGCGGCGGAAAGCGGTGACTTCGAGCGACTCGTCGCCGTTCTCGATCCGGAAGTCGTGCTGCGGGCGGAGGTCGGCTCGGGCGCGCCGCTCGAAGTGCGCGGCGCCGCGGAAGTCGCGAGTCGCGCCAAAGCGTTTTCGCGCACCGGCATCCTCCGGCGCCCCGCGCTCGTCAACGGAGCGCCCGGCCTCGTCTGCACGCTCGAAGGCAAGCCATTTTCGGTGGTCGCCTTCACCGTTCAGAACGGCCGCATCACGCAGATGGACATCTTGCGTGGCGACGAGCGCCTCGCCGAGCTCGATCTCTCCGCGTTCGACAGCTGAGCCCGGACGGGCCATGTTCCGGGCCCGTGAGCATGATTCTTGGGCCGCCGGCGCCCTCGGTGCGGCGCAGGCTGAAAAGCATTTCCGTTCGACTGCGCGCGCTCGCGCCCCTGTTGGCGTTGCTCGCGGGCTGCACGCGCTTCGGTCCCGTCTATCCGCCGCGCCCCCTCGAACGACCGTCGCCGCTCGTGCCGGAGTCGGTGCCGTCACGCATCACGCTGCACGTGTCCGTGACGGGCGCGGCGCTCCGGCAAGCGCTCGACACGTCGGTGCCGGCGACCGGCGACGGCACGGTGAATCTGCTCGGGAGCGAGCGCGCCTATCACTGGCGGCGCTCGCCGCTCGACGTGTCGCTCGCCGGCGGACGCGTGCTCGCCCGCACGCTCGTCACGGCCGACATCGACATGCCGATCGGCAGCATCGAGGTCGCCTTTTCGGTGCAGCTCTCGGCCGAGCCGGTCATCAACACGAACTACGAGTTCAAGCTCCAGGGGACGGACGTGAAGGTTCAGTCCGACGACCGGCGGCTCAAGGTGCTCGACCAAGTCGCGGGGGTGTTCGACCGCGTCGGGGGTGAAATCGACGGGCGGCTACGCGGTTTCAGCTACGCGCTCAAGCCGCTGCTCGAAGAAGCTTACGACCGGGTGCGCGCGCCGCTTCCGTTTTCGCTCGGTGACGCGAGCGGCTGCGCCGAGCTCGAGGTGCTCGGCTTGGAGGCCGCGCCTTTGATCCTCGCGGACGGCGTGGAGAAGGACTTCGCGCTCATCGTCTCACCCTCCGTGACGATCCCGTGCACCGCGCCGGGCGCGCCCGAACCGCTGCCTCCGCTCGAGAACGTCGCGAGCGTGCCGACGGGACCGTTCACCGTGACCATCCCCGTCGTCGCGTCTTACAGCGAGCTCACGCGCGGCTTGAGCGCCGCATTCACGAACGGCAAGCTCTTCTTCTCCAAAGAGCACCCCTACCTCTATCTAGAAAAGCCCGAGATCTACGAGTCGGACGGCGCCCTCGTGCTCCACCTCCACATCGGTGGTCCCGTGCACGAGCTCGGCATTCACGCGCTCATCGACGGCGAGCTCTATCTCACGGGGCATCCCAGCATCGTCGACAACGAGCTCGCGCTGCCCGATCTCGAGCCCACGATCGAGACCAGCAATTTTCTGCTGTCGCTCAAGGCCCTCACGGGCGCCGAGCGTATCAAGACGGAAGCGCGCCGCGCGCTCCGCGTCGATCTCACCGAACGCCTGGCCGCGGTGCGCGCGAAGCTCTCGTCCGATTTGACCTTTCGCACGCCGAGCGGCTGCGTCACGGGCCACGTCGATCAGCTCGAGCTCGCCGATCTCCACCCGCACGGCGCTTATTTGCGCGCGCACGGGATCGTGACGGCTCGAGCGGCGGCGTCGATGCCGTGCGCGGAGCCGCCGCCCGTCGTGACGCCGGTGGGGCCGCCCCCTGCAGCATCGGCTTTCGGCGCGCCGCCTCCCCCGCGGTGATACGCTCCGTGGCGGTGCGGGACTCTTGGCGATACGTACGAGCCGGGCTCATCACGCTCGTGCTGGTGCTCGCGTTCGTCGCCGGCTGGCCGGCGCGAATTCCGAAGCTCGTGCGCGCCTGGCCGCCTGCTTTGGCGCGCGTCGCCTTGCTCTTGCCCTCGCTGCAGGAAAAGGTGCTCACACCGTTCGCCCCGGCCGCCGGCGCGCTCGGCATCACGTCCGAGGATTGGGCGCTCTTCACCGGAACGGGCGGCACCCGCTACCGCATGTGGATCGAGGGGCGCGCCGCGAGCGGCGAGTGGAAGCTCCTCTATCGCGCGCACGATCCGGAGCACGCCTATCTCGGCGGTGCGCTCGAATACCGGCGCGTCATGAACGTGTGGAACCCGCATCACGACTGGATTTCGAGCTCGTATCCGGCCTTCACGCGCTGGGTCGCGCGCCGCGCCTTCCGCGACTTCCGGCGGCTGCGCACCGTGCGCGTACGCATGGAGGAGGTCCGCATTTTGCCGCACGGAGCGGGCTTCGAACCGAGCGGCCGCTTTGCGTACGAAGAGCTCCTACGGCGCGAGGACGTGGCTCCGTGATCGAACGCTGGGTAGCGTTCTGGGATCGACGCGAGGCGCCGTATTCGCTCGCGCTCGTCCGCATCTTGCTCGGCACGACGCTGCTCTTCGATCTGCTCGAGGCGGGCTATTTCAACGTCGTCTCGCTGCTGTGGGCGCCGGCCCCGAGCGGCGCCGGTTGGAACGCGAGCGCGCTGCCGACGCCGTTCGGCGTGCGCGTCCTCGGCGCCAGCGCGGAAACGGCGCGGTTGCTTTGGTGGTTCGCGGTGCTCGCCTGCGTTCTCTTCACGCTCGGCGCGGCCTACCGCTTCACGAGCATCGCGCTCGTGTTCGCGCTGGTCGAGATCGGCGCGTGCCAGCCCGTCCGCGACGGCATCGATGCGCTGCTCCACATCGTGCTCGCCGTGCTCGCCGTCTCGGGTGCGGGCGAGGCCTGGTCGGTGGACGCGTGGCTCCGCGAGCGCAAAGGCAAAAAACCGCGCGTAATACCGGCGTGGCCGCGCTATCTCCTCTTCCTGCAAGTCATTTGGGTCTACGTCTCGGCGGGACATCAGCGCGGACACACCTGGGGGCCGTTCGGCAGCTTCTCCGCCGTCGGCGACGTGCTCGGCGATCCACATTTTGCGCGTTTCACGCCCGGCTCGCTCGCGCGCTTCTATCCACTCATGGTCCTCGGAACCATGCTCACGATGACGTTCGAGGTGACCTCGCCGCTCATTCTGCTTTGGACTTGGTTCGAGCGCCGCCCCGAGCGAGGAGGCCGCCTCGGTGACTTTGCGCGCCGCTTTCATTTGCGCTGGGTCTGGCTGGCTGCCGGAGCGTCTTTGCACGCCGGCATCGCGCTCTCCATGAACCTCGGGATCTTCCCGTACGGCGTGCTCGCGCTCTACCCGGTGTTTCTGCACCCGGCTGAGTTGAGCGCGGCGCTCGCTCGAGCTCCCGCGCTCTTGCGACGCAGAGCGGCCTGAGCGCTCGAAAATCAGAGGCCGCCCGTAGCAAAACGCAACGAGGGGCGGACAGGAAATTCTGCAAGCCACGGCAAGTTTTGGTCATGTTCGAACCGAGCCCTCAATCGTCGCGCGGAGCGCGATGATTGTTGCCGGCACCGGCAAGATCCTCGATATCTGATGTTGCTCAGCCCCATAAGACCAATGAACACCGGGCCCATCCTCATCGTGGATGACGATCTCGACATCAGGGAGGTTCTCGCTGAAACGCTCGAGGACCGAGGTTTCGAGGTGGTCACCGCCGCCAACGGCCTAGAAGCGATCACCCTCGTTCAGTCGATGGCGACCCCGCCATCCACGATTTTGCTCGATCTCATGATGCCCGTCATGGACGGCTACTCCTTCCTCGAGCGACGCCAGAGGAGCCCGGCACTCGCGGCGATCCCGGTTGCCGTCGTCACCGCCGATCACGGCGTCGATCGTTCGCGACTGGCGAGCACCCCGGTGATTCCGAAGCCAATCGACGTGCCGAGATTGCTTGGTCTCCTGCACGAGCTCGGCGCGGAGATGCAGACCTCGGCGTGACGTCGGGCGGACCCTCGGCGCTCGTTCGCGGGCGTGGCAAAACGCCGAAGCCGTCGCAACCTTCTACGGAGCGACGGCCGTCTCGTTTTGAAGCTCGAGGGCGAGCTGGAACGCCGCCTGCATGCGAGGAGCCGCATGGAAGGCGGCACAGCCACCGACGGAGGCGCAAGCACGGCGGACTCCACGCCTCCTCCGCCGCATGAGCGGTGGTGGCGGACCCTGGGGAGCCGAGCGCCCTTCACCTGGCCACGGAAACGCAAGCGCCGCTGGCTAGTCGGCCTCGTCCTCCTGCTCCTCGCGTATCCAGTTTTGGGCACGGTCGCACTCTCGAGCGGGCTCGTCGAACGCGTGCTCGCGTCCGAGGATCTGCGCGTCGAAATCGAAAACCCCGCGTACACCGTCTGGCCCGGCCGCATTCACATGAAGCGCGTGCGCATCCTGATGAACGGCACGACGCAGTTCATTCTGGACGGCCGAGATCTCGTGATCAACGTGCACGTGCTCGAGCTCGTTCGCCGTCGCGTGCACGTGACGAAGCTTGCCGCCCACGACGTAATCTACCAGATGCGCGTTCAGGTCGAAGATCCGAAGGGCATCGAAAAGCGGCTTGCCGCCTACCCGCCGCTCCCCGGACTACCGGGTCACAACGTGATCCATCAGGCCAAGGCGGACAAGACCGAGAAGCGTGAGTCCGATTGGACCGTCGAGGTCGGTGGCCTGGACATCGCGGTGAAGGAGCTTTGGTTTTTCGAATATCGCTACCTCGGCAAGGGACGACTCCGCGGCGGTTTCATGGTCGGGCCGCACGTAATGCAGGTCACGACTGCCGTGCAAGATTTGGGACCGGGCGAGGTGCGCTTCGGCGCCGAGCAGGTGATCGCCGAAAATCTCCGCGGCCAGATCACGGCCGACATTCCGCGCCTGAACCCGACGGAACATGCGGACGCGGGCTTCATGGAGCTCGTCACCGCGCGCGTGAACCTGCGCGCGGACGTGCAAACGCTGTCGCAGCTCGACGCCTATGCCCCCGAGCTCCGCGTGCGCGACGGCAAGGGCCCTCTCGCCGTCGATGCTTACCTCGATCGCGGCAAGCTCGGTCCGAAGACTCATTTCGACTTCGCGACCGACGCTCTGCGCGTCTCCGGCGAAGGCTTCGGCGTTGCTACCGATCTGGCGCTCGCGCTCGACGCCGCCGGCTCCAAGCACGGTCTGCCGCTCGCGCGTTCGAGCTCGAAGGCGAGCTACGTGTCGCTTGCACGCGGCATGCGCTCGTTCACCGTGCAAATCCTCGATCACGCCGAGGAAGCCGAGCTCGACACGATTCAGCTGAGCCGCTCGACGGATCTCGAGCACGCGAGCGTGCGCATGCCGAAGATCGCTTCGACCGACCTGCATGATTTACCCGTAATTCTGCCCGAAGGCGCGCCCGTGAAGGTTCTCGCGGGCGAGCTCGAGGCCGCCGTCGAGCTCGACATGGACCAGAAATATTGGGTGCACGGACCGGTCACTGCGAGCCTGAGCGGCCTCGACCTCGACCTCGACGGCATCCGCACGCGCGCCAACGTCGCGCTGAAGACCGGCGTGCGCGCCAACCCGAAGCTCAAGACGAACAGCGTCGAGAATTTCGGCTTGCGGTTGCGCGACGTGAGCATGCACGCGAACGGCCGCGACATGGACGGTTGGTGGCTCGATCTCACGAGCTCGCGCATGACCTTTCGGAACACCGAGCCGCCGCGGTTCGACGGCATCATCGACATCCGCGCGCGAGACCTCGCGCCCGTCCTCGCGGGGCTCGCGCAAAAGGACGTCATCAGCAAGCTCATCCCTCTGTTCACGAGCCTCGGCGACTTCCGTGCAGCGACCGCGATCCGATCGTCCGGACCCATCACCGACGTCGCGCTCACGTCCGAGAGCGACGTCTGGGACGCCTCGGGCCGCGTCTACAAAAACGGCAAAGACACGCGGCTGGCGCTCGTCGTGGGCGGGCAAGCCGTCTCGCTCGGCATCGCCGAGCTCGGCAACGGCCTCGAAATCATGCCGTTCGCGAAGACCGGCTGGCTCAACCAGCACCTCCGCGAGTTTCCGAAGCCGCTCGTGCAAATGAGCGGCCAAAAACCGTAAGCGCTAGCTCTTCTTCGCGAACGCCCGCGAGTACGTAAGCCACGCGAGCCGAGCCGTCGCGAGCGTCGACGCGCTCGCCTCCCCCTTGCGCAGATGCTCCTGGAGCGCGTCGAGGCTCGCCACGTCCTTCGGGAACCCTTCATCGCGCAGCGCCTCCCGCGCCCAGCCGCCAAGCGGCGAATGGAGGTTCTTCTGCTTGCCGAGCCACTCGTAGAATGTCGTAAACTTCTGCATCGGGTCGATCTCGCAGGGTGCTCTTTACGTCATCTCGACGCTGAGTAGGCGTTTCCTGGTAGCAGCTGCCGCGGCCTGCGCGTTGGCTCCGTTTGGCACACTGGCACACCGCTCACCCGGCCTTGGGCCGGCATTTACGTGCGATAAAGCGAGGCATGGGTGTTGCACGGTGCGTGGCCCATGCGCCGCAAAGCTCGCATTGTGCCAAATATCGTGTTCGCGACAGCGGTCGCCGCCGTCGTGCCCGCGCTGGCGTCGACCGCTTGCTCGAGCTCGTCGGAGGATGACGGCGGCGCCGCGGCTCAGAGCGGCTCGGCGGGTCGGGGCGCGGGCGGCTCGAACGCCGGCGGATCGGTCAGCGTCGCGGCCAGCGGATTCGGCGGCGGATTCTCGGTGGCGGCCGCGGGCTATGGCGGCACGGGGAACGGTGGACGCGGTGGAGCAGGCGGCTCGGGCGGCAAGGGCGGCACGGTGGGCGTCGCTACTGGCGGCTTCGGTACCGGCGGCTTCGCTGTCACCGGCGGCGCATTCGGTACCGGTGGCTTCGGCGCGGTCGGGGGAGGCGTTGCGGCCGCGGGCTTCGGCGGCGGAGGCGGTCGCGGCGGCGCCGGTGGACGCGCAGGCGGCGGTGGAACCTTCAGCGTGACCGCGGCAGGCTTCGGCGGGACCTTCAGCGTCGGAGCGGGCGCGTTCGGCGGCGCAGGGAGCAGCGCCGGCGGTGTCGCGGGGAAAGCCGGCGGAGGGGGACGCGGCGGGAGGGGCGGCGGAGGGGCGGGCGGGCGCGTGTTCAGCGTGGCGGCGCCGGCGTTCGGCGGTCGCAACTCCGGCGGCAGCTCCGGGTAAAAGGATCACGATGAGCACGTCCTCGACCGAGCGGCTCCAAGTACGCGCGGCGCTCAGCGGCACGCCCCTCGCGCGCCGTCACGAGCAGACGCTCGGCGGCAAACTCGCCCGCATTCCGAAAGCGCTGCCGTGGTCGGCGTTTCGCGCAGCCGAGCATCCGCGAGCGGCACTCGCCCTGGCGACGGATTTTTGGCTCGGACTCGCGCAGGGCGAATACGGCGCGGTCGGACTCTTCGCGAAAATCGCGACGGCCATGACCGCCGCGGGTGCGCCGTTCGACCTGGTCTACGCAGCCACCGTCGCGAGCGCCGACGAGACGCGGCACGCCGAATACGCCTTGCGCATGGCCTCGCTCAGCCACGGAAAAGAAGCGACGCTCTCGCTCGATGCGGCCGCCTTCGAGACGCATCTCGCGCCGATCGCGAGCGACGAAGAGCTCGACCTCACGTTGGTCAACGCGGTCGCCATTTCCGAAACGCTCGCGACGGCGCTGCTGACGGCGTGCCAGCGCCGCGCGAGCGAGCGGCTGAGCCGGAGCTTGCTCACCGCCGTCCTCAGCGACGAAGTGCATCACGCGCGCCTCGGCTGGTATTACCTCGCTCACCGCGCGTCCCAATGGACGACCGCCGAACGGCAGCGCCTCGCCGACGCTGCCGCCGAGGTCGTCGTTCGCGTGGAAGAGGAGTTTTGGATGGGGCGTGACGCTCCACGCAACGCGTCGGCCGGAGCGCGTGCTCTCGGCGTGCTCGACTCGAAGAGTCAGCGCACCGTGATCCGCGACGTGATGGAAAACGAGATCGTGCCGGGCCTCGACGCGCTCGGCTTCGGCGCCTCGCGCGCCTGGCCGCTGCGGCGCCGTGGCGAACGGCGCGCCCGGCGCTGAGGCCGCGTGCCGCGCGTCGCATCGGTGCCCCTGCCCGCGCTCGCGCGCCCGCTCTCCCGAGCGGAGCGCGGCGAGCTCGCGCGCTCACTCGGCGCCCTCCTTCGCTTTCAGCACCGCCTGCGCGCCTGGCCGCGACTCGGGCGAACCCCGGGCGGAACGCCCATCGTCTCGCTCTACCTCGACGGCGCGCTCCGCGGCTGCACCGGCATGAGCGAGGGCCCGCCGGGCGAACGGCTCGCGCGCGCTTTTCTGCTCGCGCTCGGCGATCCGCGTTTCGGGGGCGTCGCGCCCGCCGATCGCCGGCGCCTGGTCGCGCAGGTGGCGTATCCGAGCCAGCTAGCGCGGCTCGCGCTCGAGCACGCGGAAACGCGAGTCGCAGCGGGCGTGCAGGGTCTCGTCCTCTCGCGACGCCGAGAGCCGCCCGTCGTGCTCTTGCCCGACGTCGCGCGCGAATACGAGCTCGACGCCGCGGGTGTCCTCCGCGCGTTGGAGCACAAGGCGGGCCTCGAGCGCGCGGCGTGGGGACCACACCGGTTGTTCACGTTCGAGACGGAAAGCGTGGTCGCGCGGCCGGGCTCGTCGGCGACCCGCGCGTCGCACGCCGCGGACTCCGCGCTCGATCCGGCGGACGCCGCCGTGCGCTGGCTCGCGCGACAGGTTGCGTCCGACGGCGCGGTCACGTTCGGAGTCGAACCGCGCAGCGCCGAACGCCACCTCGACGGGGTGATGAGTCACGGACGCGCGGCCGCCGTCGTGCAGGCGCTCGCTCTCCACCCCCGTGGTCGACCCGCCGCGAAACGCGCCCGCGCGTGGCTCGAGCGAGAACTCGCGCGCGGCCTCGCCGGCCGCGTGCCCGCATTTCCGCGCGAGCTCCCGCTCGTGGCCGGGACGCTCGCGCTCGCGAAGCTCGCCGGCATCGACTGCGACGCGCCGCTCCGCGAGCTTGCGGCGAACCCCGTGCTCGGAGCCGAACCGTGGCACGCCGCGCAAGTCGTCTGCGCGCTGGGCGCGGCCGCTCCGCCCGCGCTCTATCGAGCGTGCGTGAGCGCGCTCGATAGCGAGCCGCGCGCGCCCTGGACGGCACTCGCCGCACGGGTGCTCGGCGATCACGCGACGCACGCACGCGTGGCGCGGACACTCGCCGCGTTGGTTCCGCCCGCGGGCGGCGTGGGCGCCGGGACCTTGCCGGAAGTCGCGTTGACGGCGCTCGTCGTGGAGGCGCTCGCGGGTGCGACCGAGCGGAGCGCGCGAACGGCGCGAGCACGAGCGTTCGCCTTCGTGCTGCGCCAGCAGCACCTCGCGCACGTCCCGCCCGACGTCCGCGAGCCCGAAAGCGCGTTCGGCGCATTCCCGCTCACGCCCGTGCACGCCTACTTGCGGAGCGACGTGACCGCGCACGCCGTGCTCGCACTCGCTTCGATGCGCGCAAAATGAGGTCGCTCGGAGTGCGGCGCGCACTCTGCCGTTGACGACGCGCTTCGTCGTCGGTGCTTGTAGGTGTCGCTCGGACGCGGCCACACATCGCGCGCGCCAACGCTGGAAGATTGCGTCCGCACGCTGGAAAATCGGCTCGCGGTAGCCGCATGTCGCACACGCGCTCACGTGCGAGATTTCGTCACCCTGGGGATTGATAAGGAGCGCTCGGTGCTATGCTCGTGGGCCGTGTCGCGCCTCACCCTCGCCGCGTCCGTCCTCGGGTCGCTCTCGCTCCTCGCCGGTTGCTCGGCGGGCAAGGCGCCCGGTCTCACGGGAGACGAAGTCGGCGGGAGCGGCAGCGCCACCGCGTCGGGGGGCAGCGGCTCGTCGTCGCCCGGGAGCGGCGGCAGCAGCGCCGGCGGCTCGGGCTCGAGCACGGCGACGGGCGGTTCGAACGCTGGGGGTAGCGGCTCTGCCGCTTCGGGCGGCACTTCGGGCACCGATGCAGGCGGTTCGAGCGCGGGTGGGTCAGGCTCCGGCGGTTCGAGCGCGGGGAGCGCGGGCTCCGGCGGTTCGAGCGCGGGGAGCGCGGGCTCCGCCGTAATACCGCCACCGTTCGCGCTTTCGCCGCCCGACGCGTGCACGAGCAACGCGCCCGGCCCGCGCAAGCTCTGGCGTCTGAGCGCGTCGCAGTTCGACGCGAGCGTCCGCAGCATCTTCAAAGACACGAGCGCGAGCGCGCCGGTCGGCTCCATTTTCAGCGATCCGATCATCTCCGGCTTCTCGGTCGACGCGAACGCGCTGGTCATCCAGGGCTTGAACGCGTCGCAGCTCATGGACAGCGCCGAGGCCGTCGCCGCCTGGGCCACGCAAAACGACAAGCTCTCGCAGTTCGCGAGCTGCACGAGCGTCGACGCAAACTGCGCGCAAGAGTTCATTCAAGGCTTCGGGCGCCGCGCGTTCCGCACGACCCTCGCCAAGAACGACCCGCGCATCGCGACCTACTCCGCGCTCTTCACCGCGGAGAAGACGTTCAACGACGCAGCGAGCGCCGTCGTGAGCGCGATGCTCCAGTCGCCGTACTTCCTCTACCGGAGCGAGCTCGGCACCGCGAGCAGCGGCAGCTACACGCTCACGCCGTACGAGGTCGCGACCGAGCTCGCGTACCTGCTCACGGGCAACACGCCGGACGACGCACTGCTCACCGCCGCCGACTCCGTCGCCGCCGGCTCGCTCGACATGAAAAGCATGATCGACCAAGAGTCCGATCGGCTGCTCGCGGCGGGCGCGAACGACGCCACGGCCGTCATGGGCTTCATGAACGGCTGGCTCGGCCTCGATCGCCTCTACACGACCGCCAAGGACGACACCGTCTTCGCGCTGACGAAGGCGCTGCGCGACGACATGGCGAGCGAATCGCAGCACCTCATCGCCGAGGCGTTCAACGGCGGCGGCGGCATCGCCAGCCTGCTCACGACGGACCATACGTTTCTGAACGCGGAGCTCGCGACCTTCTACGGCGTGAGCGCGAGCGGCCTCGGTACGGACTTCAAGAGCGTCCCGCTCGGCCCCGGCAGCGGGCGCGACCCCGGCTTGCTCGCCACGGGCACGATCCTGAACGGCTACGCGCGCCCGGACATCTCCTCACCCACGCAGCGCGGGCACCTCGTGCGCACGCGCATGCTGTGCGGCGGCATCGACCCCCCGCCCCCCGGCGTCGACACCAAGTTCAAACCCTCGACGCAGACGGAGACGACGCGCCAGCACTTCGAGAACGAGCACTCGGTGAGCTCGTGCAAGTCCTGCCATGTGTACATGGATTGGATTGGATTCGGCTTCGAGCAGTACGACGGCTTCGGCCGTTACCGCACGACCGACAACGGCTTGCCCATCGACACGAGCGTCACCGTCTACGCCGATCCGGAAGGCAAGGACGACGCGCTCCAGGGGCTCACCGGCCCGGGCAGCCTCTCGGAATACCTCGCGCAGAGCGACGACGTGCAGCGCTGCATGGAGCGCTACTGGGCTTACTACGCGTACGGCTCGAGCTCGTGGGCCGAGGACGGGTGCACCTACGACGCCGTCTACCAGGAAGCCGCGAACGGCAACTTCGCCTTGAAGAGCGTGCTCAAAGCCCTCGTCCACGCGCAGAACTTCACGAGCCGCGTGCACGACGAATAGGACGAGGAACGAGAACGATGCGCAACGTCAGCCGCAGAAAAATCCTCGCCAGCGCCGGCGCCGGGCTCCTGCTCGCGCCGTTCTTCGACCTGGTCGAGCGCCGTGAAGCAGAGGCCGCGGCCCCGCCCGTGAAGCGCCTGCTCCTCTTTTGCACGATGGGCACGAACCCGTCCATGTGGACGCCGACCGTGTCGGGCGAAAACATCAGCGCTTGGAGCGCGATGACGCAGCCGCTCGACGCCATCAAAGGCAACGTCGTGCTCGTCGAAGGCCTGCCGAGCGGCAATCCGAACGACGGTCACGGCGCGCCCGACGGCCTCACGGGCATGGGCTACGGCTACTACAACGGCCAGCTCAAAATCTCGGTCGAGCAATTCGTCGCGAATCAGCTGGTCGCGTCCGGCGTCAACCGTCCCATCGCCTCGCTCCTCCTCGGCGGCGCCACCAACGCGAACGGCGGCTCCACGCTCTTTTACGGCGGCTCGGCCAACGGCGGCAACATGCTGCCGACCATCGGCTCGCCGCTCTCCGCGTACACCACCGTCTTCGGCGGCGCGCTCCCGACGGGCACGTCGGCCGACGGCTTGCTCGCGCGGCGCAAGAGCATCCTCGACCTCGTGAGCGCCGAAGCCACGAGCCTCAAGGGGCAGCTCGGCGCGACGGAGGGCAAAAAGCTCGACGCGCACCTCGATTCGATTCGCCAGCTCGAAAACAAGCTCGCGGCGAGCGTGTCGAGCGGCACCGCGTGCATGAAGCCCACACAGCCCGGCGCCGACAGCAGCTACACGCACGCGGGTGACGCCGACGCGCTCGCGATGAACGTCGTGCACCAGAGCATCATCGCGAACGCGTTCGCCTGCGACATCACGCGCGTCGCCGCGCTCGAGTACGGCAACGATCAGTACCTCAAGGTCAACGCGCCCGGCCTACCCTACGACGACCAGCACGGCGGCTTCATCCACAGCGGCGCCTCGACCAATTTCAAGAACCTCGTCGCGTTCGAGGCGTACCTCGCCGGCCAATTCGTCGCGCTCGTCAATCAGCTCAAAGGCTTCTCCGATCCGGAGGACTCTTCGAAGACGCTCTTCGACACCACGCTCGTCGCGTGGTGCCGCGACATGGGCGACGCCGTCAATCACGACCAAAAGTCGATGCGCTTCGTCCTCGCGAGCGGGAGCGGCGGCTATTTGAAGACGGCGGCGGGCGGCCGCTACGTCAAGTCCGGCGAGCGCCACGAGCGCGTTCTCTTGAACCTCTGCGAATCGATGGGCATCACGAGCTACAAAGGGTTCGGCGACCCCGACTTGCCGGCGAAGAGCCCGCTGCCCGGCATCGCGAACGGCTGAACCGACCGTCCGAGCCCACGGCGTCGGACCGCGGCAGGCCGCGGAAGTCGCCCCGATTCGGGAGCGAGACCGCAGCCGTGCCGCAGCGCCGCACGCAGATACCCGCCGTCGGGGTGCGACCGACTCACTGCGTGTAGAAGAACTCTTCTTTGACGATTTTGTCGTCTTTGACGGTAAAAAGGCCGACTTCGTTCATCGTGAAGCGGCGGTTTTCGGGCTTGAACGTGACGTCGAAGCTGAACTTCACGGCAAAGCGATCGTCATGCGGAAACGGCCCGTCCACCGAGCCGCCGTGCACGATGTGCGTCTCGTTCCACCACTTGCTCTTGCCGCGGATGGCGTCGACGCCGCGCGTCGTGCGCTCCTGACCGGGAGGAGCGCCCGCTTCGACGCTCACCGCGTCGGACGCGAAGAGCTCGTTCAGACACTCCGCGTTCTTGTGCTCCTTGACGAGCTCGACGTACCGCTTGGCAACATCCAGGGTCGACATGAGTTCCTCCTTCGTTCGGGGTCTCTTCTCTGAGACAGCTCGCGCGCGGCCGCAAGGGCCGGGGCGGTGCCGGAACGGCGGCTCGGACCACGAGCGTCCGACCAGCGGGCGGGAACACCCACATCCTGCGTATGAACGCGCGCTTGCTGCGAAATCACGTCGTTTGCTACGCTCGAGGCAACATGTCCCGCGAGGAGGAGACCATCGAGCTCGTTCCTGCCCGGCGGCGGCGGTCGCGCGCGGGTTGTTTGGGATGGGTGTTGCTGCTGCTCGTGCTCGGAGCGATTGCCGCGCTCGTGAAGTACGTGCACTTGCCGCTGCGTGCCGAGAAGGCGGCGCTCGAAGGGCAACTCCGCGACGCCGGCGAGCGCGAGAAGAAACTGAAGAAGGACCTCGCCGACGCACAGGCGCACGCGGCGGACGTCGAAGCGAAGCAGGGTGAGCTCTCGGGCAAGCTCGCCGAGACGCAGGCCGAACGCGAGAAGCTCGAGGGTGAGCTCAAGCGCGTGCAGGACGAGCTTTCGGCGATTTTGGAGCCGCAGATCCACGCCGGCAACGTGCGCATCAAGCGCGTCGGCCGCGAGCTCGTCGTCGACGTCTCGGATCAGGTGCTCTTCGATTCCGGCCAAGCGGAAGTGAGCGAGCCGGGCCAAAAAGTCCTGGCGCAAGTCGCGCCGAGCCTGCTCGGACTCAAGGGCTACACGATTGAAGTCGCCGGTCACACCGACCGCGCGCGCGTCGTGAACCCCGAGACGCGCGAGCGCTTCCCCACGAACTGGGAGCTCTCGACCGCTCGCGCGACCAACGTCGTCCGCTTCCTCGAAGAGCGCGGCAAGGTCCCCGGTAGCCGGCTCGAGGCCGCGGGCTTCGCCGAGTTCCGCCCGGTCGCCGGCAACGCGACGGCGGACGATCGCGCAAAGAACCGCCGTATCGAGCTGATTCTAATTCCCGCTTCCGCGCCTCAGAACTGAGCGCTCGCGCGACGCGCCGTCGAGCTCGTGACTCGAATCCCGGTGCGCCCCCGTCCGGCGGGCGCTCGTTCGGCGCATCACTCGGCGCTCCTGCGTGCCGCACTCACGAGCGCCGCGGCAGCCGCCAGCTTGTGTTTCGCCTGCCAGGGCGGGCCGAGCGAGCGGCCCATCTCTCTCAAGAGCTCATCAATCGACTCGCGTCCGAGCGCGGCAGCCGCGTCGTGAAACACGCGCTCCTTGTCGTACCAGTGCACCGACCAGCCGCGCTCTTCTGCGGCGGCGGCGAGCGCGGCTCGATACATCACGGAGTCCGCCATGGTTTGCGCGCGATTGTCGAGGATCCGCTCTTCGATGGTCGGCGGCAGCGCGGGGCACACCCGGAGTGCGATGGTGGCGATGGGCACCGGCACCGCCGCGGCGAGCGCTGCAAGGTTCTGCCGCGCTCCGTGCACCGCCGCGTCGCGCACGCGCTCGACCAGCGCGACCGCTTCGGCGAGCGACGGCACTCGCGCCTTCGGCGTGTTCGGATAGCGGCCGACGGCCCACGAGCCTTCGTGGTGATGCGGGTGCGTCGGCAAGCCGTGCGTGAGCTCGACGTCACGTCGATCGAGCAGCTTGCCCCCCGGCGCGAGGGTAACGAGCACCGCGGAGTTCCCGTTTTCGGCGACGCCCACGCTCGCGGTCGTCATGCTACGTCGCGAATTTACAGCGGGGAGCATTCGCATCGATCTTGAATTTTGGGGCCAGCTGGGGTGAGGTCCGCAAATTCACTAGTTTTTTGGCGTGGTCTGTCCCGGCGGCGCTTTCTTAGTTTCAGGAGGGGCGCAGCCACGCGGCAGCGCGTTTTTCTGACAGATCCGCCGCCGTCGCGTCACTGCCGAAGAGCTCCCCATGACGCGCACCCCTGCCCTCGTTGCGTTCGCCGTCCTGAGCCTCTGCGCCGAGCGCGCCGGCGCGACCACGACGCTCGAGGTCGATCTTTCGACGACGATCCGGCCCGTCACGCACGCCGCGAGCGGCTCGCTCTACGGCATCACCGAAAAGGTGCCTGCGGATTTGAACGCGCTCGTCGCTCCACTCCATCCGAGCGTCTTCAACAATCCCGCCACGGACGTGCAGCAGCCGGTGGGCGACGCGATCGTCGTCGCGGGTCGAGTGGCTCCGCTCGGCGCGCGCGTGAGCATTCGCTTGGCCGATTGGTTTCCGAGTTGGCCCTACCACTTCACCACCATGTCGGATTGGTTCGACAAGCTGAGCCAAACCGTGTCGCGGAAAGCGGCATCCGGCGTCGACAACTACTACGGTTACGAGATCTGGAACGAGCCGAACGGCACCTGGACGAGCCAGATGTCCTTCAACGATTTCTGGCAACAATCCTACGCCAAGCTGCGCGAGCTCGACCCCACGGCGAAGCTCATCGGACCGTCGATTTCTTTTTACGATGCCAATTACCTCCGAAGCTTTTTGACCTTCGCGAAGGCCAACGCGTGTTTGCCGGACATCATCGATTGGCACGAGCTCAGCGGCGGTAACCTGACGGCCAATTTCCAAAATTACCGCAAGCTCGAGCAAGATCTCGGTATCGGACCGCTGCCCATCAGTATCAACGAGTACAGCGGTAAAAACGACCTGAGCGACGAAGGCATGCCGGGCGCGTCGGCGCCGATGATCGCGAAGTTCGAGCGCTTCGGCATCGACTCGGCGTGCATTTCGTATTGGGACGTCGCCCACCCCGGCAGGCTCGGCAGCTTGCTCGCGAATGACACGAGCCCCAACGCGGGTTGGTGGTTTTACAAATGGTACGGCGACATGCAAGGGGACATGGTGGCCACGACGCCTGCGTCGCCGAACGACGCGACGGCGCTCGACGGCTTCGCCAACGTCGACTCCGGCGCCGGAACAGCGAGTGTGCTCTTTGCCGGGGTGAACGACGGCGCGATCGCCATCGCCGTCACCGGCTTCCATGCTGCGTCCTTTTTCGGCTCCAAGGTGCACGCCGTCGTCGAGCGCGCGCATTGGGTCAATCGCACGACTCCGCTCAGCGCCGGCGAAACCCTCTCGACCGCCGACGTGACGATCGCCGACGACCAGGTATCCATCGCGGTCGCGCAGGCCAACGCGACGGACGGTTATCGACTCACGCTCACGCCCGTCGGTGGTCCGACGGGCGGCTCCGGCGGAAACGGAGGCAGCACGGCGGGCGGGCGAGGTGGCGTTGGCGGTGCGGCGGCACGGGGCGGTGCAGCGGGGAGCGCGAGCAATCAAGGCGGCGCAGGGGGCACGTTGAGCCGCGGCGGAGCCGCTGGCGGCGCCGTCATAGCGGGAGCCTCGGGCGTGCCGAACGGCATGGCCGGGGCGGGCGCGCGCATGAGCGGGGGCGGCACGGGCGGCGGCGGAGCGCCCGGCGGGATGAGCCAAGCGGGCGGCACGACCGCTGCAGCAATCGGCGGTGCGCCCGGCGCGAGCGGCATGAGCCACACCGCGGGCACGGGAGCTAGCGCGGCCGGCACGAGCGGCGGCAATGCCGAAAATGGCAGCGGCCCCCCGGCGAGTTCGGGTTGCTCGTGTTCGTTCGAGCGCACGCCCGCGTCGCGTGGCCCCGCGCTGCTCGCGCTCGTCATGGGCGCGGTCGTCGCCGGCCTCCGGCGTCGTGCTCGGCTCACAACCCGCGCAGGTACTCGACGAGCGCGGCAAGCTCGTCGCTCGACAGACTCTTAGTCGTGCCGCTGGCGATCGGTCGGCGCAGCGCGCTCGGATCCGCGGCAACCACATCAGCCAAGCGAAAACGAGTTACGGCTGCAACGCCATCTACCTCACGGGCGTCCGCACGGGGCTCGTCGCAGGCAACGTGGTGGAGGCAGCGGGCACCTCCGGCATCGAGCTCTACGCTACCGATGCCGTGACGGTCGAGAACAACGAAGTCTTCCGCACCGTCCGCAAGGCGAACGGCGCCGACTTCAACGGCGTCGACACCGACAAGACGACGACCGGTTCGGTCATCCAATACAACTACGTCCACGACAACGGCGACGGCATCCTCCTCTGCCAGTTGTCCTTCGGCGATTCGATCGCCGGCAACGGCGGCCGCGACTTCTGGGGCACACCGCTGCCGACCGACGCGCCAGACATCGGCCCGTATCAAGCACCGTGAGGCTGCGCACGAGCGCGCCGAGCGCGCGCGATCGACTACGCCCTCTCTTCCACCGCCGCTCGCAGCGCCTTCTCCAACGCGCCGACGATATCGCGGTGCAGCTCTTTGGCCTTGAGACGCACGCCGTCCCAGCGGCCCTGGGCGACGAGTGACCAGGACCAGGTGCCGGGGGTGCGCGCCGAGACCGCGATGACGCCGCGGAATCCGGGATCCAACCGGTACTGAGTTCCGTCGAGCTCGAGCTCGGCCGCTGGCGGCGCGTCGTAATCGATAGTGGATTCGGGGGTTTCAGAGGGGGAAACGCTCATGGTGCACCTGAACTTTTGTACAGTATCATCTCACGCGGCATTCACCAAGCGAAACTCGCACGTTGCGTTACCGCGCGCCCAAGGTCGCTTGTACCCGAGCGCGACCCCCGACACTTGTGAAACGCCGAAGGATCTCGACGTTCTCGTCCCGGTGGGGGCGGGCGCTACGACCGTCCCTGAAATCGAGCACGCGCTCGGCACGTACATGCCTGCCGGCGGCACACCGACGGCGGACGCCCTCGCGCACGCCCTCGACTACTTCACGACCGGCGACGGCAAGTCCTTGTCCGGCACGAGCTACGTGTTGCTCGCCACCGACGGCGGGCCCAACTGCAACGCCGACCTCAGCTGCGACGCGTCGAGCTGCACCGTCAATCTCGAAAACTCCATGGCCGGCAAGGGCTGTGGCGGCAGCTGCTGTGATCCAAAGCTCGATCCGAACGGCCCCGCCAATTGTTTGGATGAGAAGCGCAGCGTCGCCCAAGTGAGCGCGCTCGCGGACGCGGGCATCAAGACGTTCGTCGTCGGCATTCCCGGCTCGCAGTTCTTCGCCGACACGCTCGACAAGCTCGCCGTCGCGGGTCTCGAGGAGCATCCGAGCGGCCCGCCGAGCTACTACGCGGTCACGTCCGCGGACGGCGCTCAGGGTCTCGCAGACGTTCTCACGCGCATCACGACCGGTCTCATCACCTCCTGCCGCCTGCAGCTCACGTCGGTTCCGCCGGATCCGAACTACGAGGATCTGCTGAACGTCGTGATCGACGGACAGGACGTGCCTCAAATGGGCGCCGACGGCTGGACGGTCGATCGAACGACCGCGCCTCCGACCATCGTACTCGCGGGTAAGACGTGCGAGTACATGGAGTCGCACGGCGCGGAGCGCGTGCAAATCACGTACGGCTGTCCGACGCTCGTGAGATAAGCCGCTCGCCCGGCGGCGACGCGGGCTGCGCCGCCGTCATCGGGTATCCTGCGCGCATGCCGAGGCCCCTCGCTTCATGCTTGCTGACGGCGCTCGCGCTCGGCTGTTCGAGCCCGGACGAGACGGCGGCCAACGCCGATTCTCCGCCCGACGTACGGACGTTCGCCTGGAGCGCAGCGGCCCCGTGCCCCGTGCCGCGTTTCGAAGCGATGGTGGCCGTGGTCGACGGCCAAGTATGGGTGATGGGCGGATTCCTCTCGTCCGCACTCGACGTGACCAACCGTATCGACATCTATGATCCGAGCAGCGACAGTTGGAAGCTCGGTCCGGAGCTGCCCGGTGCGCAGACGCACGCAGGCGTGGTGACCGCGGGAGACGACATCGTGATCGCGGGCGGGTTCGTCGGCAACGTGCTCGACCGCGTCACGACCGCCGGCGTGTGGCGCTGGAACGCGAACGACGCGAGCTTCAGCGCGGGACCCGATTTGCCGTCGCCGCGCGCCGGCGTGGCCATGGCTCTCGCCGGCAACCAAGTCCACGTGGCGGGCGGTCTGGCCGCGGACGGCAACACGGACTCCGGTGATCACGTCGTGTGGGATCTGGCAGGCGCCGCGGCGTGGACCAGTGCGCCGTCGCTTGCGAACGCGCGCAACCACGGCGGGGGCGCCGCCGCGGGCGGGCTCTTTTACGTCGTAGCGGGCCGTCACGGCTGGGATGAAATCCGAGGGGACGATCCCGCGCTCGACGCCTTCGATCCGGCCAGCGGTAGCTGGCAAGCACGCGCCCCGATGCCGCTCGAGCGCTCCGAAATCGGCGCCGCGACGCTGGTGATGCCCGACGGCCGAGTGCTCGTCATCGGTGGCTCCGTTCCAGGCAAGCTGCCGAGCGCCGACGTGCTCGTCTACGAGCCGACCGCCGACACTTGGTCGGCGTTGCCGTCGCTGCCGGAGCCGCGGAAGGGCGTTGCCGCGGCTCGGGTTGGGCCGAAGGTCATCGTCACGACGGGCTCGCCCACCTCCACGGATCCGTCGGCGACGACGTACGTCGGATGCTGCCTGTGACGCAGCGAACGTTCTCCGCCGCGTGAAGCGTTAGCCGCGCGAGAAGCGTGTGCCGGCGTCGTCGCTCGGCGGCTCGCCGTGTACTCCGCTCGGATCGACCTCGCGCAGCGTCCAGCTTCCGTCGCCATGGAGCTCGAGGACTTGGCGGTGATGGCGCACCGGCGCACCACGATGCGTGACGCTCACGAGCGTCGTCTCGAGCTCGGCGAGGAGCGCGTAGAGCGCCGCTTCGTTCGCGAGGTCGAGAGCGCTCGTCGCTTCGTCGAGCACGGTGTAGCGAGGCTTCGCGAGCAGCACGCGCGCGATCGCGAGCCGCTGCTGCTCGCCGAGCGAGAGGATTTTGCCGAAATCGAGCGTCACGTCGAGGCCACCGCAGCGCTCGACGATGTCGGGCAGGTTCACCTTGACGAGCACCTCGCGGAGCTCTTCGTCACTCACCTCGCGGTCGACGCGCGGGTAGAGCAGCTGGCGCCGGAGCGTGTCGATGATCATGTACGGACGCTGCGGCAAAAACAACATGTGCTCGAGGCGCGGGCGCCGGATGATGCCGCTACCGGCACGCCAGAAGCCCGCGACCGCGCGCAAGAGCGAGCTCTTGCCGCCGCCGCTCGCGCCCACGATGGCGAGTCCCTCCCCCTCACCGACCGTGACGTTGAGCTCCGAGACGAGGGTGCGCTCTTGCTGCGGAATCTTCAACGTCACGTTCTCGAGCTCGAGCGACTCGTGCTCGAGCCATTCGATGTCTTCGCCCGGGCGGTCCCCGTCGTGTTCCAGCACCTTGGCGAAGCCGTGCAGGCGCTCGATGCCCGCGGCAAACGCGCTCAACGTTTCGAATTTATCGACGAACACCGTGAGCGCGCCGAGCATGGCGGTGAACGCGCCGCCTGCCGTCACGGCCCGACCGACCTCGAGCTCCCCTGAAATGATGCGCGGAGCGATCACGACGCTCGGCAGCGCGTAGGTCACGAAGGTGTACGCGTATTGGACGAGGTTCAGCCCGACGGTGCGCCGCAAGAGGCGCAGGTAGTTCTCGTAAACCAAGCGGAAGCGCTCGCTCACGTTGGCGCCCTCGCGCCGTTCGCCCCGATAAAAAGCGATGGCTTCGGCGTTTTCACGGATGCGGACGAGGCCGAAGCGGAAATCCGCTTCGCGGCGGAGTTGCTGGTAATTGATGCCGATGAGCGGCTTCGCAAAGACGCCGAACGTGACGAGCGTCCCGAACACCGCGTACGCGACCAAGATCGCGACGAGCGTGCGGGAGATCGACCAAAGCACGCCGCTGAACGCCGCGAGCTGCAGGATCGCACCCACGATCTCGAGCAAGAACAGCAGCGAGCGCGTGCTGAAAGAGTTGATGTCCTCCGCGATACGCTGATCGGGATTGTCGACGGCGTCGTTCGTGGAGAGCGTGTAGAAGGCGCGCTTGTCGAGGTACTTCGCGAGAAAATGCTGGGTGAGCCAGCGACGCCAGGCGATGCCGAGCCGATCGCGGACGTAATAGTAATAGGCGTAGATCGGCACGCCGCAGAGCAGCGTGAGGCCGAACCAACGCATCGTTCGCCAAAAACGGGCCGGATCGCGCTCCGCGAGCGCGGACGTGAAATCACCCGACTGCTGGTTGAAAAGAACGTTGAACTCGGTGCGCCCGACGAGCAGCACGACGAGCAGGGCGAGCAGCAGACGCGCCTTCCACTTTTCCTCGCCGAACCAATAGGGCCGCGCGATCTGCCAAAACCGCGACCACAGCCGCCGGTCGAAGTTGCGAGCTTTTTCGGTCAAAGAGCGGTGGCCTCGCCCACCTCTGGCGCGTCTCGAAAAGCCTCACGGCGACACCGCTCGTGTCGTATTTTGGCGCAACTCGAGGCTGCTCGGGCGGGTACTTGCCTTTGAGGCATCGTCACCGCCTCGCGTCGCAAGAACCGCGCCGAAGCAGTCGCTAGGCGCTGGCTCGCCTCAGTGCCAGCTCGCGCTTGCGGAAGCCATCACGCTCGGGCGCTGAAAGCCAGGCTCCGGAGGCGCGAAGAGGTAGCCTTGCAGGAGGTTCGCGCCGAGCGCCTCGAGCGCCTCGCACTCGGCGCTGGTTTCGACGCCTTCGCAAATGACGCGCGCGCCGAGCTCGTGCTGCCAGACCGAGAGCAGCGAGCGAACGATGCTGGCTCGCCGCGTGGAGCTGTCCACGCCGCGGATGAGCGCCATGTCGAGCTTGACGACTTCGGGCTCGAGCCGGCTGAGTCCGGTGAGACCCGCATAGCCGGCGCCGAGGTCGTCGATACCGACGCGGAAACCGATCTGGCGGAGCTCTGCCACGCGCTCGCGCAGGTCGGCCACGCGGTGGAGCGGCGCCCGATCGGTGACTTCGAGTACGATGCGGTGCGCCTCCGCGGCGAGCGGCGCCGAGCGCGCGTAGAGGCTCTCGTCCTTCAGCTCCTGGTCGTGCAGGTTCACGAAGAGGGTCGAACCCGCCGGCGCCGAAGACGCGCAGAACGCGACCTCGTTCCTGATCGCGCGCCCGAGGTCGTGAACGCGGCCGAGCCGCCCCGCGGCCTCGAACAGCTGCTCCGGCGTCGACAACAGCGGCTCGCTCGAGCGAACGAGCGCCTCGTACCCGTAAACGGATCGATCCGACCAGGAGACGATCGGCTGGAAGGCGATCCAGAGCTTTTCGAGCGCGCGGTCGAAGTGGGCGTCGAGCCCGGCTTCGTCTCCGATGAGCCAGCGGCTCGCCTCGCAGAGCTCGAGCGCGCGGCGCTTGAGCGTCGCGACACGGTGCATCGCGGCGGCTTCCTTGACGACCGCGACGAGCGCCTGGTTTTCGAGCGGCTTTCGCAGATAGCGAAACCCGCCGTACTCGACCGCTGCGATGGCGCTCTCGACCGTGGCGTGGCCCGTGAGTACGATCACCGGCACGTCGAGGTCGCTCTCGCGTACGCCGCGCATGAAGCCGATGCCGTCCATGCCCGGCATCCGGAGGTCGGTGACGATCGCGTCGAAGCGGGCGCCGTTCGTCACCATCGCCAGCGCTTCGTTTCCGTTCGCCGCCTGCTGGACCGACATCCCGCTCGCGCGGAGCGCGCGCTCCATGATCATCCTGATGGGTTCCTCGTCGTCCACGACGAGGATCTTCGGCGGTCCGACCGTCGCCGCCGCGTCCGCTTGACGCTCGGCCGCCGCGAGCTCGAGCAGGTTCGCCGAGGGGGCCTTGGTCCGCACGAGACGCAGCGGCGGAGCCGGCCATTTCACGTCCGGAAACGGCGGACCGGGCCGCGCGAACAGGTAACCCTGCTGCAAGTCGCAGCCGAGCTCGCGCAGCGCGTCGCGCTCGCTCTCGGTTTCTACGCCTTCCGCGACGATCAGCATGCCCATCTGCCGGCAGAGCGTGGTCATGGACTCGACCACGCGCTGCTTCACCGGGTTGGCCGAGATGTTGCGCGTGAGCGACATGTCGAGCTTCACGACGTCGGGCTCGAGCGCGGCAAAGCTCGTGAGCCCCGCCTGCCCCGCGCCGAGGTCATCGACGGCGACGCGGAACCCGCGCGAATGGAGCACGGCGACGCGCTCGCGGACGGCCTGGATCTGCTGCAGCGACGCTCGCTCGCTGATCTCGAGCACGACGCGGTCCGTGATCGCGGAGAGCGGCGAGCTCGGGTCGAGCAGCGCGGGATCCAACAATTCCTGAGGATGAAGATTCAAGAACAGCAGCGCCTCCTTGCCGGCGCCGTGGAACAGCTGTCCCGCCCAGGTGCGCACGACCCGGCCGAGCTCGAAGAGCGTGCCGAGCCGCTCGGCGGCGTCGATCACCTGAAGCGGGCTCGCGAGCGTCGGCTCCGCGCTACGGAGCAGCGCCTCGTGCGCGATGACCGCGCGCTTGGACAGCGACACTACCGGTTGGAAGACGACCGACAAGCGCTCGAGCGCGCGGTCGAAGCTCACGCTGAGGCCGGTCCGATCGGAGGCTCCGACGGCGCCCGCGAGGCTCAGTGCCTCGCGCTTCACGCGAGCGAGGTGATTGAGCTGCGCCGCGTGGCGGACCAAGCTGCGGAGCGACTCGGAGTCGTACGGCTTGGTCAGATAGCGAAACACGCCGAGCTCGCTGGCTTCGGCGGCGCTTTCGACCGACGGTCGCGCCGTGAGCAGGATGACGGGGAGATCGGGTTCGTACTCGCGAATCGCACGCAAGAGCTCGAGTCCCGTCATCCCCGGCATCGTGAGGTCGCTCACGACGACATCGACGCCGCCTTCTCGCACGCGACGCACGGCTTCCTTCGCGTCGACGAACGGGGCGATTTCATGCTCGCCTTTCAACACCTGCTCGAGCGCCGACAACTGCGCTCGACTGTCGTCGACCAAAACTATCGTGCCCGGCCCGTCCCGATAGTCCTGCATTCTTCGGATTGTCGCATGTCCGCCCGCGTAACCCAACGTGATGTTCCGAAGCACCGCCCTCGCTCGAGGCACTTCTCGAGGCAAATTGAGACAGAGCTCGACTTGGCGCCTATGTGGTGCGAGGTGCGCTATCGAGAACCGCCCGCACCTTGGTGAGCAGCGCAGTCGCGCCAATCGGCTTTTGCACGAACTCGAACTCCGATCCGAGCACGCCGTGGCGAACAATCGCGTCGTCGGTGTAGCCGGACATGAAGAGCACCTTCATGTCGGGGCGCAAGCTCGAGAGCTTTTCCCAGAGCTCCCGTCCGCTCATCTTCGGCATGACGACGTCGGTCAGGAGCAAGTGGGTCCGCTCTTGCTGCTGCTCGCAGAGGAGCAGCGCCTCTCCACCCGACGCCGCCTCGAGCACACGATAGCCGTGCCGGCGTAGGACCGTGGCCGCGAGCGTTCGCACTTGGGTGTCGTCTTCCGCCAGCAGGATCGTTTCGGAACCCCGCAGCGCCGCGGACGCAGTGAGTCCTCGTTCGGCCTCGGCGGCGCTCTCTTCCGTGCGGGGCAGGTACACCTTGAAGGTCGAGCCTTTGCCGAGCTCGCTGTAAACCCAAACGTGACCGCCGCTCTGCTTGATGATGCCGTGAACGGTCGAGAGGCCGAGGCCGGTGCCCTTGCCGAGCTCTTTGGTCGTGAAGAACGGCTCGAAAATGCGTGCTTGCGTCGCCCGATCCATGCCTGCTCCCGTGTCGCTCACGCTGAGGACGACGTACCTGCCGGGCTCGACACCGAGGTGAGCGCCGCAGTAGGCCGAATCGAGGTCGACGTTTCCGGTCTCGATCGTCAGCTTGCCGCCCTTTGGCATGGCGTCGCGCGCGTTCACGACGAGGTTCAGCAGCACCTGCTCCATTTGGCCGGGGTCGACGAGCGCCGAGCCGAGGCTCTTCGACGGCAGGAAGGCGAGCTCGATGTCTTCCCCGATGACGCGGTGGAGCATGGTGGTGAGTGCGGCGATCGTGTCGTTCAGATTCACCACCTTCGGCTGCAAGACTTGGCGGCGGCTGAACGCGAGGAGCTGTCGAGTCAGCGTGCTCGCTCGGCGGCCGGCGAGCGCGATCTGCTCGAGGTCGTTCCGCATCGGATCGGTGGGGCCGAGCTCGGACAAGAGCAGCTCACTGAAGCCCAGAATGATCGACAGAATGTTGTTGAAATCGTGCGCCACGCCGCCCGCGAGCGTCCCGACGGCCTCCATTTTTTGGGATTGTCGCAGTTGCTCTTCGGTCTGGAGCAAAGCGCGCTCGGCGCGCTCGCGACTCTCCTGCTCCTCGCGCGCGGCGGCGACGGCTCGAAGGCGGGCAGCCTCGGCGCGTTTGCGCTCGCTCAGGTCGAGGGTGAACGCGACGGTTTCCCGTTCGGCGTCGAGCGTCACGACGCCGATCAGGATCGGAACGCGCGTGCCGTCCTTGCGCAAGAGCTCCTTCTCCCACGGGCGCGCCACACCGGATTTCGCCAGTTCGACGCGCGCGTTCGCGTCGGTCTGCTCGCGCTCGGGGGTGTTGAGGGTCGCGCCGCTGATGAGGCCGGCGCTCAGCTCCTCGCGCGTGTAGCCGACCATCTCCAGGAACGCGTCGTTCGCGTCGCTGATGTTGCCGCGTGCATCGGAGACGACGATGCCGATGATGCCGGCCTCGGCCATCCGACGAAAACGTGCTTGGCTCGCCGCTTCGGCCTCGCGCAGGCTGCGCTCGAGCCGGCGCTCGGCGGCATGCGAGCTCTCGAGCGCGCGCGCCGTCGAGCTCACGACCACGGCGAGGCACACGATGTTCGCCGAGACGAGGAGCGCGACACCGAACCCCGTGCCGTAAAGCCCGAGGTTTTGGCCCTGGACCCTGAGCCACGCGAGGCCCGCGGGCAGGAGGACGATCGCGGGTAGCAGCCGCCGTGCGAGCGTGCCGCCGGGCCCGCGCGCCGTGACGAAGGCCATGACACCGTGCGCGGGCCGCCGGCACAGGATGCCGCAGACGAGGGCCAAGAAAGCGAAGGTCGTGTGAAGCGCGACGGTGTTGTACGGCCGGAGCGCGTAGAGGTTCTGCACGCCGTAGGCGTACCCGAGCAGTACGAGCAGCGACGACAGCCCGACGAGCAGCGCGAGCCACTCCGCGAGACGCGCGGATTTTCCCGGGCGCGGCTCCCCGAGCATGAGCGCGCCGCCGAGCAAGACGAAATGCGTCGCCGTCACCATCGACATGCGCCCCGGCGCGATCGTCGACCATTGGTCGTGCACGAGGAGCTCGTCGATACCGAGCTCGACGCCGAACGCGTACTCAGAGAGCGCCAGAGCGCCGAGCGCGGCCGCGAACGCGCCGAGCGCGCGAGGCAACGCGTGCGTGGGGCCGCGCCGGCTCGAGAAGCGCAGTGCGAGGCCGAGCGCGACGAGCGAGCACGCCGTGTTCGCCTTCATCGGAGCGAGCGACGGGTCGATGTTCGTGATGACGGACGACCCGAGCGTCCAGCCGGCGAGGACGAGCACCCCGAGTGCCGCGACGGCGCTCCCGACGATGCCGGGGACCCGCTCGAGCGCTGCTACGACCCGAGGATCGGCCTCCGCGTCGGTGTCGGCGTCTAGAGCTCGTCCTTGCAAGCGTCGACCACCTTCCGCGCAAAGCTCGCGTCGACCTTGAGCGTCTCACCCATGTCGTTCTTCGCGCTTCCGGTCTTCGGATCGACGTCGTACCACCACAGGGTCTCCCAACCGTAGGAGTGCTCCTGGTGGACGGCGATGGAGAACGTCGGATCGTCGGGCGGGCCCGAGCCCATGTGCAATCCCATCCTCTTGTCCTTGAGAGTCTCGCTCACGTCCTCGGTGTGAGACAGCAGGTCCATGGCCGCGCCGTTGCACGCGTCCCAGGCGAGCTCGGCTCGCTTGGCTCGCTTGATTTCGCTCGGGCCGTCCGTTTCCTTGGTCACCTTGAACCCGCTCGGAGCAGCTGCAAGCTCGAGTACGGCGGCGATGCTGCTCGTCTTGCCGCTCTGAGTCCACGACTTGGTGAACTCGGCACGCGCGCGATCCGCCGAGGGCCTGGTCACCTTCAGGCCTGCGAGCGACTGCGTGTAGTCGGGTGCTTTCTGGAACGCCGCTCGCTTCAGCGCGAGCACACGCTCCTTCGGGAGTTTCTCGCCGTAAAACTCGACGGTGTCGGCGTAGACGTCCGCGAGGCCGTTCGCGTCACGCCGGCCGTGAAGCTCGTTCCAACGCGCTACGACCGGCTCGGCAGGCGCGAGTACCGCAACGGCGGCAGGGACGCTCGGCGCAGCGCTGGCTCGGGCTTCGACGGACTGCGTGGGAGCGGCGGGCGTCGACGGCGGCGCCGGTTTTGGTTTGGTTTCGACCCCTGCCTGCTTGGAGCAAGCGAGTACGAGCGCGCAGAGCACGATCCGAGTCCTTCCCACGGAAGGTAGCCTCGCACGCCACGCCAGCGCCGAAAAGGCCTGCGGGCGCAACGACTTTGCAGGGCGCACCTGCAACTACGGCTCCGCTGCCGGCCCCGTCGCGATTTCGACGGCATGTGTCCGTACCCCGTGCCCGGCGGTGCGATAGGCGCCGACAGGCACTCCGTTGCAGCACTTTCGCGCGCCGCTAGGTTTTGAGGTTAACGCGCATGCACGACGACACGACCGAGAAGCTGCTGCTGAACTGGCGCGCCGGCAACCGGGGGGCGGGCGATCGACTGCTGAACCGCTACGTTTCGGAGCTGAACGGCTTTTTCGGCCGGCGCTCGCGCGTAGACGCGGAGGATCTCGTGCAACGCACGCTGCTCGCCTGCACCCAAAACCTCGAGCGCTTCGAAGGGCGCTCGACGTTCCGCTCGTACCTCTTCGGCATCGCGCGTAACCAATACTTGATGCATCGTCGCGCCGAGGCGGACGCGGGTCACGAGCCGGTCACGTTGCCGACGCCGCCCGAAGACAGCCCGAGCCAGCTCGTCGCCGTGCGGCAAGAGCACGTGATTTTGATCCTCGCCCTCCGGCAGATCGCACCGAAGTACTCGCTCGTGCTCCGGAAGTACTATTGGGAGGAGTACTCGCTCGAGGAGATTGCGCTCGAGCTCGACCTCCCGCCCGGGACCGTGAAGAGCCGGCTTGCGCGCGCGCGTGCGGCGCTCAAGGCCGAGCTCGCCAAGTCGAAGTTGCCCGACGACGCCCGCAGCGACGCGCTGTACGAGCTCTTGAGCTGGTTCGAACGCCGGGCTCGGTGAGAAGAGCGGCACCTCAGCGCCGGTGCGTACGCGGATGAACCCGCGGTGATGCGACGGGCGTCGCGGGTGTTTCGGCTTCGGACGTTGGCTCGGCGGGCAGGTCCTCGAAGCGCACGGCGGGCGCGCTCGACGCAGCGGGAACGGGCGCCGAGCGCGGCACGGCCGACGTGATCTGCGGGCGCAGCGGCGGCGCGAGCGCGGCTGAAACGGGGGTGGTACGCACCGGGTTTGGGACCGGAGCGAGCGCTGGCTTGGGCGTCTCCGCGAACGAGCGTGTCCACAGCCGCTGCAAGCTGCCGTCGCCGAGACTTGCGCCGAGACGGGCGGCCACGACGATCGTGATCAGCGCGATCACCGCCGTGCCGAGCGGGCTCGGCCCGCGCAGCGGTGCGGGTTGACGAGCAGGGACGTGTGGCGCGGACGCAGGCGGCGCTACCGAGATCGGTTTCGCGGGCGGCGCGAACGACACCGAAGCCGTCGCGTAGCGGTCCTCACTGCGCGGCAGCGGCGTCACGATCCGCGCGTTCGACGGCAGCGGCGTCACGATCCGCGTGTGCGGCGGCGGCGTCACGATCCGCGCGTTCGACGGCAGCGGCGTCACGATCCGCGCGTTCGACGGCAGCGGCGCCTTCGTCTTCACGTGGCTCGCCGGAGGCGTGGTCGACGGAGCGCGTAGCGCCGTCGTGGGCGGCAGCGTCGACGTGGGCGTCACCCGCGTACCGGAGCGGAGCTCGGGCGGAACGTCGCTCGGCCGCTCGCCTTCTGCGTACGGGGGCGCCGATGCGTCCTGAATGAGCGCATACTTCACCGTCGCCTCGTCCGCGTGCGGGCGCAGCGCAGGATACGGCTGCAATTCGCGGACCGGTCCCGTGCTGGACGCCGGCGACGACTCCTCGGCGAAGCGCACCGGCGCCGGAACGATATCGCGCCGTGTGACCCCGTGTGGGTCGCTGTCGTACCTCAGCGGTCGAGTATCGCGTTTCATCGGCGCCTGCAGGGGTTGTGCGTTTCAGGCCGCCGAGGTTCCGAGTTGCACGGTTCTCTCTCGTGATTTGTAAGGGCGGGTGGTTTGCGCTGCTACTCCGTCCGCTCGGGTCGTCTCGCAGGCTCGGCGGGCGGCGCGGGGGCGGGCGGCGACTTCGCTTTCGGAGGCGCGGCTGGTACGAGCGCGAGCGGAGCCGCGGGCAACGCGGGGAGCGGCACGGCCGGCAGCGGAGCGGGTGCGAGCGCGTTCGACTGCGCGTCGCTGCCACTCTGCGACGACTTCGAGACGGGTTCCGCGCCGAACTCCGCGACCTGGACGACGGTCCCGTCGAGTGCGAGCGGCGTGAGCATCGACAGCATCGGCGCGCACGGCTCGGGCCATTCGCTCAAGGTCGTGAGCTCCGACCGGCTCTACCTGCGCAACAGCACCGCCATCGGCAAGCTCGGAGCCGTCGCCTACGTGCACTTCTACGTCCGGTTCGCGATGACGCTCGCCAGCGGGCATGGCGCCATGGTCGTCACCCACCCGACAGCCGTCGATCAATACTCGCAGAGCAACGAGCTCCGTTTCGGCAGCCAAGACATGGTGTTCCACTGGAACACCGACTCGGACGCCGCGAACGTCCCGGACGTGAGCCCGAACGGCGATGCCGCGAGCTTCAAACCGATGGCCGACACCTGGTACTGCGTGAACCTCGTGATCAACACCAATGGCCATCTGAACGTCTCGATCGACGACATGGCTCAAGCTGGGCTCACCGTCGACGGCACCCCGACCGCTGACATCGACCAAGCCTGGCTCGGCAGCTCCGCATCGCTCATGCGCTACACCGCGCTCGCCGACTTCAACGTCGGCTGGGACAGCTACGGCGCGGGAGCCATGACCATGTGGTACGACGACGTGGCGCTCTCGACCGCGCCGATCGCGTGTCAGTAGTGAAAAGTTCCGCGTGGTCGAATTTTTGGAAGCAGCATGAAACGGCGCGTGCCTCGCTTCTCTGGTATGAGATCGAGGTGCTTCACCTAAGAGCCTCGATCATCGGTAGTAGCTGTCTCGCGCTCCTCGTCGCTTGCAGCTCGACGCAGAACGACAACTCCCAGAGCTCGAACGGCGGCTCGGCTGGTTCAGGCACCGGCGGGACCGCGCCCGTGAGTGGCGGTTCGACGGGCTCACCCACCGGCGGTTCCACGGGCTCGCCCACAGGCGGCTCGACAGGCTCGCCCGCCGGCGGCTCGATAGGCTCGCCCACCGGCGGTTCCACGGGTTCACCCACGGGCGGCTCGACAGGTTCGCCCACCGGCGGTTCCACGGGCTCGCCCACAGGCGGCTCGACAGGCTCGCCCACCGGCGGTTCCACGGGTTCACCCACGGGCGGCTCGACAGGTTCGCCGGCGGGCGGTTCGGCGGGTTCGCCCACCGGTGGCTCGACGGGCTCGCCTGTCGGGGGCTCGGGGGGCCTGCCGGGTGGCGGCTCCGCCGGCACGCCGGGGGGCGGCTCCGCCGGCACGCCGGGGGGCGGCTCCGCGGGCGCAGCCGGCAGCGGCCCGAAACTCACGCTGCCTCTCCTCGTCACCTCTTCGAACAGCGCGTTGTGGCAGCCGGGGACGATCACGACTGCGAGCGGCGGGACCGCGACGATCACCGTCAACGACTCGCAGATGAAGCAGAAGTTCTACGGCTTCGGCGGCGCCTTCAACGAAAAGGGTTGGAGCTTCTTGTCGCAGCTCAGCACCGACGACCAGGCGAAGGCGATGCAGCTCTTGTTCGACGCGACCGACGGCGCGAACTTTCAATACGGCCGTATCCCGATCGGCGCCAACGACTACTCGGTCACGATGTACTCGGACGACGACGACGACGACACGAGCCTCGCCAAGTTCTCGATCGACGAGGACAAGAAGTACATCATTCCGTACATCAAGGCTGCGCTGGCCGTAAATCCGAATATCCATTTGTGGGGCAGCCCGTGGTCGCCGCCTGGATGGATGAAGTCGGGCGGGGACGGCACGAAGAGCTTGAACCACGGCACGATGAAGAACGACTCGGCGACGCTCACCGCGTACGCGAGCTACTTCGTCAAATGGGTGCAGGCGTACGCCGGCGAGAACATCAAGATCGAGAGCGTCGCTCCACAGAACGAACCGAACTACTCCGAGGCGTACCCGTCGTGTCAGTGGAAAGCCGCGGACTATACCAAGTTCGTCGGTCAGTTCTTGGGACCCGCGCTCAAGACCGCGAGCCTCGATACCACCATCATTCTCGGCACGATGTCGCGAAACGATACCAACTCGGGAACGGGCGAGTCCGATCAATCGGTCGTCAGCGCCGTGCTCGCTGACTCCACGGCCTTGGGCTTCGTCAAAGGCTTCGGCTTGCAGTGGAACATGATGCAGAGCGGTGCCTTCATCCCGTCGGGCGTCGGCTCCTCGAGCCTCCCGAAGTGGCAGAGCGAGCACAAGTGCGGAAACTACTCCTGGGGCGGCGCGGCCTACGGGCAGGCGTACAACAGCAGCAAGGCCCCGAACGATTTCGGTTACGCCGAGGAGAGCTGGGGCAACATCCACGATTGGCTGACGGCCGGCGTGAGCGTCTACAACGCGTGGAACATGGTGTTGGATCCGAACGGCATGAGCGTCGCGAACTGGCCGCAGGACACGCTCATCGTCGCCGATCCGAGCTCGAAGGTGCTGACGCCGAAGCCCGCGTACTACGCGTTCCGGCACTTCTCGCAGTACACGCAGCCCGGCGCGACGCGTGTCGGCACGAGCGGCGACGTGAGCTGCAGCGGTGACGGCATCGGCAAATGCGGCAACGGCGTCGCGGCGATCGCGTTCAAGAACCCCGACGACACGCACGTCGTGGTGCTGTTCAACAACGGCAGCGGCGCAGCGCAGGTGACGCTCGCGATCGGCTCCACGAACCTTCAGTTCATGATGGCGGCGAGCTCGTTCGCGACCGTCGTCAACTGAACGGCACGGCGAGCGCAAACGCCACGGTCAGATTGCGGCAGCCTCCGGCCGCTCCCGACGCCTCCGACCAAGGCGGCACACAAGTTGCTCGCTTGACCCCGTGGGTATCGGGCGATGAAGAGCAGCGCGCGTCCCCCCGGCAAACAGCGAAGAGCAGGCCCTCGACGGGTCACTCCGCCCGAGCGAGCTGCCGTGGAGCCGGACGAGCATGAAGCGCTGCGGCGGGCGCTCGGGCGCACCGGGGCCGAAGGGGGGCCCTGGGTACCGGTCGACTTCGGTTGTCCGGACTGTCGCGGGGTCTTGTACGTTGCGGCGCTCGGGAAACGGGGTTGGCTGTCCTTTCGATGTCGGATCGGCCACGCCTTCGCGGGCGATACCCTGCTCGCGGCGAAGGAGAACCAGCTCGAAAAAGCGCTGTGGGACTCGTTGGAGGTCCTCGACGAGCTCGTACAACTTTACCAGGTGCTCGACGGCCGACGACGAGCGAACCCGACGGCGCCCGCCGATCCAGAATACGACCGCCGCATCGCCAGGGCACTGAAACACCGCCGGCAATTGCGCCGTCTGATCGACGGCGAAGGGCCCGCTCCGGTTCGAGCCCGCGGCTCGAACGACGAGGAAGTTTCGTGAATTCGGTTTCACTTTCACCGCCACGTCGCGACGTGATCCTCATCGGCGGTTCCCAGGGCAGCATCGTCGGGGTTCGCACGCTGCTCGCCGCCTTGCCGCCGAAGCTCCCCGCTGCAATTGGGATCACGCTGCATCGGAGCCCGACGTTCGTGTCGTCGCTCGTCAGCGTCTTCGACACGAAATCCCAGCTGCCGGTGGTGGAGCCGGGCAATGGCCGCCTGTTCGAGCCGGGTCTCGTCTATCTCGCGCCGCGCGACCACCACATGGTCTTCCGACATGGAGCCGTCTGGCTCGATCGCGGGCCGAAACATCACTTCGTGCGGCCGGCCGTCGACGTCATGTTCGAATCCGGATCCGAACAATTCGGCGCGCGGGTGATCGGGGTCCTCCTCAGCGGCAACTTGAGCGACGGCGTGGCGGGCCTCGTCGCGATCAAGGACCGCGGCGGGCTCTCGCTCGCGCAGGAGCCGAGTGAAGCCGAGGCTCCCTCCATGCCGCGCAACGCCGTCGCGTTCGACGACGTCGATGTCGTATTTCCGATCGCCACGGCCGCTCGGCTCCTCACGAATCTCGTCTCGGGGATGGCGATCGAAGAGGCGGTGGCTTCGAACGGCGTTCACCGTCTGGTCCCACACCAAGCTGCCGGTGAGCGACCGCAGCGCAATTGAATGTCCGCGCGCACGTGCGGCGTTTTGCGCCATTGAAGGATCCTTCGCGACGATAGCGCTTCAACTGCGCCGTTCGGCGGGCGCGGTGCGAAACGGCGTGTATAGTCACGCCCCACGCAGCCGCTTCGGACGCGTGCAAAATCGGGGTCATTTTAGCGTGGCAGAACCTGAGACCGACGAGCGCGAGGGCACCAGGCACGACGGCGCAGAGCAGAAGTCGAATGGCGAGCAGCGCACGCATCTGGTGGTCGGCGTCGGGGCGTCGGCCGGAGGCCTCGAGGCGCTCGAAGAGTTTTTCCAAGAATTGCCCGACGACGCGAGCGCCGCGTTCGTGGTGGTTACCCACCTCAGCCCAGGTGGCGTGAGCATGCTGCCCGAGCTCATCGCGCGGCACAGCCGCATGCCCGTCGCGCGCGCCGAAGAGGGCGTCGAGATCCTCCCGAATCACATCTACGTGCCGTCCGGTGGCATCACGCTGGGCGTTTTGAACGGCCGGTTGCACGTCTTCGAACCCGTCGAGGGCGGACCGCGGCCGCTGCCGATCGACTTCCTTTTCCGCTGTCTGGCGCAAGAATACCGCGAACGCTCGGCCGGCGTCGTGCTCTCGGGTACGGGCACCGACGGCACCAACGGCCTCAAGGAAATCAAGGCGGTCTCCGGACTGACCATGGCCCAGGACGTCCAGACGGCGCGCTACCGCGGCATGCCGCACAGCGCGAGCACCTCGATCGAGCTCGACTTCGTGTTGCCGCCGCGCGAGCTCGCCGAACAACTGGTCACCTACGCGAAAGGCTCGCTCCCGCGACTGCTCGGCGCGCGCATGGAGTCCGGCTTGGAGTCGGAGGCGGTGAGCCGCATTTTCGTGCTGCTGCGGAATCGAACCGGCCACGATTTTTCGAACTACAAGTCGACGACGACGGGGCGAAGGATCGCGCGGCGCATGAACGCGCAGCAGATCGATTCGGTGAAAGAATACGCACGTTTCGTCCAGGTGAACCCGCAGGAGCTCGACCAACTCTTTCGCGAGCTATTGATCGGCGTCACGTCATTTTTTCGCGATCCTGACGCGTTTGCCGCCCTCGAAGAGCTCGGCTTGCGTACCATTCTGAAGACCAAGCCGGAGGGCATTCTCCGCTGCTGGATTGCCGGTTGCTCGACGGGCGAGGAGGCCTACTCGATCGCGATGCTCGCGCGCGAATACATGGAAAGCACGGGAGCCCATTATCCCGTGCAGATCTTCGCGACGGATGTCGATCCGGAGTCGGTCGACTTTGCGCGGAGCGGCCTCTACTCTGCGGCCATCACGAGCGACGTGAGCCCGAAGCGCCTCGAGCGCTTCTTCATGGAAGAGGACGGCCACTATCGCATCAAGAAAGAAGTGCGCGAGATGGTGGTGTTCGCCACGCAGAACCTCGTTCACGATCCGCCGTTCACGAAGCTCGACCTCCTCGTGTGCAGAAATCTGCTGATTTACCTGAACTCCGACGTTCAGAAGCGGCTGATCCCGGTCTTTCACTATTCGCTCAAACCGGACGGCGTCTTGTTTTTGGGGTCGTCGGAGACGATCGGCAACTTTGCCGCGTTGTTCGAGCCGCTCGACAAGAAATGGAAGGTCTTCAAGCGGCGCGAGGTGCCGCCGGGGACGTACATCGCGGAAGTGCCCGCGAATGGTACCGAAATCGGACGCGAGTCGAACATCGTGCTACCCGGGCGTCGCGTGGAACCCGGCTTGTCTCAGGTCATCGAGCGCGCCCTCTTGCAGCACTTCGTGCCCCCCGCCGTCTTGATGCATCAGACGGGCGAGATCGTACACATCCAGGGCCGCACCGGCCTCTTTCTCGAGCCCGCGAGCGGCCCGCAATCGACGCCGAACATCTTCAACATGGCGCGCGAGGGGCTACAGCTCGAGCTCACGCTCGCGGTCCGACGCGCGGCGAGCACCGCCGGCGAGGTCATGCATCGCGGCGTACGCGTGAAGACGAACGGGGATTACACGCGGGTCGATTTGCGCGTGAAGCAGCTCGTCGGGCCGGAGCCGCTGCGCGGTCTCTTCTTGGTGTCGTTCGAGTCGCCCGCCCTACTCGAAACGACCGCGCCGGAGCACTGCTCGGAAGAGGACGGCCTCGAGCAGCCGCAGCGCGTGCAGGTCCTCGAGCGCGAGCTCCTGCAAGCGAAGGAGGTGCATCAGACGACGATCGAGCAGCTCGAGACGGCCAATGAAGAGCTGAAATCGGCCAATGAAGAGCTCCAGTCCATGAACGAGGAGCTCCAGAGCGCGAACGAGGAGCTCGAGACCTCGAAGGAAGAGATGCAGTCGCTGAACGAGGAGCTCCAAACGGTCAACGGCGAGCTCCAGGGCAAGGTGGAAGAGCTGTCGCGCGCCAACGACGACATGAAGAACCTGCTCAACGCCACGGATATCGCGACGATTTTCCTCGACAACAAGCTCAACATCAAGCGCTACACCGAGCAGGCCAAGCGCGTCATTCGACTCATCCCGTCCGACGTCTCACGCCCGATCGGCGACCTCGTGTCGAACCTCCGCTACTCGACGCTGACGGAGGACGCTCGCGAAGTGTTGCGCACGCTCGTCTTCAAAGAGACGGAGGTGCAGAGCGAGGACGGGTCCTGGTACTTGATGCGCATTTTGCCGTATCGCACGACGGAGAACATGATCGACGGCCTCGTCGTCACGTTCGTCAACGTCACGAAGGTGCGCGGCCTGCAAGAGCAGACGCAACGCCTCCTCGGCGCACTCGCCAACTCGGCGACGGGCGTATCGCTCCAGGACCGCGAGCTCCGCTACGAGTGGTCGTTCGGCTCCGTCTTCGGACGCTGGCCGAACGAGATTTCGGGTCGAACGGAGCGCGATCTCTTGAGAGAGGCCGACGCGGAGACCGTCGCCCAGCTGAAGCGGAACGTTTTCGAGACGGGCAAGCGCGTCCACGAGCGGGTGCGTCTCGGACTAGACGGGGATCACAAGCTCTACGATCTCTTCGTCGACACCGTGCTCGACGCAGCAGGCACCGCCACGGGGATTACGACGGTGATCACGGAGCTTACCCAAGAGGAAGACAGGCGCTGATGGCGGCGCGCTCGACGGACGGGGAGACGGCTCGAGCCGAAGCGCAAGGTGCCCTATTTCGTTCCGCGCTCGGGTCGGACCGCGTGCGTGAGCTCGTCCACGAGCTCGAAACCCATCGTGCCGAGCTCTCCGAACAGGCGGAGCTCTGCCGTCAATCGCGTTCCGAGCTCGCCGCCACGCGGGATCGTTACTGCGAGATCTACGACGACACGCCGCTAGGCTATCTCTCGCTCGATCGCGGCGGTCACGTGCTGCGCGCCAACCGCACCACCTTGACCTTGCTCGGCCTTGCTCGGCGGGACCTCGTCGGCTCACGTCTCGACGAGCTGCTGGTGCCGGAGGACGCCGAAAAGCTTCGCGTGGCCGTCGAGGACGCCTTGAGCGGAGCGGGGCGCCAGGATCTGCACGTCACCTTCACGCGCCGCATCTCGACGCGCCGTCGGGCCCGACTGACGCTCGTGAAGACCGGCTCCACCGTGCACATGTCGTTGCACGAGGACCGCGAACCCGCGGTCGCGTCGTCGGCGGCCTCCATGGCCGAAGCGATCGCAATCTGGGACACGCTCACGGACGCCGTCGTCACGCTCGATGCTCAGCGCCGCGTGCGCGGCTGCAATGCGGCCGCGGTGCGTCTCTTCGGGCAGCCGCTCGAGGCGTTGATCGGAGCGCCGCTTTCCCGTTTCATCCCCGGTCTGCCTCAGCGCGCAACCTCGGGGCGCATCGAGCTCATCGCCCGTGCAAACGACCCGAACGTGGCGATCCCCGTGGAGGTCGCGATGACGGAGCTCACGGGACCGGAGAGCAAGCTCGTGGCCGTCATTTCGGACCAGCGCGAACGCCGCCGCGGGCTCGCCGAGCAAAATGAGGCGGTGCTGCGCTTCAACCAGATGGTCGAGCACCTGGAGGACGGGTTCTACGTCGCCGCCGCGGACGGGCGCAGCATCTACGGAAGCCCCGCGTTCGCTACCATTTTCGGCCGGCCGCCGGTCGCGCTCGAGAGCGAGCCGTGGCCGCGGCTCAGCTGGGTACATCCCGAGGACCGTGACGCGGTCATGGACGCCGCGGAGCGACTTCTTCACGGTGACGACTTCGACATCGAATACAGGGTGGCCCACGCCAGCGGCGAAACGCGGCTCGTCCACGATCGCGCGTTTCTCATGCCGGGCACCCAGCGCATCACCGGTATCGTGCGCGACGTGACGGAGGAGCGGCGCCTCGCCGAAGAGCTCAAGAAAGCGCAGCGCCTCGAGGCGATGGGCACGCTCGCGAGCGGCGTGGCGCACGACTTCAACAACCTGCTCATGGGCATCGGCGGCTGCGTGCAGCTCGCCCTGCGCCGCACGCAGGCGTCCGACCCGTCCCACGCGTATCTCACGCGCGCGGCCGGCGCGATCCTGCGTGGCGCCAATCTCACGAAACAGATCCTGCGCATCGGCGATACGCGCCGGGTCACCGAGGGGCAGGTCGAGATCGACGACGCCGTTTGCGGTGCGCGCGAGCTCATCGACAGTCTGCTCGGCGACTCGATCGAGCTCATACTCGACACGGCGGCCGCGGGCGTGCGCGTCGTCGCCGAGGCAGCGGACATCGAGCAGATTCTCTTGAACCTCGTGAGCAACGCGCGGGACGCGATGCCGAAGGGCGGCACGCTGACGCTCTCGACGGAGGTCGCGGACGACGTCGTGACGTTCGCGGTCACCGACACGGGCGTCGGCATGAGTGCGAGCGTGAAAGCGCGCGTGTTCGAACCGTTCTTCACCACCAAGCGCTCGGACAAAGGGACGGGGCTCGGCCTCGCGACCGTCTTCGCCCTGGTCCGCCGCCTCGGCGGCACCGTCGCGCTCGAGAGCAACGAGGGCCACGGGACCACCGTCTTCGTCAGCTTGCCGATCGCGCGTCGGGCGTCGCAAATGCCGACCGTCGGCACGGCCTCGACCCAATGCAGCGGCGAGACGGTGCTCGTGGTCGACGACGATCCGCTGGTCCGGCTCACCGTCGAGAACCACCTCGAAGCGCTCGGTTATCGCGCGCTCGTCGCCTCGAACGCCGAGGAAGCCATCGGTTTCGTCGAGGACGAGAGCCTCGACATCGATCTGCTCGTGACGGACGTGATGATGCCGGGGATGCTCGGGCCGGACCTCGTCGACGAGCTCGAGCAGCGGGGGCGAGCCCTGCCGACGCTCTATATGTCGGCACACTCGCGGGCCGAGCTCGTGCAACAGAATCGGCTCGAGCCGAACGCCCGCCTGCTGGCGAAACCTTTCGACGCGAGCGCGCTCGCGGAGGCGCTCGCCACCGTCTTCGACGACGCGCGTTCGGTCGCTTCCGGTGTGCGGCGGCGCACCCTGCTCGTGGACGACGATCAGGACACCACCGACGTCCTGACGGAGCTCCTCGAGCTCGAGGGACACGAGGTACGCGCCGCGAACACGCCGGCAGAGGCCGCGGCGCTCGCGCTCGAGTTCGAGCCGGACGTCGTGCTCTGCGATCTGGACCTCAAAGCGGACAAGAGCGGCTACGAGCTCACGAGCGAGCTCCGGCGTGATGCGCGCCTGCGCAAGACGATGTTCGTCGCGCTCACCGGCTACTCGGCGCAAGAAGTACGCGCTCGAGCGCGCGACTCCGGCTTCACTCGCGTGCTCGCCAAGCCCCTCGACCTCCCCAAGCTCCGGCGGCTGCTGCGCTCGCCGCGGCTCTGAAACGGCTCGGCGCGTTTCGCTGCTAGAGTGACCGACTCGGGTCGACCTCCGCCGGGCTCGAGAGCTGAGCGTCCGTCACCGCGAAGCGATTCGAAAGGGAAAAGTACGGGGCGGCGAGGCCGGCCTGCTCCAGCCGGATGGCATTCGAATGGTAGACCTTCACGGTCCTGTCGGACGGCGTGACCGCGTCGGCCGACTTGCTTTGATAATCGGGGTTCGGGACGGTCAGGTGTTCCGTGGGATCCCAGTGGTACTCGTCGCTGACCTCGCACTCCCAGCGTTGGAAGAGGATCTTGACGCGTCCCTTGCTGCCCGCGGCGCCGGCGACGCTGACGTAGGATTTGACCTGGAAACCGTGGAGCGCGTAGAGCAAGTCCTTGTCCGCGTCCGAGCCCGCTAGCTGGGTTCTGATGATCGGGATCTCGACCAGAGATTGATACTCGAGCGGGAGCGGCGTGCGGCCGTCCCACTTCGGGTAGTTCTTCCCCTGTAACCGCGGGACAATCCCGGCCCATTTGCTGATGTGCGCGCCCACGCGCGCCTTCTCCTCCGTGAGAAACACCTTGCGGTGGTATTGCAGCGTCTCGCGCAGGGGCGGGTAAGTCTTGAGGTGCTGGGGCGCGTCGTATTTGAACGTCGCCTTCGGGTCGCGGTTGGCGAGCCACTGCCGCATGAAGAGAGCCGCCAGCGACACGTCGAGCGTCCCCTTGTTCGCGTCGACCGCATCGGCCAAGCGAGCATAAAAAGCCGCCACCTTCGGAGGCGGCAGGTTGGCAAGAACGTCACTCATGGTCTCGATCCCCTCGCCGCTCGGTCACGGCGGTTTGACGGCCCGCACCTCGGGCCACGGCAGCTGAAACTTGGCGGCCACCCTCGCCGGCGTGGTGCTTCGATCCTCGACCCATACCGCACCCGGTTCGGCGATCAACCAGAATTCCCCCTCACAGAAAGCAACGTCGAGCTCACGCTCGGTTCCACCCCCGAGCGCGCTCCCCATCGAAGGCTCCGCGCAGCTCGCGAGCGTTTGCGACAACGTCTTCGATTCGTAGCGGACGAGCACGCGAAGGCGGGGCGTCTTGCGCTCGAGCACCATCTGGTCACCTCCCGTATCGATGGCGAACCAAGCTTGCGCCGTACGAGCCGCCAATGGCGCGCTCACCCCTTCGCTCACTGCCTCGCCGCTTCGGGCGGGCTCGCGAAGAGGCGTGGCGCTCGGCCGCGGCGAGCAGCCGAAGGCGAGGGCGAGCGCGAGCGCTCTGGCGAAGGGGCGCATGTGTGTGGATGGTATCAGCCGTCGAAACCCCTCGCCCGCGTCTAGCTCGAGGTACACCCATAACTCACCGATTCATGTAGAATGGGGGATCTTCGGAGGGTATCGAAGATGCAGACGGCGGCGGATAGAGGGCATTACGAAGGCATTCCCAGCGCGAAAAGGCAGGTCCTCGTCGTGGACGACGAACCGCAGGTCCTCGTCGCCGTGGAGGACATGCTCGCCGACGAGTACGAGGTCTTGACCGCCAACTCACCGGTCGCCGCGTTGCGCCTGCTCGAGCGCGAAAAGGACGTCGCCGTCTTGCTCTCCGACCAGCGCATGCCGGGCATGAACGGAGACGAGCTGCTCACGCTGTCCGCCGATCTGTCGGACGCGACGCGAGTGCTCGTGACGGGGTACGCGGAGCTCTCCGCGGTCATCCGCGCGGTCAATAGCGGCCGCATCTTCGCGTACGTCACGAAGCCGTGGAACGGCGCGGAGTTCCAGATGACGGTGCGCAAATCCGTCGAGCACTTCGAGCTCCTGCGCCGGCTCGCGCACGAGCGCCAGCTGCTCGAAGATTTGATGAACAACATTCCCGACGCCATCTACTTCAAGGATCGGGACCTCCGCTTCCAGCGCGCGAACAACGTCCTCGCGAAGCGTGTCTCTCTGGGCGACGCGAATGACGTCATCGGGCGGCGCCTCTCCGAGCTCGGGATCGACCCGCAAGTCGCCGCGCGCGCCGAGGAAGAGGAGGCGACCGTCCTCGCCGAGGGCGGCAGCGCGGCGAATTTCCTGCGCACGTTGCGCCGGCCGGACCGGCTCCATTACTACTCGACGACCATCGCGCCCGTGCGCACTCCGGCGGGGGACATCCAGGGTCTCGTCGGTATTTCACGCGACATCACCGACAAGGAAGAGGCCGACCGCGCGCTTCGGCGCTTGAACCACGTCCGCACGATGCTGAGCGCAATCAACGCGGCCATCGTGCGCGTGAAAGACCGCGACGCCTTGCTCGGAGAGTCGTGTCGCGTCGCGGTGGAGGACGGCGGGCTCCTGGGCGCGACCATCCTCTTGCTCGATCGCGAACGCGGCATGGTAAAGAGCATCGTTTCACGCGGCGCCGCGGACCTCGCGGCGAGCTTCGTCAACGCGTGGACGGGCGTCGGAGCGGACAACGACTGGAACCAAACCACCGTGGTTCGAAGTCTGAAGCCCACGATCCTGAACGAGCTCGACCCGAACGACCGAGGCCGCTGGACGTCGGACATAGCGCGCTGCGGCGGCCAGAGCGTCGCGCTCTTTCCGCTCGTGAGCGACGACCGCATCGTCGGAGTGTTCGCGCTGATTGCGTCGCAGCCCCGCTTTTTCGAGAGTGACGAGGTACGCCTCCTTTCCGAGCTCGCCGACAACGTCGCCTTCGCGCTCGATCACCTGGAAAAGCGCGATTTACTGGATTTTCTCGCCTATTACGACGAACTCACGAACCTGCCCAAGCGCGACCTCCTCATGGATCGCCTGCATCAGCGCATGCCCGGGCGCGCCGCCCGCGGCGAGCGCATCGCGCTCCTCTTGGTCGACCTCAGCCGCTTTCGGCACGTCAACGAGACGTTCGGGCGCGTCGGCGGAGACGAGCTCCTCGTTCACGTGAGCAAACGGCTCGCGAGCGGCCTCGCCGAGGGCGACACGCTGGCTCGTTACGACGGGAACGCCTTCGCCTTTTTGCTCACGGCGCCGGGAGCTGAAGAGGCCGTGCTCGCCTGGATCAAGAGCGTGGTTTTCGACGCGCTGAATGCACCGATCGAAATCCGCGGCACGGAGCTCCGCATCGCCGTTCGGGTCGGCGTCGCCGTCGCCCCGAACGACGCGGGGGAGCCGGAAGCGCTCGTGCGCTGCGCTGAGGCGGCGCTGGCCAGCGCGCGAACGTCGGGAGAGCCGTGCGTCTTCTACAGTCCGAGCTTGAACGCGCGCGTCGGGGAGAAGCTCACGCTCGAGACGCGGCTGCGGCGCGCGCTCGAAGAAGACCAATTTCGGCTGTTTTACCAGCCGAAGGTCGAGCTCAAGACGGGCCGCATCGTCGGCCTCGAGGCGCTCATCCGCTGGCTCGATCCCGAGCGCGGCATGGTGCCCCCGGGACAGTTCATCCCGCTGCTGGAAGAGACGCATCTCATTCTCGACGTCGGCAAGTGGGTGCTCGACAGCGCGGCCGCGCAATACGCCGCGTGGCTCGATCAAGGCCGCTCGCCGCCCCGCGTCGCCGTCAACGTGTCCGCCCTGCAGCTCGCGCAGAAGACGTTCGTGAAATCGCTGGAGGAGGTGCTCGAACGTCATCCCGCCGCCCGCGGCGGGCTCGACATCGAGCTCACGGAGAGCGTGCTGATGGACGATCTCACGGGCAACATCGAAAAGCTGCGAGCGCTCAAGGCTCACGACGTTCACATCGCCATCGACGACTTCGGCACGGGCTACTCGTCGCTCGGCTACCTGAGCCGGCTGCCCATCGACGCGCTCAAGATCGATCGTTCGTTCGTGATCCGGATGACGGACGACGCTCAGGACATGACGATCGTCACGACCATCATTTCGCTGGCTCATTCCCTCGACGCCCAGGTCGTCGCGGAAGGCGTCGAGACGCGGGACCAAGCTCGCTTGTTGCGGCTCGTCCGCTGTGATCAGATCCAGGGCTACCTCGTGGGTCGGCCGGAGGCCGCTGACGACGTAACGGCGCGCTTCGGCGCCGCACCGAACACGTGGCCGCCGCCGCCGGAATGACAATTTCGTCGTAAGCTGCCGGAAGCGCGGGAGGGAGCCTTGTCGGGCGCAGCGATCCGAAGCGCCTCGTGGTTCGCGGCATCCAGCGGGCAAAGAAGAGCGCCGCGCGTTTTCCCGCGACCCCACGTCCCTGAGGAGCCGCGCTGACGGCTCGCGGACTAGACGGACAGGGGCCGGCGAAGACGGCGGGCGAGCCATGCGCCGATCAGCAACGCGACACCGGCGCAAGCCGGCGGGCTCGCTACGTTCGCGAGCGAGCAGCCGCAGCCGGACGAAGCCGAGCCTGCGTGTGGCGTGCCGGCGTTCCCCGCCCCCGCCGCTTCGCTCGCTTGGCCACCCACGTTCGTTGCGCCCGCGGCGCCGCCCGCGTTACCCGCCGTGTTCCCGCCGCTCGACTTGCCGCCTGCGCTCACGGCCCCCGCGGCTCCGCCTGCGTTACCCGCCGTGTTTCCGCCGCTCGACTTGCCGCCTAGGCTCATGGAGCCCGCGACGCCGCCCGCGTTGCCCGCCGTGTCCCCGCCGCTCGACTTGCCGCCTGCGCTCACGGAGCCCGCGGCGCCGCCCGGTCGGCCGCCCACGTTTGCCATGCCCGCGGCTCCGCCCGGAGAACCCCCGGAGCCCGCCGCACCTTCGGCCACGAACTCGAAGCTGTGAATGACGATCTCGACCGGGTTGTCGTCCGAGGGGGGCGCCTCGAAACACCAGAGATTCATGCCGAGCGGCAGCGCCATTTGCGGGATGTTCGTCGTCGGTGCGCTCGGTGCGTAAGTCCACGTCTCGAGCGGATCAGCGCCGCCCGTCAGCGGCTCGAGCCCGTCGAACAGAGAGTCGATGATGCGCGTGCTCGACCAAATGAAGCGCGAGGTCGACGTGAGGCCGCTCAACGAAAACGTGAAGCTTCGCTCGCCGACGGTCTTGCCCGAAGCAGGGTAATCCGTAAAATCACCGTTCGGGCCGTTCGCCTGCCCCCAGCGCGAGTACTCGATATCGATTTCGTTCGTTCCGTCACTACCGATGTTGGCTTGCGGCCCGTAGGGGAAAAGGCCCAAAACGACGTTCTTGTCGTAGGTGTCGACGGGGCCTTCGACCTGCCACTGGTAGGTTCCGAACCCAAGCCGGTCGGTCGTGAAGAGCTCCGACGCGGACCAAGTGCCGCCGTCGTGGCTGATGCGCAGGTGGAGATAGCCGTTGCCGTCGACGCTCACGTTCGCCGGGTTACCGTCACACACTCCCGCCATGCCACCCGACGTGAGCTGCCAGGTGTGCCCCGCCCAATCCAGCGTGGCTGCGCCCGCGGCGTTCGCGAAGCACCACGTCACGCAGCCGAGCAAAGCAGCTACAGCGGGGGCCACGCGCATCGATCGTGAATTTCGGGGCCCCACTGGGGTGAGGCCCGCAAAATTCACGAGGTCTTGGCGTAGCCTGTCCCCGCGGCACTTCCTTGTCTCGATACACCCAAGCGAGCTTGCGTGTAAGCGCTTCATCCGGTCCGCCGCTGCACGTTGCGCGCGCACGGCCGCAGGGTAGCACGCGAGGCACCCGTCCGAACGTCTTCAACGCCGTCCGGGCGGCGGCCCCTTCACGGCGCGGGTCTTCGCCGCGAAGTCGAGCTCGACGCCGTACGGCGCGGCGTCGATGGAGACCCGTTGCGACGTGAAGGGGACTCGTGCCCACGGATCGTCGAAGCGCGGGAAGGAGCTCTGTGGCTCGACGTTGCCGTTGACCGTGAAGGGCGCAGACCACCCGAAAGAGAGCTCACCGGCGCTCGGCGAGTCGTAAGTCACGTCGTAACCCGGCGACACGCCGGACGTGCTCGGGCCGAGCGAACGAACCGCGACGAAGGCGCTGCCGACGGCGGCACGAAACGCGGCGAACGAGCCCCAGTCGGCGGCGCTGCCGACCTCGACGATCCAGACGTTGTCGGCACCGCCCGACGCGACGAGATCGAACGGCAGAGTATGTCCGTCGGTGGCGTACAGCGCGGGGTCGTAGCTCAGAAACTCGGCGCTTCGGTACGAAAACAGGGCCACGAACCCAGCCCCACGGCGTCCGAAAATCCAGTGGCCGTCGCGCGCCACTTCGTCGAAGCGATCCTGCGGAAAAAAGGCGTGCGTGAACGGCTGGTACGTGAATGCATCGAGCGGCGGCGCATTCTGAATCGGGTATTGCGGTGCATAAATGTGAATACCCACGTTTTCGAACTGCGCCGAACGCGGCATCGTGGCTTCCCCCGTGAAGTAGCCGCCGTCCTGCGCATCGTCCGCCCAGTTCGTCGAAGGCACGAGCGGGGTCGCCGGGTGGTTGGTGAAGACGACCGCCTGAGCGTCGAGCGTCGCCTGCCACGAGTGCACCTGCGCCGCGCGGAAGCCCTTCCGATAATCGAGCGCCGACGAGAGCATCGCGTCTTCGCCGCGCCACGTGTACGTGTTGACCTCGTTCAGGAGGTAGAGGTCCGTCATGGGGGCGGTCTGCGCCACGATTGCCTGCGCGGTCACGGGAGAGCTCGCGTACGGCTCGAGCAGCGCGAGCAACGAGAGCTGCGGGTGCGTCCACAAGTCGTAGGTGTTCATCGCCTGAATGGTCAGCGGCACGACGGGCCATGTCGCGAACGCGTTCATTCCCCACCAGAGGTCGAGATACTTGGGGTCGGAGTAGGAAAGACCGTAGGGGGCCGGCGCCGCGGGATCGACGGGCCCTGTCTCGTTGATCGCGATCCCCATCCGCTCCTTGTCGACGAAAGGTCGCCGGCTCACACCGACGCGCCGGATGGCTTCCGGTAGCTCGTAGGCCTCACTGCGAGCCAGGAGAACGCCGCCGGGATCCGCGCCCTTGAAGTCGTAGCTCGTGTTTTGGAAGAGGAGCTTCGTGATGTTCCACGTGTCGTCGCCGAACAAGCCCGTGACGTTCTTCTTGTAGGAACGGCCGTGCGTCACGCCGAACGCGGCCTTCTCGTTGTGGAGCGCGAGGTCGAAGAACAGCACGTCCAGGGACGACGCGGCGAGCGTCCGGATGTCGTCCTCGGCCGCGAAATCCGCGAGCGCGAGCAGCGGCGTGATGTCCTTCTGATAATAGACGTTCGAGTGCCACTCGCTGAAGCCGAAGCGGCTGCGCTCGTCGAACCAGGTCAAGAGGCGCGCGCGTGCGTCGGCAGCATGCTCCGCGCCGAGTCGGCCGTCATTGCCGAACGGCTCGTCCGGATACGCCTGCCCCATCAGGTACTCGAGCGTCGCGTAAATGACCTGATGATTTTCCGACCAGTAGTAGCTTGCGTCCGTCAATCCGGGCGCCGTGGGCTCCGTGTACCAGTATTTGAACGCGAGCAAAGCGTCTTCGACCTTGTCCACCAACCCCGGAGCGAGCATGCCGTCGTCTGCGTAGTCGAAGAGCACGTAAAGCTGGTAGAGCGCGGTAAAATCACGCGTGTCCTCGAGGCTATCGACGAACGCGAGGTCGGCGTCCCACGCGTCGACCGGTACGACACCGGCTCGGCGATAACTCGGGTCCACCCGCTCGCGCTCGAGGTGCGCAAGCACATTGACGACGTTCGACGGCTCGAACGTCTGGGTCGCCGCTCTCAAATAGGCGAGCTTGTCGCGGCGAGCCTTCTGCGCGTCGACGAACCCGTCCGGGCCGCACGCGCGCGGGCTCGCCGCCTTGCTCGGCGCGGATGCAGCGAGCACCAAGAGCCCTGCCAACGGTAACCACGGCTTCAAATGACAATTTGCCATCCCGATCCTCCTTTCGCCCTGCAAAGTGCAGAGCGTCCACCAAACCCGAAACCGAGCTCCCGAGTTGCAAGGCCACGGCTCGCAAACGGGATCCTCGGCGTCACGGTGAATCCGACAGCAAGACGCGGGCCACGCTTGCAACGCGTGCGTCGACGAAGATTCGTGCTTGCGCCCCTGCTGGTCGGGTGCGCTCCGCGGTAGCTCCGTGCGCAGTTGTGTAGACCGTTGCACGCTCCGCTCGCCCGTCCAGGGGCGCCGGCCCGTACACAGCTGCTCGATTGAACGACTGTCGCAGTTTGCCTGAGAGCGTGGGCGCCTCAGGCGTGCCTAGGCTTTTGCGACCACTTCAATTGGAGTCGCGAGCACGCGGTGTGCGGCGGTGTGAGACATGGTGCGGTGGTGTGTGTCCGATGTGACAATCGGAAGTACTTGATTGCCTTGATCATTCGGTGGAATCGGAGCGTTAATCCGGCCGCGGTTGCTGCCGAGCGACCACTTCGAGTCCCGGGGGATTCGATAACTAGAGAGAGGAGAAGCGTTATGAGACTGATTAAGACTCGTTCGAGCCTGGCGCTCTGTATTGGTATCGTCGGAATCTCGATCGGTGGTTGCGGCGACGGGACCGACGGCGCTCCGGGAGCCAACGGTGCGGACGTCAGCGTGCGCACGACGATAGAACCTGCCGGAAAGAACTGCACGAACGGTGGTCAGAAGGTCGAGTACGGCACTGACACCGATCACGACGGCAAGCTCTCGGATTCCGAGGTGACCGATACGACGTACGTTTGCAACGGCGCCAAGGGTGCCGACGGGATCGACGGCGCCGACGGGACGAACGGCGCCGACGGCGCCGACGGGATGAACGGCGCCGACGGGGCGGACGGCGCGCCCGGACCCGCGGGCGATCCGGGTGCCACCGGCGCCACGGGACCTGCGGGCCCGATGGGTGCGGACGGCGCGATGGGTGCGGACGGCGCGATGGGTCAGGACGGCGCGACCGGGCCGACTGGTGCAACGGGCCCGACCGGCGCCGGCGATGCGGGTCCAACGGGGCCGACTGGCGCAACGGGTGCGACTGGCGATACCGGTCCCACGGGCGCCGGCGTGACGGGCGCCACGGGCGCCACGGGGCCCACGGGAGCGACCGGAGCGAGCGGTCCGACGGGCGCGACGGGCGTCACCGGCGGCACGGGTCCGACCGGTGCGACCGGCGACACGGGTCCGACCGGTGCGACCGGCGACACGGGTCCGACCGGTGCGACCGGCGACACGGGTCCGACCGGCGCGACCGGCGACACGGGT
>JAICUB010000058.1 GCA_025936045.1 Polyangiaceae bacterium | reverse complement strand
CTCGCCGGTGCCGTTCGCCATGTGGTTCTTGACCCAGCTCCAAAGGCGGTCGAACTCGGTCTGATGGTCGAGCTGAACCGCGATAGTCATGCCGTAGGACATGCCTTCGGTGCGCACGTCATTGTTGTAGATGTCCTGGACGTACGATTCGCTCGAGCCGGGCCCGTTGTAGTAGATCGTCCCCGAACCGCTGGGGTTGAAGAGCGTGGACCAGGCCTGGCTGACCTTCGCGTCGCTGTCCGCCTGGGTATGACCGGAGACGGTGACGAAGAGATTCGCGTAGGTTGTGGGCGGCGTGCATTCGCCACCGGCGCCGCCGCTGCCCCCGAGGCCCGCGGAGCCGCCGCTGCCTCCGACGCCCGCGGAGCCGCCGCCTGCGCTGCCACCCGAGCCCCGGCCTCCTGCGCCGCCGGGAGCACCACCCGCGCTTCCGCCCGTGCCAGCGTCGCCCGAGCGCCCGCCCGTGGCAGCCTCACCGGCGACGCCTCCCGAGCCTCCCGTTTGGGACCTCCCCGCCGATCCCCCCTGGACCGACGAGCTCCCGCCGGTCCCGGCGATCGTGCCACCCGTCCCAGCGCTGACGCCGCCCGTCCCGGCATTCGTGCCGCCGGCTCCGCCAACGCCGCCCGTGCCGGAGGATGTCGCGCCTGCTTGGGGCGATCCAGTTCCACCCTGGCCTCCTGATCCGCCTGAAGCCGTCTGGCCATCATTCGTTGAAGCGCAACCCATTAGACCCACTAGAAGGGCGGCGAGCGAGAGCGTGGACAATCGAGATGAAACGGTGCGCAAGGCGAAACTCTTTCCTAAGACGGCAGTTCCCTCGAACGTGAGCGGCTGGTTCATATTTTCTGCTATTTCGGCCGGCCTCGCGCCCGTTGAAAATCCCGGAGGAGGTCGGCCGATGGATGAGAGGCTGTCCCCAGCAGTGGGCTAGAACCCGCTTTTCCGTTGCGACCACAGCACGTTCTCTAACAATCGCGCGGGGTGATGCAGCACGACGTCACCAAGCTGTTTTCAGCCAGGTGGCAGCGCAGGCGACAGCTCGGGTGCTGACTTCCGAATATTTCAGCGTGGACGGCACACTGATCGCGTCGAGCACGCTTTTGCACTCGAAGCCCTACGCCCAACGGCCAGGCGCGCGCTGACTCAGGTCTCCACGCCCTCGAGTCGCCAGGCCTGCGCGAGCTCGTCACGCCAGGACGCTTCGATGATGTCGCCGTGCCCGATGACGAGCCGCTCGGCGGGTCGCTCCAGCATCGCGCGCAGGGAGCGGGCGGCGGCGCCCTTGTCAGACAGTTTCTTCCTGGCGTCCGGAGGAACGCGGACGCGCCCGTAGCAGCCGTAGATCCGCGCCCCGAGCCGCCAGGTGAAGTGGTCGTTGGCGCCTGCCGAACACACGATGTCCGCGCCTAGCAGGGTCTGGGTCGGCCGATGGTAGAAGACCGTTTCGTCCCAGAACGGCACGCCCGCGAGGGGCAGCGCGTCGAGCTCGGGAACCAGCTTGGCGAACTGGCCGTCATGGAGGTCTAGATCGACCTTGAGCGCACCGTTCCTTCGAAGCGCTGAGGCCGGCGCAACGAGTCGCGCTTCCGGGAAACGGGCCGCCGCCGCGGGCGCTCCGAGGTGATGCCAGCAGTTCGGAACGACCAGCCAGCGCACCGGACCTAGTTTGCTCAGCGCGTCGGCCAAAGCGTCGCTCGGCGGGGCCGGCGTGTGCAGGAGCAAGCTTCCGTCGTCGAGGCGCAGCACGGTCGTACGCGCGCGCAGCCGCGCCCCGCTGAACCAGACCGGACGTTCGAGGCACCAGATCCTGTCGGAGACAACGGTGGTGAGAGCGCTTTCGGTCATACGAGCGTCCGGTACCAGAGCGCAGCCACCCGAGGCCAGGAAGATCAGTTTGCAAAAATGCACATCTGTTTTGCGCCCATGTGCTGGCGGCAATTCTCGCGACTATCTGAGCAGGCGACGGGCGTCTGCCTCGATCTCCCGAGCCACGACGCGGACGCGAGACGTCTTCCGGGCGTCGCGACGAAACGCAAGGAACACCTCGACCGGAGGCGGCGCGGTTTCGACGTCGAGCTGCACCAGGCCCCCGAGCGAGCTCGCCTGCACGACGCCGAGGACGCCCATGCCCATGCCCGACATGACCGCCTGCTCGATCGCCATGAGCGAATTCGAGCGAAAGGTGAAGCGCGTCGCGCCGTACGCGCGCATCCACTGCTCGTGCGGCAACCGCTCGAGGGAGGCATCGAGCCCGACCCAGTCGTGCGTCGCCGCCGTCTCGCGGGCGAGCCGCGCGCTGGGTAGCCGCCGCTCGACGTATTCGCGTGTGGCGAAGAGGCCCGTGCTCGCGCGCCCGAGCAGCTTGGAAACGATCGGAGCCGATGCGGAGCGCACGATGCGAATGCCGATGTCGGCCTCACCCCGCGCGAGATCCGCGACACGCGACTCCGAGATCACTTCGACGCACAGCGCGGGATGCTTGGCTTGCACGCGCGCGAGCAACGGTACGAGCGGGCGCACGAAGCCTTCGCTGAGCGAGACGCGCACCGTGCCGGAGACCTCCGCGTCGCGACCGTCACGAATGAGCGAGGCGAGCCCGAACTCGAGCTCCTCCGCCATGGCGACCAGCCGCAACGCGTCGGGGTCGAGCTCCGTTCCGTCGCTGCTGCGACGCACGAGAACGCGCCCGAGGCTCCGTTCGACCGCGTCCACGCGGCGCGCCACCGTCGAAGCGGCAACCCCGAGCGACTTCCCCGCGCCGAAGAAGCTCCCATCGCGATGCACCGCGAGCAAGAAGCGAAGATCGTCCCACGACGCCGGCCTGACCTGCATGCGGGAAGATTAGCCGCTCAGCGAGCGCGCCCGTGACCTCGAGGGTGGAACACGGCGGCTGAGCCTTGGCCATCCGAGCTTCGCGGTCAATTTGCCCGCTCGCCCCGCTCGACGCCGCCTCTGACGCGGTTCTTGTACATCGGCCCGCGACTTCGCCCCGCTTCCTTCCCACAGTCGGTCGCCCTCCTGCAGTTGCGGTTCGCTTCGATTGGGATGGTCTCCTTTCGACGGGACTTGCACCCGCAAGACGCCGCCCGTGCTGGGCGCACAAACGGAAAAGGCCCGGCTCCATCGGGAACCAGGCCTTCTTCGTTCTGCCGAACCACGCATCCGTGTTCTGCGTTGGACGCGGCCATCACGGAGGCGCCGCCGGAACTTCGACCTCCCGCAGTGGTCGTAGAGGCGATGAAGGCGGCGTGGCTTTTCATGCTGGGCGCGCTCTCGGGGTGTGGCGCGCGGCCAGGACGCGCTGACGCGCCGGCCGAGCAACGATGCGTGAGACCGGGAGAGATGGCGCATTCGACATTCGGTCCCGCGCGCGGGCCGTTTGCGAGCGTTACGCCCACCGGCGCGACGGAGCCGCCGCTCACGTGGCTAGCGCCCGACGCGGACGTGTTGCTTGTCGGCCAAACGCCTGTCGTACACGTTTACGCGGAAACCGGCGGGCACGAGTTCAGGAAGACCAGTGACTTCAACCTTCGGGGCCCCGATCCAGGGTCCGTAGCCACGAAGTGTGACCAAGTGCGCGGGCCGACGGGCTCGCGGGGCTTCGCTACGCTCGACTTCGAATGCCAGTACCCTGCAAGTTCGGGGCTCTTCACGATCACCTTCGACCCGTCGAGGCACGGGTTGAAGGGGAAGCCCGTCGAGGCCTCCCTGCGCGTGCTGAAGAGCGTTCCGAAGACGCCGCCCGCTCCGAGCGGCTGGGTCGCCGCGCCGCTCGCCAGCGGAATTCCGAGATACTGCGACTACCAAGGCCAATGGTACGAGGCGCACCTCGACGCCGGCAAGCTCGCGCTCGACGAAGTTCCGATGCGTCGAGCTGCCTCCATCCCGGCGCCCCTGGCGAGCCGGATGTCTTCAGACCACGCGGACGTCGTGACCTACGTTTTCGAGGAAGAGGACGGCTACGTCGTGATGTCTGACCAAGGGGAATTCGGCGGCGGCGTCGAATGGTACGAGAAGCGCGGCGGCCCGCCCCGTTCGATCACGATCGGCGCAAGGCGCGGGGAGCTCGTGGCTCAGAACGTCAATCGTGCGATGGCGCTCGACGGGGTCCTCTTCGTTCTTCAAGGCCTTTCTCACCTGGGCTTCAGCGATGGACAATTCTCGGCGTTGTGGAGAGAGCACGACCATTTCACGAGCCACGTCATTGCAAGGTACCGGAGCGAACCTGTCGACTGGATCTTCCAAGGCGACGGCACCTGGTTGGTTCTCACGTGGGAAGCGATCTGGAAGACGAGTCGTAGCGGCAAGGTCGACCTCGTCACTCGCCTACCGGACGTGTTGGAGTATCCGTCGAGCCTTACTGGTGCACCGGACGGGACGCTGTACGTGGGCGGTCGGGACGCCGTCCTCAGGCTGACACCGCTCTGGAGCGAAGCGCCGCGCTACGCGACGGACCTGCTCGTTCCGAAGGGTCGTAAGCCGTGCACGAAAGAAGAGGACCCCTAGCCCGCCGTCGCCTGGACCGTGCCAAGTCTCGGGCCCGCCTTTGAGAGCAAGGTTTATCAAAACGCACCCTCGACCGGACCTGCTCACCCTCGGCACCTGTTGTAGAACCTGGGTATGGCTGATGCAGCTCGTCTCCTCGAGGAGGCCCTCGCACTCGGGCACGACGAGCGCGCGAAGTTCGCGCGTCGGTTGATCCAAAGCCTCGAGCCCGTCGAACAAAAACGCAGAAGCACGAGTCCCTGCGTGCAGCCCTCGAAGAGGGCGAGCGCAGTGGTATCGCTGACGACTCAACCCTCGAGGGCGTTCTCGCCGAGTTCCGCGCCAACCGCCGCTGAACTTCAACCGGCCAGAACCGTGACTACGTGTCGTTTGAAGAAAAGGTACACACGTATCTCGATATTATTACCGGGCCTGCAGCCGCCGCATATGTGGAGGCCAGGCCTTTAAAGCGGCTCGAGCGCAAGGCAGCTGAACAAGGCAGTCCACTTCGGCTTCCAGATACCCTATCGGCGCGTTATCAGATGAACGATGTCTCCTTCCGACTGCGCGGAAAGAAGATCGCTATCATTGGATTGGGCGGCACGGGCTCGTATATTCTTGATTTCGTCTCCCGAACCCACTTAGAGCTGATCGCCCTGTTCGATGACGACAAGATACACGTGCACACGATGTTCAGAACCCCTGGATTCATGCACGATGCGATCGGAAAGAAGAAGGTGGACGCGCTAGCCGAACACTACAGAAACTGGCATCTTGGTATCGTACCGTTCGCAGAACGCATTACGGCGCAGAATTTGGAGAGGTTGCGCGAATTCGCTTTTGTTTTTGTTTCTATTGATGATGGCCCATCCCGGCGTGACATCGTGGACTGGCTGACTTCGAACAATGTGCCGTTTGTCGACTGTGGCATGGGTCTCAATCGCTCTCGCATCGGTCTAAATGGAATTGTGCGGATCACGGGAATTGATCGTGCTGCATACGAAGCCAGCGTCGGGACACCTTACTTACCCGTTGGCTCCATCCACGCTGATGAATATCGTAAGCAAGCACAGATCGGGGAACTTAACGCGCTAAATGCCGCTCTCGCGGTCATTCGGTTTAAGCAGCATTTCGGACTGCTGGATCGAACGGAAGCGGCGCACGCTTACATACTTGAAACGGCTTCGCTTGAGCTGGATCGATGGAGCCATCAGGCGTGATCTATAGCTATCAAGCGGTCGAGCGCATCCCGAAGCAACTGCAACAGGGCGTCGTCTATCACACCGCTAAATTCAAGTTGGCTGCGCTTCTCTGTGCCTGTGGTTGCGGGCACCGTGTACTGCTCTTAGTACCGGACAGTCATGAAGTGTTGTCGCAGGAAGGGCGAGCAACCATACGACCATCTATCGCCGTTTGTGATGGTTCCTGCAAATCGCACTATTTCGTCACCGGAGGTGAGGTTGAGTGGCTGCCGGCCTTCACCGCCGGAGAGGTGAAATCATTGATGGAACGTCAGATCTCTCGGCACGTTGCGGAGGATCCAAAAGCGCGAACGCTATTGCGACGGGCATGGTGTGCGTTCGTGCTCGCGCTCGCGCGAATCAAGAAGTTCTTCAAATAGGCTGCTGAATCGTCCGACTGAGGTATCCGCGCGAATGGGGCGTGATCTGCATTGAAGTCGCGACTGGAAGATCGAGGGTAACACCTTTACCTGGTCGTGGAGCGCAGCGTCACGCGGACACTGCCGTCAGACGTGGCGGGGCTCACGACCTACGACGGGATGAGTTTGCGCGCAATCCGGCAGTGGCGCTTGACGATGCGTGCCACCGCATCCTGCGCCGGGTGCTGGAGGTAACACGACTGGGATGCGCGCCGGGAGCGCGAGCGCGACGCGGCCGCATCGGACGTGCGGCACCCGATCCCTGGCGACAGCGAGCCGTCAAAGGCGCCGAGGTTGAGATTGAGGTGCGACAGCGCCTGCGCGTGCTCTCGAGGGCTTCCATGTCAGAGCCTCCCGCCCTTGGTGGCCTCGCGTGCATGTCCCTTCCCACGCTTGTTCTGAGCCCATCTCCCGCAGCGGATGCCGCTTCGCTGCAGGACTGGCTTTTCCCTGGTATCCTGAAGGCATGACGCACCCGGTGACCCTCCAGGTGGGCGACGACGTTCTGCTCGCGACCGGACAGTCCCCGTCGGAGTTTGCCGACGAAGCGCGCCTGCTCCTCGCCGCGAAGCTCTACGAGCTCGGTCGCGTGTCGTCTGAGCAGGCGGGCAAGCTGTGCGGACGCTCACGCGTTGACTTTTTGAACGCGCTCCCGCGCGTGTCCGTCGCGGTGAGCAACATCACGCCCGAGGACCTCGAGGACGATATCGCCTACGCGAAGCATGGCTGAGCGCCTCGTCGTCAACACGGGTCCGCTCATCGCGTTGCATCGAGCCGAGGCGCTCGACGTCGTCGGCCAATTGCCCGTCGAGTTCCTGTCGCCTAATGAGGTACAGGACGAGTTGCTTGAAGGCGTTCGGCACGGGCACCCGCCTGTCTCGCCATCGTGGGTTCGCTTCCTCGCGCTCGCGAAGCCGCTCGACCTCGTCGCTCGGGCGAATCTCGGCGCGGGCGAGGCCGCAGTGATCGAACTCGCGCTCCAAGACGGCGTTCCTCGCGTGGTCATCGACGAACGTCGAGGTCGCCGCGCGGCGCTTGCCGTCGGCCTGCGCGTGACCGGGACGCTCGGTTTGCTCGGGCGCGCGAAGGAGCTGGGCATCGTTCCTACCGTCCGCCCGTTCGTCGAGGCCCTTCGTGCAGGCGGGTGGTACCACCCCGCGGTCATCAAGCAGTTCCTCTCGACTATCGGCGAGTAAACCGCCGTGTGCTCGCCGATGGCGCCCCCCCCTCCGCGACAATGGAGAAAATCTTGGAACCGTCGACCGACCTCACAGATGCGCCGCTTCCGATGCTGGCCAGTCTTCCGGCACCAAACGAGCCCGTGCCTTTGAAAGCAGGGACCTTCAAAGTCGAGTTCGCCGAGCAAGGTCTTTGCTTGGAGGCAGATCTCGTCGGTGAGTTGGCATGGCGCCGAAAGCCGGGGCCACGGTTCGAGCTAGTCATCCGTTCGTTTCCGTCGGGACTTTTCAGGCCCAGGTTCTGCACCGTACTTGATGTCGACGGTTCGCGAGTCGAATGCGTCGTGGTAAACGTCAATATTTCTCGCCGATTCGGCGACGAGCCCGTGCTGCGATGTGAGTTGCGCCTTCGCGGCACGACAGACTTTGGTGATCCATCACGGATGCGCAGAGTGACCTTTGGACTCGTCAACTTTGGGCAGTACATCGGTAGCTTTCTTCGAGCGGACGATGGCGGGGGGTGGGCCGGCAGGCTGGTCCTGGAAGGAGGCGGTTGGCGATGCACCTTGGATGCGCGTCGTGATCTCGGTGAGGTCGTGAAGCAGCTCGGTCGCGAGGGCGGCTTTGCGATCACTCACGCTGGCTGCCTCGAGCGCGTGGACTCAAGCGATTTCTCGGCCGCTGAAATGCAGGCTGTGCTTGACGCTCTCTACGTTCTGCTGTCTTTCGCCCGGGGACACTCGGTTTCATTTGTGATGCTCCGCGGTGAAGACGATGCCGGAGCTCTGCGGTGGTGGCGTTGGTTTATTCCTTCCGTGGACGACTGGTCGGATCCAGTGACCTGGTTCGACGAACAGCGACCGCACCAACTGTCGCCAATATTCGAGACGTTGGTGACTCGATCAACCGACCCGGGTTGGCGCGACGCTGTGCAGCTCGCGGTCTATTGGTACGTTCTATCGCTTCAGACGACCTCAACTTCGGATGCTGCGGTCGTGCTCGCCTTTACCGGACTCGACTTGGTCGGATGGTTCCGACTGGTGGAACTAGAAAAGGCCCATTCAAGCTCGGCGTTCGACAAGCTCGATGCCGCTGAACGACTGAGGCGCCTTTTGGTCCACATCAGTGCGGACGCGCAGATGCCCGCGGGATTGTTGCGCCTTGCCCAACATGCAGCGACAGAGGGCTGGGCCGATGGCCCTGCTGCGTTAGCGGTATTGCGTAACTCCGCCGTCCATCCAAAGCGTCGCGCGAAAATCTTTGACGCGCCCGATCCCGTTCGATGGGACGCGTGCACTCTCGCGACGTGGTACTTGGAGCTAGCTTTGCTCGCGCTGCTCGACCACCGGGGCGTGTACATTAACCGTATCGAGCATCTAACCAATCACGGCCTCGAGTATGTTCCGTGGGCGACGGCTGACGACATGCGTTCGGACGAGTAGTCCTAGCGCGCAGCGGGCGGCACTACCTCTGCATCACTGCCTGCAACAGATCGATGTTGAACCCGTCGACTCCGAACGCGGTGACGGGGAAGCTCCTCGTTTTGCCGCTGCCGGGAGGCCCAGCGACCACGATCATGCGCGGTCGCGCCATCGTCCGTCAGCCCATTTCGAGCGTCGTGTCCGATTCGGGGAGCATGTCGGGCGGAAGATCGCGTGAGACGAGCTTGCCGTGGGCATCGATGATCCCGAGCCGCTCGAGCCGCACGCGTTCCGCTGCGATACGCTCTGCGGCGAGCGCCATCACGCGGCGATCCCACTCCGCCTCGTCCTCAGGGTTGTCGAGGTCGAGATCGTCGAACGGAGCGCTCGGTATCGAGCCAGGCTCAGCCGTGCGCGCGTTCATGGCTAGAGGATGGATCACTCGCGGCGAAACAGCCAGGCCCAGCCAGGCGGCGTTGGCGCGGTTGACGCTCACGAGAGAGCGCAGAGCGACCTTCGGGCATTCAACCCGCGAGGACGATAGAAGCACAAGGTCCGCTCACTGTAAGGTGGCGGTTTTCTCGGGGATCGCTGCGCCAATCACGACCGGACTTGGCGCGCCATGGCAACCTGGCGTCAACGGGCCGCGAAGGTGCGCTCACCGCCACAAGATGACAAAAGCAAAAACCCCGGTTGTTGCCGGGGTTTTCCTTCGGTTGCGCGGGGAGGATTTGAACCTCCGACCTTCGGGTTATGAGCCCGACGAGCTACCAGGCTGCTCCACCGCGCGTCAGAGGGGCGTAACTTAGTCGCGAGGGTTCGCTTGTCAAGCGTTGGAAGTTGGCGAATTTTTGACGTGATTCCGAGGTGTTGGGGACGGAGGTGAACCGGCGCGGGGGCCGGGGCTCGCGGCGCGGTCACCTGCACGTTTTTATGCCGCTCAGCGCGCGGCAATTGATGGGGGCGCGCGTGGTCCAGCAACGGGCGGTGCTCTCGCACTCCGGCTCCGAACAGCCGTGAAGGCTCCGAATCAAATGCCGATTTTTGGCGCGCGTTTCGGAATGCACCAATGAGCCGTCGAGCCGTGCGCTGGTGCCGCTCCTCGCGCCGCCGTACAGCGTGAAACCACGACGGCGGGTATCTCCGCGTTCAGCGCGACACCCCTGCGCTCTCCCCCAATCCGCACACCTCCGCTTTCACGCCGCAACTCCGCGCCCGGCGCCGTTAACTCCCCGCCCGTCGCCGCTTCACGCCGCGACATGGGTGCCCATCGCCGTTCCCCCGCGTGACTACGCCGTCTGTTCGACCTGGGGCGGGGGTTCGCGCAGGAATTCGTTGACGACGCGGAAAAACTCCGCGGGGAGGAAGGGCTTGGGGACGAATTGTTCGGTGTCGTGGAGGGGGCGGACGCGGTCGCGTTCGGCGTAGCCGGACATGAAGAGGACTTTGAGGTCGGGGTTTTGGGCACGGATGGCGTCGGCGAGCTCCATGCCGCTCATCCCCGGCATGACGATGTCGGTGACGAGAAGGTCGATGGTGTGCGGGTGGCCTTCGACGATTTTGAGGGCGTGCTCGCCGTCGCGCGCTTCGAGCACCCGGTAAGAGCCGATGCGCAGGACGTCGACGAGGAGCTTTCTCACGTCGTCTTCGTCGTCGACGATGAGGATGCTTTCGACGCTGGGGAGGCACGGGACGTAGTCGGCGCGCGAGGCCTCGGCGCGTGAAGGCGTGGGCTCGGACGCGGTGTCGAGCGCGCGCGGGAGGTAGACGGTGAAGGTGCTGCCGCGGCCTTCCGTGCTTTTGACGCTGATGCCGCCGCCGCTCTGGCGCACGATGCCGTCGACGGTCGCGAGGCCGAGCCCGGTGCCGCGTCCCACGTCCTTCGTGGTGAAGAAGGGCTCGAAGAGCTGGTTGCGCAGCGCTTCGGGGATGCCGGTGCCCGTGTCGGTGACGGAGAGCGCGACGTAGGTGCCGGCGGCGAGACCCTCGACGGGCGCCTCTTCCGTCACGTCGATGTCGAACGTCTCGAGCGTGACGCGGCCGCCGTCGGGCATCGCGTCGCGCGCGTTGAGCGTCAGGTTCATGAGCACGTGCTCGATTTGGCCCGGGTCGGCCAGCATCGGGAATTTGGCGCCGAGCACCGTGACGAGCTCGACGCGCTCGCCGATCAGGCGCTCGAGCATGCGACGCGTGCCGTCGACCACGGAGTTGAGGTCCCCCGGGCGCGGCCGCAGCACCTGCCGGCGGCTGTACGCGAGGAGCTGCCGCGTGAGATCCGCCGCGCGGCGCGCGCTCGAAACCACGACTTCCGCGTGGCCCGCGAGCACGGGATCGCCGACGCTGCCGCGCTTCAAGAGGTCCGCGTAGCCCATGATCACGAGCAGGCGGTTGTTGAAGTCGTGCGCGACGCCGCCGACGAGGCGCCCCACGGTCTCGAGCTTTTGCGCCTGGAGGAGGCTGCCTTCGAGCTTGGCGCGCGCCGCGAGCGTGCTCTTGTGCTCGTGGATGTCGACGCACGCGATCACCGAGTAGCGCACCTGGCCGCGTGCGTTCCGCACGCAGGAGAAGCTCAGGGCGCCCCAGCGGAGCTCGCCGTCCTTGCGCACGTAGCGCTTCTGAATCGAGTAGCGGTCGATTTCGCCCGCGACCACGCGCTGGAGCTCGCGCCGCTCGAGGTCGAGATCCTCGGCGAACGTCGTCGCCATCCAGTGTTGATACGGGTCGGCGGCGATGACCTCGTCGCGCGTGAAGCCGACGAAATCGCAGTACGCCTGATTCACGTCCATGAACTTGCCGTGCTCGAAGGACGAAACCAGGTACCCCGCGAGCGGCGTCGCGAGCGCGTGTTTCAGGCGCTCGCGCTGCTCGCCGAGCTCGTGCTCCAAGCGTAGGTTTTCGGCGCGGAGTCGGGACAGCTCGTCAACGGATGACGCAGGCTCCTCTGCCATCGTCCGAGCAGAGTACCGCCTCGTCTTCTCCGTAGCCAACGAGGATTCGTTCGCGCTTCGCGGAGCTCGGGAACGATACGCATTCAGCGGAGCGCGCGTATCGCCGAAGCACGGTTTCAGCGTCGGATGTGGGATAGGGTGCGTGAGGGGACGCATCCCGCACGCGCGCAGGTGGGTCCATCATGACCCATTTCCATCCGTCGCGATGTTTGGCATGAATGGGCCACGCGGCGCGACATGGCCTCGACGCTGAATGCACTCAAAGCTCGAGACGACAGGCCGCACCGCGCGCGCTCACGCAGCATCCGCCTCCTGCGCGTGACGCGACGCGAGGCGCATGCAGCCGTCGAACGCGCGCGCGAAATCGAAGCCGAGCTCGAGCGTCCGAAGACGCGCAGCGAGTGCGTCGACGGGCCGCGTCCGTGTCCGCACGTGTCGTGCCGGCACCATCTCTACCTCGACGTGAACCCGCACACGGGGACGATCAAGCTCAATTTTCCCGAGCTCGAGGTGTGGGAGCTCGGTGTCTCCTGCGCGCTCGACATCGCGGAGCTCGGCGGCACGCCGATCGAGGCCATCAGCGATTTGCTGAACGTCACGCGCGAACGCATCCGTCAGATCGAGACGAAGGCGCTGTCGAAGCTGTCGTCGCTCGCCGACTCGCGCGACCTGCGCGACTTCCACGACGGCTGAGGAGAGCTCACGAGTAGAGCGCGTGCACGGCCCAGCCGAGCGCGGGCATCGTCACGTAGCCGCAGAGGCGCCAGGCGGCGAGCAAACCCAAAAGCTCGATGGCCGGCACTTCGCGCATGCGATCGTACAGGCGGCTGCCGAGCTTGGACGCCTGCAGCACCACGGCGCCGTCGAGCGGAGGCACCGGGATCAGGTTGAACAGGCCGAGCAGCACGTTGAGACTCAGCGTGATCGAAAGCCCGCGCGCCAGTGCGCCGAGCGGCGAGTGCGGGTTCGCGCTGTCCGGCAGCACGACGAGGTCGGCGAACGAGGGATTGTACGGGACGCTCACGAGGTGAGCGTTGAGCAGAAACCGCATGGCGACGAACGCGAGCAGCGCGAGCGACAGGTTCGCGAACGGCCCCGCGAGCGCCATGAGCGCGGCGCGGTGCGGATGGGCGCGCGTCCAGGTCGGGTCCGTGGGCACGCTCGCCCAACCGATCATCGAGCCGTTGAGCAAGAAGGTGACGATGGGGATCACCACCATGCCCATCGGCGAGCGCCGGATGTGCGGCAGCGGATCGAGCGTGACGTGGCCGCCGGCGTACGCGGTGGGATCCCCGCCGCGGTAGGCGACGAGGGCGTGCGCCGCCTCGTGGCACGTCGTGCTGAAGACGAACACGAAGTACCAAATCAGAAGGTCTGCGAATTGATGCATCGACTTGAAGCGCGCCTATTGGCCCTCGACGGGCTCGACACGCTCACGTAGCATCGAACCCATGCTGTCACGTCGCCTCGCGTTGCTCGGGCTCGTCGGCGTCGCATGCGGCGGGCCGCCCACCCGGCTCGTCACGGTCCGGAGCCCCACGGGCTCGGGCTCCGTCGACTTCTCCGTGAAGAACCTGAGCGACGTGCCCATCAACACCTTCTACTTAGCTAAGACCGAGCGGGTGGAGGCGGGGGGCGAGCACCGGGTCGATCAGAACGCCTCCGAGACCGCGGAGCTGTGGGGGCCCGATCTGACCGGCCACGCAATCGGAGTCGGCCAGACGCAGACAATCCCCGTCCCCTCGCCCGGCAACTGGGACGCGCGAGCGCTCGATCGGGACGGCCGCGAGCAGCGCATCACCCGGCTCCATCTCCTGGCGGGCGGCCGGTACATCCTCGAGCTCCATGACGGAAACTGGCGGGTCTACTCGGAGTAGCCGGCCCAAAAGCCAGTCCCTGAACGGCGCACCGTAGGCCCAGAGGCCGGCCACTCGCTAAACGCTCGATCTGTACAGGCCGCATGGCCGTTTTCGCCTCCGAGCATGAGGCAGAGGTAAGCCGAGCGGTATCGCGGTGGTTGGTTGCATGCCGCTCTCCGATGGCGCCGTACATGGCGTCTTCAATGCCAAACCGTAAACCACTGCGTTCAATCTGCATGTTGCACGCAACATGCACTCTCGATGCAGCGCGTGTTAGCCTAAAATCGTGGGTTGGCTCCGCGACCTAATGGATGAAGCTCCCTCCGAGATCCGGAGCTTCGATGAGCTCGCCAAAATTTGCCTCAAAGCGAACGAATGGCCGGCCTCCGCACGCATGCAACACCGCTCTCTGGGCGCGATCCTGGGTCGCCTCGATCGCGGGGAAGGAACAGACTGGCTAGCCGGCCGCGGCGAAGTCCAGCACGCCCTGGCGAGCGTGCTCGGGGTCGCTCGCGGGACCTTCTCGCTGGCGCTGAACCGGAAGCGAAGCGGCAAGTCGGAGCGCTGGCTCAGCTGGCAGGCGATGCCGTTCGCGCGGGGCCTCGACCTCGGCGAGGAGCCGCTCTTCCCGGGCATTCCCGAATTAATTTTGCATCCCGGCAGGTGGGAGCGACTGGTTTGGGTCGCTCCGAACGGCGCCGGGCGGTCCCTTGCCGGGCAATGGCTCGTGGCGCGCGGCTTGGCCGCACACCGGACGTCTCTTTCGCCGAAGGACGCGCCGCGCGAGCCGCGGCCCCTGTTGCTCGAGCTCGCCTCGGGAGCGGAGCTCCGCGGGTCGGACCTCGGGCTCGGGCTGTGTGTAGCGGTGCCGGATCCGTGGGAACCGCCAGTCGGGTTCGGCGAATGCGTGGTGGTGCGGTCGCCGCCGATCGCCGAATTGGTCGAGCCGCTCGTCTTGTGGGCGCGCGAACGCTTGGCCGCGCGGTCGGAGGTGGATCCCGGACGACTCGTGCCGCGGATTTTGGAGCTGGTGGCACGGGGTGTGGTCGAGAGCGCGGGAGACGTGCTCGGTTTGGTCGGGCTCGCTGACGCCGAGGGCATGGAGGCCGTCGCGACGGACCCGCTCGAACGCGCGGCACGGGGTTGGATGCGGCGCCGTGCCCGCGAACGGCTCGATCCGGAAGCGCCCGAGTCGGCGTGGTTCTCGAAACACGGGTTCGAAAGCTTGGTCGGGCTCGCGCGCCGCGTCGTGCTCGACGGTCGGGACGCGTGGTTCACGCCGCGCAGCGCCGACGACTGGTCGGATCTGGTGCCGGACGAGCTCCGCCACGGCCCCGATCTCGAATGGATGAAGACGGCGCTGCCGCGCGCCGACCCGAACCTGCGTCCGGCGGCGCTCGAGCGCGCGTCGGAGCAGCTCCCGCCCGGCGCGGTCCGCATCGTACGGAGCTTCGAGCACGCTTCCGTCCTCGCACGGGAGGAGTCGGGCCTTCTCGCAGCTCGGCCCCATTGGCTCGCGCGCGCGGCGCTGGACGAAGCGCTCACGTCGCTCGTCGCTGGGCCCGCGTACGACTGGGGTGAAGCGCTCCTTTCCCCAGCGATGGCGCCCGCCATGATGGAACGGCTCGTCGAACGCGCCCGGACACGCGCGCTCCCGGGCGAAGAGCTGGTCGAGCCGCAAGCGAGCGCCGATCCGAGCTACGCCGCCGCGCTCGAAGGCGCCGTTCGCGCGTTCGGAGCCGCGGAGCTCGCGCTCGTGCACGCGGGCGGGGACGCGCTCGAAGCGCTGTTCGACGAGCAATTGCGACTCTCGGCGGCATTTCCGGATGCCTTGCCCGGGCCGCGCGTCGAGCACACGCCGGCCGGCGGACGAGCGGGCGCTTTTTGGCTCACGCGCGGCGCGTGGTACCTCGCGCTCCTCGCGCTCGGTGAAGCGCTCGAAGCCCATCAAGGCACGCGTCACGCGCTCCTGCGACCGTGGGTCGAAATCGCGGCGCCGAAGCACTTCCACCGCGTGCTCGATCACGTCGCGACGGCGCTCGACCGCGCGGACGCCCCGCACGCCGTGCTCGGTCCCGCCGTCGCGCTCGTCACGCGGCTCGGTGCGGCGCTCGGGCCGCTCGGCGCGGATCGCTCGCGCCATCGCCTGGAACGCGCGGCCACCGTCGCGGACGAAGCCGCGGTCGGCGTGCTCGCGTGGGGGAGCGTGACGGCGCTCGAAGGCGATCGACTCGCGCTCGCCGGGCTCTTCGAGCTCGCCAAGGATCGCCGGCTCGACGCGGCCGCGCTCGCCGCGCAGGTGTGGCAAGCGTTCGAGGCGGCGGGCATGCCGGAAGGCGAAGTCGGCGTGCTGCTCGCGCCCGAGCTCGGCGGCGTGCTGTTGCCGTACGCGCCGCCTCCCGCCGTGCGCGCGCTCGCTCGCGGCATTGCGGCGCTTCCGAGCGCCCCGCCCCTCGAGGCGAGCCAATGGGGCGCGCTCTTCGAAGGCGACGCGCGCGCGCTGCCGCTCGGATTGTTTCGACACGCGCCGCAGCTCGCGCTCGACGCCGCGCTCGACGCCGCTTGCCGCGCCGAACGTCGCGATGCGCTCGAGCTCCTGTGGACGCGCTTTTCCGTCCCCCTCACGGCCGCCGCCATCGAAGCGCTCTCCGACCCCGAGAGCGGCCCACGCCGCGGCTTCCTGCTGCGCACGGTGCCCTCGAGCTCGACGAAAGCCGTCCTCGGCGAGCTCGACGACATCGACGAGCTCCTGCGCGGCCCAGCCCACAATCTCCAAGCCGTCCGGCGCTTCCTCCACGCGCAAATCGCCGCCCGCGGCCCCGGCTACCGCGACGCCTACGCGCTCTTCGACGAAATCGAGCGCCACCTCGAAGACGTCCACGCCCAAAGCTGATGGTGGGTGCACCCACCGAGCGGCCACGTCGGTCCGAATGCGTCGGGCGCTCTCGCTCCGCTCGCGTTCGGCCGAGAACGCGCGTGACGGCCCGGGCGGCATGCCGAAGCGCGGTGAACGACGCGCTCGCCGGCCTCGGGCGCCGACACGGGCAGTGCTAGAACGGTTCGGCCATGCGCGTCGTATGTCTGCGGGGCGGTTTCGGGCTCGAGCACTTGGCCCTCGAGGAGCGACCCGAGCCCGCGCCCGGGCCGGGCGAGGTGCTGCTGCGGATGCGCGCGGCCTCGCTGAATTTTCGCGACGTTTCGCTGGCGCGCGGCACCTACGATCCACGGCTCGCGCTGCCCGCCGTGCTCGGGGCGGACGGCGTCGGCGAGGTCGTCGCGCGGGGTGAGGGCGCTTCACGCTTCGAGCTCGGTGAACGGGCATGTCCGATCTCCGCGCGCGGCTGGTACGACGGCGCGCCGACGCGCGCGACGACACGGCAAATGCTGGGTGGCGCGGTCAGTGGCACTTTTGCCGAGCTCTTCGTCGCGCGCGAGGGCGACCTCGTGCGGCCGCCCGCGCACCTCACGGATACCGAAGCGGCGACGCTCGGCGTGGCGGGAGTGACGGCGTACCGCGCGCTGTTCGAGCTCGCGGCGACGACAGCCGGAAGCCGCGTGCTCGTGATCGGCACGGGCGGCGTCGCGACGTTCGCGATCGTGCTCGCGCGCGCGGCGGGCGCGCACGTCGTCGTCGCGGGCCGCAACGCGGGCAAGCTCGAGCGCACGCGCGCGCTCGGCGCCGAACACCTGGTCGACACGTCGCAGCAACCCGAGTGGGGCGTCGCCGTACGCGAGCTCACGGGCGGTGACGGCGTCGAGCTCGTGGTCGAGCTCGGGGGCGCGGCGACGCTCGGCCAGTCGCTCCGCGCCGTGCGCGCGGGGGGCACCGTCGCGCTCATCGGCCACACGCCGGACGGCCCGCACACGCCGAGCCTCGTCCCCGTCGTGATGCGCGAGCTCCGCGTGCAGGGAGTCTTGGTCGGCCCCCGCTCGACCTTCGAAGCGCTCAACGCGTTTCTCGAACGCACCGGTGCGCGACCCGTCGTCGAGCGCGTCTTCGAGCTCGACGACTACCGCCTCGCTTTCGACGAGCTCGCGGCCGGCTCCGCCTTCGGAAAGACGTGTTTGCGGCTCAGTGCGGAACGCTGACGAAAACGGTGGGCGGGGGCTGCGAGCCACGGAGCGACCCCCACCCAAACAAACAACGAACGTCAGGTCTTGTCCGGTTTGGCGCAACGCGTGCTGCCGGGCTCGGCGGAACAGCGCTGGCCACGCTTGCAGTTTTCATCCGGCACGAACTTGCCGGCACTGCAGCGCACGATCGCGAGTTTGTCTTCGGTGCAGGCGAAGGTGCCCTCGAATTGCGCGTCGCACGCGTCACCACCGCGCGCGACCGACACGTCGCAGTCGATTTTGCCGCCCGTGACGCGGCAACCTTGCTCGCCGCGGCACTGGTATCGCGTCTGCATGGCGCCCGAAGCGCAGAGCAGCACGCGCTTGCCGTCGGCGGAGCATGCTTTTTTGCCGTCGTGCGCGCACGCCTCGCCGCTTTCGGCCACGGATTCGTCGCACGCGGCGCGGCCGTCGTCCTCGACACAGCCGTGCTCCCCGCGACACGGGACGGCGACATAACGGCCGCCGTGGCACGCGAGCAGCGTCTTCGCGTCGATGCAGGCCGCGGAGCCTTCGTCGTCGGTCGAGCAGGCGTCACCGGGCTTGTCGCCGTGAACGTCGCACGACGTGGTCTCCACCTTGACGCGACAACCGTCCTTACCGCGGCACGGTGTCTCGATCAGATGCCCCGCCTCGCACACGAGCGCACGCCCAGGGTCGAGGCAACGCTCCTCGCCCTTGTCGCACGAGCTACCCGCGTGCGGCTTGCACCCGACGAACGCGACGAAGAGAAGCGCCAGAGGGCCGCGTAAACGCACGGCCCCCTAGTCTAGCCAATCAGCGCCTGCGGCGGCGAGCACCGAACGCGGCGAGGCCGAGACCCGCGAGGATCCAGCCGGCCCGCGCCGAGCCGGAGAAGCCGGGTGCGAGCGAGCAGCTCGCCGACGCCTTGGCCTGACCCTCGGCTTCGCAACCTTGGCCCGTCGTGCACGAGCTCATACCGCTTGCTTCGGTGTGCGTCGTCACTTGGATATTGAGCGCAGCCTTGAGCGCCTGCTCGCACTTTGCGAGATGGTCGCCCGTATCGACGTACTGGCCGTCGCAAAAGAGCGCGCCTTTGACGGGCGAGCAATCGGCTTGGCAGCCGCCGGTGAGCATGGACGTGCAGGTCGCGTGAAAGTCGTTCTGGCACTTCACGTCGCAGGCGACGTTGGCTTGAGCTTCGCACTGACCCTGACAGCTCGCCTGGCACGACGCATGGCAGTCGACGGTCCCGGGATGGCCTTCGCAGCTCGCGTCGCAGCGCGCTTTGACGGACGCCTGGCACTCGGCGACGCAGCTCGCGTGGCCGGAGCCCGCGACACATTGACCGTCGCACGTGGCGTTGCCCTCGACCGAGCAGTTCGCCGAACAGTCGAACATCGGCGGATTGGCCGTACATTCCGCCTCGCAGTTCGTGACGTCGCAGGCCGCCGTGCACGTCGCGGAAGCGCTGCCCGTGCAGGAGCCGCGGCATTCGATGCCTCCGCTCGCGTCACATTGAGCCTCGAAGTTGACCGGCGTGCAGCGCGCAGTGCAGCCGCCGCTCGTGTCGACCTCACACATCGCGTTCGCTTCAACGTCGATGTTGCCGCAGTCGGCGAGGCTCGCCGCGGAGGCGGGGCTCGCGACGAGAAGGGGCCCGAAGGCGAGGAGACCGACGTAAGAAAGTCGCTTGAGCATGCGTTTACCTCCGAAAGGGGACGAACGAACGTAGGGAATGTCTCCCCAGCATACGCGATCAACAGGCCCGCTGCTTCCCCTGGAAGCTTCCGTTCGTCCGAGCGAGCTCCGATAAAAGCGGCGCGGGGCGGAAACGGTGGCCGTGCACCTTCTCGTGGTGCTCGAGCCGCCTCACGATTTCGAGCGCACCGACGCCGTCGATGTAGCGGAATGGCCCACCGCGAAACGGCGGGAAGCCGAGACCGAATACGGCCCCGATGTCGCCGTCCCGCGCGCTCCGCAGGATCCCGTCGCCGAGGCAATGGACCGCTTCGTTCACGAGCGCGAGCACGCAACGCTCCGCGGCGTCGCTCGGCGCCAAATCCGCTTTGGGCTCGACGCCGAGCACGGCGTAGACGCTGCGATCGACCTCGCGCTCGCCGCGCTTTTTCCCCGCGTAGTCGTAAAAGCCGCGGCCATTTTTCTTGCCGAAGCGCTCGTCCTCGACGAGCCGCTCGATGCCGGGCGGAGGCGCCATGCGCTCGCCGAACGCGTCGTGCAGGATCTTCCCGACTTTGACGCCGACGTCGATGCCGACCTCGTCGAGCAACGTGAGGGGCCCCACCGGGAAACCGAAGCGCACGAGCGCCGCGTCGATGACCTCGATCGGTACGCCTTCGCCGAGCAGGTGCGTCGCTTCGTTCAAATAGGGGCCGAGAATGCGCGACGTGTAAAAGCCCGCGCCGTCGCGCACGACGATCACCGTCTTGCCCTGCTTCTTGCCGAGCTCGACCGCGGTCGCCGTCACCCACGGAGCCGTGTGCTCGGTGGTGATCACCTCGAGCAACGGCATCTTCGGTACGGGGGAGAAGTAGTGCATGCCGAGGACGCGCTCCGGGGCCACCGAGCCTTCGGCGATCCTCGAGATGGGGAGCGAGGAGGTGTTGGAGGCGAAAATCAGGTTCTTTCCGCCGTTCGTCAGCGTCTCGGCGAGCACCGTGCGCTTGAGCGTGAGATCTTCGAACACGGCCTCGATCACGAGGTCGACGCCGTCGAAGCCGTCGTAGTTCGTGGCGGGCGTGATGCGCGCGGCCTCGCGATCGCGCTCGAAATTCGACATCCGGCGCGTGCGCGCGCGCTCGCCGATGAGCTCGGCGAGGTGCGCCATGCCGCGGCCGACCGAACGCTCGTCGCGGTCCTTGAGCCGCACGGAGAGCTTCGCTCCCACGGCGGTGACGTAGGCGATGCCCGCGCCCATGAGCCCCGCGCCGAGCACGGCGACGCGGCGAACCTTGCGCGGCTCGATGCTCGGGTCGGCGACCCCGGAGTCTTTCTTGAGCTCGTTTTGCGCGAAGAAGAGCCCCATGAGCTCGCGCGCCTCGGACCCCTCCGCGAGCTCGCCGAACGCGGCGGATTCGGCGCCGAGCCCCGCTTCCATGCCGCGCGACAAGCCGAGGCGCACGACGTCGAGGATGCGCTCGGCCGCGGGATAGTTGCCGTGCGTCTTCGCGAGCGTGCGCTTCTTCGCTTGTTCGAAGAAGACGGCGCGACCGAGCGGATTTTTGACGAGCAGCGCCTCGGTGAACGCCTTGCGTTTGCCCCCCGCGCGCGGCACGGCCGGACCGGCGGCGCGGCGGAGCGCGAGCTTCACCGCGACGTCTTCGACGATCGCCGCCGCCACGACCTCGTCGACGAGGCCGAGACGCTGGGCGCGCTTGGCGTCGAGCTGTTTGCCCGTGAGGATCAGGTCGAGCGCCGCCTCGACCCCGATGAGCCGCGGTAGGCGCTGCGTGCCGCCGAGCGCCGGCAAGAGTCCGAGCCGTACCTCCGGCAGGCCGAGCTTCGTCTTCTCGTCCGTGCTCGCGACGCGGCCGTGACACGCGAGCGCGAGCTCGAGGCCGCCGCCGAGACACGCGCCGTGAATCGCCGCGATGACGGGCTTCTCGAGCGCGGCAAGCCGCGCGAGCGCCGCCTGCCCCCGGCGCGAGAGCTCCGTGATTTCGCGCGCGCTCCGCGCCGCCAAGAGCTCCTTGATGTCGGCGCCGGCGACGAAGCCGTCCGGCTTGCCCGACGCGACGACCACGGCGCTGATCGCGGCCTCGCCCTCGATCGCGTCGAGCGCCGCTTCGAGCTCGACGGCGAACGGGCCGCGCAGCGTATTCACGCTTTCGCCCGGCACGTCGATACGAATGACGGCCACGCCGTCGGCGCGCCGCTCGAGGCGGATCGCGGATGAGTCGGCGCGCGACGCGGGCGTGACTTCTGCGTCGGAGGCCATGCTCATGCGGCCTCGAGCACGATGGCCGCTCCGAGGCCGCCGGCGGCGCAAGCCGTGCAGAGCGCGAACTCGCCGCCACGGCGCCTGAGCTCGCGCAAGGTGTGCAGTATTTGCCGCGCGCCCGTCGCCGCGAAGGGATGGCCGAGCGCGATCGAGCCGCCGAGCACGTTCACGCGCTCCCAGTCGAGGGTGCCGAGCTTCTTGTCGCGGCCGAGCTTTTCACGCGCGAAGGTGTCGCTCTCGAACGCCTGAGTGTTCGAGAGCACCTGCGCGGAGAAGGCTTCGTGCAAATCGACGAGGTCCATGTTCTTGAGCTTCAAGTCGGCGCGATCGAGCGCGAGCGGCGCGGCGTACGCGGGCGCCATCAAGAGCTGCTCGCTCGGATCGACGGCCGCGAACGCGTAGCTCTTCACGTAGCCGAGCGGCTCGTAGCCGAGGCTCTTGGCCTTGCTCTCACGCATGACGAGCAACGCGCTCGCGCCGTCCGTGAGCGGCGAGCTGTTGCCGGCGGTGATGGTGCCGAATTTGCGATCGAACACGGGCTTGAGCTTGGCGTACCCGTCGAGCGTCGAGTCCTTGCGCACGATGTTGTCCTCGCTGAACCCTTCGAATTTCGGCGGGAGGTAGGCCGTCATCACGTCGCGCGCGAGCCGTCCGTCGGCCCACGCCTGAGCGGCGAGCGTGTGGCTCCGGTGCGCGAACTCGTCCTGTGCTTCGCGCGAGATACCGTTCTCCTTCGCCATCTTCTCCGCGCTCTCGCCCATGCTGAGCCCGGTCGACAGCTCCTTCAGCGCCGGCGGGATCGGCACGAGATCGTGCGCCGACAGGCCGCGAAAGGACGCGAGTTTGGCGCCGACTCCGCGCGCGCGGCTCGCGCCGAGCAGCGCGTCCGCGAGCCGCTTGCTCGCGACCATCGGGATGTCGCTCGCGCTGTCGGCTCCGCCCGCGATCCCGACGTCGATGACGCCAGCCATGATCGCTTCGGCCACGTTCACGGTCGACTGGTAGCTCGTGGTGCAGGCGCGCGACACGCTGTACGCTTCGACGTTCCGCGGCAGCTCGACGCCGAGCACGATCTCGCGCGCGATGTTGGGGACGGTCACGGACGGGATCACCTGCCCGTAGACGACCTGATCGACCTCGCTCACCTTGAGCGCGGTGCGCGAGAGCAGCTCGGCGACGGCGAGCTTGCCGAGCTCGAGCGCCGTGAGATGTTTGAACGCCGTGCCCTGTTTGGCGAACGGAGTCCGGACCCCGGCGACGATCGCGACGCGCTCTCCGTTCCCTTTGGCCATCGAGATCGGCAGCTTAGAGCGGCGAGGCGCGTGATGGAACGTGACGACATAGCGACGCGTCGGAACGCCCCACCTGCGTCCCGCTGCGGCCTCAATCGGCCGGCTGAGCGGCTATTGGCTGTTGACCGCGCGGCGCGGGCTCGAGCTCTGGCGCACCAGGGGCACGACCGAAGGCATCGTCCCGCTTTCACTCGAAGAGAAGCGTACCCTCACGTTGACACGCGACGCATGCGGTGCCTCGCACAAGCGACCCGCGAGCGCGAAGAGCTCCTGCTTGAAGGGCTCCGCGTCGTCGGTCGCTGCGAGCACGAGATCACCGCCCTCGAGAGCGATCGACAGTGCATGACAGATGCTCTCCCGCGTCGTCTGCGCCTGCTCGTGAGCGTTTTCCGCGCAGAGCACGACCGCCACGCTGAGCACGTTGGAACCCCGCCCGAGTTCGTCGAGTCGACGCAGCACGCGTCCGCGAAATTCCGCGTGTCCCTCGCTCGCTGTTTGCGCCACGACCGTGGCGTTGGGTGCGCGCCGCTGATATTCCGTGATCCAGGTGGGCCATCCGGCGCCCGCTTCGATGATCACGATGGAGCTGCGGCTATCTTGGTCCATGTCCATCCGTTCCCTCAGCACACGCCGCTGACGTGGGCTCTGCACCGAGTTGCTGTTCTCTCCAGAGCTCCCACCATCGGTGGCGGGATCAACTCCAAGCGTGAGCGAAAGCTTCCCGGTAACCGAGCGATAGTCCCCTCTCCTCGTCCGGGCGTCAAGCATTCGATCCGCTCGGCATCGGCTCACTCGGCGGAGCCGAGCGCTGAGTCCGCAGCGCGCCAATGTCAGAAGATCATCACGTTCGTTTTGTTTGCGGGCGGTGTTGTCACGCGCGCGGTGCGAGCGCGCGCGCTACTTTTTTCAGTCGAAATTTTCACGCAGGTTTTGCGGGAAATTTTCCGCGATTTTTTCACGCCGGCGCGGGGCATCCTGCAACGAACGCGCACACGCGATTTTTTTTGGAGGACGCGCTCACACGTTCGCGTCGGCGGGTGCGACCCGCGTCGTGATTGCGCCGCCCTATGGCGCAGCCACGAATCATTTCCGGCTGCACGCCGTTCGCGCGCGCCGGACCCGTCCTCACACGTCGAACTCGTCTGCCCGGGGGGCAGACATGAGTGTGACACACACATGTAGTATCGATGTAGGTTGTTTGTGAGGAGGGCCGACGTGGTCAGTAGCCGAAATCGCGCGTCGAATGACGCGGTTTATTGGGCGTTTCTGCGGTCGGCGGCGGAGCCGCGGGCTCGGATGACACGTGTTGAACTGGTCTGACCGCGGGTCGCGGAGCGGCAGGCTTCGCGGAGGGCGGAGCGGCCTTGGCGGGCGCGCTGAAGCTGCTCGGCGTCGCGGCGCTCGCCTGTACGGTCGCTGCGAGGCTCGGCGGCGCCGACCCGACGCGCGGCGCGGAAATCACCGAAGACGCCGTGCCTGGAGCAGCGGGCGTGACCGCAATGCTCGCGGCCGGCGCAGGCAGCTGCGGCGCGGCCGTCGCCGGCATGGCGGCGGACGCGGCCACGCGCGGCTCCGTCTTATGTCCGAGCAACGCGAACGCCATACCGCCGGCGCCGACGAGCGCGGCGGCGACTCCCGCAACGAACGCGGTCTTGCCCGTGCCGCGCTGGCCGGTCGTGCCGCCACGTCCAGGCGCTGGATCGTTCGTTTCTGCGCTTGCGACGCCGGAGGCAGTTCTGCGCGGCGACGCAGCGCCGTTCGCGAACCCAGCGGACGCCGGAAGCTCGACCAGCGACGCGCGCGCGTCCGTGGGGGAAATCGTCACGCCGGCGCCGTGCGTGAGCCACGCGTCGAGGGCACGCACGAACTCCTCGGTCGATTGAAAGCGCGCGTTCACGTCACGCGCCATCGCCTTCGAGACCAAGCTGGCGAAAGCCGGATCGAGACCGGGCACGACGGACTCCGGCGCCGGGACCTCCGACAACACGATCTTGAACATCAGTTCGTTGAACGTGCTCGCGTCGAACGGCACCTGTCCCGTCACCGCCTCGAACATGATCACGCCGACGGCGTAGATGTCACTCCTGGCGTCCGCGTCTCGGCTGCCGCTCGCCTGCTCGGGCGACATGTAATAAGGCGTCCCCATGACGACGCCCGTGCGCGTCATCTTCATGCCGTCGCCGCCGAGCGGCTGAAACTTCGAGATGCCGAAATCGATGATCTTGACGAAGTCGGGCCGGTCCGCCTTCGACTCCAGGATGAAGACGTTGTCGGGCTTGAGATCGCGATGAACGATGCCGGCCTCGTGCGCGGCGCCGAGCCCGATCAGCACCTGGCGCACGATCGGCGCGAGCTCGAACGGCGTGAGGCGCCCCACGCGCTCGATGCGCCCCGACAGCGGCTCGCCGTCGAGGTACTCCATGACGATGAAATGATCGCCGCTCGGCAAGCTGCCGAGATCGAGCACCTGCAGGATGTGATCGTTGCCGATGCGACCGGCGGCCTGCGCCTCACGCTCGAAGCGCTGCGTGACCTCACGGTTTTCCGTGAAGCCCGCGTGCAGCACTTTGATCGCGACACGGCGGTTGATGCGAAGGTTCTCGCCCTCGAAGACGGCGCCCATGCCGCCTTCGCCGAGTAGCCGCACGATGCGGTACTTGCCTTCGACGATTTGACCGATTTCGAGCGACATCGGTCCGGGCCCCTCGGGCGGCGCGCGCTACGCGACGCGCGAAACGATGCCCTTCGCGAGCGTCGCGCCGTCGGAGGTCGCGGGACCGGAGGCCGTACGGCGCCCTTCTTCACCGAAGAGCGCGCGCACGCGCCGCTCACCCGAGCCCGTCTTGTCGAAATCCGCGACGAGGGCGAACAGGCGGCGACGGAAGCGATCGCTCGCGTCGTCCGACGCCGCGAACACGAGCGTGCCCTGCCCGGCGAGGCGCGCGAGCAGGGATGCTGCGAGCGCGCGCCGAGCGGCTTCCGCCGTCTCGTCGGCGCGCTGGTTGCACGCGACGAGAGCGTGCGTCACCTCCGTCCCGCGCGGGAACGCGCTCACGGCGAAATCCTCCGCGCGCGCGGCGAAGGCGAGCGGCCCCTCACCTTCGGCTTCCGCGAGGACCCGGCAGATGCCGGCTTCGGTCAAGAGCGCGGACGGCCAAGCCGCACCGAGCTCGACGAGAACGAGCGAGGTTTGGTGAAGACTTTTTGGGGCCATCGATTTCGGGATAAAGCTACGGTCGCAGAACGGGCAAAATTCCCGTTTCTTTAGCGCTGCCGTCGGTAGAGTCCACCATAAAAGGTGGGAGTTATACCTCGAGCAAAATCCGTGCTGGCTCCTCCAAGCATTGTTTGATTCGTTTGAGGAAGGTTACCGCCTCGCGGCCGTCCACGAGCCGGTGGTCGTAGGTGAGAGCGACGTACATCATGGGACGAATCACCACGGCGCCGTTCAGCGCGATGGGACGCTCCTGAATCGCGTGCAGGCCCAGAATGCCGCTCTGTGGCGGGTTCAGGATCGGCGTCGACAGTAACGAACCGTAGATGCCGCCGTTCGAGATGGTGAAGGTGCCGCCCTGGAGCTCCGCGAGCTCGAGCTTGTTGTCCTTCGCGCGCTTGCCGAAGTCGGCGATGGCGAGCTCGACCTCCGCGAAGCCGAGCGTGTCCGCGTCGCGCAGCACGGGCACCGCGAGGCCCTTGCCGCCGCCCACCGCGACACCGATGTCGTAGTGGTTCTTGTAGACGATGTCGGTGCCGCGGATCTCGGCGTTGACCGCGGGGATGAGCTTCAACGCGTCGATCGCCGCCTTCACGAAGAAGGACATGAAGCCGAGCTTGATCGAATACTTCTCGAGGAACGCGTCCTGATGCTGCTTGCGGAGCGCCATGACCGCGGTCATGTCGATCTCGTTGAAGGTGCTGAGCAGCGCGGCTTGTGACTGAGCCTGCAGGAGGCGCTCGGCGACGCGCCGTCGGAACGGCGACATCGCAACGATCTCTTCCGCGTCGGTGGAGTGCGACGGCGCACGCACGACGGGCGGCGGCGCGGGCGCCCTCGGCACGTCGTCGTGGCGGAGCACGTCTTCCTTCAGCAGACGACCGCCTGGACCCGACGGCTCGACGTCGCCTTCTTTGAGTCCGCGCTCCTTCAGGGCGCGGCGCGCCGACGGCATCACGCGCGCGAAGCCTTGCGGCGGAATCGAATCACGCGCGGCTTGATCGTGCTGTGGACCCGAGCTCGGTGGCGGCAGCGTCGTCGCGGCGGGCGCGTTCGTCGCGGCGGGCGCGTTCGTCGCGGCGGGCGCGTTCGTCGCGGCAGGCGCGGCGGCCCGCGGCTCTTCGGCGGCGGACTCGTCGAGGATCCCGATCACGTCGCCCACGGCCGCGGTTTGACCTTGCTTGAGCCTCACTTGGCGGATCACGCCGGCCACGGGCGCGGGCAGGTCGACCGTCACCTTGTCGGTTTCGATCTTCACGACGGTCTCATCGCGTTGGACGCGCTGGCCTTCGCCCTTCAGCCACTCGCCGATTTGCACTTCCGTCACGGACTCCCCGACCGGCGGAACCCTGAGCTCAATCGCCATGGTATCGGCGCCGTTTCTAGCCCCGGGCAGGGTAAATAACAATCGAAGCCCTCACTTCGGCCAAAAACAGCACGGGCAAAACCCGCCCGTTCTCGGACCAAAAACGCGAACTTCGGTGACCCCACACACTCCGGAAACAAACGACCGTGGGGCACAACGCCCGCAGGTCGTTGGACGCTCGCTTTTCGTGATTTGTTGTTTTTGGGCACGCCCCCGGCACGGCGCCGTCGACGTGAAGCGCCGAGACTGACTCGCTCAGCCGAACGCCTTCTCGAGAAGCTGCACTTGCTCGAGCTTGTGGCAGCTCGCCGAGCCGGTTGCGGGGCTCGCCGATTCAGCGCGGCACGCCGCGCTCAACGGGAAGCGACCGAAGAGCATGCTGCCGAAGCGCGCTTTGATCGTGCGCCAGGCGCCCATGTTCTCGGGCTCTTCTTGCACCCACACGGCGGGCGTGCCGTCTTCGAGGTGCTCGATCGCGGCGTGGAGGTAGCGGTCGGGCAACGGGTAGAGCTGCTCGAGGCGCACGATCTCGACGTCGTCGCGTCCGAACTCGTGCCGGCGCTTGTCGAGATCGTAATAGACCTTGCCCGTGCAGAGGAGCACGCGTGACGTGCGCTTCTGGGCACGCGCCTCGACGCTGCGTCCGTCCGGAATGACGCGCTGGAAGCAGCCGTCCGCGAAATCCTGGAGCGGGCTCACCGCTTGCGGATGCCGGAGCAAGCTCTTCGGCGTGAACACGACGAGCGGCTTGCGCCACGCGCGTAGCGCCTGACGGCGGAGCAGGTGGAAGCACTGCGCCGGCGTCGTGGGCTGCACGACCTGGATGTTCTCCTCGGCGCACAGCGTGAGGAAGCGTTCGAGCCGCGCGCTCGAGTGCTCGGGGCCCTGCCCTTCGTAGCCGTGCGGCAAGAGCAGCACGAGGCCGCTCAAGCGCTTCCACTTGTCTTCGGCGCTCACGAGGAATTGATCGATGATGACCTGCGCGGCGTTCGCAAAATCGCCGAACTGCGCTTCCCAGACCACGAGCGCGTCGGGCCAATCGAGGCTGTAGCCGTATTCGAAACCCAACACTCCCGCCTCTGAAAGTGGGCTGTTGCAGATTTCGATGGCCGCCTGGTTTGGGGCCAAGTGGGCCAGCGGCATGTACTTCTCACCATTGTTGACATCGTGCAAGACGGAATGTCGATGGCTGAAAGTTCCCCGTTCGCTGTCCTGGCCTGTCAGTCGCACGCGGTGCCCTTCCACAGTCAGGCTGGCCAGCGCCAAAGCTTCGCCGGCCGACCATTCCAGCGGACG
>JAICUB010000061.1 GCA_025936045.1 Polyangiaceae bacterium | reverse complement strand
GGCCGCTGCGAGCGCGACTCCGAGCTCGCGGCGGGCGTGGGCGAGGCGATCGCGGGCGGCGCCGGGAGCTTGGCCGGGGTCGGCGCCTGAATCGCAGAGCAGTTACCACCGCCGTTCGCTTCCGGCGGCCGCGACGGAGGACGCGGCGGGGTCGGGCGGCTCCGCTTGCTCGCCGCCGGCGGCGCCGAGAGTGGACGCGTCCGCACCGGCGGCGGAGGCGGCAGACTGCGCACCGGCTCGTCGCTCGCGCCGGGCGACGACTTCGAGCTCGCGCCGGGCGACGACTTCGAGCTCGCGCCGGGCGACGACTTCGAGCTCGCCGAAGGCGGTTGTGTCGCTTCTCTCGCGCGCGGAGGAACCGACGGAGGTACCGACGTGCGACCAGAGGTTGGGCGCGGCGGCGAGGGCTTCTTCGACGGTTTCGCGTCCTCAGCCATGGTCCTAGAGCTTACACCAAGCCTAAAAGAGGCGAAGATCCCCCGCGGTGAGGCCGCATTTCGATCGCGAGCCCTCGAGGGCGTTGGGCATGCTATGCGGTGGCGCCCTATGAGCGCCCCGGCCGAGCTCCTGGTCCTTCGCGGGGCACGCGCCCTGGATCCGGCGCGTGGCCTGGATGCGACGGTCGACGTCGTCGTCGAACGCGGCCGGATCGTCCGGCTTGGTCCGGATGCCGGGGCGGAACCGGCGCGGGCCGAGCGGGCAGTGGTAGTGGAGGCCGGCGGTCGTTGGCTCCTGCCTGCGTTCGTCGACTTGCACGCGCATCTGCGCGAGCCGGGCCAGGAATACAAAGAGGACATCGCCTCGGGATTGTCGGCCGCGGCGGCGGGCGGCTACGCGCACGTGTGTGCGATGCCGAACACGCAACCCGTGAACGACACGCGGGCAGTGACGGAAATGATGGTCCACCGTGCCGCCGAGCACGGCGGGCCGACCCTCCACCCGATCGCGGCCATCACGAAGCGCCAGGAAGGTAAAGAGCTCACGGAGATGGCCGAGCTCCGGGCCGCGGGCGCGGTCGCCGTGAGCGACGACGGCGTCTGTGTCATGTCGAGCGCCGTGATGCGACGCGCCCTCGAATACGCCAAGAACTTCGACATGCCGGTGATCCAGCACGCCGAAGACCACGAGCTCACCGCCGGCGCCGACATCCACGAGGGTGCGATTTCCGCGCGGCTCGGCCTGCGGGGTTGGCCGCGGGTGGCAGAAGACGTCATCGTCGCGCGCGATCTGCTGCTCGCCGAATACGTCGGGGCGCGCTACCACGTGGCGCACCTCTCCACGCGCGGCTCGGCGCGCCTCGTGCGCGAGGCGAAGGGCCGCCACATCGACGTGACGTGCGAGGTCACGCCGCATCACCTCCTGCTCACGGACGCGGCGCTGCTCGGATACGACACGGCGTGCAAGGTCAATCCCCCCCTGCGTGAGGCGGAAGACGTGGCGGCGCTCGTGGAAGCACTGGCCGACGGCACCATCGACGCCATCGCGACGGACCACGCCCCCCACACTCCTCTAGAGAAGGACTGCGAGCTCAGCCAGGCCAAGCCGGGTCTGATGGGCCTCGAGCTCTGCTTCGGCCTCCTGCTCGGCCTAGTAGGCACCTCGGGGCTGACGCTCGAGCGCTTGGTCGACGCGCTCTCGACGCGTCCGGCTCGCATTGCCGGCATCGACGCGCCAAGCTTGCGTGAAGGCGCGCTCGCGGAGTTCACCTTGGTGGATCCGGCGGCGCGCTGGAAACCAGAAAACGAGCGCTTGCGTTCCAAGAGTAGGAACACACCTTTCATGTCCCGAGAGCTCATGGGCAAAGTACTTCTCACGCTCGCACGCGGCGTCGTCGTGCACGACGCGAATGGAGGAACATGACCGGCCGTCCGGCACATCTCGCTCTGGCGGACGGGACGGTCTTCGCGGGACGCGCCTTCGGGGCAGACGCAGCCGTCGTCGGCGAAGTCGTCTTCACCACGGGTATGACGGGCTATCAGGAGGTCCTCACCGACCCCTCGTATTGCGGCCAGATCGTCACGATGACGGCGCCGCAAATCGGCAACACCGGCATCAACCTCGACGACCCGGAGAGCGTCACCGGCAATCCGCACATTGCCGGCTTCGTGATTCGAGACCGCAGCCTCGCCGTCTCGAACTTTCGCTCCACGGAGACGCTCGACCAATATCTCGGCAAGAACGGCATCGCCGCGATCACCGACATCGACACGCGCCGCCTCACGCGCCACCTCCGCGACCACGGCTCGCAGAACGGTGCGATCGGCAGCGAGCCGCCGCACGTGCTCGTCGAGCGCGCGCGCTCGGCGCCCAGCATGGAGGGGCTCGACCTCGTCGAGCGCGTGACGCCCGCAGCCGCCTACGACTTCACCGAACAGCGCGGCGAGTGGAGCGCCCCGTTCGGGGACTCCCACAAAACGCCGGATCGGCCGCTTTCGGTCGTCGCGCTCGATTTCGGAGCGAAGCGCAACATCCTGCGTTGCCTCGTGGACGTAGGCTGCAACCTGACGGTCGTGCCGGCCCGCACCTCCGCGAGCGACATCCTCGCGCGCAACCCGGACGGCATCTTCCTCTCGAACGGCCCCGGCGATCCGGCCGCGGTGACGTACGCCATCGACACCATCCGCGAGCTCCTCGGCAAGAAGCCGATCTTCGGCATCTGCCTCGGGCATCAGCTGCTCGCTCTCGCGCTCGGCGCGAAGACGTTCAAGCTCAAGTTCGGCCATCGGGGGCTGAACCAGCCGGTGCAGGACCTCGCGACGGGGCGCGTCGAAATCACGACGCAAAACCACGGCTTCGCCGTCGACGTACCCTCCATCGCGGGCATCGCGACCTCGACCCACCTCCACCTCAACGACGGCACGAGCGAGGGGCTCGCGGCGCCGGACGCCCGCGCGTTCAGCGTGCAGTATCACCCCGAGGCGGCGGCCGGCCCGCACGACGCGCTCTACTTATTCGATCGCTTCGTGCGTTCGATGCAGGCCTGAACCAGGCTTACCCGGTCTTGCGCCGCACTATCCATTTCGTCAGCCTCGGTTGCCCGAAGAACCGCGTCGACAGCGAGGTGATGCTCGGCGTCGCCGAGCGCGCCGGGTTTCGCCACGTCTCGGAGGCGGAAGACGCGAGCGTCATCGTCGTCAACACCTGCGGCTTCATCGACGCGGCCAAAGAGGAGTCCATCAACACGATCCTCGAGCTCTCGCGCCAGAAGACCGAGGGGCGTTGCGAGAAGCTCGTCGTCACGGGCTGTCTGAGCCAGCGTCATCCCGACGAGCTCGCGCGCGAGATCCCCGAGATCGATCACCTGCTCGGCTCGAGCGACATGCTCAAGCTCGAGCGTGTACTCGAGGGCAAGGCGGATCGCATCCTCGTGGGCGACCCGGCGAGCTGGCTCGTGCAGGCAACCGACCCGCGCCGCGTCTCGACGCGCGGGCGCAGCGCCTTCTTGAAAATCGCCGAGGGCTGCAACCGCAGCTGCTCCTTCTGCGTGATCCCGTCGCTCCGCGGCAAGCAACGTTCGCGCAGCGCCGACGACATCGTGCGCGAAGCCGAAGCGCTCGCGAGCGCGGGCGTGGTCGAGCTGAACCTCGTCTCGCAGGACACCGTGGCGTGGGGGCGCGACACGCCGGGCGCGCCTTCTCTCGCCGAGCTCGTCGAGCGCGTCGCTGGGGTAGCGGGCCTCCGCTGGGTGCGGCTCTTTTATTTGTATCCGGAGAAGCTCGGCGAGGATCTAATCACCCTCATCGCGGAGCACCCGCGCGTCGTGCCGTACGTGGACATGCCCCTCCAACACGCCGCCGACGGGATGCTGCGCCGCATGCGGCGCGGTCACGGCGGCAAGCGCCTCTACGAGCTCGTCGAGCGCCTGCGCAAGCGCATTCCCGGGCTCACGTTCCGGACGGCGTTCATCGTCGGGCACCCGGGTGAGACGGATGCGGAGTTCGAAGAGCTCCTCACGTTCGTGCGCTTCGCGGAGTTCGAACGCGTGGGCGTGTTCCGCTACTCGGACGAAGAGACCGCGCGCTCCTTCACGATCGAAGGCAAGGTGCCGAAGCGTGTGGCCGCAGCCCGCGCCCGGCGCTTGATGAGCGTGCAGCGGCGCATCAGCCGTCGCAAAAATCGCGCGCTCGTCGGCAGCGAGCTCGAAGTGCTCGTCGAAGGTCCGAGCGAAGAGAGCGAGCTCGTGATGGCGGGGCGCCATGCCGGGCAAGCGCCGGAGATCGACGGCTCGGTTTATCTATCGGGCGGTCCCGTCCAGCCGGGCGACGTCTGCCGTGCGCGCGTCACGAGCGCGTCGGACTACGACCTCGTCGCCGAGGTGCTCGAGAACGAGCGGCTCCCCGCGGGGCGCCGGCAGCGCGGCGCCGCGGAGTTGCTGCATCGCGCGAGCGACGGGCGGCGCGTGCTGCGCACCGTGGGCTGACTCGTCGCGGCTCAGCCGCCCGAACCCGCCGCTCCACCCGCGCCCGCTCCCCCTGCAGCGCCGCTCGGCATCCCGCCCCCGCCGCCGCTCTCGACCGGCGCAGCCGTCGGGAGCTCGAAGATCATCGGCGGGCTCAGATCCGTCCCCGCTTCGTACCAGAGGGTGATCGAGTCGCCTGCTTGCGCTTGATGCAGTACGAAATCGTAAAGCCCCACGGCGTCGGCTTCTTGGCCGTCGATGAGCAAGGTGCGTGAGTCGAGCGCAAATACCTGGGCATTCGGCAGCACCCCGCCCTTCAAGCGGTAGTCGCCCGTGCTCGTCACGCTCACGTCCGGCTTCAGAGGGGGGGGCAGCGGCAGGGTCGGCGAGTAGCAGCCGACCACCAGAAGCGCCCCGAGGAGCGCACAGCGCGCGAGCCGAAAACGCATGAGGACGCGAGAACGTTAGCACGTCGCGTGCCGCCTCGATTCTTCGTGAAAATCCATCAATATTCGGGTGATAGGATCACGCCCCCGCGTCAGAGGCCAATCATGTTGTCGCACATGAGCCAACATAGTTGCCGGCTCACCCGAAAATGGGCCAAGCAGCGAGGCCGGTGTTAGGCGAAGGGTCGGGAAATTTCATGGCGAGCCGCGAAGTCCGCGCGAAGCCGGTGCGCACGCCGCTCGAGCGCTTCGGACGACAACTTCGCACGCTCGCTCGTCCACTACCGCTCTTCGCTGCCCTGGCGATGTGGATGCACCAGTACGAGACCGCGCCGGATGCCGCGAGGCGCGAGACCGACGTCGCGCGTTCGTTGAGTCTCGGGCTCGCGAAGCTCGGGCTCCGCGCGGATCCGAGTCAGGTCATGCTCTTGCCGGATCGCACGCCGCGCGGCGCCGTGACGCGCCACGAGCGCGCGCTCGTGCTCGCGCGCCGTCCGGGTGAGCTCGCGGACGTGTACCTCGTTCGAGCGCGGCGCTCGCCCGAAGGCAACCTGCTCGAGATTTCGAGCACCTTCAATCTAACCGACACGTCGGCCGCGGACGAACAGGGGCTCGTCGTCAACGGAGAGCACGCGGCCTGGGCGGTCACGCAAGACGGCAAGGTCCACGCCGTGCAGCTCGCCGATCTCACGGGCGAGCCGCGACTCGTCGGACGCGAATGGACGCCGCCTCGACGCCTGCAAAACGCCGTCACGAATCTGCAGGAGACGGGGCAATTTTCGGGTGTCGGCCGGCGCGCTTTCAAGCTCGAACCGCCGGCGTCTCGCGTCGCGCTCGGGCTCACGAAAGCGGCGCTGCTCATGGACGTCGACGCGCACCGGGTGCGTGTTCCCATCGTGGGCACGACGCCGGAGGATCCGCGCGCTCTCGAGCAAACGCCGCGCAAGGCGCGGCCCGGCAATTTCGTCACCTGGGCCGTCGATCGCGTGCGTGCGCTGCCCTGGTTCGGCGATCGCAACATGCAGCTCCTGAAGGCGGTCGCGTTCGAGGCGAGCGATCAGCTCGATCAAATCGTGAGCGAAGTGTCGCGCGAAGACGCAAATCACGCCGTCGCCGAAGAGCTCGGCGAGCTCTACGCCGCACCGACCAGCGACGAGACGGATCCGGTGACGGGTTGGCCGCCCGCGCCGATGCAGCCGATGATCTCACCGCCGCTCAAAGGCGAGGGCAAGTGGGCGCGGCTCGACAAGGATCCTTTCGTCGCGCGGAACCCCGGCGCGCCGGCACCCTTCGTCTTTTCGTTCATTCGCACCGATCACAAGCGCATCTACTCGCAGATTTTCGTGACGTTGTGGGACCCGCGGCAGCTCGAGCTGCATCCGGTGAGCGGCACCGTCGAACCGAAGAGCGCCACCGGCGAAACCGGGACGGGCGAGATCCCGCGACGACCCGAGGTGATGGGGCGCCTCGCGGGCGCGCTCAACGGCGGGTTTCAAGCCATGCACGGCGACTTCGGAATGATGGCGGACGGCGTCATGTACCTGCCTCCGAAACCGTACGCGGCGACCGTCGCGCTCATGGCAGACGGCTCGACCGGCTTCGGAACGTGGCCCGAGGTGTCGCCGGTGCCGAAAGACATGGTCTCGTTCCGACAAAACCTGACGCCGCTCGTCGTGGACGAAACGCCGAATCCGTACAAGCGCTACTGGTGGGGTGGCGTCCCTCCCGGCTGGACTCAAGAGACACGCACCGTGCGGAGCGGGATCTGTATGACGCGTGATGGCTTCATCGGATATTTCTACGGCGCCAGCATCGACCCGGACGTCCTCGCGCTCGCGATGGTCCGCGCGCACTGCGTGTACGGCATCCACCTCGACATGAACGCCGGCCACACCGGGCTCGAGCTCTACCGCGCGGCTCCCAAGGGACAGATCCCACCCATCGGTCATGCGCTCGACGACATGTGGGAAGCGCGCGGTCCCGTACCGGGCATGGACGGCTGGGAGTTCGTCGGAAGACGCATGTTTCGCCTGATGGCTCTCATGAATTTCCCGCGCTACATCGGTTCGGAACAGCGCGATTTTTTCTATCTCACGCTCCGCCCCATCTTGCCGGGTGAGCCGGTTTCGAGCGCGGTCGTCCCCCCGCAGCCGGGCGAAGGCACGTGGCGCGTCCAAGGGCTCGAGCAGCATGGCTGGCCGCCGGCCGTCGCGACGACGCGCGTGCGTCCGGACGCGGCGCGGCCCGACGTGACGATCGGCCTGATCAAGCTGGATCCGAGGCTCGTCCGCGCGCCCGAGCCCGGAGAAACCGGCACACATCGCATCATCGAGTTTCGAGCGCCGGCCTCTGCGAAGGACATGTCCTTTGCGCTGTGGCACGGCCCACAAACCGGCTTTCAAATCACCCGCGAGCCGCCCGAGCCGCACGCCACGCGCGTCACGTTCGGCTACGCGGGCCAAGAGAAGCAGTCCGTCGCGGCGACGGCCGCCCTGGGCGTCGATGCGCAAGGGATGCTGGTCTACGCGCGAGTGACGGAAGGCGACCGCCCGGGAAGTGACAGGGCGATGCTGCGGAGCCTTCTCACCTCGCTCGGGTGCGAAACCCAGCTCTTCGTTCCTGCAGCGCTCGGCGCGGAGCTCGCGCCGCCTGGAGCCGAGGCCGCCGTGCGCGAGCCGGGCGCGGGGGTCGTCCTGGTTCGAGCCGAAGGTCCGAGCGTCAGGCGCATCTTCACGGATACGCCCATCGTCGGACCGAAGCGTTGGGCTCCGCTCCAAACTCGGCGAAACGCACTCGGCGAACCGTGACTCTCGAACTTTCGCGTGCGAGAGAGCGTGCTAGAGCACGTTCGATCGACAGTGATCCCGCTCAAATCTTGGGGGCATATCCTCTCGCCAAGCCTACGAAGCCGGGGTATGACATATGAGCAACGCGAGCACCTTCATGAGTGACAAGGGATCAGACCTCGACGTGTTCGACGGCCTAGCTGCCAAGAAGTCGTCACGCGGGGCATCGGCACCGCCTCCTCCCCCTCCTTCGTCTTCCGCCGTTCAGAAGAAGACGCTTCTTGGCCTGGCCGCTCCGCCCAACATGCTTGGGCGATCGTCGACTCCACCGCCGCCGCCACCCCCGAGCCGCATGTCGGGGCCGCCGCCCGTCCCGGGGTCCGGTCCGCCGCCGCCATTGCCGCCGCCTCGCTCGTCGATGGGCGTGCCGCCGCCACCGCCCCCTTCACCGAGCGCGTTGCCGTCGCCGCCTCCACCTCCGCCCCTGCGCGCCGAAGCGGATTCGACGCCGCCGCCCCGGCAGATCTCGAAGGCGCCGCCGCCTCCGCCGAGCCCCGAAAGGCCGAAGTCCGGCGCCGTCGACATCGACTGGGACGACGACGACGAGGCGACGACCGTGTTCGACAAGGCTCAGGACGATCCGGCCCATGCGCTCTTGCACAGCGCACCGCCGCCGGGCGGTTTGACCTCCCCACGTCCCGCGGCGGGCGCCCCGATGGGGTCGCGCGTGCCCCCACCGCCACCCGTTCCTTCGAAGCCGCCGCCACCCCCTCCGGCTCCTGCACCGACACGTTCGCTCGCGCCACCCGGAATGTCGCGCGGCCCGCTGCCGCCGCCGCCCATGACGCAGCCGATGACGAGCTCGCTGCCGCCGCCGTCGCTGCCGGACGCGTATCCGATGCAGGCGCCGGCCGGCAGTCGCAATCTGCTCGTCGCACTCGCGATTGTCGTGATCGTCGGCGTCGGCCTCGGCGCCTATTTCCTGACCCAAGGCAAGCGCGGCTCGCTCGTCGTCACGGTCGCCGGCCCCGGCAACAAGCCCGTAGACGGCGTCGAAATCTACGTCGATACGCAGAAACAGAGTCAGTGCAGCGGTTCGCCTTGCCGCGTTCCGGATCTCAAGCCCGGCACTCATCTCTTGAAGGTGAGCGCCGCCGGCTACCCCCCCACCGCCGACGTCGCGGTGAAGGTGCCCTCCGGCGAGGAAGCCGTGCAGAACGTCGAGCTCGCGCGCCCGAGCGACGGCACCGGCGTGAAGGTCACGGCCGAAGGCCGGGGTCTGAAGCTGTTCGTCGACGACAAAGAAATCGGCCCCCTGCCGCAAGAGCTCCGCGACATGACGCCGGGGGATCACAAGATCCGTATCGACGGCGGCGACCGCTACGAACCGTTCGAGAAGACGGTCAGCGTGCAGCCCGACGACATCACGGACGTCGCGCCGAAGCTCAAAGTGAAGAAAGGCCTCGCGACGATCAAGCTCGGCGACAACGCCGACGGCGCGAAGGTCATGCTGGTGAACGGCGACGAGCGCCGGCCGATCCCGCGCTTCCCCCTCGCGGTCGATCTCGAGGCGAACAAGAGCTACTCGATCGTCGCAGAGAAGCGCGGCTACTCCCGCTACGAAAAGCGCATCGATTTCGACGACGGCCAGGCCGAGAAGACGTTCGTCATCGATATGCTGCCGTCCTCCTCGGGCGGTGGCGAGGCGGTCGCCGCGACCGAGCGTCAGGCGCCGCGTCAATCGGCGCCCGTTAGCGCGCCTCCCGTCACGCGCGCGGTCGCTGCAGCGCCGCCGCCCGCTGCGGCCGCTCCCGCGGGCGCGAACGCGTCCCTCACCTTCACCTCGACGCCCCCGTCGAACGTCATCTTCGACGGCAGGCCGCTCGGCAAGACGCCGAAGAGCGCGACCGTGCCGCCCGGCACGCACACGGTCGTCTTCGTGCATCCGGAGATGGGCCGCAAGGCGAAGAGCATCAACGTGAACCCCGGTCAGAAGGCCACGCTGACCGTCAAGTTCCCCTAGCCGCGACTCCAAGCAAGCCTCTCCGGCGGGTGCTCATGCTGCGCGCCCGCAGAGGGCCTGGCAGAGCATAATGGCCACCGCGGTGTCAGAGCATGATCCTCAGGCGGATGCCGATGCCGCCGCGGCCGAAGAGACGGTCGTGCCGCGCGAAGGCTTGCTCGTCGGCCTTTCGCTCACACTCGTCGCAGCCCTACACGCCGGCGCCCTCCAAGCACCATTCATCTGGGACGATCATCCGCTGATCGTCGAGGAGATCATCGAGCGCAGGCGCCCGCTGCTCGAATACCTGTTTCAGCCGTTCTGGCGCGCGAGTGAAGCCGGTCCCGCTTTTCGAGGCTACGTGCGTCCGGTCACGACGCTGTCTTATGTGCTCGACGCGACCTGGAGCGGTGGCAATCCCGTGGCGTTTCACGCAACGAATCTGCTCGCCCACCTCGTCGTGCTGTTCCTCCTCGGCCGGCTCGCCCGCAGGTTTGGTGCGACGCCGCTCGCAAGCGCCGTCGCCATGCTCGCGTTCGGCTGCGCTCCGCGTCTGACCGAATCGGTGACGTGGATTTCGGGCCGAACGGACGTACTTGCTGCGGTGTTCGGGCTCGCGGCGGTGTCGATCCACCCGCTGCGCGCTCTCCGTCGCGAGTGGGGCCACCCTCGCCTCCGTGCCGCGGTGGCCGCCGCGCTCATGCTGTTGGCGCTCGGCGCGAAAGAGGTCGCGCTCGCTTTCGTCGCGCTGATCGTCGCGGACGAGGCACTCGACGTGCTCCGCGGGCAGAGCCGGATGCGGCACGCCTTCGGTCGTCTCGTCCCGTTGATGGCAGCCCTACTGACGTACGGTGCGCTGCGCGCTCGCACCTCGACCTGGGTACCTAGCGACCAAACACACTATGGGGGACCGCGCGTGCTGTTCTCCCTCGAGGCCCTCGGTCGCTACGCGATGATGCTCGTCGATTTCGCGCGCCCTCGCGCTCAAATTGGCGACGTAAGCATGCTGTCGGGGAGCCACGCCGTCCTCGGCGCATGCGTGCTGGTGGCCTTGGTCATGGTCGTTGCCCGGCTCGCCGGTCGTCTCCGTGCTCCGAGCACGCTCGAAGTGGACGGCATGTTGCTTGGTTTCGTGCTGTGCCTCGCGGCGATCGTTCCCGTGCTCCACGTCTTGCCGATGCCGATGAACGTGGTCGCGGCGGATCGGTTCCTCTACGTGCCGGGCCTCGGGCTGGCCTTGGCGGGCGCGTGTCTGGCGTCGCGGCGTCCCATCCGCCACAAACTGATCGCAGGCGCGGTGACGGTAGGGTTACTCGCGACGGCAGCCTGTGGAACCGTGGTACGCGAGCGCTGCTTTCGCAGCGAGCTCGCGTTCTGGCTCACGGTGACCGACGAAACGGATCCGCGCAACGTGCTGCCGCTCCGCGAGCTCGCCGGCGTCGCCTATCGGGCAGGCGAGTTCCGTCTCGCCGAGCCGGCCTTCAAGGTAATCGTCGAACGCACGCTGGCGCGAACGGATCTGCCGCCCGGCTCCATCGCCTCGCCGCTCACGGACCTCGCCGACGTCTACTCCGCGCTCGGTGACTACGACCGCGCTGAGTTCTACAGCGAGCGAATGTTGGAGCTGGGCCCGGGTGCACCACGCCAGGCGTTCAACGCTGCCCTCGTCCAGCTCCATCGGGAAAACTTCGCGCGGGTTTCAGAGCTCTGTCGCGAGGCGCTCGCAATGCTCCCCGACTACCCCGACGCGCGGTCAACACTCAGCGAGGTCCCGAAGCTCGTGCGAGAGCGAAACGCCCTCGCTTCCGGCGACGCCGATCCGCTGCGAAGAGCCCTGTATTTTCGCGGCATCGGCGCGCGGCTCAAAGCCCAGAGCGCTTTCCTCGCGGTGCTCGAGCAAGGTTCGGTCGACGCCGCCACGCGGGACTTAGCGCTCGCGTACTTGGTCAGCTACGGGGATACCGACGTGCTCCTCGACGCCGTCCGCCGGCATCCGACCGCCACTCGGACGATCAACGAAGGTGCCATGCTCCGGCGCGACGCGACGCGGGAAATCCGCGCGCATGCCGTCCAGATCATGAGCTACGTGGCAAGGACGAGGTCGAATGCTGCGAAGGCCAAGTAGAGCTACCGCGCGGGGTCGAGCCGTCCGAACGTGCGTCGAGGGCCTCGGTAGAAGTCATGGCTCGGGCTCCGCCGCGCGCCCGCGGGCGCGCCAGTCGGCCCAGGTCGTCGCACACGCGACCGTCGGCTGGATGATGCCCGCGCACGCAGCGGGATCCGTCGGAGGGCCGAGCACGAGCTCGGTCGTCAAGTCGACGAAGGGGAGGTCGGCTCGCCACGCGTTGCGCAGAGCGTCCTCGCGAGCGCGCAGTTCCTCTTGCGAGCGCTGCCCCAGAGCGTGCTCGAGAAACTCGAGCGCTTTGTCGCGGATCGCTTCGTCGTCCGAGACGGCAAGCACGCGCTGGAGGAATTGGATGTTCGCCTCGCGTTCCCCGCCTCGGCTCAACAGCCCGGCGGCTGAGATGCAGTTGTAAGGTATGTTCTCGTTCGAACCCACGAGCTCGCAGGCGTGGGCGAGCACACGCGCGCCGGCCAGCTTCCATTCCGATTTTTCCTTGGGATCCTCGAGCCAGGGCGCAGCAACGTAAGCCATGAATTGCCCGGCGCTGAGCCAGAGTTCGGTGTCGGTTGGACGTGCCTTGAGTCCCCGTTCGAGTAGCTCACGCGCGCGAACGTAGTCCTCGTGACGCGGCTTCACCGGCTGCATCGTGATGAGTGTGTCGCCGTAGTAGTACGTCTCTCGAAACGTCGGATCGAGCCGCGCGATGGTGTCTAGGTAGTCGGCCGCGAATTCGAGACGCCGCTTCTCCTCGAAGTGAATGCCGTGCCACACGAGCACGTTGGCGAACAGGAAATCAGCGAGCGCCGAGCGATAGCCGAGGCTCAAAGCGACGATTTGGTCAGGGCTCGGCAGCTCGTAGACGTCGGTCTTTTCGTGCAGCTTCAGCGTGCGGGCGAGAAGCACACCGCGCAAGCCGCGGACGCCGACGGCCGCGGCGACGACGAGCGCGAAAACGAACAGGCGCGCGCCGATGCTGCGCGCGCCGGCGCTCATTCGACCTCGCGGTGCATGGCGACGGCACCGATGGAGGGCGCGCCGCTCCGCGTGCTCTCGCCGGAGACGACGAAGGTGCTCAGATTACCGTCCGCGTCGAGATCGCCGTGAGCGAGCGCGTGAAAGCTCGAGCGGTCGGGCCCGTTGTTGCTTTCGAAGGAGTAGCTATACGCATGGGGTTCGTCGAAGTGGAAGCCGAGCAGACGCCAGGTCGGGTGGTCCCAGGTCCCGGGCGCGTCCGTCACGGCTTCGCCCCGGGGAACCACGTTCGGCGTGAGTGGCGCCGACTCCGGATACGCCGATTCGACCGGACGGCCCGCGGCGAGCGCCGTCGCCCGCTCCGCGATGAACTTCAGACGCTCCATCGGCTCGACCATCCGGGACGCTCGCAGGTTCTTCAAAAAGGCCGGCGCGGCACTGAAGACGACGCAGAGAAGCGCCGCGCCTAGGGCCACGTACTCGACCAGAGGACGACCGCCGATACGCATAGCGCACGCACAATATCACGCGTCCCGGGCGTGTTCATTGGGGCCGGCGCGTCCACTCCCCCCGGCTTGGGCGTGACGGAGCCGCGCGTCGCGGTTATAGGCCGAGTCGCGGGCGTACAGCCTGCACCCGTTCGATCTCGTCGAGACGTACGGACACGATGCTCGCGAGCTTCGGCTCGAGCGCACCGAACCGTGCGCTGTAACGCCGAGCGACCGCGGCGATGGCGTCACGGTCACCCGTGCGAACCAGATAAGAAAGCGCCTCTTGCAGGGTGCTACGGGTGACGTTCGGGTCTTTCACGGTCTCGAGCCAAGCAGGCACCGCGATGGCGTCTTCCCCAAGGAACGTGGCAAGATGAGCCCGCTCTGCCGCCTCCGTCTCCGGCACCCCGGGCAGCGCCGCGAACGCTCGTTCAAGGTCGGGCAAGCGCGCGATGAGCGTGCGGGCGGCTCGCTGCCCAGAACGCGCGAGCGGTTCGAGGAGCGCGCGGGCCCTGCTCCCCTGCCCCGATTGGATCTCGATGATCGCGATTTGGAGCGCGACGTCGTCCTTGTGCTTCTTCGTGTCGAGCAAGCGCAATTGCTCGAGCGCTTCCGCCGTACGGCCGAGCCGCGCGAGACAGAGCGCTGCGTTGAAATGCGTCTCGCGCTTTTCGGGATCGTCGTAGCCGAGCTCACGCTTCGAAAGCTCGAGGGCGTCGGCATATTGGCCCGCGCGAAAGAACACGCCGATGAGGTTGGTCGCACCCGAGCAGTTGATCGGTGGCGTCTCGAGGTACGTTTGGACCCAAAATTCGAGTTCGTCCGACCAGACGCCGACGCGACGCGAAGCGCCGATGCCCAGCACGAGTACGACGCAGGCTGTCGCGACCCACGGCGGCCGCCGGAGCGAGAGCCAGGCATCGAACTGGGGGCCGAACGCTAGGGCGAGACCGGCAGTCGGGAGATAGAGAAACCGGTCGGCGGCGATGACGCGCAACGGAACCGGGATGACGTGGAGCACGGGCAGAATCGCAGCCAACGCGAGGGCGAGACCGATTGCCGTTGCCTCGTTCCAGCGTCCACGCTTGCGCAGGGCCAGGAATACGCAGGCACAGACGATCACCATGCCGGCGACGACGCCCCACGGCCGCACCAAACCCAAGCGACCGATGAGCGCCCGGGGCCGCAGTGGGTCGAGCAGCATGAGCGAATACATCGTGACGGTGTCGAACACCGTTGCCGCTCGCAGGCCTGCAGCGAGCCCGTCGGCACTCGTATGTAGACCAATTGCCGAGCGGCGAAGCCACACGTACGTGCTCAGCGCCAGTGCGACGGGCGCGAGTCGCCACGCGACGGAGCGCCAGCGCACGCTGCGGGACGTGCCGGCACCCCTCTGCCACTCGAACACAGCAATGGCCAAGACCACGGCCAGCGCCGATTCCTTGGCCAAGAGTCCAGCGAGAACGAGCAAGCCCGCGCCTGCGCGCCGGAGCGGTGAGTCGCCCCACGCGAGCAAGGCTCCGAGCACGAAGACGGTGGCAATCACATCCGTGCGGCCCGAGACCCACGCTGCTGCCTCGGCGAGCCGCGGCAAGAGAGCCCATGCCGAGGCGAGCGCGGCGGCCACGAGCGGACGCACGCCGAAGCGCCGGAGAAGCGCGAGCAGCAAGAGCGCGTTCAGCTCGTGCAGGAGTAGATTCGTGAGATGAAAGCCGGCGGGATTGTCCCCGTGAAGCTTGTGATCGAGCGCGAAACTCAGCGTGACGAGTGGGCGGTAGTAGCTGTTCGAAGTCGGCCCGGAAACACCCATCCAGAATGGATGCCGTAGATACTCGGCGAGCGGAGCTCCGCGCTCGACGATGGGGACGTCAGTGATGAGCAGGAGATCGTCCCACAAGAAACCGCCACCCAAGGCCTGCACGTAGGCCAGAGCGACGGCAACGATCACAATTAGCGCCGCCAATCGCCCGACTGTCGCCGGACTCGGGGCTAAGCGCTAGTCCCCTCGAACCCCTGACTCCCGAGCCGAGCCCCGACGTTACGAACGTCGGGGCCGGCGGAGGAGAGTCGACTCACTCTTCGGGGTTCGACGATTCGTGGATGGTCGTCGCCAAACGCATCTCGCCCGACAGGATCCCGCCCTGGTAAGCCCAGGGGTCACCGGCCGTGCCGTTGCCGTTCAGATCACCCGTGGCCGTGGCGGTGAACGCTGCGGCCGTCGCATCGGTGGGGCTCGTCGCAGTGTAGTTATATTGATAGTAGAGGGGGCTATTGATCGAGAACTTGAGACAAGCCCAACCACTGGTCGTCGTCCCGGCTCCCCAGGCCGCCGGATCGGGCTGGACCTTCGTGCCTTTGGGCGGTGAACCAGTCGGTACGGCGGACGCGCTGTCGCACAGCCGATGCACGGCGGCCGTCGCCTGACCGGCAGTCGCGAGTTGCGCGTCCATCGTCTCACGTTCGAACGCAGAGACGGCGTCCTTGCCGAGACGGCCGAGGTTCACCTTCGCCTCGCTCGTCTTCGCGTTCGTGAGGTACTTCTTCACGCCGTAGATGGCGAGCGCCGCCAGAATACCGATGATAGCGACGACGATCATGAGCTCCACGAGCGTGAAGCCGCGTGATTTCCTGAGTTTCCGAATCATGATGCTTTTCCTTTGCTGTGGGTGGCCTGCTCGACGCGCGCAGGGCCACCCGACCCGTCGCTCGGTGCCGGCGAACTCTACCGGCCTGACGTCCTAGTCATTCGCTCTCGTTCTCCCCGTAGATCGCGTCGGTGAAGTTCGAGCCGACGAAGGTTGCGAGGATGCCGTCGCTGTCGCGGTCGCTCGCCGCGCGCACGACGTACCAATCGGTCGCCGTTGTCGGATACTTGAGGTCCGTATTGATCTTGAGATCGGTCTGCTGAGGCACGCCGCTCCCCTTGCCTGCCGAGCACGCGTACCCGAATTGGACGACGGCGGTCGGGTGGACGCCGAGTTGATTCCAGAACGCGAGCTCCGAAGCGTTGCCGCCGTCCCATGACATCTTCTGATTCTTCGGCACCGTGGTGCCGAAGGGAAAATAAGAGGACATCGTCGAGACTTGCAGGTAGCCGAAGGTCTCGTCCTTGTAGCTCTCCTCGGCGGCTCGTACGGAGTTGATGATCTCCATGGGCTCGGCAGTCGCAGCGGCGGTCACGTAGCGGCGTACTCCGTACACCGCGAGCGCGGCGAGGACTCCGATGATGGCGACGACGACCATCAGCTCGGCGAGCGTAAAGCCATGCTCTCGATTTCTTCGCCTGCGACAGACCACACCCTCAGTAAGCAGGGTGTATGCCAGCCCCGGATTCATGCGCAGCCTCTCTGGACCACCGATCATGGCCAGGGCCGGACTCTTTCACGAGTCGGCCTCGCCGCCCGAGAAAAAACCTCGTGCAGGAATGTGATTGTGCAATTTCGCTCGCACCTTGTCACACAGGTCCGCACCCCAGCCACTGCCGAGAAACGTCACCGCAGGCCCGAGTTCGAGCAAAAATGAGCCCGCTCGGGGCCCGCCGTCATTCCCCGTCGTTCACGGAAAACACTTCAGGGGTCCAGCTCGCGGCGGCGACCATGCAATAGACGCTGTTCGCGTTGGAGTCGGCGCGCGCCTGAATCAGGTACCAGGGTTCGGTGATGGCGGGCAACGTAAGCGAAGCGAGATCGTTCTCGAACTTCGGCGTATCACTCGGAAGCCCCGCGTTCGCTTTGAAGCCGAAGGAGACGTTCTGGCGAATGTCGGGTGCGAGCGTGCGCCACTTCGCGGTCTCCGTGTCGCTGCCGCTGCGCCAAAAGCTCATCTTGTTGTTGGGGCCGATGGTCCCGCTCGGATACCAGCCGGCCGTTCCGGAGCTCGAAACGTCATAGTAGAGCTGGTTTTCGGCTCGATAATGCTCTTCCGCCGCCACGATCGACTTTACGACCACCTTGGCGCTCGTGGTGTCGGACGCAAACACGCGATGACGGAGCGCAGCGATCGCGACCGTGGCCAAGACCCCCGCGATGGCGACGACGGCCATGAGCTCGACCAGCGTGAACCCACGCGCCCCGCTACGGGCACGCGCGAACGACCGCCCGGCGTGCGGCTTCATGATCGAGCAGCTTAGCATTACTCCTCGTCATCGTCTTCGCCCGCGGCATCGATGCCGGCAGCCTCGGCGCCGAGCCCGTGCTTCTGTAGGCGATAACGCAACGAGCGGAAGGTCACGCCGAGCACCTTCGCCGCGGCTTTTCGCACTCCGCCCGTGCGCTCGAGCGCCGCAATCAGGAGGCGCCGTTCGGCTTCGTTCAACACCGCGTCGAGCTCGCAGCCGTCCGGGCCGAGCGCGAGCAGGTGCTCCTCGGGCGCGCCGAGGCGCCCGCTCACCGCCTCGGGCAAATCCCCGGTGCCGATCACGCGCGCGCCCGCGAGGGCGACGGCGCGCTCGATCACGTTCTCGAGCTCGCGCACGTTGCCGGGATAGGCGTAGCGCTCGATCGCGCGCAGCGCGTCCGGCGTGAAGCCCGCGACGTCTTTCCCCATCTCGCGCGCGAAACGCACGAGGAAGCGCTCGGCGAGGAGCGGGACGTCTTCACGCCGATCGCGGAGCGGTGGCAGGTTCAGACGGATGACGTTGAGCCTGTAGTAGAGATCCTGGCGGAACCGGCCCGCGGCAACGTCCGCTTCCACGTCGCGGTTCGTCGCAGCGAGCACGCGCACATCGACCGGGACCTCTTCGCTTGCGCCGACGGGGCGCACGCTGCGTTCCTGCAGGGTGCGCAAGAGCTTTACCTGGAGGGTTTGCGGCAGCTCGCCGATCTCGTCGAGCAACACGGTGCCGCCGTTCGCGTCGCGAAAGAGGCCCTGGCGCTTGCTCTGCGCGCCCGTGAACGCGCCCTTTTCATGCCCGAAGAGCTCGCTTTCCATCAAGTTCTCGGGCAGGGCGCCGCAGTTGACGACCAGGAAGGGCGCCCCCGCGCGTTCCGACCGCTGATGGATCGCGCGCGCGACGCGTTCTTTTCCGGTGCCGCTCTCGCCCGTGATGAGCACGGTGGCGCGCGTCGAGGCGACGCGATCGATCACGTCGAGCACCCGCCGCATCGCCTCACTCTTGCCGAGCAGCTCCCGTGCTTCCGCTTCGGCGCTGAAGCGCGCCTTCAAGCGCAGGTTTTCACTGATGAGCGCGCTCTTCTCGAGGGCCTTCGCGACGAGCGCCGCGAGCTCGGTCGGCTTGAAGGGCTTGGCCACGAAATCGTACGCGCCGGAACGCATGGCGAGGATGGCGTTTTCGACGCTCGAGTGGGCCGTGAGCAGGATGATCTCGGTCGCGGGGCTGCGTCCTTTCGCGACGCTGACGACGTCGAGGCCGGAGCCGTCGGGCATGGCGAGGTCGGTGAGCACCAGCGGAAACGGCTGCGGGTGTTGGGTGATCGCTTCCACGGCCGCGCGATAACCCGGGGCGCTCACGACCGTGTAGCCCTCTCGGCGGAAGAGGATTTCGAGCATCTGCCGCAGGCCCGGCTCGTCTTCGACGACGAGGACTTTTACCGAGGGCGGGACGATCGAAGTCACCGAGCGCGGGACGCTATCACGTCCGGAGGGCGCCGCCGGAGCACTCAGTGCTTGCAGCGCGCGCGGTTCGCTCTACTTTTCGAGCATGCTCGACGGGCCCACCGCTCGCCTCCGGAAGGGCTCGACTGACGCCGCGCCCGTGCTCTCCACCCTCCTCGGTGTGATCCTCACTTGCGGCCTGGGCGCGTGCGGAGCAAGCGGGGCCGCGGAGTCCCCCGAGAGCGGCGGCACCGGGAGCGGCGGCACGAGCGGCGCGGGCATGGGCGGTGCAGCGGGGCTCTCGTTCACGATGGCGCTCAGCGTCGTCTCGCCCGTCGATGGCGCGCCCGTCGACCCTCTGCACTTGAAGCCGGGCGACGTGGCGAGCCTGGTCGTGACCACGTCGCCTCCAGCGGCGCACAGCGTGCGCTTTGCGTTCCTCGGCACTCCGCTCGACGCGGTGCTGAGCGATACCTCGCGCGACACGGACGCGGGCATCGGGACGACGGCGATCACGCTGACGGCTCCGAGCACTCCGACGGACTTCAGCGTGCGCGCGACGTCGCCCGGCGCTCCTACGGTCGTTCTAGACATGGCGGTCGAGGAGACGAACATGGTGTCGCTCCCGATCAAGCCTTCGTACCCTGGGGAACGGGTCCTCAGCGGCTACGTCGCGAGCGCGACGCCCGGGATCGCCTGCACGGATCTCGCCGCCGGCAGTCCGCCCGAAGACGGACCCATCCAGGCGCCGAGCACCGATACGTTTCCGATTTACTTGGACGTACCTACCGGCGTGAAGCTCGCGGTCATGTTGCGCGCGGAGAAGTTCGCCTGGGGTTGCACCACCGTGAACGGCGCGAGCGAGGGCACTCAGGACTACCTCGAAGTCGTGATGGCAAACGTGCCGATGAAGCTCGAATCCAGCAAGGTTCGCTTCGAGCTCGACCTCGACTCGTTCGACGATTTCGATCAGGCGCTCTCGGGACCGGCCGCGGACGTGGCAAGCTCGCTGCTCGGCAGCGCTAGCGACGACGTCGAGGCGTTGCTCGACGCGATGGGCGCCGAAGCGAGCGACGCGAGCGCCTTCGCGGACGCTCGTAGCGCCCAGCATTGGGACGACGAGCTTCGCGGCGCGCTCGGCTCGAACGCGGCGGTCGTGCTGCGCGACCCGCTCGCCCGTTGGCTCCAGGCGGGCCTCACCAATCTACCGACGAGCGGTGGGGTGACCGGAACGCTCACGGGAGCGACGAACGGGACGCCGAGCGTCGCGCTCGACAAGGTGTTCGGGACAGCGGCCTCGGCCTCGGGCTTCACGCCGAGCGGCACCACGAGCTGGGAGGCCGGCGCCGACGATCGGGTCGTTTTGGGCATGAGCATGGCCGTGGACCCGACGACGTTCCTGCTGGCCGCGGCGCTCGCACCGGCGAGCGCCGAAGTCGAAGGCGCTCCGAGCCTCGCGGTGGCGCTCGGCGAATCGGTGCCCTGTTCGACCGTCGCGACCACGCTCGTCGCCGCCGGCGTGGCGAAGAACGAATCGATCGAGTCCTGCAACGCGGCGTGCACGGAGCAGCTCTGCGTCGACGCCGTGCAGACGCTGATGGACGCGGCGGTCGACGCGGACCGGACGAAGTGGACGCTCGACGTGGCACTCACCGCTTCCGGCACCGTCGGCGCCGACGCCCAGCTCGCGAGCTTCAGCGGACGCTGGCTCGGCCGCCTGACGACGGCGGACGGGGCGAAGAGCTTGACGGGGCTCGCGACGGCGAAATAGCCCGCCGCAAGTTTCAGCCCGCGACGCCCGCGCGCGCGATGCGGATCTCGATCGCGAGCGCGTAAGCGACGAGCGCCTCGGTAGCCGAAACCCCGCGACCCGCTCGCGCATCGCGCGCGAGGCTCCGAAACTCGAGGTAGCGCCGTCCGTCGATGCCGAGGATGACGGCGACCGTCGCCGGATCGCGAGGCGCATCGTTCGTCCCGAGCGCCGCCGCCGCACCTGCGAGCGAGCGCGCGACGAGGGCCTCGCAGCCGGCGAGGGCGCGGCTGAAGTCGCCGTTCGCGAACGCGGCTTCGAGCTCTCGAACGAGGCCACGTTCACCGGGGGGCCAGAGGAGCTCGAAGCTCGCACCGCCTCGCGCCACGGCGAACTGGGGGACCGGCGGCAGCGACGACTCCGCGAGCCCTTCGGGCGGCTCGAGCTCCTCGGGCATCGTCCCCGGTCGAACGATGGGCTCCGCCTGGGGCACCGCTTCACCGACCGCAACCCGTGCGGCCGCTTCACCCGGATCCTGCTCGGGCAGCTGCGAGAGACGGAGCTCCATGCTGGGGCGGCGCGGTGAGTCCGGCGGCTCCGAGCCGTCGCCGCGCGGCCCCATGCCGCGCAGGGCTTCCGCGAGCCCTCCTTCCGGCACGTCGAGGCCGGGCATGCTGGCGCCCCGCTCGCCCGGCATGCGTTGCTCGAAGTGCTCGAGCACGGCACGCGTCACGGCTTCGAGCGCTTCGTACACGCCTTCGCCGGTCATCGCGACGGATCCGAAGGACGGGGCGTGGAAACGATTGTGCTGTCGCTCGAGCTCTTCGATTCCGAGCGCGGTGGCGAGATCGCGCTTGTTGTATTGAATCACGTGCGGCACTTGCGACAGCGAGCGCCCGTGCGCCGTCAGGTTCTCGTGCAGGTTCTCGAGACTCTCGGAGTTTGCGTCGATGCGATCGCTCTGGGAATCGAAGACGAGCACGAGCGCGTCGGCGCCGGTGAGCACGAGCTTGCGTGTGGCGTTGTAATAAACCTGCCCGGGTACCGTGAAGAGCTGCAAGCGAACGCCCATGCCGTGCACGCTCGGCAGCCGGATCGGCAAAAAATCGAAATAGAGCGTGCGGTCGACCGGCGTCGCGAGGCTCACCATCTTGCCGCGGTGCTCGGCGCGCGTGGTCGCGTGGATGTGCTGGAGGCTAGTCGTCTTTCCGCCGAGGCCGGGGCCGTAATAGACGACCTTGAAAACCACCTCGCGAGCGAGCGGGTTCACGACGGGCATGGGTGGAGACGGATACTACTCGTACCTGAGCTCGCGGGCGCGCACCTCTTGCCAGGCCAATGAATGCATCGAAAGGCCCACCGAGGCGACCACCGAGACGAGCCCGGCCGCCGCGGCGACGACGAGCATCGTCTTGAGGCGGGCCCACGGCCGTTCGCGTCCGAACACGAAGCCGAGGCCGATTCCCGCGGCGAAGCCGCCGAGGTGGGCCGCTGTGTTCACGTTCCCCATCACCACCGACAAGAGCAGGGCGTAGATGAGATTGCGCCAAAAAAAGCTCTTCCACGCGCGATCTTTGCGCGCCCGCAGGATGCCGACGCCGGCGCCGATCTCACCGAACACCGCGCCGCTCGCTCCCATGGTCACCGGGTGAAACGGCGCGTACCACCACTCGCTCACGACGAACCCGAGCACGCCGCTCAGCAGGAACAAGAGCGCGAAGCGCGCGCTACCGAGCGAGCGCTCGAGGTCCCGCCCGAGCACCGTGAAGACCCAGAGGTTCATCGCGATATGGAAGAAGCTCGCGTGGACGAACACCGCCGACAACAAGCGCCAAGGCTCCGTGTGGCCGAGCTCGCCTCCGAGAGCGCCGAAGCGGAGCAGCGTCGACGTGGAAAACGAGCCTTGCCCGCCGAATCTTCCGAGGAGGGGCCCGAGGTCGCCGAGCGGAAAGCCGTGACCCATCGCGAGCTCGACGACGGTGCAAAGCGCGAACACGAGAAGCTCTAGGAAGAGCAGCACGCGCGTCACGGGGGCGTCGGCGCCGAGCGCCTCCTGGACGAAGCGTATCGATCTGCCGAGGCCCGGCCCGGGTAGCCGGCGACCACAGCGAAAGCAGCGCTTTTCTCCGACGCTGTTCAGCTCTCGACAGTAAGGGCAGAGCCTGGCGGCCATGGGCCGCGTGTCTACCACGCGCGGAACCGGGCCGACGCCCCAGGTTGTAAGCAGCGGGCCGGCTCGCGCGTTCAGAGGGTATGCAGCTCGGCACGGCGGCGGAAGCGACTGTTCCGGCGGGCTTCGGCGCGCCGGCATGGCCGCGCCCGAGCCTGCGCGTGCTCACGGGCGGTTGGGGTGCAGAGGGCGCTCCGAGTAGAGTGCGGCCGGTGCTGTCGCCCGAGGAGCTAGAAGCTGAAAGGCGGCTCTGTGAGCGGGCGCGCGGGGGCGACCGGACGGCGCTCGGCGAGCTCCTCGAGCGCCACGGCCCGCGGCTTTATCGCGCCGTGCTCTTGCCGCGCCTCGGCAGCCCGGCGCTCGCCGAAGAAGCGCTCTCGCTCACGTACTTGCGCGTGGTGGAGCGCATCGCGCGGTTCGAGTGGCAGAGCGTCGGCATTTACCCCTGGCTGCGCGTCGTGGCCATGCGCATCGCTCTCGATCAGCTGCGCGCCCGCAAGCGCGAGGTCCTGTTCGACGCGAACGACCTCGAGCGCGAGGTCGACCAGGCCGAGCGCGAGACCCGCGACGCGGCCGCGCTCGAAGCGCACGACCTCGGCGTCGCTCGCGCGCGCGTGGCTTCGCTGCTCGGCCGTCTGCACCCGCGCTACGGCCAAGCCATCCGCATGCGGGTGCTCGAGGAACGGCCGCGCGCCGAGGCTGCCGCCGAGCTCGGCGTCACCGTGGCCACGTTCGACGTGGTACTCCATCGCGCGATGGCGTCCCTGCGTAAGGTGCTCGACGCGGAGGGGCACGAGCCGTGACGGACATGCCTCCCCCCGACGAGCTCGAGGACGGCTCGCCCCCGCTGGACCCCGATGAAGAGGCTGCGCTCGCGCTGGCCCTGCGCTCCGCCTACCAGCCAGGCACGCTCGCTCCCGCGCGCCACGCCGAGATTCTGCGCGCGGCTCTCGAGGACCCGTTCGCGCCGGCGAGCGAGGACGAGCTCCGCGAGAGCGAGCGATTGCGCCAAGCGCTCGACCACGGCGACGACACGCATCCGGAGGCGGCGCTCGCGCGCGCTCTCGCCGCCGCGCTGCGTCCGGCGGAGCTCACGCGCTCGAGCGCCGAACGGGCGGCCCTGCGCGCAAAGCCGCGCGGCCCGAACGTGATCTACGTGACGTTCGGCGCGCTCGCGCTCGCGGCAGCGGCCGTCTTCGCGCTGTTCGTCGCGCGACCCAGCGTCGACGCCCCCGAAACGACGGCAGCGCTCGTGCCGTCTCGCACGACCGAGCCGCTCTTTCACGAGGCATTCGCCGCGGGCGACGCGAGCGAGCGCATCGATCGCATCGCCTCGGCGCGTGAACGCGACGCGCGGGAGAACCGCTATGCGCTCTGGGGAGTGCACTGATGGGGCTCACCCGCTGGCTCGCGCTCGCCCTGCCGCTCGCGCTCGCCGCCTGCGCGAAGCCGAAAGACGTGTGTGCGGACCGGGACAACCGCCCCATCGGCACCGCGCTGCTCGCGTTCCTCAGCCGTTCGCGCGCGGCCCACCACCGCGCCGACGCGCGCGAAGAACGGAACGATCCGAAGGGTGCCGAGACCGAGCTGGCTGCGATCGTCGACGGTCCCGTTCCACCTTGCCCCAACGCAGCCGAGGTGCGTGAGGTAATCGCCGACACCCGCGCGCGCCTCGGAGACCTGAAAAGCCGCCACGGTGACTTCGCGGGGGCGCTCGCCGATGTAGAAAAAGGTCTTACCTTGGTGCCCGATGAGGGTTACTTCCGCGGGCACCTCGTGGAGGTGCGCGGCCTCGTCGAGGAGCGCCACGCCAAGTCGCTCGCGGCGAGCGGCGACCTTTCCGGCTCGAAAGCCGCCGAAGATCGCGCGCTCGCGGCGTTCCAGGAAGCCATGCGCATTCAGGCGGCCGTCATCGAACGCGCGGCACCGAAGCCGTGAGCCGGCGGGGCACGAGCAGCGCGCAATCCGCGGCACGTGCCTTGGCGAGCGCTCGCGGAGACGGCTAAGCTTCGGCTGGGTGGCACTGATCGACAAAGATCGCCGGCTCCGGCTCGCAGAAGGCATCGATCTGCGCGCCTTGCCGCTCACGCCCGAGGACGCATTCGTGGTCTCGCACCTCGACGGCAGCGCGAGCGAAAGCGACATCGCTCTCGCTACGGGGCTCGACGCGACCGTCATCCGCCGTTCGCTCGACAAGCTGAACGGCCTCGGAGCGCTGGCGGAAGCACGAGCGACGCCCGCGAGCATCCGCACGCCACGGCCCGCGCCCGGCACCTCGGGCACCTTCCATCTGAGGATCGGCCCGATCGTGGAGCAAGGCGCGGCCCCGAAGGGAAGCCACTCCGCGGCGGCGCTCTACGATCCAACCGAGCTCGACGAAGCGGTCGATCTCGACCTCGCGCGCAAGCGCAAGGTGCTCGACACCTTCTACCGCTTGAACGCGGTCTCGCACTACGAGCTCCTCGGCATCGACGCCGGCGCCGACAAGAAAGCGATCAAGGCCGCGTACTTCGAGCTCGTGAACGATTTCCACCCCGACCGCTACTTCGGGAAGAATCTCGGCTCCTTCAAGCCCAAGCTCGAAAGGCTCTTCGCGCGCGTGACCGAGGCGCACGACGTGCTCACGCGCCCGGCCGCGCGCGAGGATTACGACCGTTATCTCGCCTCCGTGCGCCGCACGCAGGCGCTCGATCGGACGCTCGCGAACCCCGGCGGCCACGCGGGTGAAGTCGAGCGCCTGAAGCGCGAAATCCAGGAGCAGGTCCAGCTCGAAGAGAAGGCGCGGCACTCGTATCCGCCGCCGGCGGGCCAGTCGCTGCCGCCGCTCTCGAACCCCCCCGTGACGCCGGCGCCGAGCACGCCGACGCCGCAGAGCATGCCGTCCGTGCGTCCGTCCGACTCCGAAGCACGCCGCCGCGCGCTTGCCCGCAAGCTCGGCGTCTCCATGCCGCCCGCGCGGGGGCCGAGCTCGCCGCTTCCTCACGCGTCGGACGCGGCGCGTGAAGCCGCCACGGCGGATCTCAAGCGCCGCTACGAAGAACGCGTCGTCGAGCTCAAGTCGCGGCAGGTCCAGCACTACGTGAACGCGGCCGAGGAAGCGGAGAGCCACAAGGACCTCGTCTCGGCGACGAACGCCCTGCGCATCGCGACCTCGCTCGCACCGGACGACAACGCCCTCTCGAGCCGCCTGCGTGAGCTCGAGGCGCGCGTGCAGGCCCGGCTCGCCGCCAGTTACATCGAACAAGCGCAATACGAAGAGCGCGAGGGCCGTTTCCTCGAGGCCGCCGCTTCCTACAAGCGGGCGAGCCGTGGCCAGCCTACGCCGCGCGTGCTCGAACGGGTGGCCCATTGCCTCTACTCCGCCAAAGCCGACCTGAAGGAGGCGGCGGACTTCGCTAAGCGCGCGCGGGACGCGGCTCCCGAGGACCCGAATCAGCGCATGACGCTCGGTAAGATCTACTTCGAGGCCGGCATGAAACAGAGCGCCCTCGCCGAGTTCGAGCGCGCCCAGCAGCTTTCGCCCAACGATGATAGCATCAAGGACTGGCTACGCCGTGCGCGACGGGCCGAAGCGTGAGTACAGGGCCGGGCTTAGGCTGAAGGAAAGGACACGATGGAGCGAGTCATCGGCATCGATCTGGGGACGACCAATTCCTGCGTCTCCATTCTGGAAGGCGATGTGCCGATCGTCATCACCAATCGCGGCGGCTACAAGACGACGCCGAGCGTCGTCGCCGTGACCGAGGCCGGTAAACGACTCGTCGGCCACATCGCCAAGCGTCAAGCCATCACGAACGCCGAGAACACCGTCTACGCGGCCAAGCGCCTGATCGGTCGCAAGTGGAACTCGCCGCAGGTCAAAAATTCGATCATGACCTCGAGCTACACGATCGTGGAGGGCCCGCACAACGACGTACGCATCCGGCTCCGCGACAAGACCTACTCCGTGCCCGAGATCAGCTCGATGGTCTTGCAGGAGATGAAGGTCATCGCCGAGGACTATCTCGGCGAACCGGTGAAGAAGGCCGTCGTCACGGTCCCCGCGTACTTCAACGACAACCAGCGCCAAGCCACCAAGGACGCCGGGGCCATCGCCGGGCTCGACGTGATCCGTATCATCAACGAGCCGACGGCGGCGGCGCTCGCCTACGGTTTCGGTAAGGATCTGGATCGCACCGTCGCCGTCTACGACCTCGGCGGGGGCACCTTCGACGTGAGCGTCCTGGAAATCGGGGCGCACGGCGTTTTCAAGGTGATCAGCACGACCGGTGACACCTTCCTCGGCGGGGAAGACTTCGACGCTCGCATCATCGATTGGCTCGTGAGCGGCTTCCAGCAGGAGCACGGCATCGACCTGCGCCAGGACCGCATGGCGCTCCAGCGCCTGCGCGACGCCGCCGAGAAGGCGAAATGCGAGCTCTCGGGCACGCGGGACACCGAGATCAATCTCCCCTTCATCATCTCGACCGGCCGGAACGAAGCCTTGCACCTGCAGCGCGCGCTCGATCGCGCCACGCTCGAGCAACTCACCTCCGACCTCGTCGAACGCACCGTCGAGATCTGCCGGCAGGCGCTCGCCGACGCGCGGCTCGGCGTGAACGAGATCGAAGACGTGATCTTGGTGGGAGGCATGACGCGCATGCCCGCCGTGCAACAAGCCGTCGCGACGTTCTTCAAGCGCGAGCCCAACAAGAGCGTGCATCCGGACGAGGTCGTCGCCATCGGCGCGAGCATCCAGGGCGCAGCCCTCGTCCGTGAGAAGCAGGAGATGATCCTGCTCGACGTGACGCCGCACGCCCTCGGCATCATGACGTTCGGGAGCCACTTCGAGGAGCTCATCCCGCAGAACACCACCGTGCCGACCGCGCGCACGAAAACGTTCACGACGAGCCGCGACGACCAGACGGCCGTGAAAATTTTGGTTTTGCAGGGCGAAAGCGCGCGCGCGGACGAAAACGAGCTGCTCGGCGAGTTCATCCTCACGGGCCTACGGCGTGCCGCCAAGGGTCAGGTCGAGATCGAGGTGACGTTCGAGATCAACAGCGACGGCATCGTGAGCGTGC
>JAICUB010000024.1 GCA_025936045.1 Polyangiaceae bacterium | reverse complement strand
TTGTTGTGCAGGAGCGGCGCCACGATGGCCGAGCCGATCCGGTTCAGGATCATGCTCTTGCCCTTCGACGCGGCGAAATCCATCGCGGCGTCGTGCGTCAGCACCGTCGCGCGCTCCTTGATCACGTGATTCATGATCGTGGAGGAGACTTGGATGGGTGACTCCGTCCCGTCGCGGCGCTGGCTCGCGCTCGGTACGAGCTCGCCCCGCTCGTCCATCAGGAAGATCACGCCGCGGTCGGCGCGCACGAACTTGAAGATCGTGAGCAGGATTTTGGTGAGAAGCTTCGGCAATTCGCGCTCGAGCGCGATCTCGCGCGAGAGCTCGTGCGAGAGGCGCAGGCGCTCGTAATCGTCGGCGAGCTGCTGCGGATTTTGCTTGAGCTGCTCGACCGGGAGAAAGCCCTTTTGGATCGCGGCGATCTGCGTACCGATCGCGCGTGCCTTGTCGTTCACGTCGACGCGCGTGCCGGTGACCGGGAGAATGCCGGCCTGAGCCGGCTGCTGCCCGGGCTGGAACGGCGCGGCCCCCGGCGCGTTCACCGGCGAGAAGCCGGGTGTCGTCGCGGGCATGGACGGAGCGCCGTATTGGCTCGGCGGCGGCGCGTTCTGCGGCGTCCATCCGGCCTGCCCCATCTGTTGGACGGGTTGCGTGTATTGCTGCGGGTGCACCTGAGCGGTCGGCATGGGCCGACCCGAGCCGTCGTCGTAGCGCGCGCGTACCGCCGAGCGCGATGTCGTCACCGTGCTTGAGCTCGCGCTCGCCGTTGACGCGCTCGCCGTTCACGTAGGTGCCGTTCAAGCTCCCGAGATCGCGGAGCACGAGCGCCGGCCCGCGGCGCTCGATGATGCAGTGCTCCTTCGACACAATCTTGTCGAGAAGCTGGATCGTGTTCGACGGATGGCGACCGAGCGAGTTGAAGTCGCGCAGCTCCACCACTTGCTGTCCGTCCGGTGACACGAGCAAGATGCGCGCCATGGGCCGCCTGAGGCTAGCTTTGCCCAAGGCTTGGTACAAGAGGAAGTAAGCGTTACGCTCGGTTCACCGCGGGCACGATTTTGTCGGTCGTGGTGCGGGGGAACACACGGGACATGGCGAAGTACCTCCTTTCGATCGACCAAGGCACGACGGGGTCGACGGCGCTCGTGATGGCCCTCGACGGGCGCACGCTCGGGCGCGCGACGCTCGAGTTCCCCCAGCATTTTCCCGAGCCCGGCTGGGTCGAGCACGAGCCCGAAGAAATCTGGGACAGCGTCGTCGGGGCCGTGAAGGAGACGCTCCGGAGTGCGAGTGTGCCCGGCACCGACATTGCCGCCGTCGGCATCACGAATCAGCGCGAGACGACGTTGATCTGGGAACGCACGACCGGCCGGGCAATCCACCCCGCGATCGTCTGGCAGGATCGGCGCACGAGCCGCCGCTGCGCCGAGCTCGAAGCGGCCGGCAAGCGCGCCGCCGTCACGCGCACGACGGGGCTCGTCCTCGACCCGTATTTTTCAGGCACCAAGGTCGAATGGCTGCTCGACCACGTCGCCGGCGCGCGCGCACGCGCCGAGGCGGGGGAGCTCTGCTTCGGCACCGTGGATTCCTACCTGGTATTCCGGCTCGCGGGCGGCGCCGCGGCCCGCGCGCCGCACGTGACGGACGTGACGAACGCCTCGCGCACGCTCCTCATGGATCTCGAACGGCGCGCGTGGGACGAGGAGATGTGCCGGCTCCTGCGCGTCCCGCAGGCGATCTTGCCCCGCATCGTGCCGAGCGCGGGCCAAGTCGCCGTCACGCACGGAGTGCCGGGGCTGCCGGACGGTATTCCAGTCGCGGGGCTCGCCGGCGATCAACACGCCGCACTCTTCGGGCAAGCGTGCTTCACGGTGGGTGACGCGAAGTGCACCTACGGGACCGGCGCGTTCTTGCTGGTCAACACCGGGTCACGCCGGGTCACGAGTCGCTCGGGCTTGCTCTCCACCATGGCTTGGCAGGTGGGAGACGAGGTCGCCTACGCCCTCGAAGGCAGCGTGTTCGTGGCGGGCGCGGCCGTGCAGTGGCTACGCGACGGGCTCGGCATCATCGGCTCCGCGGCGGAGATCGAAGGGCTCGCGCGGAGCGTCGACTCGAGCGGCGGAGTCAGGTTCGTGCCGGCGCTCGCCGGGCTCGGCGCACCTTATTGGGACGCGGATGCGCGCGGCATCATCACCGGCATCACGCGCGGAACGACGCGCGCGCACCTCGCGCGTGCCACGCTCGAGGCGGTCGCGCTCGAGGTGGACGACGTGCTCCGCGCGATGCAAGCCGACCGCGGCGAACCCGTCGCGCGACTGCGCGTGGACGGCGGCGCCGCGGCGAACGACCTTCTGATGCAGCTCCAGAGCGACTTTTCGGGCGTCTCGGTCGAGCGGCCGACGGAGCTCGAGTCCACCGCGCGCGGGGCGGCCATGCTTGCGGGGGTGGGCGTGGGACTTTTTCCGACGCCCGCCGAAGCTGCCGGCATGGGAAAGCTCGAGCGAACCTTCTCGCCGCGCCTTTCCTCTGAAGAACGTGAGGATTTTCGCTCAGATTGGGAAGAAGCCGTGAGCCGAGCGCGTTCCAGTAAAACAGGGTAAGCTCTTGTTTCCCGACATGGCAGATGACCTGAGCCGCGGTCCGGGCCAGCCGATGCGCGACGTCCCAGTCGATTGGGAGGCGCTCGAGGACGCGTTCGAAAATAACGCGCCCGAGGTGCACAGCTATCTGCACGTCGTGTCGGGTGAAGTGCTCCGCGTGGTGGACGGCATTGCCGATCCGGAAATGCACGCGCGGATTGCTTCGGATCCCGCGTACTTGCGGATCGAGCCCGTGAGCTCACGCGAGCAATACCGCTGGATGGAGCGCTTCATCCCGATGGTGGAAGAGCCGACGCTCCGCGGCCAGCTCTCGCAAGCCATCGACGGCAAGGGCGCATTCCGTCGCTTCAAGGACGTGCTCATCGCGTTCACCACGGAGCGCGAGCGCTGGTTTGCATTCCGGAGCGAACGCCTGCGCGTGTTCATGGAAGCGTGGCTCGCCGCGAACGCGATGCACCCCGTCGCGCGTCCGACCTGGGCCGCAGAAAACGCGGAGCCGCTCGCTCCGGGAACCCACATCACGCAAGAGGCGCTCGGCGGCCGCCGCGGGCGCTCCACGGACGCGCTTCACAAGCAGCTCGAAGAGGTGCTCGACGGCCTCGGCGCGCGCGACCTCGAAAAGGTGCTCACCTTCGCGGAGTTCGTGAAGGCGCGCCGCGCGGCACGTTCGAGCGCCCCTCGCGAGTCGTCGCCCGCGCACGAGGAGGCCGAAAAGCCGAGCCAGACGGGCACGGCCGACTACGAGCCGCCGTCCTCCAAGCAGCGCACCGCGGCGCGCTGAGCCCCGGCAGCGTGAGCTTTGGGATGGTGGATGCGCTCGCCGTCTGCGTCGGGCGCTCGGGTGAACGAAAGCGTTTCGGCTCGCGGCGGCGTTCCGTTGTCGCGGGTCTCGCCGTAACGCTCGCGCTCGCGGGGTTCGGTGGCGGGGTCGCGCGCGCCGAACCGTTGCTGGTCGATCGCACGGTCGTGCGCTTCGAGGCCCCCGAGCTCGGCGGCGCCCGTTCCCCGCGCTTCGTCAGCGCGCGCTTGCTCGCCTTCGAGGCCCGCATCGAAGCGCTGGCCGACCCCGATCGCACGGGGGCCGCGTACCGCGAGCGGCACGTGTCCGCCGCGCTCGAGCGTCACGTGGCGGAGACGTTGCTCGCGAGCTTGCGCATCGAACCGGAGCCGACGGGTGACGAGCTCCGCGCGCAGACGGAGGCCGCTCGCCGCTTGACCGAAGAGCGCGCGGGCGGCGCCGAGGCGGTGCGGGCGGCGGCCGCCGCGGAGGGCGTCGGGCAGCGGGAGCTCGTCGTGCTCTTCCAGCGCCAGGCGCGCGCGAGCTTGTATCTCGATCGCATGGTCGCGCCGATGCTCTCACCGAGCGACGCCGAGCTGCGCGCGCTGTTTCGCAACGAAAAGACGCCCTATCGCGACGCGCCGTTCGAGACCGTGCTCCCGGGTTTGCGCCGCTGGTACGTGTCGACTCGGCTGCAGGCGGCGCTCGCCGCGTATTATCAAAACGCGCGCTCGCGGCTCAGAATCGTCTACACCGAAGAGCCCGCGCAGCGCTCGTGAAGGCTCGGGTGTCTTCGTGACGCCGCGCCGCGCGCGGTTTTGTACGTTGCGAAGCGTCGATATGCGGAAAGGTCGCACCCTGCGCGGGGTTTTTCGGCGTGCGAACACGACCCGTGACGCTCGACCGCACGCGTGAACTGCGCGATGCTTCGAGTGACATGGGGCCGTCTCGCGATGGCGTCGAGCCCACCGTGCTCCTCGTCGGAGCAGGGGAGCGATTTACGCCGGCCTTCCAGGCCGCGCTCTCCCGCCACCAGGTTCAGGTAGAGACGGCGGAGCTTCACGCCGTCGTCGACGCGGTGATCGTGACGGCACCGGATCTGGTGTTGCTCATGGGCGAAGCGGCCAAGGACGGCGGGGCGGCCGTGTTGCAAAAGCTCGGGGGACTCTCGCAAAACTTCATGGTTCCCGTCGTCGTGCTCAGTGACGACGCCGAGCTCGATGAAAAGCTCAGCGCATTTCGCCACGGGGCGACCGCGGTGCTGCCGCGCTCGGCGAGCGTCGACGCGACGGCCGAACGCGTGGCCCAGCTGGCTCGCGAGATCCCCGAGCAGGGTACCGATTCCCAAGGCTCGGTCGGTGACGCCACCCTCGACGAGTTCATCAGCGTGCTCTCGAAGGAGCTCCGCGCCGGACTCGTGAGCTCGCTTTCCGCGGGAGGCGACCCGCAGGAGCTCAAGCTCACCCTCGGCCGCGGGCGGCCGCTCACGGAATTCTTGGACACGTTCGTGAGACGCGTGCGGCGTCACGTGGTGCGCGCCGAACCGCTCCGCTACGAGCTCGGCGGAGCTCAGCCGGCCGACGGGCTCGGTCCGCCGCGCACGAGCCCCGCGTTTTCGGCTCCGGCCATGGCAGGCTTGCGTATCGTCCTTGCCGACGACGACACGCCGCGCGCGGATGCGGTCGCGCAGGAGCTCAGAAAACGTGGCGTGACCGTGGTGGTGACGGATCTCGACCCGAGCCCGACGCGCTTTCAGACGCTGCGACAGGCCGATCCGACCGTCTTCGTGATCGGGGAAGAGCACGCGCACGGCGGCGGCTACGACCTCCTGCGGAGGTTGCGCCGCGACTCGCGCTTGCGCTGGGCGTCGCTGCTCGTCGTGCGCTGGGGCGAGATTTGGTCGGAGGAGGGCGGGGCGCCGTCGCTCAAGCGGCTCGAGTCGACGCTCGCGGGTCTGGTCGAACCGGAGCGGGCGTTGTTCGCGCGGGCCGAAGCGCGCTCCGCGTTCGACACCCGTTTGGAAACGACGGGGCCGGCGCGCTGCCTGCGCGTGCTCGAGCGGTCGTCACGGCCGCTCAGGGTGCGCGTCGAAAATCCGCGCGTCGAGCTCACGCTGGATCTGTCCGACGGACTCGTCGTCGGCGCCGAAGGGCGCACGCTCGAGCTCGAGCCGAGGGCGCTCTCGGGCGTGAACGCGCTGTCGGCGCTGCTCGTGCTCGGCTCGGGACGCGTGCGCGTGGAGCCCGTGGATCAGCCCGCCAGCGCGAACGTGATGACGCCGGTCGAAGCCGCGCTCACGATGGCCGAGGCGGAAACACCTCCGATTTCGCCGTCGATTCCTGCGACCGGCACCGTTTCGCTGCATCCGCCCGGACCTGCGGAGTCTCCCGCGCCGCCCGTCTCGGTACGGCGGCCGGCGCCGGTCTCTTCGCCTGGGAGCGCGACGCTCGGGTCCATTCGACCGGCGCCCGTCGTCGCCGTCGCGGCCGCCGCGACCGCAAAGATCGTCAGCGCCGCCTCGTCGCCGGCCGTGCCGGTCGCCGCTGCCGTGCCGGTCGCCGCTGCCGTGCCGGCCGCCGCTGCCGTGTCGCTCGCAGCTCCGCCGCGCCCAGGTGCAAAGCCCGCGCCCCCGAGCTCCGTGCCGCGCGTCGCAGTCACGCCCCCCGAGCCGCCGGTGCGCGCGCCGCCGGCCGCACCGTCCGTGACTGCGCCCGCGCATGCCGCGCCCGCCCTTGCGGCCACCGTGATTGCGCACACGGTGCCGACCCTTTCCGGCATGCCGGTCGCGTCGGTTCCCCCCACGTCGATGCCCGCACCCCTCGCGACGACGGCGCCGCACGAGCGTAATCCACCGGCGATGACCGTCTCGGCGGAGCTCGACGTGCTCGCGCCCGCGAAGGCGAGCCCGCCCGCGCGCCCGCCGAACCCTTGGCAAGCGCGTTTGCAGGCGTTTTCGCTTTGGTTCGCGCAGCAGGACGCGAAGCTGCACGGTAAGCGCATCTCGTTCGGTATGGCGGCGGTGCTCGTCGCTCTCGGCGCGTTGCAGGGGCTTTTGATCGTGATGCTCTATGCGGGGGCGCGCTGGCTCTCGCGGCCGCACGCCGCCGTCGAGCACGCGAACGCCGCGCGCGAGCTCGCGTCCGAGCGTGCGGTGCCGCCGCCCGCGCCGCCCGCGCCGCCCGCGCCGCCCGAACCGCCGCCCGCGCCGCCGAGCGCTGCCCCGGCTGGTCCTGTCGTGGCGCGCGCAGCGGGCTCGCCCGGGGACGGGTCGGGACGTGACGTGCCGGATTGCAAGGCGCTGCTCGGCACCGACGAGCCGCACCAAGGCCATTATCCCGGCGCTGCATTGAAACAGGTGCGACTCGCGCGCACGGCCATCGTGCAAGGGGATTTGAAGGCGGCTCAAACGTCGCTGTGTCGCGCGGCGGCGTGGAACACCGCAAGCTCGGAAATCGCGCACGAGCTCGCGTTCGTGTTGCTGCTCCAACGTGACGGCCCCGAAGCCGCGACCTGGGCGCGCCGCGCCGTCGAGCTCGATCCGAACAGCGCGGCCGCTCGCGATGCGCTCGGGGACGCGCTCGCGCGCCTCGGATCCGAGACGGAAGCGCGCAAGGCGTTCCTCGCCGCCGCGCATATCGAGCCCTCCGACAACGCCGGCGTGCGCGCGCTCGTCACGCGCGCGATGAAACAGGGGGACAACGCGCTTCGGCACGGCGACTTCGTGACTGCGGAGCGCGCGTTTCGGCGCGGGCTCGTGCTCGAGCCGAAGTCGAGCTCCGCCGCGAGCGGGCTCTCCTACTCCCTCATCGAGCTCGGCGACGTGGCGGCGGGCGTCGTTTGGGCCGAACACGCGGTCGAGCTCGCGCCGCGGAACTCCGGGGCGCATCTGGCGCTCGGTGACGCGCTCGCGAAATCGGGGGAAAAGAGCGCCGCCGTGGGTGAGTGGCGCGAAGCCACGCTGCTCGATCCCGCCAATCGGGAGGCTCAAAAGCGACTGCGCGTGGCCGGCCTGCCGCCGACCTAAGGCAACGGCGTAGTAGACTTCCCCGCGGTGTCGTCTCATTCCGGAAAGAAGGTGGTGCTCGCCGCGCTCGCGGCGAACGGTGGCATCGCGGTCGTGAAGCTCGTCGTGGCGGCGTTCTCAGGCAGCGCCACCATGCTGGCCGAGGCGGTGCACTCCGTCGCCGACACGGCCAATCAGGCGCTGCTGCTCGTCGGGATGACGCTCGCCGCGCGCACGAACCCGACGCGCTACCCGCTCGGGCGCGAGAGCGAGCGCTACTTCTGGGCGTTCGTCGTGTCGCTCACGCTCTTTTTGTTGGGCGGCGTGTTCGCGATTTTCGAGGGCGTTCACAAGCTGCGCGCGGGGCACGAGGGGCCGCCCACGTCGTTTCTGTGGCCGCTCGTCGTGCTCGGGATCTCGCTCGTGCTCGAGGCATCGAGCTTCACCGTCGCGATGCGCGAGTTCCAGCGAGAACGCCGCGGCCGGCCGTTCTTCGAGGCGCTCTTCTCCGGCAAGGATCCGACGATCCCGGTCGTGCTGCTCGAGGACACGGGCGCGGTGATCGGGCTGCTCGTCGCCATGATCGCGCTCGTGGTCTCGCTCGTGACGGGCAGCTCGCTCCCCGACGGTATCGGCTCGATCGTCATCGGCCTCTTGCTCTGCGGCGTCGGCTTCGCGCTCGCTTACGACACGCACGGCCTCTTGATCGGCGAAAGCGCGAGCCCCGAGCTCCGCGCGCAGGCGCTCGCGCTCGCGCAGGGGACACCCGGCGTCGACGCCGTGACGCAGCTCCTCAGCATGCACCTCGGGCCGGATTCGATCCTGCTCGCGCTCAAGGTGCGCTTCCGCCGCGAGCTCACGGTGCCCGAGCTGGAAGCCGCCATCGACACGCTGGAGGCGCGCATTCGCGCCGAAATCCCCGCGATGAAGCGCATCTTCGTCGAACCCGACAGCGACTACGTCGAGGCGCTCGATCCCGAACGGGCCGCCGTCACCACGCCACGGTGACGCTCGGGTGCGGTCACCACTTCACGGTGACGGTCGGCGGTTGCACTTTGGCTTCCGCGCCGGAAAGCTCGACCGTGACGGGCAGCTCGGCCGAGCCGTGCCGCAAGTCCTTGAGGTCGAGGCCCGGCGCCTTCATCAGGTTCGCGCGCGGCACGACCTGCTCGGCACGCAACGCTTGCACGACTTCCGGCGGCCCGACCACGGTCACGTCCACCGCGCGCGGCGACACGCCGATGATCGAGGGCCCGAGCACCTCGACCGGCCGCGCGGCGAAGCTCGCCTCCGTCACGCGCCGAGCGATCGTCACCGCGACCGTGGCCGCCGACGGCCCGAGGTAGCGCACGCGCGTGGGCGGCGCGTCGAGCGCCAGGCGACGCCGGTGCACGCCTTCGCTCAACCCGGACACGTCGAACGCGGCGAGGCGCGCGAACTGGAGCACTTCCACCAGGCTCGACGGGCCGCGCGCCGCGATGAGCTTCGGCTCGACCTCGGGCTCGCCCTTCACGACGTAGCCCTCGGCCGGCTGCCCCGTGATCGAAGCCTGCACCGGGATTTGGCGGGCAATCACGTCTTCCCACTCGAGCTCGATGCTCGGCGGATCGGCCGCCGTCACGTGCGTGTCCGGCGGCAGCGAGAACATGCGCTCGTTGAAGACGATGCTTTCGCGCTCGCCGTTCCTGAGATCGACCGTGATGGGGGGAATGCCGGCCTGGACCAGGCGATCGATGACGTGCGCCGGTCCGCGCAACGTCACGTGGATCGAAGCCGGCAGTTGGGTCATGAGCTCGCGCGCCGAATCCTCCGACGGCGGGCGCGAGGTGATGCCGACGGCGACGGTGCGCTGCTGCTCGTCGCGCTGCCCGTAGAGGAACAAGAAGAGCCCGATCGCGAACGCGAGCGAGAGCGACTTCAGCCCGAGGTTTTCGGTAAAGGCTTCACGTAAGAAGACGCCGGTCGCGGTCACGCGCTCGGCGACCGTCATCCATCGCTCCGCGGTAGGTCATTCTCCGGCTCGTCCGTCGCGAGCGCGTCGGCGGCGGACGGCTCGGACGGCTCGGACGGCTCCGAGCGCGGGTTGACGGGCGGCGGCGGCGTGCTCTGCGCGACGCGCAAGGGCGGCGGCGGCTCGCTCGGTGGGCGCAAGCGGCGAGACCCGGGTTCTTCCCCCACGAGGGTGATGCGTAGCGGCTCCTCGCCGAGCGGCGTCTTTTCCGGATCGCGGCGCACGCTGAGGGGCACTTCTTCCTTCTCGCGCCCGGGCTTCGGCTTGCGCGCCTTGCGCACCTTCGGGCTGAACATCGCCTCGAGCATGGCGTGGAGCTTCGGCCCGTCGAGGTTCGTCGCGATGTTGCCGTTGAAGCAGAAGCTGATGGTGCCGCGCTCCTCGCTCACGATGACGACGACCGCGTCGGTCTCCTCCGTGATGCCGAGCGCGGCGCGGTGGCGCGAGCCGAAGCTCTGATCCATCACGCGTCCTTCGGGCATCGGGAAGAACACTCCCGCCTTGGCGATGCGCAGGTTTCGGATCACGACCGAGCCGTCGTGGAGCTTGTTCACGCCCTCGGGCACGAAGAGCGACACCAAAAGCTCGCTCGTCACCTGCGCATCGATGACTTGACCCTTGTGCACGCCCACGAACTCGTCGAGGTTCGCGTCCTGCTCGAAGGTGATGAGCGCGCCGATGCGATGGCGCGCAAGCTCGGTCGCCGCCTCCACCACTTCGTCGATGACCTTGCCCTCTTGCGTGCGCGAGAAGGTGCCGAACCAGGCGCGGCTGCCGACGCGCTGCAGGCCGCGCCGGATGTCGTTTTGGAAGACGACGACGATGATGAGGATCATGCTCGAAATGAGCGCCCCCATGATCGTGAGCACGGTGACGAGCTCGAGCGCTTGCGCGACGAGATAGAGCGCGAAGAGCACGCCGAGCCCCACGCCGACCTGCATGGCGCGCGTCCCGCGCAACACGAGCAAGGCGCGGTAGACGACGTAGTAGACGATGAAGATGTCGAGCGCGTCGCGCAGGTAGTGCACGGGCGCGCGGCTCGAGAGGTAGGCGCGCAGGAGCTCAGGCATGCGGCGCCTCCACCTGCGCGGGCGGACGCTGCGCGAGGCGAGCCACGGCGAGCGCCTGACCCACGGCCCGCACGTCGTGCACGCGCAGCACGCGCGCCCCGCGCTCGACGGCGGCCAGGCACGCCGCGACCGTCCCGCCCAAACGCTCGGCGGGCGGCGCGCCGTCCACCGACGCGATGAACGACTTGCGGCTCGGCCCGACCACGACCGGCACGCCTTCGTGGCCGAGCTCGGCGAGGCGCGCCAAAAGCTCGAACGAATGACGCGCGTTCTTCGCGAAGCCCAAGCCCGGATCGAGCCAGACGTCGCCTGGCGCGAGCCCCGCTTCGACGGCCCGGTCGCGCGCGCTTCGCCACTCGGCGAGCACGTCGAACACGACGTCGGCGTAGCCCGCGTCCGGATACGCGGAGAAACCCCGCTGGGCGCTCATCGGGCCGCGCGCGTGCATGAGCACGAGCGTCGCGTTTGCCCGCGCCGTCACGCGCGCCAGGTCCGGATCGGCGAGACACGAGACGTCGTTGACGATGCGCGCACCGAGCGCGAGCGCGCGCTCCGCGACTTCCGGGCTCGTCGTGTCGATCGAAACGAGCGCGCCGCGCGCTACGGCGTGACGGAGCCCCGCGTCCAATCGTTCGAGCTGATCGGCCGCGGGCACGCTCTCCGCGCCCGGTCGCGACGACTCCGCTCCGACGTCGATGATCGACGCGCCCTCGGCGAGCAGCTGCTCGACCTGGGCGCGCGCAGCGTCGGGCCCGAGATAACGACCACCGTCGTAGAACGAGTCCGGCGTCACGTTGAGCACGCCCATCAGTGCTGCACCGCGCTCGGTACAGAAACGATCGAGCCACTCAAACGGAACGCCCACCGGGCGACGTTAGCAAACCCCGCGGAACCACGCAAGTTTCGGCCGCTTGCCACGGGACCGACCCCGCTGCACCATGCGCCGCGTGTCGCACCCGGGTACTCGGCGTTTCGAGATTGGGTTTGCGCTCGGCAACCTGGTCCCGGCGCTCGTACTAGGCGTCGGGCTTTTCGAGCTGCCGACGCGCTGGTGGCCCGCCGACGTCTTGGTCGGCGGCGCCGTTCTCGGCGTGCTCGTGACGACCGCGTTCGTGTTCGCGCGCCCCGCCTCGACTCGCATGGCGCTCCGGGTAGGGGCGAGTGTGCTGCTCGGCATCGGACTCGTGCTGATCGCGGCCGCGGCGTTGAGCCTTGCGTTTCTTGCCGGCATCCACGGGGATTTCGGGCAGGGCGGCATGGCTCTCATGCTGCTCGTGACGTTTTTGGTGCTGCCCTACACGGTCGTCTATCCGCTGGTGGAGCTGCGCTTGCTCGGCCCCGCAGCGCGACCGGTCGCGGCCGCGCCTGCCGCCGCCGCTCGGCCGCGCGACGACGGCGGAGCGCCCGCGTGACGCTTCGCGCGCTCGGCCGCATCCTCGGCGCTTACCTCGCCCTACTCGTCGTGACGAGCGCGGTCCTCGTCGCTGCGCTCCGGGTCAATCGCAAAAAGCCGCCCTCCGAGAGCGTCGTCAGTCTGTGGACGGGAGGTAAGCGGCGCGCGCGCGCCGTCGTTTCGGCGTCGAAGCCGGTGTCGGGCCCGGACGCGCCGCTCACGGACGAGCTCCGCAGATGGCGCGGCATGCGCGCGGTCGAAGACATCGTCGATACGAGCCCGGTACTCTCGACGAACCCGCTGATCTTCGGCGCGTCCTTCGTGCCCGGGCGTGACGGCGTGAAGGTCACGCTCGGCAAGCGCGTCGCCTACGCGACGGTCGACGACCTGCTCGCTTGCAAGGCGTACGACCATCCGCTCGTCATCGGTCCGATCCGCCTGCAGCTCGGCGTGGATCCGGACGCGGTCTGGGAAGTGCTCGCGCGGGAGCTCCACGTGTCCAAGCAGGAGCTCGTCGACGAGGGCGAGTTCGAGCGGATCGCGCTTCGGCGCCGCGTGCCGCCCGAGCCGGCGCCGGAGGTCACGCGCGCGACGCTGCGCGACGCGGCGCTGAGCGCGGGCCGCTACCTCGCGCACGCCGTGAAGCCCGACGGCACGTATCGCTACGAGGTCAACGCCGTCGATAACCAAGAGCACCCGGGTTACAATTGGCCGAGGCACGCGGGCGCGACGTGGTTCCTGTCCGAAAGCGCGATTTACGCGAAGGAACCGCTGATGATCGACGCCGCCGAGCGCGCAGCGCGGCGCCTGGCCGAAGGTGCGCTCGTGGACTGCGGCTCGCATCGCTGCGTCGCCGACGGCGATCGCGCCGATCTCGGATCCTCGGCGCTCGGCTTGCTCGCGCTGTCTGAAATCGTCGGAGGCGGGCTCATGCCGGAGCTCATGCCGGCGATTCGCGACCTCACCGCGTTCATCCGCAGCCAGCAGCGACCTGACGGCGAGTTCATGCACTTCTACGATCGGCGGAAGAACGCGCCCGAGGACGTGCAGGTGCTCTACTACACGGGGGAGGCGGCCTTCGCGCTCGGCCGTGCCGCTCGCCTCACGCGCGATCCGAAAGACGTCGAAGCGGCGAGCCGCGCGCTCGACCACCTCGTGACGACGCCGTTCTATTACGCCGCCGCGCACTACTACTACGGTGCCGAGCATTGGACGTGCCACGCGCTCGACGAGCTGTGGGAGCGCGCGCCGAACCGGAAAGCGCTGCGCTTCTGCCTCGAATGGCAAGAAATGGTGCGGAACACGGCGATCCACGGACGCGAGGCGTCGCCGGAATACGACGGTGCGACGAGCGTGGGCCCGTTCGTACCGCCGGCGATCATCGGCACCTCGACGCGGATGGAAGCCGCCGTTTCGACGCTGCGAGTCGCGCGCAAAGCGGGCGTCTCCCAGCGTGAAATCGCGGCGCTCGAGCAGGGCATCGTCGCCGCGCTCGGGTTCATGCTGCGCTTCCAGCTGAACCCCGGTCCCGCCGAGGTCATGGTCAATTCCGGCATGATGCGCGGCGGCTTCCCGAACACGCCGACGGACCTCGACGTGCGCATCGACAACCCGCAGCACGCGGGCACGGCGCTCATCGGCTATTTGAAGCAGTTGGAGCAGCGCGGCGAGCGGTGACGGAGAGCTCGGGCTCGAGCCTTACCGCCGGCACCTCGCTCGTGCGCGAGCACGCCTGGCTCTCCGGAGTCTTCCTCGCGACGCGGCTGATGCTGCACGCGCTCGGCTTCCGTTTCAACTTCGAGCTCGACTGGATGTTCCTGTGCGACCCGAGCGAGCTCCGGGCCCGCGCGTTCGACTGCTTTTACTATTTTCACGCTTATCCGCCGGGCATGAACCTGCTCGCGAGCGTGCTCTTGAAGCTCGGCGGCGCCACGGCGGCGCTCGTCGTGTTCTGGGCGCTCGGCCTGCTGCTCGTGAACGCGCTCTTCTATTTGCTCCGCGCGCTCGGCGTGAGGCGAGCGGCGTGCTTCGGCGTCGCGCTCGTCTTTTCGGTGATTCCGCAGACGCTCTACTTCGAGCATCTTTTTTTGTGGGAGCACGTGGTTGCGGCCTGCCTCACGGCGGCATGCGCGTGCTTTGCTCGCGCCGTCGAGCGGAAGAGCACCGGTGGGCTCGCGGCTTGCTTCGGTCTCTGCAGCGCGATCGGCTGGTTTCGCAGCACCTTTCATCTCGTTTGGTTCCTGGCGGTGCTCGCGCTCGCGCTGTTCTTCTGGGGCGTCCGCGATTACCGGCGCGTGCTCGGCGCGGCAGCGTTGCCGTTCGCGCTCTTGTTCGGGCTCTACGTGAAGAACGCCGCGCTCTTCGGCGTGTTCGGCACGAGCTCGGCCGTCGGCGCGAACCTCGCGCGCGTGACGGTCGACCAGCTCGAGCGGGACGTGAAGGCGCGCTGGGTCGCCGAGCACGAGCTCTCGCCGTTCGCCGAGCTCAGCGTGTTTTCGGGTCCGGCCACTTACACGCCGTTCTTCCCGCCGCACACCGACGGGCGCTCGCCGATCCTCGACGAGCTCGAGCGCCCCACGTTCCACTCCTCGAATTTCAACCACTGGGTGATGCTTCCGGTCATGCGCGCGCGCCGCAAAGATGCGCTCGAGTATCTGCGTGAACGTCCGCTCGATTACGTCGCGACGGCGCTTCACAACGTCCGTGCGCTGTTCGGTCCGGCGACGCGCTGGCATCCACGTACGGGGAAACCGGGCTCCCCCCACTACGAGCACGCCAAGGTGCTCGGCAAGTACGAAAACGCGTACAATTCGCTCGTGCATGGGGGGTTGGGGGTGTATGCGCTCCTGCCGTTTCCCTGCGTCTGGGCTTGCCGCAAGGTCGCGCGCGGCGCGCGTTCGCAAAAGCCGCTACGGCGAGCCCGCGCAGCCGCGCTCGCGTTCGCGCTGCTTCAAATCGCGTTCGTGGTCGTGACGAGCGCGCTCTTCACGTTCGGCGAAACGGCGCGCTACCGCCACCAGGTCGAAGCGTTGATCTGGCTCGTCGTCGCGGGCGCGATGACGTCGTGGCTCGGCGCCGACCCGCGCTCGAGCCCTATTTCGGGCTGATCACGACGTCCACCACGTATCCGTGCGCCGCCCAGGTCGCGAACCAGTGTTCGAGCTCCGCGCCGAGCGACTCCACGCTGACCCCTCCGTCGCGCGCCGCGCTCTCGCAGGCGCGACCGAGCGGCTCGCCGCGGCCGAGGGCCGAGAGGAGCGCGAACGCGTTTGGCGCGAGCTCGTCGTGGAAGATCGCGAGGTTTCGCCGGTGCACGGCGAAACATCCGGCTTTCGGCGCCGGCAGCGCGAGCGCGCTCGTGTCGGCTCGCTCGGCGCGCTCGAGGATCGCGCGTCGGAGCGCGAGGACCGGGTAACGCAAGCCGAGCAAGCGTAGCCCCGGGTCCGTCACGAGGCACGCCTGCTCCCACGCGTCGTCCGGCACGGCGCCGAGCTTCCCCGGATCGAGCGGCGTCGCATTCGGTGCGTCGAACACTTCCGTGTGCGCGTATTCGAGGCGTGCCATATCGACCACGAGCTCGCGCCGTTCGCCGAGCCAGTCGCACGTCTCCGCAAACGCCGCGAACCCCGCGCCGAGGTCACCGAGGTCGAAGCTCGTCGGTGTCACGCTCGCGAGGTAGTCCCACACCAGCCGATCCCAGTCGCTCTGCCCGAGGATGCCGCCGACGCCCGGGAAATCCTCGACGAGGGACGCCGTGTGCCGCAGGTAAAACTGCTCGCGGTAGATTTCGAGCTGTTCGACGGCCGACAGCCGCTCGCTCGCGCCCAGGTGTTCCTCGGCGAAACGGCGCGCTTCCTCGTCGTGGGTAAGGTCCTTGCGCCGGCGCAGAAAGGTCGTGATTCGAGCCTGGAGCGCGGCGGCGTCCGTCACTCGGCCGCCTCGTTCGGGCGTTCGGCGCCGGCGCTTTCGCGCGGGCCGCCTTGCGGAAAGCCGCGGCGCTCGACCGCGTTCGCCCCGGGGTTCGCGCGCGCCGCGGCGCGCACGGCGGCGCGCACGGCGGCGTCGAGCGTCGAGCCTCCGCGGCGGCGCGCGTCGAGCGCTCGGTCGCGTTCGCTCCGCGCGCGCTCGACTTCGGCGAGCAGCACCTCGAGCTCCGGGATCGCGTCGTCCCACTCGATCAGCGTGGAGACGGCGCCCGCCCGCTCGATCGTGAGGCGATAGAGATCCCACACGGCATCGACGACGTGCCCGTCGTGCGTGTCGATGATGTGCGTGCCGAGGTTCGTGTGTCCGGCGAGGTGGATCTGGACGATGCGCTCGACCGGTACGGCTTCGACGAACCGAAGCGGATCGAGCCCGTGATTATAGGCCGTCACGAACACGTTGTTCACGTCGAACAACAAACCGATGTCGGCGCGCTCCGCGACCTCCGCGATGAATTCCCACTCCGGCAGCGTGCTCGCCTTGTACGTGAGGTAGCTCGACGTGTTCTCGAGCGCGAAGGGAACCCCCAAAAAATCCTGAATTTTGCGCGCGCGGTCGGCAACGGTGCGCACGAGCGCCGGCGTGAACGGCAGCGGCAACAGATCGTGCAGGTGCGCGCCCCCAGCGCCACACCAACAAAAATGGTCGCTCACCCACGGCGTCTTCGTTCGCCGTACGAGCTCCCGCAGACTCTCGAGGTAGGCCCGGCTCGGCTCCTCGGGCCCGCCGATGCCGAGCGATACGCCGTGCTGCACCAGCGGATAAAGCTCGAGTGCGCGCTCGAGGTGGTGGCGCGGTCGCCCGCCCGCCCCCATGAAGTTTTCACTGATGACCTCGACGAAATCGATGCGCGGCTTCTCCGCGAAGATACGCCCGTAATGCGGTACGCGCAGGCCGACGCCGACTCCGAGCTCGGGCGAACCACGGCGTGCTTCGGTCATCTTCTCTGCTCCGGCTGAAACGAGCGCGGCCGCGACGTCCCAGCGGAACGTCGCGGCCGTCGGATCGTGAGCGCTGCTTCACCAGCCGTGATCGGCTGTTGCCTGGACTGGCGAGGCACCGGCATCACTTCGGGCAGTTGGCGTTGCAGCCGCCCTTGTTCTTGCAGTCGTTCTTGTTGTTGCAGCTGTTGTCGTCGCCCTTACAGCCGCCCTTGTTCTTGCAGTCGTTCTTGCCTTTGCAGCACGACTTGGCTTCGGGAGCCGCCGCGCCGCCGCTGTCCGACGCGGGAGCGGGCGCGGCCGAATCGGCCGGAGCCGGAGCCGCCGAATCCGCCGCCGGAGCGGGCGACTCCGCGGGAGGGGTGCTGCCGCCGCATGCGGTGACGGCGCCGAGCAGGAGGCCAGCGGCCGCAGCGGTCGAGAGCGTCTTCGAGAAATTGAAAGCCATGTGTTCTTTTGTCCTTTGTTCGAATTGAGTCGTCGCGAGCGGTTCGTGATGCCTTCCGCAACGCGAAGTTCCGTTCGTATGCCGCCCGGTCCCCTGCGGTTTCAGGCGGGCTCGGCGGCGGAGTCTATCTGCTAGGCTCTCGTCGCGGCCAGCTTCGAGCGTTACGTCGTCGAGCGCCCCCTGGATCGCGGAATCAGGATTTTTCATGTGGCCGGAATCGATCCCGCAGGCTGCACTCGCGGAACGACGCGCGCGTTTGGCGAAAAAGTTCGGAGGGCCTGCGCTTTTCATGAGCGGGTTGGCTCGCCCGCGCAACTACGCCGCGAATCGGTTTCCGTTTCGTGCCGAGAGCCATTTTCTCTACTTCGTCGGGCGCCCGCTCGAAGGCGCCGCGCTCGTCGTTCGGCCGGACGGCTCGCTGCTGTACGCCGAGCCGCCCGATCCGGAAGAGGCCTTGTGGACTGGCCCGCAACCGACGCTCGAGGAGCTCTCGCGCGAGCTCGGCCTCGAGGTGCGGCCGATGGCGGAGCTTCGCCTCGACGAACCGACGGCGACGTTGCCCTCCGCAGACGTGGAGACCGCGTTCGTTCAGAGCGAGCTCGTCGGTCGCGACATCATCGCGGCTTCGGGGCCCGAGCTCGACGGCATCGATCGCGCGCTCGCCGACGCCGTCATCGAGCTCAGGTTGATTCACGACGCGGCCGCGCTCGTGGAAATGCGCGCCGCTGCGGCCGTGACGGAGCGCGCCCACCGCGCGGGCATGCGCGCGACGCGACCGGGCCTACGCGAAGCCGCCGTCGTGGCGGCCATGGACGCGGAGATCGTCGCCGCCGGCTGCGTCCACGCGTACTTACCGATCGTCACCCGCGAGGGTGAAGTATTGCACGACGAGCGGCATCATCGCACGCTCGTCACGGGCGACTTGCTGCTCGCAGACGTGGGCGCGGAAACGCCGGGCGGCTGGGCCAGCGACGTGACCCGCACGTGGCCCGTGAACGGCAAATATTCGGGTAGTCAGCGCGCTCTGTACGAAGTCGTGCTGGCGGCGCAACGCGCCGCGATCGCCGCGGTGCGCCCGGCAGCGCGCTACCGCGACGTACATCGCATCGCCGGCAAGGAGCTGCTCGCCGGGCTCGTGGCGCTCGGCCTGTTCAAAGGCGACGTCGAGGAGCTCTACGCGCGCGGCGCGGCGGCGCTGTTTTTTCCGCACGGCATCGGGCACTTGCTCGGTCTCGACGTGCACGACATGGAGGACCTCGGGGATCGCGCCGGCTACGCGCCCGGTCGCGAGCGAAGTCGTAACTTCGGCGATCGCTATTTGCGGCTCGATCGCGACCTCGCGGCAGGCATGGTCGTCACGATCGAACCCGGCTACTACCGGATCCCGTATCTGCTCGAGCGACCCGAAGAAGTGGGGGAGCTCGAGGCCTCGCTCGATCGCAAGGTACTCGCCGAGCTCGCCGACGTGCGCGGCATCCGCATCGAGGACGACGTGCTCGTCACCGCCACGGGCGCCGAAGTGCTCACCGCGAGCATCCCGAAGACGCCGGACGACGTAGAGGCGGCGGTTCGGGGCTGAGCGCCTCGACGCGTCACGGGCTCGCCGCGCGCAAGAGTCGCGCTTCCGCTTCTGCGACCGTGTCCCGCCACGAAGGATCCACGGGCGCGACGAGCTCCGCGAGATCCTGAGGGCGGGCGCCGCTCACGAGGGCTTCGCGCGCGCGCGCCGAACCCGTGAGCAGGTCGAACGCGGGGATGGTCGTCTCGAACTCGTAGGGCGAGGTGCGAAACTCGAAGCGATCCGGAGCTTGGGCGCGCGCGAGCGCGATGAGCGAGAGGTAGGTCGCGACGGGGCGGAAGAGGTCGGGATTCGCGACGTGCAGCATGACGCCGTGGCAGCGCTCCCCCGCGTGCTTCTCGAACATCGGGCGAAACGTGACGGGTCGCACGAGCGCGCCGGGCACGCCCACCGCGGTGAGGCTCTTCGCGAGCGCCGGGCCGTCGAGGACCGGCGCGCCGACGATCTGGAACGGAGCGGTCGTCCCGCGACCTTCCGACAAGTTCGTGCCTTCGACGAGGCAGCCGCCCGGGTACACGAGCGCCGTCTCGAGCGACGGCATGTTCGGACTCGGCATCACGAACGGCCGGCCCCAAGCCTGCGCCGTGCGATGCCGCTCCCAGCCGAGCACCGGCGCGACCGAGAGCGCGCCGTCCGCTCCGAGCGCGTGGCCGTCACGCTCGAAGAACAGCGCGAGGATTTCACCGAGCGTGAGCGCGTGGCGGATGGGCAGCGGCTCGAGCCCGACGAACGACAAGAAGCCGGCTTCCTGCGGCGCGCCTTCGAGCGTGCCCGGGTCGCCCGAAATCGGGTTCGGCCGATCGAGCACGACGGTGTGCACGTTCGCTTCCCGGGCGGCCCGAGCCGCGAGCAGCGCGGTCCACACGTACGTGTAGTAACGCGAGCCTACGTCCGCCAAATCGATCACGAGCAGATCGAGCTCCGCGAGGTGCTCGGCGCGCGGAGCGAGCTCTTCGCGTGTTTTGCCGTAGAGGCTCACGACGGCGGGAGCCGGCGCGTCACCCTCGGTGCGCTCCTGCGTTGCGACCGCTACCTCCGCCTGGGCGTCCGCTTCGAGCCCATGCTCCGGCGCGAACAGGACGCGCACCGAAACCCCGAGCTCCTCCAGCACGTCGCGGGTGTGTCGGCCGCGCCGGTCGATCCCCGCGGCGTGCGTGAGTAATCCGACGCGTGCGCTCCGGATCCGGCGCCGGAGTGTCGAAAGCGGTCCGGCGAGCAGCTGATCGACTCCGCAAAGCATTTGTTCCTCGGTAGCACGTGTAACCCACGGAAATCACGAGAACGCGTAGAAATGATTGCGGGGATCGACGGCGACGGGTAGCATTTTTTTCACAGTGCGCCGCGTCCTGGTCGTCGACGACGAAGAGAATCTCAGGCTCGTGCTCCGCACGCTGCTCCGGCGGCACGGCTACGAGGTGGAGACCGCGCCGACGGGCGAGGAGGCGCTCGCGCTGGTCGATTCTTTCGGGCCGGACGTGGTGCTCACCGACGTGCGGATGCCGAAGATGGGCGGGCTCGACCTGCTCGCGACGCTGAAGGCCAAGGGCAACGAAGCGACCGTCATCGTGATGAGCGCCTACGGCAACATGGATCTCGCGGTCGAGGCGATGAAGGCGGGCGCGTACGACTACGTGCAGAAGCCGTTCAAGCCGGACGAGGTCGTGCTCGCCCTGCGTAAAGCCGAGGAGCGCGAATCGCTCCGGCGTGAGAACCGCGCGCTCCGCGACGAGATCAGAAAAGAGCACAAGTTCGAGGACATCCTCGCGAAGAGCGGCAAGATGCAGGACATCTTCCGGACGATCGCGAAGATCTCGGAGTACAAGACGACCGTGCTCGTGACGGGGGAGAGCGGTGCTGGCAAAGAGCTCGTTGCCCGAGCGATCCACCGCCGCAGCAAGCGCAGCGGGCCGTTCGTCGCCGTCAACTGCGGCGCGATCCCCGAAAACCTGCTCGAGAGCGAGCTCTTCGGCCACAAAAAAGGCGCGTTTACCGACGCGCTCCAGGACCGGCGCGGGCTCTTCGAGGAGGCCAACGGCGGCTCGCTCTTCCTCGACGAAATCGGCGAGCTGCCGCTGGCGCTGCAGGTGAAGCTGCTCCGCGTGCTCGAGGACGAGAAAATCCGCCGGCTCGGCGAGACACGCGATCTGCAGGTGGACGTGCGCATCATCACCGCGACGCACCGCGATCTCACCGCGGAGACGAAGGCAGGGCGCTTTCGCGAGGATCTTTTCTATCGCCTGAACGTGCTGCTCATCCACTGCCCGCCGTTGCGTGATCGCCGCGAGGACATTCCGCTCCTCATCGATCACTTCCTCTCGCGCAACAACGTGCGGCTCGGCACCGGCATCCGCGGGCTCGACACCGAGGCGCGCCGCCTGCTCTACGAGTACGGGTGGCCCGGCAACGTGCGCGAGCTCGAAAACACGATCGAGCGGGCGATGGTGCTGACGGAGGGCGACACCATCACCGCGGCGGATCTGCCGGAGCGCGTGCGTGAAGCGCGCGACCCCGTGCAGATGCAGCTGGCGAGCGGCGAGCTCAGCGTGAAAAAGACCATGCGCATCATCGAGGAGATCCTGATCCGGCGCGCTCTGCAGAAGACGAAGGGCAACCGCACGCGCGCCGCGGAAATCCTCGAAATTAGCCACCGCGCGCTGCTCTACAAGATCAAAGATTATCAAATCACCGATCTTTGAGCCGTTCCCGCAGGGCCCCGCAGGGCCCCGCCGGCTCTAGATTTCTGGATTAGCAGAAATTTGTCCATTTACTTGGACCCTGGAGACCGCCGCGTGGCGGCCTGCGGGGTGTTCGTATTTTGCATGGCTTCGTGCGGGTTCGCCGTGGCGACTTTGCTCCGCGGTGTGGCGATTGGCTTCGCGCTTCGCTACCGGGTGGGGCCCGCGCGCGCCGGCGCTCGGGCGGGACCGACGGCATCACCCTCGGGGTTGATCCTGCTCGCCTCGTCGCCGCTCGACTGAGGCTCGATCGGGCGTTTGACAAAGTAATCACGCGCGGTACTCGAGGTCGCATGTCGACCGAGTTCACTCCGCTCTCCGCGCTCGCGGGCGGACTCTTGATTGGACTCGCTGCTTCGCTGCTTTGGCTCGGCAACGGCCGCACCGCGGGCGTGAGCGGCATCGTCGGGGGCATCGTGCGGCCCGTGCGCGGCGACGTCGCGTGGCGCTCCGCGTTCGTCGGTGGACTCGTGCTCGCGGGCATGAGCGCGCTCTTCGAGCGGCCCGAGCTGCTCGCGCCGTCGCCGCGGCCGCTCGCGGTGCTCGCGGTCGCCGGCTTACTCGTGGGCGCCGGGACGCGCGTCGGCGGGGGCTGCACGAGCGGTCACGGCGTGTGCGGGCTCGGACGCGGCTCGCGCCGGTCGCTCGTCGCGACCCTCACGTTCGTCGCCGCCGGCATGCTCACCGTGACGGTGGGGCGGCTCTGGGGCGGCTTGCGATGAGCCGCCGAGTCAGCCGCGTGCTGGTCGCCTTCGCGAGCGGTCTCCTCTTCGGAATCGGGTTGCTCGTGAGCGGGATGACGCGCCCGGCGAAGGTGATTGCGTTTCTCGATCCGCTCGGTGCGTGGGACCCGTCGCTCGCCTTCGTCATGGCGGGGGCCGTCGGCGTCTACGCCGTCGCCGCGCGCCCGCGAGCGCGCGCACCGCTTGCCGCACCGTTATTTTCCGCTCCGCCGGCGCCCCGTGTCGATCGTTTGCTGCTCGTGGGTGCGGCGCTCTTCGGCGTCGGCTGGGGGCTCTCCGGATATTGCCCCGGGCCGAGTCTCGTATCGGTGGGGTCCGGTGGCGCGGGCGTGCTCGTGTTCGTCGGCAGTATGCTGCTCGGTAACTTCGCAGTAGGGGTGTGGGAGAGCCATCCGGAGCCGGCATGCCCTCGGGATAACGAGGCTTTGCAGGGCTGACCTCGGCCTCGGCTCCGTGATAACAAGTTCGGATACGATGCCGCAGCCAGGGAAAAGGGCCGCACCGTCCGAGACGAAGGAGCGTAAGTCCGGCCGGGTGCGCGCGAGGGCCTCTTCCGGTGACGAGCTCGGGGCCGCCGAGCTCGCGCGACGGGTGGCGGAAGCGCTGCGGGTCTTCCGCCGTGATCGGCACCTTTCGCTCGACGATCTCTCCGCGCGCAGCGGCGTGAGCCGCGCGGCGCTTTCGCAGATCGAGGGTGGACGAACGAATCCGACCCTGGCCGTGCTTTGGAAGATCGCGGTCGGGCTCGAGGTACCCTTTCACGATCTGCTCGGCAGCTCCTCGGAGCAGTCCGTACGGGTCTTGCGCGCGGGGGACGCGCTGCCGCTGCGCAGCACCGACGGCCGCACGGAGAGCCGTCTGCTTTCGCCCGGCGGCTCGGGCAGCGAAACGGAAATCTACGAGCTTCGGTTGGTACCGAAGGCCGTGCACAAGAGTGATCCGCACGCGCAAGGCACGCGCGAGACGCTCGTCGTGCTGACGGGCGTGCTCCGTCTCGGCGCGGGGTCGGAGGCGTTCGAGCTGTCGGCGGGTGACTCGGTGTACTTCCGCGCGGACGTTCCGCACTTTTACGAGAACCGAAGCACGCGTGAAACGCGCTGTATCAACGTAATCCACTACACTCGCTGAAGTCGGCGCGCGTCGGGTCCGGCGGGGGGCGCCGCCCTCCGCGCTCGCGCTAGACTCCGCTGCATGGCCCTGCGTCGCATCGCACAGCTCGGTGAGCCGGTACTCAGGCAAAAGGCCCGTGAGCTCTCGCTCGAAGAGCTCCGGAGCCCCACGCTTCAGAGCTTGATCGAGGACATGATCGAGACGATGCGCGACGCCGACGGCGCGGGCATCGCCGCGCCGCAGGTCTATACGTCGGTCCAACTCGCCGTCATCGAGGTACGCGAGAATCCGCGCTATCCGAGCGTCGAGCCCATTCCGCTCACCGTGCTCGTCAATCCCGTGCTCACGCCGGCCGTGCCGAGCCTCCCCGGGGAGCTCGCCGACGCCGACGCGTTCAGCGTGTACGAGGGCTGCCTTTCGGTGCCCGGGATCCGCGGGCGCGTGCGGCGGCCGCGGCGCGTGCACGTGCGTGCGCTCGATCGGCACGGCGCGCCGCTAGACTTCACCTGGGAGGGCTTCCGTGCGGTCGTCGTGCAGCACGAAACGGATCATCTCTGGGGCACGCTGTTCGTCGATCGCGCCGAACCGCGGACGCTGACGTTCGTGCGCGAGTACGAACGCCACGTGCCCGTGGCGAGCCGCGTGGTCGACGGCGGGGCCGAGCTGAATCGAATTTGAAGCGGGCCGTCCTCGGACGCCGTCGCCGGTCCCGGTTGCCGCTCCGCCTCGCCTCGCGCCACCCCGTCGCGTCCATTATAGTGGACGCGTGGTTCACGATCAGCGAAATTTCAGCCCGGAACGACGTGAGGCTCGCCGCCGCCCCAACATCTATTAGGCTAAGGCGAGGAGAACCTAGCTTCCGATGATCACGATGAAGGCGAAGTACGCAATCAAGGCGCTCGCGCGCCTGGCCCTCGCACCCGAGGGCGAGCCGGTACTGATCGCGGACATCGCGGAGGCCGAAGCGATCCCGAAGAAGTTCCTCGAGGCCATCCTCGCCGAGCTCAAGCAGCACGGCGTCGTGCATAGTCGCAAGGGGCGAGGTGGTGGCTATCTCCTGTCAAAGGGACCGGAAACGATCACTCTCGCGGCAATTCTGCGTGTCCTCGACGGACCGATTGCACCCGTGCCGTGTCTCAGCCGCACGGCCTATCGCCGTTGCGACGGGTGCGCGGACGAGGCAACCTGCTCGGTGCGCCTCGTGCTTCGCGAGGCCTACGCGGCGAGCGTCGAGGTGCTCGAGCGCACGACTCTCGCCGACGTGGCCAAGAACGCGAGTCTGTTCCTCTCGCGCGAGCTACCGCCCCTGCGCTACTCGATCTAGCAGGCGCGTCACGGCGGGGCGCTCGGGCTCCAAAATTCACGATCGATACGCACGGGCTTCGGTGTAACCTCGCCGGCATGATGCGTTCGCTGCTGGCCGTTTCGTCGCTTGCGCTCGTTGTCTCCGCCTGTGGAACCACGGGCGAACCGGATCACGTCAAGTCGCCGGATCAGATCATCGCCGAGGAAGACGCCGAAGGCGCAAAGCAGGTCGCTCAGCAGAAGACGCAGAGGAGCGGCGCGGACGCCCCCGCCGAGACCGAGGACGAGAAGCGACGTGATTGGGACGACAAGCAAGCCACGCTCGAGATGAAGCGAGCGGCTCGTTCCGCCGAGACGTGCCCGGATTCCGTCACGGAGAAGGCGCCGAAGGGCATGGCCACCGTCACGCTGCTCTTCGCGAACGACGGCAAGGTGAAGGATTCGAAGATCGACGACGTGTACGCCGAGAAGGCGGTCGGCGCCTGCGTCCTCCGCGCGATGGGCAGCGTGATCGTCCCGGCTTACAAGGGTGACGAGCACACTCTCGTCTGGCAGATCGACCTCAGCGGCGCGAAGCAGAAGCACTCCGGTCCGAAGGACGGCGACAAGGGCGAGTGACGCGGACGCCGCATACGAGCGGCGACGTGAATCAGAGCAGCCAGACGCCGAGGACGACCAGCACCGCGAGCAGCCCGACCGACGCCATCGCGACCGCTTCCCACGCCGAGGAGCGGGGATCGGTCGATTTGAGCTCGATCGACGCAAGGCGCGTCACGCTGCGTTGCTTACGACCGAACGCCAGGTTCGCGGCCTTCAGCGCCGCGTTCTCACCGTCGAGCTCCGATGTAATCGTCGTCACGGACCCGCGCTTTTGCCACGCGGACGCGGGTTCTGTCCAGCCGCGTCGTGCGAGCAGTCACTCCCGTTCAGTGGCCGTCGCGTGGTTTTGCGGGGCGCCGGCCGCGCAAACGTGAATCCTCGCGCTCAGTTGCGAAAGCGTGCTTTGCCGCGGGTCTCCCACCATTGCCGGTATTGTCGTTGCGCGGCGCCGCGCTCGCCCGGCGGCAGGTCGTCGTAATAACCGAAATATTCGCGCGTCAGCGCTTTCAGCTCCTCGCCTGCCGCGCGGCGGATCTCGGTCGTCTCGTGCGTGAGCGCGTCGATCAGCCATTCGATGCGGTGGCGTGCCGAAGCGGCTCGCCACCAGCCGCTCCAAGCCGGCGCGTCCGTGGCGAAGTCCTGCCGTGCGAGCACGACGAGCGCGCGGCGCGCGCTCTGTACGATGTCGCGCGGATTGTCTTCGAGCGCGGCGATCAGATACGGCACCGCTTGCGGCTGCCTGAGCTCGGCGAGCGTCTCCATCGCCGTCAAGCGCACCGTCGTCGGACGCATGCGATCCGAAGCGGTCGTCCCGAGCTCGGCCACGAGCGTTGCGATCCCGTCGGGTGAGTTCGTGAGCAAGCGGGCGGCGGTGAGCGCCGCTCGTCGAACCTCGACGTCGCCGTCGAAGAAGCGGCGGGCGACGGCGTGGGCGCTGTCGGGAGTCGGAATTTCGCCGAGCAGCCTCGTCGCATACCCACGCACCTCCGCGTCGGCGTCATTCGTTCGCACGACGAGGAACGGCACCGCGCGCTCGCCGATGCGCGCGAGCGTCCGGAGCACCGGGCCGCAATCGGACGCGCGCGCCAAGCCCCCGTTCGGGCGTCGCGACGACGGCATTTCGAGCGGTCCCGGAAACGCCGCCACGAGCACGGCGATGCCGGGCGCTCCCGCCGCGACCAGGCGATCACCGGCACTCGCGTCGCCGAGCAAGAGTTGTTCGAGCAGCGCTTTGCAGTCCTCCGCGACGTCGAGGATGACGCTCGGTAGATTTTGGTCGCTCTTACCGGTTCGTGACGCGGGCAGCGGTCGCGCGCTGTGCGCGGCCGCGCGGCTCACGGACGCGAGCGGGACGCCGGGCGAATCCGTCTCGTGCCAGGTGCCGACGCCCGCAAGCTCGACCAGCTCGGGATCGCTGGCTTCCGTGCCGACAGCGTCGGTCTCCGTGCCGACGGAGATGTCCGGCGATTCATCGCCCGTCGTGCCTCGAGCTTTCGGCGGCGAGCTCCCGACGCCGGGGCGCGTGCCGCGCTCACTCCGCCCGAACGGCGAGCGTCCGCCGGAAAGCTCCTCCCAACCCGCGTCGACGATTTGGGGCGGGACGGTGACCGGGCGGCGCGAGACTGGCGGCGCCGCGGGATCCGTCGGGCGTTCCGAGTTGCGCCCGACCGCAATGACCGGTCGGGCCAGCGCTTCGGCGATCGAGCGCGGTGGACTGCTGCCGGTGGCGGCTGGCACTCCGAGAACGGGTGCGAGCGGGCGCGCGCGATTCTGCGTCGTGGGCTCCGGCGCCGGGTGTTCGCTCCACCGCGGTACGCTGCGCGGTGGAATGCTACGCGGCGGGACGCTCGGCGGCGGGACGCTCGGCGGCGGGACGCTCGGCGCGCTCGCGCCTCCGGCCGGCAGCGTCGCGGGCTCGTCGTTCGCGTCATGAAGGCTTGCGTCCGACGGAACCGTGACGGGCGGCTCGGTCATGCCGGGAAGCGCGCCCGGGGGAGCCGGCGTGGTGACGGCGGGCAACACGACGGGCGGCGCCGGTGCGGTGACGGTCGCGGAAGCAACCGCGGCCGGTGCGGGCGACGTCACCTGGAGCGAGCCGGCCGGCGCCGGCGACGTACTGACCTCGAGCGCGCTCACGGGTGCCGCGGCACGGTGCGATGAAAGGGCCGAGGCCAGCGTTTGCGCGCGCTCTTCCGGCCCCGGCACGGCGGCGCGCTTCGGCGCTTTCGGGGCGAGCGAGCCGATTACGGCAGCGTCGGCGCGCCCACGCTTTTTCTGCACGATGAGCCGCTCGAGCGCGGCGGCGACCAGCGGCGCGAACGAGATCACGTCGCCGATCGTCGTGAGGTCGACGTCGGCGTCGCCGTGATCGCCGTAGAGCACGAGGATCGCGCGGCCTCGCACGCGAATCGGCAAGAGCAGCACCTGCGGCCCGGGCCGGCGCTCGAGGTCCTTCGCGAGCGAGGCGTCGAGCCCGCCGCCGAGGCGCGTGAGCAGGTGACTCGACGCGTCGCGCACGGCAGCGAGCGAGCTTGGCAGATCCAGCGAGACCCCGATGGACTGCACCTTGGCGCGGGGCGCACCCGGGCCATGAGCGTCGCGGCCTTCGGCGAGGTCCGCATGCAGCGCGAAGAGCGCCGAGTACTCGAAGTATTGCTGAACGAAGTCGAAGAACGACTCGAGCACGTCGTCGCGCGAGGTAGCGTTCAAGAGGTCCCGCTCGGCCATCGCCGCCGTGTACGGCCCGAGACGCCGCGGGCGCGGCTCCTCGCGCAGGACGGCGCGCATCATCGCCTTCGGATCGAGCTGCGAGCGGTTCTGCGGCGGCGCTTCTGGCGAGGGTTTCGCGGCGAGAGCGGCCGTCGGCGGCGCGACCGTCGCCGGCCGCTCTTGCTGCGCGGGCCCGCCCTGTTCCGGATAAAAGCTCGGACTCGGCTCACCGCGGCCTTCGAGCCGTGCGAGCGCCCGAGCCGTGCGTTCGTCGAGCGGCTGTCCGTAATCGCGCGCGACGGCTTGGCGGACGCGAACGAGCGGCGCGACGTGCTGGACGATGCTCACGCCGAGTCCGAAGCCGAGGTCGCTCTCGACCTCCGCCGGCAAGGGTTCACTGACGGCCAGTGCGAGCACGCCCGCGCGCTCCTCGAGCGGGTAACAGGCGAAGCGCTGCGCCACGTCCGCGGGTACGAGGCGTCGCACGCGTTCCGCTGCCCGCGGCAGCTCGCCGACGGGCGCCGCGTCCATTCCGAAGGATTCCGCGAGCGCGGCCGACACGCGCTCCTCACTCAGCGATTGCAGCTCGAGGAGGTTCGTCAGCAGGTCGCCGCCGTAGGCGGTTTGGCGCGCGAGCGCTTCCTCGACCTGCTCCATGGATGCGAGCTGGTGCTTGACGATGCTCGAGCTGAGGAGCGGCATGAGTTCGCGAAAATACGCGGTTTAGGCTCTCTCGGAGAGCGCGTCCGTGTCAACCGCTCCGGGGGCTCCGGTCGCGTCGCCGGTTTCACTGCCGTTCCACCGAGCCAAATGGCCTCGCTGCTTTTCAGTTGAAGATGAACGAGTGCGCGCCCGGCCTGAGCTCGAGGTGAACGTGATCGGCGTGCGCGGCGTCGCAATCCGGCGTGAGCTCGAAGTGAAAAAGCCGCTCGTCCGCCGCTTCGCAGACGATGCTCACGAGCTCGCGAGCTTCTCGCGACCAGTGTTCGAGGGCGCCGTCGCCGCAGGTTTTGGCGCCGATGTTGCTCGGCCAGTCGCGCTTCACGTCGAGCCGCGTCCCGTCCCGCTTGCGAAATGTGCCCACGTCGATGGCGAGACCTCCGGGGTGGCGAATGCGCTCTTGCTCGTCGCGCGCACCGTCGCCGGGCGGCCGGTACATGTCGTAATGCACGAGCTCGACGATCGCGTGACGCGCGAGCAGCGCGCAGAAGTCGTCGAGCGCGAGCGCCAGCCGGGCGTCGAGGATTTCGAGCGTGCTCGTCTCGCGTTCCCGCTTCGGGGATGCTCGCGTGAATCGCGACGCCATGGAGCGGCGCCGCCAGTCGGATCGGCGTGCGGACACCGGAAAAGGGCGGCGTCGCGTGCGCCCAAGCGATCTTTCGCCGTTCGAGCTCGAGCAGCGCTTCGTCGTCCGAAAGGTTTGCATAACGGTACGCGAGCGTGCGTTCGGCGAACGCGCGGCCGGGCACCTCGAGGTACGGATTGTCACGCGGCTTCGGAAGTTTGGTGGACTGCGCGGGTCGAGCGCTCACCGTTCCGCCGACCAGACAAGCGGCGGCGACTCCGAGGGAAAGCAAACGCAGGCGGGGCACGCCGTATGAGCCTCTCCGTTGCGCGCGCTCGAACAAGTTTTTGACGCATCGAGCTTGGCTCGTCGGCCGGTTTCGTATTCAGATAAGCGCCCGAGTGCTCGCAAATTGCGCAGCGTGCGGCTGTAAATGGCTGCTGTTGTATACAGCACGTATACTAAAAACCTCCAACCGGTCTTGATCGGTGAGGCCGCGCCTAGCAGACTGGGCGGAGATGGCGGCGCGGCGAACGAGCAGACAGAGGGACGTGGGTGTCGCCGTCTATGACTTTCTCGATTACCGCGCGTACCTGCGGGCCTACTACGAGAGCGCCAAGCGCGTGCGGCCGAGCTTCTCCTTCCGGCTGTTCTCGAAGCTAGCCGGGCTCCGCTCTCCGAATTTCTTGAAGCTCGTGATGGAGGGACAACGAAACCTCGGAGCCGATTCCGTCGTGCGCTTCGCGGAGGCGCTCGGGCTCGACGCGGTCGACAGCGAATTTTTCGCCGACCTCGTCGCGTTCAACCAGGCGCCCACGATGAGCGAAAAGAATCGCGCGTTCGAGCGCATCGCCGCGTCACGTCGGTTTCGCCAGGCGCGGCGTATCGACGGTGAGCTCTTCGCGTACCTGTCGCACTGGTACAACCCCGCCGTTCGTGAGCTCGCGGCGCGGGCGGATTTCAGCGAGGAGCCGCGCTGGATCGCCGCCGCGCTGCGACCCGCGATCACTCCGAGCGAAGCCGCCGCGGCGCTCAAGTTACTGCTCTCGCTCGGGCTACTCGTGCGCGACGCCAAAACCGGGCGCGTCGAGCGCGGCGAGCCCACGCTCACCACCGAGCACGAGGTGAGCGCGCTCGGGGCCGCGGCCTTTCACCGGCAAATGCTCGAGCGCGCGGGCGGCTCGATCGAGCTCTTTTCCCGTGAGGTGCGCGATCTCGCGGCGCTCACCGTGTGCGTGAGTCCGAGGACGGCCGCGCTCGTAAAACAGCGCATTCATCAGTTTCGCGAGACGCTCGCCGAGATTTGCGACTCGGACGCGGAGGGCAGCGTGGTCTATCAGCTGAACGTGCAGTGGTTTCCGCTTTCGTCCGTGGAGGAAGACGGCTCGTGAAGAAACTGAGCTTCTTGCTTTTGATGGCTGCGGGTTCGGCGGCGGCCTGTAGCGCGCCCGGGGGCGCGAGCTCGACCGGCGTCGGTAACCCCGGCGTGATTTCGCTCTCCATCGTCACGGACGACGAGCTCGAGCTCACCCCGGACAACGGTGGCGCCCCGGGCACTTGCGAAGGCGCGAGTGGCGCGGCGGGCGCGGCGGGCGCGGCGGGCGCGAACGACGGCGAGGTCGCGCTCGACGACGACCTCCCGCGCATGAGCGTGAAGCACGCCAAACTCGCGCTCGGCTCCTTGAGCTGGCTGCCGTGTGACAGCGGGCTCGACGAGACGGTCGTACGCGGTCCCTTCGTCGTCGATCTCGTCAACCACACGACGAGCCCCGAAATCCCACCCGTGGCAGAGCCAAAAGGCGGCTTTTGCGGCTTCGACGCACCGCTCGCGGTCGTCGATGGGCCGGCGGATCTGGCGGGCCGCTCGCTTTTCTTCGACGGCGTCCGCGCAGATGGCACGTTCTTCCTCGTCTATGCCGACGACGAAGCGACCCTGCGCGTGCGGCGCCATGCCCGCGTCATCTGGAGCGCGAGCGACACGCCCGCGGTGCTCTGGGCGTTTCGCCCGCGTCGCTGGCTCTCGCGCGCGGACCTCGACGCTGCGAGCACGACGCCGTGGGACGACGGGCGCCTCGCCGTCGTCATCGACGCGGACAGGCACCCGCTGCTCCTCGCCGCAATTCGCCGGCGTCTCGCCGGTAAGAGCACGCTCTTTCGTGACCTCAACGAGAACCACGAGCTCGACCTAGAAGATCGCAACGTGATCGTCGGCGACGGTTCCGACGACGCCGACTGAAACTCCCCGCGCACCCGCGCACCGAACCGCAAAAGCTCTTTCGTTCGCCCTCCGTTTCCGCGCTCGGAGCGGCGGAGCCTCGCCCTGATTTCGATTCTCTCTCGTCGCCCAACCCAAGGAACCCCACATGAAACTCGCCCTAAAAACGTCGTCGATGGCTCTTTTCGCCGCTTCGGCGCTCGTCGCCTGCTCTTCGAATAGCAAGGACGATGCGCTCGACGCCGTGCCCGAACAAGCCGCCTTCCAACTGGGAGTGACCGATGATCCCGGCAGCGAAGGGACGGCGACCGGCGACGACTCCGTCGACCCTGCGGACGAAGTCGACGATGCGATGGATGCCGCGAGCGCGGCGATGGACGTCGCGTCCGAGCTCGAGCGGAGCCGTGGCGCGATCAAGGCCCTGAACGAGGCGCTCCGCCGTTTCATGCAGCCAATAGTGGCGCTCGTGCGTAACAATCCGCCCGCTTCGGTCGACGGCGACGTGCGCACCTGGGGTCCCGTGACGCGCGGCGCGACCGAGTTCGAGTTCGTCTTGCGCCACGGGACCGCGCGTCATTACGGCTGGCTGCTCGAGGCCCGCCCGGCCGGTGCGACCGACGCTTTTACGACGGTCGCCGCGGGCGGGATCACGATCGGTTACGCCCCGCGGCGCGGTCACGGCTCGATCGGGCTCGATCTCGACGCGCTCGGCGCCCTCGATCCCACCTCGAGCGCGCGCGGCAAGCTTCTCGCCGGCTTCGCGCACGTCGCCGGCGGCAGCGTCATCGGTTACCGGCTCGAGAACTTCACGCCCGACTCTGCGCTCGAAGAGCCGATTGACGCGCTCGCGGAGCGTGTTCACCTCGCGCAGGGCATCAATCGCGTCCGCCTCGCGTTTTACGGGAACTTGCCCGAGACGGCGACGGAGGCGAAGGAGCTCGTGCTCGCGCGGGTCCGTCACGAGCGCTCTGTCGGCGGGCGTGCGGACATGTTCGTCACCGGTGGTGACATAGCGGACGGCCACGGCTTCGTCGTCAGCGAATGTTGGGACGCGGCGCTCGCGTCCGGCTTCCGTGTCGTGCGCGACTGTCCCGTCGACGGTATCGGCGGCGACCGTTGTCAGGTGGTCGCAACGCGTGGAGACGAATCCGCTTGCGCCGCGTTTGCAACTGCCGAGCTTCCGCCACTCGATGCCAACGCGGCAATGCCGGACTCCCAGAGTGTCGCCGGCGACCCATCAGCCCCGGACGCGATGCCCGACGGGACGCCTCCGTCGAATTGAGCGCGGGCGCCGCAGGGATTCTCGGGCACGAGTCGGAGGTCCCTTAGGCTCGTGCCGAAGGGTGCCGTTCAGTCTGTGGCATGGCCCGAGAACCAGCCCGACCTGCACGTACAGCAGGGGCGGATCCGGCGTCGGCGCGCCAACCCGGAACGCGCACGAGTGGCACGCACCCGACCGGCATCAGTCGACTCCGAGGTGTGATGCAGCGCTACATCAGCAACATCCTCGTGGATTCCGTGCTCGAACGCGCGTTGCGCTCCCGGCCGGGCACGGACCTTCACGCCATTACCGAGGATTGCATGATTGGACTGCGTCTCTTCGTCGAGGAGCAGGAGCTGCCGAACCTCATGCTGGAGCTTGCCGAGGTCCTCGAGGAGTTCGATGGACGGTAACATCGCGCCCGAGGGCGACGGTGATGCTCGGCTCCGCAGCATCGAAGCCGAGCTCGCGCTCCTGCGCGCGAAGCTCGAACAGGTCGGCGCGCTGCCGGCGGCGCAAGGACTCGCCCTTTCTACGGGCGCCGGCCAAGAAGACAAGCTCAGCTTGATCGTCTTCAGCGGCAGCCTCGACCGGCTGATCGCGGCGTTCGTCCTCGCGACCGGTGCGGCCGCGATGGGCATGCAGGTGTCCATGTTCTTCACGTTCTGGGGCACCGCCGCGCTCAGGCGTGACGCGCCGAACCTTCAGAAATCCTGGCTCGAGCGCATGTTCGGCTGGATGCTGCCTAAAGGCTCGCGCCGGCTGCCGCTCTCGCAGATGAACATGGGCGGCGGAGGGCCGCTCATGATCCGCTACATCATGAAGCAGAAGGGCGTCGCGTCGGTCGAGGAGATGGTGGAGCTCGCCGCCGAGCTCGGCGTGGTCATCCACGTCTGTTCCATGAGCATGGAGCTGCTCGGCATGAAGGAAGCAGAGATGCTCGACTACCCGGGCCTCTCCTACTGCGGCGTAGCGAAATTTCTAGAGACGGCCGCCCCAGGCAAGATCACTCTCTTCGTTTGACCCTCGATAAGCCATGAACAACGACGTCGATGCCCGCGGTAAATCCTGTCCGCTACCCATCGTGCTCACCGCGAAGGCCGTACGCCAAATCGCCGTCGGCCAAGAGCTCGTCATCAAGGCGGACGATCGAGCCTTTCTTCCCGATATCGAAGCTTGGTGCAAAAAGACCGGCCACGCCCTCGTGCGCTCCGCCAGTCGCGACGGCTACTTCGAAGCCGTCGTTCGGCGCACGGCGTGAGCGACTCGAAGCGCGGCGGGCGACGCGCGAGCGCGCCGCCCATTTCCGCTTGAGAACCGCGACGTTTCGCGCTCCTCGACCTTAGTTCGATGTCGACGTCGAACCGGAAGCCGAGACGCTCACGGACGCCTTGACGGTGATGTCGAACTCCGACGTCGCCTTGGTGGGCGTGCCGTCGTGCTTGTCGATGCGACAGAGCAGCTTGTGATCGCCGGGGGGCGTCGACGCCGGAATCATCACGTCCACCGACTCCTCGGCGGTGACGAGCAGCGAGGTGCTCGAGGTATCGTCGAGGAAGAACTCGAGATGTCCGGCCACCTTCGTGCGATCGGGCGGGGGGGTCGTGCTCGGGTCACACAAAAACACGTCTTCTGCCTTCACGTCGACGTGCACGCTCGAGCCTGCCTGGACGTTGCTGGTGTCGGTCGTGGTGCTGATGTCCACCTTGGCGTCGTCGATGTTGGCGTTGTTGTCGTGCACGTCGAGGGTGTTGTCGTGCACGTCCGCCGAACAGCCCGTCGCGCCGAAAACGAAGACGGTGGCGCCCACGAACGCCAGCTTGGCGATGAATGCTCTCATGACTTATCGACTCCTTGTCTTGTGTTCAAGGGCGCACCGCCGAGCGGTAAGCCTTGGCCCGAACCACTTCAAGAGCCGTGCCGCCACGCGCTCGCCCCACGAATTGCAATATTTTCCATGAGTTGCAGGTGACCCGGCTCACCCACGTTTTCGAGGCGCTTTGTCTCGACGGGTCAGACCTACGCGCAACGCGGACGAATTCGAGTCGAGACATCGAGTCTCGGGCTCGCTATTTCGCCGCGCGCGCGTTCTCGCGAAGGCGTCCCTGACACGCACGCTCACTCCTGACGGTGAGCAAGCTCGGCGGCCGCCTGCCGGGTTGCTTCAGGTCCGCGCCGCCGCCTCTTCGCGATCCGCGTGCTGGCGGCCGCACTTGCCGAGCGGCCTCAGGCCGCCTTCTGCGCGCCGGCGCGGTGCGCCTGCGACGGCAAGGCTTCGAGCGTCGCTTGGCGCACGGCTTCGAGCAGCTTCGCGTCCGTGAGCAGTGCGTCGCGCGCCTTGTCGCGTCCTGCTCCCACGCTCTTGCCCGCGAACATGACGTGCGAGCCGCTCTTTTCGAGCACACCCGCGCCGATCGCCGTCTCCACGAGATCGGCGCCTCCGTCGATGCCGACACCCCAGCGGATGTCGAACTCGGCTTCGGTAAATGGCGGCGCGCACTTGTTCTTCACCACTTTCACGCGCGTGCGGTTGCCGACCACGCTTTCCCCGAGCGTGACCTTGCCGATGCGCCGCACGTCGAGGCGCACGCTGGAATAGAACTTGAGCGCTTGACCGCCCGGCGTCGTCTCGGGATTGCCGAAGACCACGCCGATTTTCTGTCGCAACTGGTTGATGAAGATCAGACACGTGTTGGTGCGGTGTGCGACGGCCGTGAGCTTGCGCAGGGCCTGGCTCATGAGGCGCGCCTGAAGGCCCATGTGCGCGTCGCCCATGTCCCCTTCGATTTCGGCTTTCGGGACCAGGGCCGCCACGGAGTCGATCACGACGAGGTCGACGGCGCCCGAACGCGCGAGCATCTCCGTGATCTCCAGCGCTTGTTCACCGCAGTCCGGCTGCGAGACGAGCAGCCGTGTCGGGTCGACGCCGACGGCGCGCGCGTAACGCAGATCGAAGGCGTGCTCGGCGTCGATGAACGCCGCGACGCCCCCGGCGCCCTGAGTTTCCGCGATCGCATGCAGTGTGAGCGTCGTCTTGCCGCTCGATTCCGGACCGTACACTTCGACGATGCGGCCGCGCGGGTAGCCGCCGACACCGAGCGCTTCGTCGAGCGCGAGTGAGCCCGTCGATACGACTTGGACCGATTCGTTCGCGCCGTCCCCACAGCGCATGATCGCCCCTTGGCCATAGGCCTTGTGAATCGACGCCACGGCGTCGCGCAGGTTTTCGGACTTGGTTCGCTTTTCTTCGCTCATGGGCGGCGAGAGTGCAGGCGCCATGCCGCGCGAAACCCGCGTAGAAATGGCCGCCTGCGCCCTGCCGGACGGCTGTTCACCACTCGGCCGCCAGCGCCCCAGGCTCGACGAGACGCCCGCTCGCTACTCCGGCTTGAGCCCGATGAACACCTCGGGCTTGGAGCCGTCGACGACCAATCGGCGCGTGACCCAGCCCGGCATGCCGACCTCGAACGAGCGCTTCTTTTCGCCGGGAGCAAGCTCGACGGTGACCGGCGAGGAACCCACGGGTTTGCCCTTGTAGAAGAGGCGCGCGCCCGGCGGACTGATCTTCACGATCACGACGCGTGAGCCGTCCGGCGCCGCACTCGCGCTCGGCTCCGCGCTCGCAGGGGCAGCGGCCGCTGGTGCCGCCTCGGCGCTCGCGACGGGGCTCGATGCCGCGCTCGCTTCGGGTGTCGCTCCGGTGGCCGTCTGCGCGGGCGCCGCGGTCTGCGCGGGAGTCGCTTCGCCCGCGGCCGTGGTGGCGGGCGGCTCGGCCGCCGGTGCGGTCGTGCCCGCTTGCCGATTCTGGAAATAGAGACGCCCGGCCATGATCACGCCGGCGATAACCAGACTGAGCACGAGCCAGCGCGACGTGGAACCGCCGCCGTCTCCTGGGGGCACCGACCCACGCACCTGAGAGCGCGAGCGATCGCCCTTGGCCTGCGGCGAATCGGCGCGCGTGTTCGAGAACGGCCGGCGCGCTCGCTCTTCCTCGGCTTCTTTGTCGGGCGACGACGTTTCGTCAGCGCGCTCCGGCGCGGCCTTTCCGTTCGTGCTTTTCGCTTCGGACGCCTCCGGTTTCGCGTTGGACGATTGGGTCTCCACACGTGGCGGTGAGGAGGTCGCCACGGGCGCTGTCGACGTCGACACCGCTGCCGTCGAACTCGGCGCGGGCGTGACGACCGCGGATGCGGCCGTGGAAGTAGTGGGAGCCGGTGCCGCGACGGGCGGCATGGATACGGGGTGCACCTTCGGAGCGTCACCGCCGGCCGCGGGCGCGACGGAAGGCGCGGGGATGCCGATGAGCGTCGTTTTGTTCGACTGCGAGCGCGGCGCCATGCTCGAAGCGCCGGGCGGACTCGACGTGAGCGGACGCGGCGGCGACGAAGCCACGGGTCGCGGTGCCAAAGAGCTCGGCGCCGAGCGCAGCGGGCTCGAGGGTCGTGGTGGATTGGACGAGGGCGGCCGAGGCGGGCTCGAGCTCGATGCGGGCCGCGGTGGCGTGCTCACCGCCTTGCTCGGGGGTGTGCTCGGTGGTTTGGCGGCGCCCGTTTGCGCCGACGGCGACGGCGCATTGCTGGCGGGCTCTCGTGGTGTCGTGCTCGGGCGCGCGAGTGGCACATTGCTCGACCGGTCTCGTGGCGTCGTGCTCGGGCGCGCGGGTGGCGTGGTGCTCGCGAGGGGGGCAGCAGGCTCGTCTCCCCAGGCATCGTCGACCTCGTCCTCTTTCTCGCTCATTCCTTGGCGACTCTAGCTCCGAGCCGGTGATTTTGCCGGAGCTGTAAGTGCTCTTTCCCGATCAAACGCTAAATATCCGTTATTTTTGGATATTTTTTCTTGCGACGGATCCCGCGCTCCGCCTCGTTGAACCTCGTGAAGCCGGTCGGAACCGGCAAGGAGACCACAATGAAGAAATTTCACATGTTCTCGGTTTTGGCGGCGGTGACGGCTCTGAGCGGTGCGGCTTTGGCGCACGGCGGTGGTCGCATGTTCGCGCACCTCGACACCAACAACGACGGCAAGGTGACGCTCGCCGAGGCCCAGGCTGGTGCGCAGGCCCGCTTCACCAAGCTCGACAAGAACAAGGACGGCGTCATCTCGCAAGACGAGCTCGGTGACGGCCCGCGCCGGATGATGAAGCACGCCGACACGAACAACGACGGCAAGCTCACGCTCGCCGAGCTCCAGGCACAGACGCAGACGTGGTTCGGTCGCTTCGACAAGAACAACGACAAGGTGATCACGCAGGACGAGCTCGCCGCTGCAGGCGGCGGTCACGGTGGACACTGCGACCACGACAAGAAGAGCTGAGCGCATCGGGAGACAGGAGCCTTCCCGATCACTCGTAGATGACCCATGCTAGCCCGCGCCCGTGACCCACTCGCAGCAACAGATGGTGTCCGACGACGATGCGGCACTCGTGCTGCGGGTGGGCGAAGGCGACGTTGGCGCGTACCGCGAGCTCGTGCGGCGGTACGCGCCGAAGCTCTCGCGCTTCGCGGAGCGACTGCTCCGTGACGCGAGCGAGGCGGAGGACGTGGTGCAGGAGACGTTTCTCCGGCTTTGGCAGCGCGCCCGTGACTACGTGCCGGACGCGCGCGTGACTACCTGGTTGCATCGCATCACCCACAATTTGGCCGTCGATCGCTTGCGCGCTCGAGGCCGTCTGAAGCCGTTGCCCGACGAAGACGATATGCCCATTTCAGCCCGCCAGCTCAGCTTGCTCGACGAGAAGCGCCGCGTCCTCGCCTTGAACGACGCGATCGCCGCGCTCCCGGAGCGGCAGGCTGCGGCGGTCACGCTCGTGCATTTGCACGGCCTGTCGGGCAAGGAAGCGGCCGAAGTGCTCGGGGTCGGCGCCGAGGCGATCGAGTCGCTGCTCGCTCGTGCGCGTCGCACCCTGAAGGCGGAGCTCGCGCCGGAGCGCGCCGCACGAGGTGCGTCGTGATTCGGCCGCTCTCGTTCGAACGCTTCGGCGAGCTCGTCGCGGCTTACGGCGGACGGCTCGAGCTCTGGCCGGACGGCGAGCGGAGCGCGGCGGAGGCGTTGCTCGAGAGCTCGGAACGAGCGCGCGCGCTCTTGGCCGCCGAGACGGAGCTCGACACCATGTTCACGGAGCCGAGCGCGGCGCCGGAGCCGAGTGCGGCGCTCCTGCGGCGCCTGAACGAGATCCCGCTCAGGGTGCCCCAAAGAAGCGTATGGTGGCCGTTCCGGCGCGCGTGGATCCCGGCCGTGGGCTGGGCGTTTGCCGCGGCGCTCGGCGTGGGCTGGGGCATCGTGGGGACTCCGTTCGAGGACGGCGAGCTCGCGACGACGAGCGCTCTCACGGCGACTTCGGCGGCGTCCGACGGCGCGGCCATTGCAGAGGACGACCTGGCTGCGCTCGCGCGCGGCACGCTCGTCGATTTAGAGGAGTGACCATGACCCCGCTCTCCAGACGCCTCATCATCGCGCTCGCGATTTCGGGCGCGCTCAATTTACTCTGCGCCGGTATCTTCGTCGGCGGCTTCATTCACCGCTCGCGAGCGCGCGCGATGAACGCACGTGACGAGGCGACGCACGGAATGCGTGACGGGCGCCAGCGTGCGGAGCGGCGGCGCGGGCCGGGACCGTTCGGCGGGATCCTGGCGGGTCACCGCGAGGAGCTGCTCGAGCACAGGCGCGCGACGGCGGAGGCGCGCAAGGCCGTCGTGACCAGCCTCGAGCAGGAGCCCTTCGATGCCGCGACGCTCGACAAGGCGCTCGGCGGGCTGCGCGCCGAAACGGCAAAGACGCAGGAGTTCGTGCATCAGACGCTCGAACGCGCCGCCCGCGACGGCGACGCCGAAGCACGGCAGAAGCTCGCGCGCGGCTTCGACCGGGCGCAGCCGTCACACTGACGATGGCGGCGCCGAGCCGGCGCCAGCCCCGTCCGCTCAGGCGCCTTCGAGCGTCGCCGCTTGCACGAGGGCGCGGGCCACGGCGAGTGCGCCGGCCGCGCGCCGTCCGGTGCGTCCGGACGCCCAGGGCGCGACGGGCGGCATGCCGAGCTTCTGCGCGCAGTCGAGCACGTCGCCGGTGCGCTCGCGCAAGTGTTCGCGCGCCACCAAGCGCAAATCGATCTGCTCGGGCAGCGTCACGCCCTCGCGCGCGAGCGCCTCGGCCCAGAAGTAGCCCCAGCCGGCGAGCACGTCGCTCGGCCGGACGAACGCATGAAAGCGCGCGAGAAACTCCGCAAACGGCGCGGCGCCGAGCACCCGCTCGCTCGCGATACCCGTATGGTGCGCGAAGGACGGTGAGAGCGGCCGCCGCGGCGCGATGAACGCCTCGAAGCGCTCGCCGCTCGCGACGCGCTCGAGCACGAGATGCAAGACTTCCGCCTCGCGGCCGAGCGGTGTGTCGCGCGGCCACGCGTTCGTCTCACCGTAGCCGACGACCAGATCGGCCGCGCGCTCGCTGAACGCCGCCGGAAAGCGCCGCCTGCGCGGGGCCCGAGTCTTCGCGTGGTGGCGCTTCGCGCCTTGCTCCGTCGCGAAGCGGAGCTGGTGCTCGACCATGGCATCGAACGGTCTGAGCAGCGCGCGGGCGTCGTCGTTTCCTTCGAGCGCGCCGAGCGCGAGCGCGATGGCTTCGATCGTGGAGACGCAATGCGCCGCGGGCTCGCGCCGGATGCGGTAGCGGCTCGGGCTCGCGGGCTCGAGCGCGTAGCGCGGCAGCCGCGAAAGTCCCGGGTTCTTCTTGAAGAGCTTCTGCGCTTGCCACCAAGTGCCGTCGATCACGACGAGCGTCACCGGCCCCTCTGGCGTACGAGCGACGATGTCTTCCGCGCCGGCGCCGGGATAGAGCAGTACGGCGGGTCGCGCCGGATCGCTCAAGAGCTCCTGCACGCGCGGCTTGTCCTCGAGCTCGACGCCGACGTGCCGCTCCGAGTTCGGCAGCATCAGCTCGGCGATGCGCGCCGTCCCGATCGGCACGTCGCTCTCACGCGGATGCTGCAGGATGAGCACGCGCGTGCGGGTATGAACCGGCACGAGCTCCGCGCACAAACACACCTTCACGGGGCGCCCGCAGCGCGTACACACGGCGCGGGGTTCTACTGGCTCTGGCGCCACGTCCGTCGGCATTTCGAGCCGCGAACCGTAGCTTATTCGTGCCGGAGCGCATCGATGGGGTCGAGCTCCGAGGCTTTCTTCGCGGGATAGAGGCCGAAGACGATGCCGACCAGGCCGCTGAAGCCCGCCGCGACCAGGATCACCTGCGGCTGGAACAGCACGGGCCAATCGAAACGGCGTCCGAGCGCGATGCCGAGTCCGACTCCGAGGGCGATGCCCAGGATGCCGCCCGCGATGGAGAGCACGAGCGCTTCGATCAAGAATTGGGCGAGCACGTGCCGCGGTTTCGCGCCGAGCGCCATGCGCACGCCGATCTCGCGCGTGCGCTCGGTGACGGAGACCAACATGATGTTCATGATGCCGATGCCGCCGACGAGGAGCGACACGGCCGCGACGCTCGCGAGCAGCGTCGTCATCGTCTTCGTGCCCTCTTCCTGCGCGCTCGCGATCTCCGCGAGGTTTCGGATCTGAAAGTCGTCGTCCTCGTTCTGACGGAGCTGGTGCCGATCGCGCAGGAGCGACTCGATCGATTCTTCCGCACGTGCCGTGTCGGCGTCGGAGGTCGCGGACACGAAGATGGTGCCCTGCAGGTACTTGCCGAGGCCGCCTTGGATCTTTTGCGCGAAGGTCGATTGAGGCACGAACGCCGTGTCGTCGTAGTCCTGCCCCATGGGAGATTGTCCCTTTTTCGCCGCGACGCCGACGACGTTGAACGGCACTTGTTTGATGCGCACGACTTGACCCACGGGGTCCGAGTTCGGGCCGAACAGCTGATCCACGACGGTCTGACCGAGCACGATCACTTTGGCGCCGGTGTCGACGTCGCCCTGCGTGATGTTCGACCCGCTCGCCATCGGCCAGTTGCGCACGTCGAAATATTCGGGCGACGTCCCTTGGATGCTCGTGGACCAGTTGTTCGTCTCGCTCACGACGGATTGCGTCGAGCGCAAGACGGCCGCGGCGGCGCGTACCGACGGCACATCGCGTTGAATCGCCTTGAGATCCTCCCAGGTGAGCGACGGCATCGTCCCGAGCCCGCCGCGCACGCCGCCGAGGGAGGTGGAGCCGGGGGAGACGACCAGCATGTTGGTGCCCATCGACGCGAACGCGGCTTGAATGCGGGCCTTGGCGCCCTCGCCGAGGGCCGTCATCGTGATGACCGCGGCGACGCCGATGATCACGCCGAGCGTCGTGAGGAAGCTGCGGAGCCGATTGCGCGAGAGCGCCCGGAGCGCGATGCGAAGCGTGACGAAGAGGCTCACGGATGCGATTCCGGTTGTTCGGGCACGAGGGCGCGCTTCGGTTCGTGGCGTTCGTCGCGCACGATGAGACCGTCTTTGACGACCACGGTGCGCGCGGCGAACTCCGCGATGTCCGGCTCGTGCGTGACGAGCGCCACCGTGATCCCGGTCGGCGCGAGCGCTTGCAGCATCGCTATCACCTCCATGCTCGTGTGCGAATCGAGATTGCCGGTAGGCTCGTCCGCGAAAATAATCTTGGGGCGGCCGACCAGAGCACGCGCGATGGCCACGCGCTGCTGCTGCCCGCCCGAAAGCTGGTTCGGGTGGTGACCCTGACGGTTGCCGAGCCCGACGCTCGCGAGCGCCTCGCTCGAGCGCGCCTTGCGTTCACGCGACGGTACGTTCGCGTACACGAGCGGCAGCTCGACGTTTTCGAGCGCGCTCATGCGCGGCAAGAGATTGAAGTTTTGGAACACGAAGCCGAGCATTCGATTGCGGACCTCGGCCAGCTGATTCTTCCCGAGCTTCGAAACGTCCTCGCCGTCGAGCAGGTAGCTGCCGCGTGTCGGGCGGTCGAGGCAGCCGAGCAGGTTCATCAGCGTGGATTTGCCGGAGCCGCTCGGACCCATCACCGCGACGAACTCGCCGGGTTCGATCGACAGCGACACGCCGGCGAGCGCGCGCACCTCGGACTCCGTGCCTTCGTTGTAGATCTTGTAAACTCGATCGAGGTCGATCAGCGCCACTTTGACTTCCAGGCTGGTTTACTCGAGCTAGAACGGCCCGTGCATGCGCGGCGCTCCGCTGCGTTGGCCTTGACCTTGCGGTGCGGGCGAGCTCGAGCCGCCCCCGGGCGGCGGGCCTTCCACGATGACCTCGTCGCCTTCCTTGAGCGAGTCGTCGAGCACCTCGGTGAAGCTGCCGTCGGTGATACCGACCCGGATTTTGACGGCGACGGGGGCGTTGTTCTTGAGCAGGTATGCCGTCTTCTGGCTGCTGTCGTCGCTCGCTGCCGCCCAGGGGGTGTCCGCCGACGCGGACGCGCTCGGTGCGCCGCTCCGCGGGGGCGCCGCGGCGCTGCCGGAGCCGGACGCCGCCGGCGAGCCGCCCGACGCCGCCGCGCTCGCGCTGGCCGCCGGACCCTCCTCGTGACGATGCCGCCAACCGCCGTGCCCGCTGCCCGCGGCTGCGGCGCTGCCGCCCGGACGCGCGCTGCCGCCGGGATGCGCGCTGCCGCCCGGATGCGCGCTGCCGGACGCACGCCCGTGTCCGCCGGGCGGGGGTGCGTTCGGCAGCTTGAAGCGCAGCGCGGCGTTCGGGATGGCGACGACGTCGTCTTTGCGCGCGGTGACGATCGTGACGGTGGCGGTCATGCCCGGGCGCAGCTTGAGCTCGGGATTGTCGACCGCCACGATGGCCAAGTACGTGACGACGTTCTGCACGGTGACCGCGGCGTTACGTACCTGTTCGATACGGCCGCGAAAGCGCTGCCCGGGAAACGCATCCACCGTGAACTGCACGGGCATGTCGACCGCGAGCTTGCCTACGTCGCTTTCCGGCACGCTCGCCTCGATGTGCATCTTCGTGAGGTCCTCAGCGATCGTGAAGAGCACGGGAGCCTGCAGCGACGCGGCGACGGTCTGACCCACGTCCACGTTGCGCGAAATGACGACGCCGTCGATCGGCGACTTGATCACGGTGAGCGAGATGTTCACCTGGTCCTGGTGCACCTGCGCGCGGACCTGCTCCACTTGTGACTTCACCTGCGTGACGGTGGCGTGCGCGACCGCGGCCGCCGTCTGTGCGCTGTCGACGTCGACCTGCGCCGCGAGACCTTCGGCTTTCTGCGTCTTGGCGCGCTCGTATTGGCGATCCGCGTCCGTCTGGGTGGCCATCGCCTTGGCGACGTTCGCCTCGGCCGCCGCCAGGTTCGCGCGGTCCTGCTGGAGCGCCGCCTCGAAGAGCTGCGGATCGAGCTTCGCGACGATCTCGCCTTTTTTCACCTTCGAATTGAAGTCCGCCATCAACGCGAGCACGCGCCCCGAGACCTGGCTGCCGACCTGGACCGTCACGCGCGCCTGCAACGTGCCGGAGGCCGTCACGCGCGAGCTGATGCTGCGCCGCTCGAGCGGCGCTGTCTTGTACAGGACCTCCGGCGGGCGATGGGCGCGCTGGTAGAAGTAGTACCCGACACCGCCCGAGACGGCGACGAGCACGAGCAAGGGAAACAGCCACTTTTTCATCGAGCGACCGAGCAATTGGCGAGGGTGAGCAGGTTGTCGAGGCGCGCTTGCACGAGTCCGAGCTCGGCGACGGCCAGGTTTACCTCGGCTTGCCGCAGCGCGGCGGCACTGGTCACGAGATCGAGGCTCGTGCCTTTGCCGGTCTGGTAGGCGAGGCGTGTCAGCCGATCCACTTCGTAGGCGAGATCGCGGCTTTCTTGCGCGACGTGCCGCGACTCCTCGGCGACGTCGACCGAGCGGCGCGCCTGCACGAGCCCGACGGTGCTGTTGCGCCGCAAGGCTTCGAGCGAAGCCGCGCTCTGATCCGCCGCAGCCGCCGCGCTGCGCCGCGCTCCGTAGCGCGCGCCGCCGTCCCAGAGCGGTACCGTCAGGATGGCTTGGATGTTCCAGGTGGTGTGGGCTTCGCTGTTGCTCGCGTCCGTGAAGCTCGTACCGAGCGTGCTGCCCGCCGAGAGCGTCGGGAGAAACCCGAGATCCACTTCGGTCGCGCGGCGCTTCGCGATTTCGACGTTCTTGCTCGTCGCGAGCACGTCCGGACGGTGCTCGAGATCGGGGATGGGTCGGCAGGATTTGAGCGCGCTCCGCTCGATGCTCGAGAGGTCGGTCGAGGGCAAGACGCCGATTGGATCGGTGTAGCCGACCGCGAGCCCGAGACTCTCACGGGATTTTCTGAGCGCCTCGTCGCTATTGACGAGTGAGCTCCGCGCGCTCGCCACGTCTTGTCGTGCGCGCACGATGTCGAGGCCGGTCGCGGTGCCGGTGCGCTCCTTGGCTTCCGTGAGCGCGAGTCGCTCGAGCGCGTTACGCAAGCCCACGCGGCCGAGTTCGGAGACACGCTCGGCCGTCACGTTCTGCGCGATCGCGGTCGCGAGCCCGGCGGCCGTCGTGCGCTCGAGGTCCTCGTACGACAGACGCGCGACGTCTTCGCCCGCGCGGGCGCTGCCGATCTGGTGCCACGCCTGGAAGTTGATCAGCGAAATCGACGCGCGCACGCTCGCCGAATACGTGTTCGAGCCGCCGCTCGTGGTCGTGAGGTTGCCCGTTTGGTCGACGACCGCGACGCTCGACCGCTTCGGTAGATCCAAGATCGTGTGCGTCGCCGTGCCCGACGCACTCAACGTCGGCAGCACGGCCGCGAGCGCCGTCCGCGAATCCGCCTCGGCGCGCCGGATGTCGTCGTAGGCGCTCCGTAGGTCGAGCGAGCGAGCGCGCAGGAGCCGCTCCGCTTCGTCCCACGACGCGATGAAGCGGTGCGGGGGCGGGACCGGCAAGAGCATCGGATCCTCCACCGCGGGGGTCGGAGGCATCTCTTCGGCGGCCGGCGCCGCGTTCGGCTGCGCGGGAGCGGGAGCTTGTGCGAACGCGAAGCGTCCCGAGAGCACGGCGGCGAACACGGCCACGGAGGGGCGGCGGCCTGGTTTCATCCGACACTGCCAACGTAAGCCTGTAGGTGTAAAGTCCCGCATTTTGCGCCAAATCCGACGAAGCGTGCTTGCCTCGTCACGAGCCGCCGCCGCCGAGCGACGAACCGCGCGAGCGCTCGGACACTATCGCTTGAGGCCGCGCGTGTCCGCCAGCAGCCAGGCACGCACCTGCGCCGAGCGTTCCCGTGCCACCGGAACCCACACGCCGCGCCGTTCACCCCCGAGGCCGGCGCCGACGAAGATGCGTGTTTCGCTGCCGTCGCGCACGAGCTCACGCACCTGCGCGGCGTGCACGAGCCAACTCCGATGCACGCGCTTGAGGGCGTCGCCGAAGCTCGACTCGATGGCCGAGAGCGAGAGCTCGAGATCGAAGGTGCCGTGCGGTGTGTGCACGAAGGTCAAGCGCTCCGACGCTTCGAAGGCCCACACTTCGTCGCGGTCGAGGAAGACGAGCCCGTTGCCCTTGCGCGCGACGATGCGTGCCGTCGAGCTCGCCTGCGCCGAATTGCGTCCCGGGAAGCGCGCGAGCAAGCGATCCGTGCATTGGCCGACGCGCTCTTCGGTGAACGGCTTCAGAAGGTAGTCGGCCGCGCCGAGCTCGAACGCTTCGAGCGCGTGCTGCTCGTAGGCCGTCGCGAACACGAAGAGCGGCGCACGCGGCGTGCCGACGAGCTCGCGAGCGAGCTCGAGCCCGGCCCGCGCGCTCTTTTCCGCGAGCTCGATGTCGACGAACGCGACATCGACGGCGAGACGTTCCCGGCCTTCGCTCAGGATGCGGCGCGCTTCGTCGGCGTGGCCCACGGCGCCGACCACCTGCGCCGCGCCCGTGCCCTCGAGCAGCTCGACCAGGTAGTTTCGCGCCGGCCACTCGTCCTCGACGACGAGCGCTCGCAGGCGCGGGGCTTCGGCGGCGGTCGTGTTCACCGCGTGGCCTCGAGCGGCGCGGCGCGGAGGAGCGGCAGGTCGACGATCGAGCGCGTGCCGTGTTCCGAAGACTCCAGGCGGAGCGCCGCGCCCGGGTGATTGAGCTCGAGCCGGCGGCGCACGACGTGGAGGCCGATCGCGCCGGAGCGCGGCTCGCCGAGCCCGGGTCCGTTGTCTTCCACCGTGCACACGATGCGCGAGTCGCCTGCGGCGCCGCGCACGAGCTCGATGCGCACGACGACCTCGCCGCCCTCGGCGCGCTTGAGCGCTCCGTGTTTTACCGCGTTCTCCACGAGCGGCTGAAGCAGGAGCCGCGGTAACAGAGCGGCGCGGGCTTCCGGCGAGATTTCCCAGCGGAACCGCAGGGCGTCGCGGTGCCGCGCGTGCAGGATCGCGACGTAGCGGTCGAGCCACTCGAGCTCCTTGTCCACGGTCTGGAGCTCGTTGCCTGGTCGCGCGGCGTCACGCAAGAGGTCACCGAGACAGCCGATGAGGCGGCGCGCCTCGCGCGGATCCTCCGTGACGAGCCCCGCGATCGCGTTCAACGTGTTCAAGAGGAAGTGCGGCTCGAGGTGTGCCCGGAGCTGCGCCGCCTCCACGGCAGAGCGCAGGCGCTCGGCCTCGATGGCGCGGAGCCGCGCGTCTTCCGCGGCGAACGGGTACACGAACGCCATCGCCCAGAGTCCGGCATGGAGCTGGCCGAACATCAGGCCGAACGCGATGCCGCGGAGCACGGACGGCGCCCGTTCGGGGTGCCGGAACGCGGGGTAGTGCCGAGCCAAAAGCGACAGCGCGACTCCGAAGAGCACGCCGCTCACGCCCGCGACGGCGACCGTCGTGAGCAGCGTCCCGGAGGCGCCGAAACGGCGGCGCTGCGTGAAGCGATACCCCACGCTCAACAGGCCGAGCGTGACGGGGACCTCGAGCCCCCAGAGAAACACGTAGGATGCCGTGCGTGCGCCCGTCGGCACCACCAGGAACCGCGCGACCGCGTCGAGCAGCATGATGACGACGACGACCGCGCTGCCCGTGAGCACGCGCCGGAAGCGGTCACGCTGGAGGGCGCGATCGAGCTGATGCGGCGGTGGGTTCGTGCTCATTGGGGGTCTCGGTCGACATGAACGCGGGGGCTCGGGGAATTACTTGGGGCAAAGGTCGGCTCCGCGCAAATCGACGTATAACCGGAAAATTCTTGCATGAACGGTCCCGCCGCGCTTGCGGCTTCCAATCCCGCCGAACTCGTCTCAAGGATAGTATCGTCGCGGGCAGCGGGTCCATTCGCTGCGCCCGATCGCGCGCGGCTCGTGTCGTGGTGGCGTTGAACGAGAAGCAAAGCCCGCGCAAACGATTCGCTTCGCGCGCGCACGCTGCGCTCGCCGTGGGCGGCGTCGCGTGCGTCGCGCGCGCTGCGCTCGCGGCAGGCGCGACTGAGCCGATCCGCATCGAGTACCACGCCGAAGCGGGGTGTCCGAGCGCGGACGACTTCAACACGCAGGTCTTTCGTCGCACCACGAGCGCGCGCCTCGCGACGAGCGGTGACTTCGCGCGCACGTTCGTCGTTACCATCGCGCGGCACGGCGGCTCGCTCGTAGGCAGCCTCGTCGTGCGGCAAGCCGACGGCACGACCGAGTCACGCGAAGTCGCGGGTCCCGACTGCGGCGAGGTCGCGACCGTGCTCGCGCTCGCGACCGCGCTCGCCATCGATCCGGAAGCGTCGCTCGCTCCCACTCCCGAGCCGGCGCCCGGCGACAAATCAACGGAGCCGCCCAAGCCGCCCAAACCGCCCGAGCCGCCTGCCGACGTGGCGCCCCAGCCGGAGCCATCCGAGCCGAGCAGTCTCGAGGCGCGTGCCCCCTGGACGGCGTCGCTCGGTCCGACATTGGAGGGCGGCGTCACGCCGGGCATCGCGTACGGCGGTTCGGCGAGCTTCGGATGGCGCGCCGCGCACGCCGACGATCCGATTTCGGCGATCGATGTCGAGCTCACCTTCTTGCGCTCGCCGAAGCACGTGGTCGGCGCCACGCCGCCCGCGACGGGCGGGGGCTCGGCGTCGTTTCAGCTGGTCTATGCGGCGCCGACGCTCTGCTCGGTCGTGCTCGCGTGGCAGGATGTCTCCGGCATCGCGCCGTGCGTCGGCGCCGAGCTCGGCGCCGTGACGGGCTGGGGCGCGGGCCTCCCGCATTCCTCGACGCGGAGTCGCGCGTGGGTCGCGTTCGATCTCGGCCTCAGGTTGCATCAAGCACTCGGCACGACCTGGTTCGTCGAAGGCGACGTGAGCGCCGTCTTGCCGATCACGCGCTGGACGTACGTGTTTCGCGAGCCCGACACCGATATCTTCAAGGTGCCGAGCGCCGCGGCGAACGGCGCGCTCCGCCTCGGCGCGCGGCTCTGGTGAACGCCGCGAATACGGCAAGCGCTACGGGGACGAAAGGGGATGCACGCCGATTTCCTGGCGTACGCCGCTCGTGAGGCCGGTCGCGGCGTTCGTGAGGTCGGTGAAGCGGGAGGTGCCGCAGCGTGCGGGCACGGCGAACCGATCGGTATGACGGAGCGGCGTCACCTGACCGTCGTTGGCCGTCGGCGTGCCGAAGATGCCGGATGCAGGCTCCGGGTCGCCGCAGTTCGTCAGGGGCGGCGCGGTCTGAGCGCCGTCGATACGCGTCGTCATGGTCGTGCTGAGGGCGGAGATTTGTCCCCAGGCCGCCGGCACGAGGATCCGGCCGATGAACGTCTCTACGTCGGTCGTCTGGTCGAGGATCCAGGCGCCGTACCAGACGTCCCCGTTGTCGGCGGTCGAATCCTTCCCGATCCGCAGGTGATAAAGGTCGCACGCCGTCCACTCGAACTTCGCGTGGATCGTCATCCACTGCACGTTGCCCTGCGTGACGACCGCCTTGCGGGCCATGCCGGGCTGGTTGATGTCCCCGAGCTCGGCGTCGCTCGGAGGACCGGCGATCCAGTAAACGGCCATCTTCGTGAAGTCGACGGTCTGTGAGCCCGGTCCCGTCGCGTTGGGATCGATGTAGCCGCCGTGCGCCTGCAGACCGAAGAAGGCGGTGAGGCCGTTGACGAAGGAGAACTGGTGGGCCCAGTAGTAGCCGTCCGTCACCGGATCGGTCTCCATCACGAGGTCCCACTCGAGGGAATCGACGGGTGTCGGCCAGGTCCAATCCGTCGAGAGCGTGGTCGTCCCGACGGACATGCCGGGCGTGTTCAGCGCGCCGGGCGTGCCGGTCTCCGCGCACGCGATCGGCGGCGGGGGTGGCGGCGGCGGGTTCGTCGCGGTGGTGGTCCCCGTTGCGGTCGAGGTGGCCGTCGAGGTCGCCGACGGCATGGCTTGCGACGGCGCAGCGTTCCAGGAGCCCAGCGGGAAATCCTCCTCGCAGGCGAGCGCGCCGAGAGCGAGGCCGACCGCTACCGTGCGCACGAGGGAGCGTCGTAGCGAAGACGACACCACGCGCTCCCGCGTCACTGCGCGCGCGTGCTCGGCGCGGCGTCCCCGATCACGGAACGGACGCGCTGCGCGTACGGGCCGTTCGAATGGCTCTGCAAGAAGTCGCGACCGACGCGCGTGGCAGCATCGCGATCGCCTCGCCCGGCCAGCGCTTCGATCCGGAGCACCGTCGCTTCACTCCGGAGGCGATGCTTGGAGAAGTGGTGCGAATAGTCGTCCAGGAGTCGCAACGTTTGCGTGTAGTCGCGGTTCGCGAGTGCCGAGCGCGCCTGATCGATCACCGACAGCTCCGCGGCCAGCGAATGATCCGTCCCGGCCGGGACGCGCGGCGCGGACCTCACCGGGCTCGTCGCAGGAACGGATTCCGCCTCCGAGCTCATGGTGTCGGCGACGGGTGGCGCCGGCGGGGCGACGACCGGCTCCATGGCCGGAGTCTGGTGGACGGCGGCCGGCACGGCGACATGCGGAGCGACCGCCGTCGGTTTCGAGCCGGCACTGAGTGTGTGAACGCCCGCCCAGACAGCCAACGCCCCGACGGTGCCGACCCCTGCCGTGGTGAGCCAACCCTTGGCGGCTGCCCGGACACCGGTGGCCACCGTGCTGGCGGTGAGAAGCCCGCCGATGCCGATTCCAGCGAGGATCTGCTTGCGGCTATGCGCCGGCATCACGTCGGAACGCCCGGCCCGAAGCAACTCGGCTTCGAACTCGTCGGCTCCGACCTCGAGCAGTCTCACTGGATCGTTCATGGCTCCGACTTCTTCTTCATACCTATGCCCGCTCCCACCAATTTTGCTTGCTCGTGGAAGACTTCACGTGCTCGTCTGAGCCGCGTCGCCACTGTACCCCGAGGTAGGATCAAGAGGCTGGCAGTCTGATCGATGGACAGCTCCTCCAGCTCGAACAGCACGAAGACCGCTCGGAGGTCCTCCGGCATGCCGTCGAGGACCTTGTCGAGGAGCGTGCGCGCCTCGAGCCGCTGCGCGAGCTGCTCTGGATCCGGCGTGGCGTCGTGCGGGTTGACCGATAAGCGTTGTTCGGCCGCCTCACGCCGATGATACGAACGCCGGACGTGTGACGCGACGCGCGTCGCGACGCCGACGAGAAACGAGCGTTCGCTACCCGGGTGAATGCGCGAAAGCTTGTCGTTCGCGATCAGGAACACCTGCTGCGCCGCGTCGTCGACGTCGGCTTGTGGAACGCCGAACCTTCGTAACGAACGCCAGACGAAGTCCAGGTGATCTGCCACGAGCTGACGGAGCGCGAGCGGCTGCGCTGGCGCTGACGGGGCTTCAGCCGGCGCGTCGACGTCGCCTGTAGTCGTGTCCGGGCGAGGACCGGCGCTCGTTGTGGCGCTCATTGGCCGTGACGGGGTAGAGACTAGCGATTCTACGGCTCTCGCGCGTCTCTCGCCAGAGGACTCGGGGCCAGCGTGCGTCTTGGGGTGCAGCGGCAAAATTACGCGTCAGTGCACGGTTTGAGAGCGAGCCGTTCGGATTCACGTGGGAGCGCAAAGTTATGAGGTGCTCAGGCACTTTTTTAGCGCTCCCTCCGACACCTGCCTGATGCTTGGCCTCGAAGATCACTTATGCCCATAGTGAGCCGCAATTCTCTCGTTCGGTCAAAAGCGCTCATTTTAGTCGCCTGTAGTGCTGGGGCTATTTTCGCGGCGTGCGGTCCACAGCCGTTGACCGACTTCGACTTCCCCGACGCCGGTGGCTCGAGCGGTAGCAGCGCCATCATCGCAGGTCACCCGGGTGCGGGCAGCCCTGCCGCGCCCGGCGGCAGCGGCGGCACTAAGTCGACGGGCGGCAGCGGCGGCACGACGGGCGGTACCGGAGCCACTGGTGGCAGCGCAGCCACGGGCGGTGGCGGCGGCAGCATGAACGCGGCCGGCAGCGCGGGCGCGGGCTTCGGCACGGGCGGAGTCAGCGGGACGAGCTCGACCTTTGGCGGCGCAGGCCGCGGAGGTAGCTTCGGTACCGGCGGTAATGCAGGCACGGGCTCGGGCACGGGCGGCGCCAAGCCTTTCGGCGGCGGCGCCGGGACGGGCATGACGCTCGGCGGCGCGGGCCGCGGTGGTTCCGGCGGCATCGGCGGAAAAGGCGCGGGCGGCATGACCGGCAGCGGCGGCGCGAGCGCGTTCACGGCCGTGGCCGCGATCGTCCAAACGCAGTGCGGCAGCTCCTCCTGCCACGGGGGCCGACAGAATCCGAAGCTCACGAATTCGAACCTGTCGACGCTCTACAGCACGCTCACCGGTACGGGCGTCTCGCAGTGCGGCAACGATCACCTCGTCACGAAGAGCGACGCAGCGAACAGCGCGCTGCTCGAGCTCGAGCAGCACCAGTGCGGCACGTTCATCATGCCGCGCGGCTGCACGCAAAACCCCTGCTTCTCGGCGGCGGACACCGCGACAATCACGAACTGGATTGCGGCGGGCGCGCCCGGCCCCTGACGCGCGTCAGTTCTTCTGGAACACGCGCACGTAGTCGACCTCGTAACGCTGCGGGAACGACGTGCCGTCGAGGCTCCCGCCGTTTTGCCCGCCGAGCGCGAGGTTGACGAGCATGTACGCCTTTTGCTTGAACGGACTCGAGCCGTCGGCGTTCAGCATGCTCGAGAGGGCGCTCGTGTTCATGCTCTGCCCGTCGAGCGAAAGCACGATGTTCTGATCGTCCCAGTCCATCTGCCAGACGTGAAAATCGTCCGACCAGTTCGCTCCGAGCGACGACAATGACTTGCTCGCGGAGTCCCACTTTGCTTGCCACTCCGTGCTCGTGCCGCAGGCGACGTTCGCGAGCACCTTGTTTTGGTAGTACTCCATGATGTCGATTTCGCCGTTCGAGGGCCATTCGCCCTTCACGCCGAGCGTCCACCACGCGGGCCACATGCCGCTCACCGTGGGGATCTTCGCGCGCATTACGAAGCGGCCGTATTGAAAGCTTTGAAGGCCGCTCGTGTTCATGCTCGACGAGGTGTATTCGGCGTATTGACGGCTCGTCTTCCAGTCGCTGCTGCCGGCCTCGTAATTCGGATTCGTGACGCGCTCTTTGCGCGCTTCGATCACGAGTAAGCCGTCCGCGACGCTGGCGTTGGCGGTCTGGTACCACTGGTCTTCTTCGTTGCGCACGAAGCCGGACTCGAACTTCCAATTCTTGGGATCGGGCGGGCCGTCGACGTCGAACTCGTCGTGCCACACGAGGCTGTAGCCGTCCGGAACGTCGATCTCGGCGGCGCCCGCCGAACCGCCGCTGTTCGGCGTGCCGCTCGTACCGCCGCCGCCCAGCGCTCCGTTGCCGCCGGCGCCGCCCGCCGTGCCCGCGCGCCCGCCGCGTCCCGTGCGACCGGCCGTCGCGGCGCCTGCGGCGTTGCGTCCGCCGTCGTTGCTCACTCCGCCGCCGGCCGCGCTTCCGCCGCTGCCGGTTTGCGCGCCACCGCTCGCCCCGCCCGCACTGCTCGGCATGCCGCGCGCGCCCGCCGCCGACGTCGAGGAACCGGCGTTAGCCGTCGCAGTGCCGCCGCCTGCGTTCGCGCGGCCGCCCGTGTCCATGCCTGTCGTCGCAGCGCCGCCCGTGCCGAAGCCGGCGGCGGTACCGGCGTTGCCCGTGGCGCCGTGACCGGCGGCGCCCGCCGTCGTCCCGTCGGCTTGCGAGCCGCAGCCGAGGACGGCGATCGCCCCTGCGCTCAACACCGAGATCGCCACGCATCGCACAGGTCGTCTCGCGAACTTCACGCTTCGAGTTCTCCGCGCTGAACGGAAGACGAGGGTAGCACGCCGAGGTCCCGGCCACGGGTTCTGTGCGAAAGATCCATATATGTATACATACTAAGACCCGGCCTCGAAGTCGGCGTTCCAAGGGGGTGCGGCGGGTGGACGTGAAGGTGCTGGCAGCAGGTGCAGGGCCGGGGGTGAAGGCGGACCCAAAAATTCCGAGCGTCTCAAGTTGCCACGCCGAGGAGGGGTTGCGCTCGTCCGTGCGCGAACCCATGGCTAGTGTTCATGGCGCTCGCAGTGGTGACCGGAGCAAACCGCGGCATCGGCCTCGCCTTGGCCGACCTCTTGAAGCAGCGGGAGTTCTCGGTGCTGGCGACCTGTCGCAAGAGCTCGCCCGCGCTCGAAGCGCTGGGTGTCGAAATCGAGGCCGGCATCGACGTGACGGACGAGCGCAGCATCGAGACGCTCGTCGCCGCCGTGGGCGTGCGGGAGATCGGGCTGCTCATCAACAACGCCGGCATCCTCGAGCGCTCGGGGTCGCTGTCGGAGCTCGACGTAGCGAGTATTCGGCGGCAGTTCGAGGTGAACGCGCTCGCGCCGCTGCGCATCACGGCCGCGCTCCGCGGAAGGCTCGCACCGGGCTCCAAAGTCGGGCTCATCACGAGCCGCATGGGCTCGATCGACGACAACGGCTCGGGCGGCGCGTACGGCTACCGCATGAGCAAAGCCGCACTCAACATGGCGGGCAAATCGCTCGCCGTCGACTTGAGGCCCGCGGGCGTCGCGGTCGCGGTTCTCCACCCCGGCATGGTGCGGACGGAGATGACCGGCGCGCACGGCCAAGTGATGCCGCTCGATGCGGCGCGCGGTCTGCTCGCGCGGCTCGACGAGCTCACGCTCGACACGAGCGGCGGCTTTTGGCACGCGAACGGTGAACGCTTGCCCTGGTGAACGTCATGCAAAAACTGGTGTTCCGCAGCGTCGTTCTCGTCGTCAGCGCGCTCGTCGGCGCAAGCTGCGAGCGCCCGAGCGATACCGGCGCGGTGACGCCGGGCACCGACCATCACCCGCCCGCGCAAACCTCCGACGGCCGAGTCGTCGGCGCCGACGACAAGTCGCCGCAACACTTGCTCGCGGAGCAGGGCACCACGGCGCACCCGGCGCCCGGCTGGAAGATCGATCGGAACGGCGTGGCTTACGATCCGAAGCGCAGGGCGGGTGAAGGCAAGGGCGCCACGAAGATTGCGGAGCCGGACGGCGGCGTCGATGTCGTGCCCGCCGCGAAGAGCGGTGCGCCCGCGCCGTTGCCCGAAGAGTGATTCGCTGATGGTCGCTCGTCGTCGAGCGTGAACGCGCGCGAGGGAGGGCGAGCGTTCGTCGGTGAGCGCGCCCGTCGCGTTTCGCGGACTCGCCGGAGGGGCGGCCACGGGCGGGCGACGGGCGCGTCGTTCACACGCCGCGCTCACTTGGTCGCGGCTTTTTCCTTCTTCTTCTCTTTCTTCTGCTTGACGGTGAGCTTCGGCTGATTGTTGGTTTTCGGCCGGACTTGACCTTTTGCCATGGGATTTTCTCCTTCCAGAAAGCCCGCGCAGCATAGCATGCGACGCGCGTTTTCATCGTTCTCGGACGAGCTCGCGCGTGAGCCCGGTCCCGCGTTCGCCACGGCGGCGCATGCAGCTTTCGTTCGTGAGCGGCCGTGCTAAGAGGGCCCGACGATGGGTCGAGCGCGCAGGGTCACGTCCGTGTTCGCTTGGCTCGGCGGCGCAACCACGGTCGTGGTGGCCGCTTGCGACTCCGGACCACGGCAGTTTCACGGCGCCGCGGGCGCCGAAGCGGGCGGGCGAGGCGGCGCTTCGCGAGGAGGAACGGCGAGCGGCGGCAAGTCGGGTGACGCGGCGCTGAACCAAGCGGGCAACGGCGATTTCCCGAACGCGGGCCAAGGGGGCACTGAGCCGGAAACCGCTGGCGCCACGGGTCAAAACGGCGGCAGCATGGGTCACACCGGCGGCACCGGGACGGGGTCGGGCGGGACCACCGGCGCGGGTGGTCCCGCGGGTCGGACCGGCAGTGGGGGTACGGGCATGCAAGCGGCGGGCGGCGACGCGGGCATGAGCGGTCAAGCGGGCGAAGGTGGCGCTGCGCCGGAGTGCGTGGGCGCGGATCCGCCGCGCTGCAAAGACGGAGCGACGAGCGAAACGTGCTCGCACGGCGCGTGGCAAACGGCCGCGTGCGGTGGCAAGAAGCCCACGTGCGTCGACGGTATCGGCTGCGCTCCCTGCACCGAGCACTCCGATTGCCCCGCGAGTGCGTGCCATTTGGCGGGCCCGAAACAGGGAACGTGTTTCGCGGTGTCGACGGTCGTGAACGTCGCTGACGCGGCGGCGCTCGTCTCGGGAGTAACGGGGCTTTCGAGCGGCACGGAGCGCGTGTTTCGGCTGAGTGCCGGCACCTACACGCTGTCGGACACGCTGACGCTCGCAAACAGCGGCGAGGTTGCGTTCGTCGGCGTTACGGGCACGGTGATTAGCGGTGGGCCGAGCGTGGGCGATGCGCGCAATGCCGCGTTCGTCGTCACGACGTCCGGGGATTCGGCCATCGCCTATCTCGCCGATCTCTCCCTGTCCGGCACGAGCGTGTCGTCCGGGCTGTCCGTGACCGGCCTCGCGTACCTCGATGATGTCCGCATCGCCGGCTATTACCGAGCGTTCTCGGCGAACGGCGAGGTTCACGTCCGGAGAAGCTGGCTCGCATCCTCCGCCCTCGGCTCTTACTTAGCGGCGGGGTCTCTGTTCATGGAGAACTCCGCGCTCGGCCCGAACGGAGACTCCGTTGAAGGCTTGGAGCTCGGCGCTTCGACGACGATCGATTTCCGCTACGTCACGATCGCCGGCAGCATGAACGCGATTGACTGCTTGAGCGCGGTACCACCCGTGGGCGGCACCGTTCGAAACAGCATCTTTGCGAGCACGGCCGGCGGCTCCGTCTACGGCGGGACTGATGGCTCGAACTGCAGCACGATCCAGTTCGCCGGTAGCGCGGTCGACCAGGTCGGCTTCGGTACCGAGATCGCTTGGTACAACGACACCTGGTTCAAGAACGCGGCGATAGGTGATTTCCATCTCACGAACGTCGGAAAATCCGCCATTCCGAAGACGGCGAGCCGGGGCAGCGACGATCCCACGGTCGACCTCGACGGCGACCCTCGTCCAGCGTCGAACGGTTATCCCGGCCTCGACGAACCCTGACGCGGCGCGAGCAGCATGCGGCGTGCGCTCACGACGTTCGACGCCGTCTGCCTCGGACTGAACGCCGTCGTCGGTAGCGGCATCTATCTTTTTCCCGGCACGCTCACCAAGGCGCTCGGTCCCGCTTCGATTTTTGCGTGGGTCGCGACTGGGGCGCTCTGCCTGCCGCTCGCGCTCGCCTTCGCCGTGCTCGGAAGCGAAGAGGAGCGCACGGGTGGACCGCTGCGTTACGCCGAGCGCGCGTTCGGGCGCGGGGCTTCGTTCGTCGTCGGCTGGTCGGCGTGGACGACGTCGGTGATTTCGTGGGCGGCCGTCGCGCGCGCCGTCAGCGCCAACGCCGCGCCGTTCTGGCCGTTCCTAGCCGGAAACACGCCGGCGCTCGCCGTTTCGAGCGCGGTCGTCGTCGGGCTTGCTTGGCTCAACGTGCGCGGCGTGAAAATCGGCGCGCGCGTCATGGTGGTGCTCACGATCGCGAAGCTCGTGCCGCTTTTGATCTTTTTGGCTGTGGGCGCGTGGCACTTGGACACTCGTCGTTTCGAACCGGTCGCGCCGCACGGACTGGCCGCGCTGCCCGCGATGACGTTGATGACGCTGTTCGCGTATCAGGGGTTCGAGGTCGTCGGCGTGCCGAGCGGAGAGGCACGCAACCCGCGACGCGCCGTGCCACGCGCCGTACTTCTCTCGTTGCTCTTGCCCGCGCTCGTCTACACGCTGGTCCAGCTGGTCTACGTCGGGGTCGGGGCCACGGACGACACGGCGCCGCTCGCCGCCGCCGCCGAGCGCTTCCTCGGCCGTGGGGGCGCGACGTTGCTCGCCCTCGGCGGGCTCGTCTCGATGCTCGGATTCAACGCGGGCACTGCGCTCTGCACACCGCGCTATCTCGAAGCGCTCGCGGAGGAGCGGCTCTTGCCGGCCCGACTCGCGAGGGCGCATCCGCGCTACGGTACGCCTGCGACGGCGATCGTCGTGAGCGCCGCGTGTGCCCTGCTCGTCGGGAGCCTGCTCGATTTCGGCAGGCTCGTCGAGCTCGCGGCGCTCGCCGTGCTCGGGCAGTACGTCGCGAGCTCCGCGGCGCTGATTCGCCTCGGCCGCGGCCGCACGCGCTGGCTCGGCTTGGCCGCTCTGCTCGTGAGCGTGCTCTTCGCGGCCCAGGGGCGAGCGCGCGAGTATGCGTGGCTCGCGCTCATCCTGCTCGGCGGCGCGTTGCTCTCGTTCGCGTCCCGCGCGCGGCCTTGAGCGCGTCGATCAGCCCGGATCGTGGAGGCCGGACTTGTTCGTGATTTCGGCCGGACAGGCGATCTGTTGATACGTGAAGTTCGGATTGTCGGCGCCACCGTACCAGCCCAAAAACCAATTGCAGCCGTCGAGCAGACCCTGCTTGCCGGCGAAGGCCGCGTCGCACTTCATCTTCGTGCAGTTGAGGTCGCCGTTGCACTCGGTGAGAATGCCGCCTTCCTTCGCGCCGATGTCAGCGCTGCCGAGCTGGTCGCCCAGGCTGGTGCAGGCGTTCAGCGCGCCCACGCCGCCGCCGGGGATGAGCAGGTCGAACTGGTCGGTCGCAACGCCGCCGTTGTTGATGATCTGCACGATCATGTGCTTGCCGTTGAGCGCCTGGGTACCGGCCTGATTCCCGCCGTTGTGCGAGCTGCCGTCGAACTGAAGATGATAGCAGCGACCGCACGTGAACTTGTCCATGGGAGCCGCGATGAAGCCGTAGGCGAGCTTGTCGCCGACCTGCCAGGGCGCGTCGTCCCAGCACATGAACGCGTTGCCGCCGCTCTCACAGGCGTTCTTCGCGTCGTTGTCGCTCAGCGTGTTGTTGCTCTTGTCGCAGGACTTCATCGGATTGCTGCCGCCCGTGTGGGAGGACCAGCCGCACGCCGGTTTGCAGCAATCCCAATAACGCGACGCCCAGCCCTTCGCGCCACCAGAGATGTCCGGCGGGGGCGCGACGCCGCCGCCGCTACCGCCGCTGCCGCCGCTGCCGCCGCCGCTGCCGCGGCCCGCGTTGCTCATGCCGCCTGAGCCTCCCATGCCGACTCTGCCGCCGAAGCCCAAGCCCGTGCCGCCGCTGCCGCTCGTCCCGCCCGTGCTCATGCCGCCAGTGCTGTTACCGGTTCCAGACGCGCCGCCCGTCGCGACGCCCGCGCCGCCGCCCGCGGTCACGGATCCACCCGTACCGCTGCCTCCGGTACCGGTTCCGCCCGTCGTACTCGAAGTACCAGCAGAGCCACCTTGGACGCCCGTGCCGCCCGCACCGCTCGTGCCGCCGTGCATGCCGCCGCTCCCGCCGCTGTTCCCGAAGCCGGCCGTCGCCGCACCTGCCCCGGAGCCAGGCGGGTCCGGAGGCGCTGTCGGCGCGGCCGTCGAACACGACGCCGCACTCGCTGCTAGCGCCAAAGATGCGAACATCACGGAGCCGATCGAACGGCGACTCGCCTTGCCCAAAGTCATCATCTCTTGGGGTATCATCGGACGTTCGCTCCGGCCAGTCTTGACGCAGCGAGTTTTCTCGATCGGAAGCGGACGCGACCTATCGGCGCGTGTCTCTTGATGGCGAAGAATTGCAGCGCGGCGAGCACGTTCACCCGGGCTTCTTGCCCGCGCGAAAGTTCGCATTTTTTCTCGCCCTCTTCTCGCCTCGAATCGGCGCTACCGGTGACTACACCGGAGCTCAGCCGCCGATGACGGAACAGAAGAATTACCCGCCGACGAGAGTCCCCGAAAGAAGCGAATTTCGCGGCCGCTCCCCTGCACGTCGCGAAAATTGGCAGATCGAGGCGAGCGGTCGCCGGTGTAAGATCATCGACGCGCTTGTCTGTCCGAGGCGCCGAGCGCCGCTCGGCTGAAGCTTGCGGCCGAGAGCGCTTGGCGAACGAGCTTGAAGATGCAATCCGACTCGTCCACTTCGCTCAGTAACGACGGTGCTCCGCGTCTCTTCGCACGACGCGTCGGAATCGTCGTTACCATCGCGGGGCTCTGGCTCATGGCCAGTTGCAGCGCTGGAGGCGGACCGACGGAGCTGCCGTTCGCCGACAACAGCGCCGGTTACACGCCGGTGGGCGGCACGGGCGGCAGCGGCGGCACGACGTCGACCGGCGGCACGTCGTCGAGTACCGGCGGTACGACGACGGGCTTCGGCGGTACGGGCGGCTCGGTGTCGACGGGCGGCACCGCGACGGGCTTCGGTGGCACCGGCGGGACAGCGGGTCGCGGGGCGGCGCCCGGTGTCGGGGGGCGCGCCGGGCGCTCCAGCACCGGCACGGCCGGTCGCTCAGCGGGTGGCCATGCAGGCGCCGCTGGGCACGCGGGCGCTGCCGGGCGCACGGCGGCCGCCGGACGGCGCGGAGCCTGAGCGTTCGCGCTTTACCCGGAGCCGCGACTCACTCGCTCGCGGCGCAGGTGTGCGCGGCCGGGTCGCAGAGAACGCCGATCGTACAGTCCCGTGAGTCTCGGCACTCCACGCAGACGAACGCGAGCGGATCGCAGTGCCAACCCGCGCCGCAGTCGCGATCGTAGGCGCACATGGCGCAGCGCGCGCCGCCCGGCGCGCAGTGCGGGCTCGCGGGATTCGAGCAGTCCGCGTCGCTCTTGCACGCGACGCAGACGTTGCGCCGCGGGTCGCACATGCGCGAGCCCTCGTCGCAATCGAGGTCGGGGTCGCTTTCGGTCGCGCAGGTGCGCATGCACGCGTGGCTCCAGCCGTCGCACACGCTGCCTGCGTCGCAGCCCTCGGCGGTGTCACAGGCCTGGCAGCGATGCATTTGCGGATCGCAAAAGGGCAGGTCCGCCGAGCAGTCGTCGTTGTTGACGCACTCGACGCACGACTGCCATTCGGCAGCGCATTTGAGCCCGTGCTCTCTGCAGTGAGCACAGCCGTTCGCGTCCCGCACGCCGCCCAGGCCTTCTTCATCTTCATCGTAGCCGGCGATTCCGATCGGGGACGAGCCCTTGCCGCCGGAGCCGCCGGAGCCGGCGGACCCGCCGGAGCCGCCTGGGTTCACGCTCGAAGCCTGGTCGAAGCGGAACTCGCCGTTGCAGGCGCTCCCCACGAAGAGCGCAAAGAGCGCGAAGAGCGCGCCGAGTCGAACGCGGCTCATGGCGCTCGCGTGAGGGCTTCCATTTCGCCACGCGCGAAGCCAGTCGGGTAGCGCGCGAGGTAGCGGCCGGCTTCCGAGCGCGCGCTCGCCGGGTTTCCGAGAGCGAGCAGGCGCGCGCGCTCGACGAGCGCGCTCTCGGCGAGCTGCCCGTTCGGGAAACGCGCGAGCAAGCGCGAATAAGCGGCGATCGCGTCTTTGGGGCGTCCCCCGCGCCGGGCAGCTTCGGCGGCCGCGTAGAGGTCGTTCTGCTCGCTCAGCTCGGAGACGTCGTGCGGGGCTTGCGCCGGGCGCGCGCGGCGCGACGCACGTGGCGCGGAGGCCGTCGCTACGTTCGGCGGCGGCGGCACGTCTCGGTGCGCCTCGACCGGCGGCGTTTCGCACGGGCTCGTCCAGTGTTCGCCCGGGAACAGAGCGGTGCGCATCGCTCCGGCGCGCACTTCGACGCGCCCCTCGTCGACGCTCACGCTGGTGCGGGCCTTGCACGCCGCCGTCGCGGGCTCGATGTGGACACCGAACACGGTGCCTCGCACTTCGACTTCCGCGTTCGGCGTGTCGACGACGAAGCGCTCGCCCTCGCGGAGTTTGGCCACGTGCAGGCGCGCGCCGCCACGCAAGAGCGCGAAGCGTTGCGTCGACGTGTTGTCGCGGCACTCGAGCACGCTCCGTTCGTCGAGCCCGATTTGCGTTCCACTGGCGAGCACGACCGACGTGGGCGCGCCCGCGGGCGCGACGATGCTCTGCCCGGCGTCGAGTCCGCGCCGACTCGCTTCGTGCGCGTGCGCGGAGGCGCCCGTGCAGCTCGGCCCGTGACACGCGACCTCCTCCCGGCGCGGCAACCCGACTCCGAACGCGACGGCCGCGGCGAGCCCCAGCCCGAACGCTGCCATTGCGAGCCGCGCGTTCCGACGCCGCCTGCGGCCGAGATCCATCGCGTGCGCGACCACGCTGATACCGACGTCGCGACTCAGGCGCGAGTCCTTGGCAAGCGGTCGCTCCCGCAGCAAGCGCGCGGCGAGGGCGGCATAACGTGTCGGCTCAGTCATGCAGCTCCCGGTGCGAGCTCAGCAGATCGTCCATCGAGCCCGCCAAGTCGGGATCGTCCATGATGCGCTGTTGCATCTCGCGCCGGCCGCGCACGAGACGGCTTTGTACGGCAGCGACGCTGACCTTCGTGATGTCGCTGATCTCCTTGAGCGAGAAGCCGTGAACGTCGTGCAGCACGTACGTCCAGGCGCGGTTCTTCTCCATCGCCGCTAGGTGCTTTTCGACGCGGCGGATCGAGTTGCGGAGCAGGGCCGTGCCGCCCGCCGTGCGGTCGGGACGATCGAAGCCCTCATGCTCGCTCAGCACGAACAAGCGGCGCTCGATGCGGCGGCGACGGATGTGCTTGTACACGGCGCGCGCGGCAATCACGCTCGCCCAGGCGTCGAGCGGGCATTCGCCGCGGAAGCGCTCGAGACTCAGCACGAGATCGATGAGCGCTTGCTGCGCCAAATCCTCATGATCGGGATCGCGCGGGCCGAGCAAGCGACCGAGGGTGCGCTCGACCACGGGCTTGACGCGATCGTGAAAGATGGCCGCGGCGGCCGTTTCACCCGCGCGCACCGCCGCGAGCAGATGCCCGTCCGTTTCGGACGCGGGCGGCTTTCCCGCGCCGAGCTTGCCTTTGACGAGACGCAGAGGTCGAAGAGGCGCAGGGGACATGGAGGGGGCACTCAAAAGGTGCCGTCGGGCCGAGTGTAGCAGGCCGAGACCGGCTAGAAGGCCGCGCGTAGGCCGATGCGAGCCAGGGCCGCCGCGACGGGCCAGGTCGCGCGCGGCTCGCGGTGCACGAAAATCGTCGTCTTACCGGAAAGGATTTCAGCTCCGAGCTCGCAATAGAGCGTCGAGGTTGCGTTGAAGTCGAGCCCGCCAATCCCGCCGACTGTTCCGCCGAGCAGGAATCTACCCTGCCGGTCGGGTACGCGGTCGTCGGACGAAAAGTGACTTGCTGCGAGGTAGTACACGCCAGCGCCGCCGCTCACGCCGAGCCAGGTGCTCGCGGCCGGTTGCAGAAGAACGTACGAAGCACGCGCGAGCAGCGATGCGACCTCGGACGACGCCTGCACGGCGCCGAGCTCACCGAAGCGAAGCTCTCCCGATAAGCCGAGACGCAGGCGAGGGGAGGCTGCGTAGTCGGCGCCGAGATTCGCTCCGAGCGTCGTCGAGTCGCCCGGCCCGGATACGACGGCGGCGGCCGTGAGCTCACCGCGCGGGAAGCGGCGCGGAGGACGTATGACCTGCGCGGGCTCGAGCCGAGGCACGGGCAGCGCGACCACCGGCTTCACGGGTGCGGACGCGAGCGGCGCTGGTGACGGTGGCGCCCGCGGTTCGGGTGGCGCGGCCGCAGCCTCATTCAGCAGGACGGACGCGACGAGAAATCCGAGCGTTCTCCCGCGCTCGAGCTCGGGGTCGCTCGGCTCGAACGTGACCCAGCGCTCGAGACAAGCGTCCGCCGTGCGACAGATGCGCAGCCGAGCGTGCTCGTGCCGTGGCGAATCCCAGGACAAGAGCGCGCTCTCCTCGCCGGCTGCGGGCGCGGCTGCCGCCTCGGGGTGCTCGTCGGGAAATGTTTCGGTCTGCACGCGGACGTCGCCGCCGAGCATTTCGCGAGCGGCTTCGGACAGCGCGCCGGTGCTCGGCGCGGCGACCTGGCTTGCGGCGACCCAAATCGTGAGGGCTGCGGTCGCGGTCAACGCCGCGAGCGTAGCAGCGCCGCGTGCGGAGTTGCCACGCTTGCGAGGCTGCCTGCTAGCCACGCCGTCGCGGCACCACCAAGGGCGTAGCGCGGGGAAAGCAGCAAAGAATGATTTCTCATTTCAGAGACGAGCACACGCGACGCGTCTTTTTGTGCACCTCGGCGGCAGTCGGCCTGACGCTCGGCTGCGGCGGCGGTTCGGGATCGGAGCCGGAAGCCTTCGGTAGTGTTGCCGCGGGCAACGTGAACGCGTTCCCCGTCGGTACGTTGCTCGCGGTCGCCGGTGCGCCCGTCATCCTCGGTCGGGACGCCGGCGGGCTCTACGCCATGACTTCCACCTGCACGCATGAAGGCTGCGACATGGCGGCTGAGGGAAGCATCGGAGCGAACGGAGTCTATTGCGGCTGCCACGGCAGCCGTTTCGACGTCAACGGCGCCGTCGTCCAGGGTCCAGCGAACGTACCGCTCGCCCATTTCGCCGTCTCGGTGGACGCCGCAGGCAACGTCACGGTCGACGGAAGCGCCAAGGTCTCCGCGAGCATGCGCGCTCTGCCGGCGTAACTCGGCGCGCTCGGAGGCGTCAGTACGGTTTTTGCCCCGGAACGTTGCCGCCGGGCGCGTAATCACAAAGCACGGTGTTGTTCGAGTGGGCGTTCGGGCAATTCACGATGGCGCAGCCGATGCGGACGCTCGTGCGCCACACGACTTGCGAGTAGTGCCCGGCCGTCGAGTAGTTCGGCTTCGAGTAGTTGAAGGAGCTCGCTTCGCTCATCCAAGCGTTCACGGCGTCGGCGGGCGCCACCGTCGTGCCGGTGGTGCCGTAGATGTTCTCGCCGACGTAGCTGTCCGTGCCGCCGAGCGCCTGGTACTCGGTCGTGCGGTCCATGTTGTGCTCGACGAGCGACGCGTCCGCGCTCGGGACGCATTGGGTGAGGTAGTTGTAAGCCGCGTCCGCCAGGATCGGATCCCACGTCACCTGCGGCAGCCCGGGTGACGGCAGGGGGTTCAAATCCATGCGCGCGCGCGCTGCGTTGTGGGCGGCGACGAAGGCGTTGATCAGGTCCTTGCTCAAGGGATTGGTGTGACCGCCGAGGTCGGCGCCGGCCGCGGCCGCGGCCGCGCTGCCGCTCTTGCCGCCGCTCGCGCTCTTGCCGCCCATCGCGTTGGCTTTGCCGCCCGTGCCGCCGTCGTCGTGGGTGCCGCCTTGCGCGGCCGCGCCCGAGCCGCCGTGGCTCGGCATGGTTCCGCCGCTGCCCCCGGTACCGACACCGCCGCTGTCCTCGGGACTCGCGCTGCTGCAACCGAGCGCGACGAGAAGAAGCGGAAGTACGAAGCCGAATCGAATCATCGAAGACCAAGCACCTAGAAAAACGAAGTTGAAGCTACCGAACGAAACAAAACGCCAGGCGAGGCTCATCGCACTCGGCCGGCACTTCAATTTGGGTCAACTCCGCCCGCGGCGCCAGGGTTTCCGCGCGCGCCTCCCCGCCGCCCTGCGTCACGCCTCGAGCGAGTGCCCGCGTTCCGCTTGAATCAGAGCGGGGGAGCGAACACGCTCCTACCGCGAAAGCCGCGCTGCGGGCGTGCAAATAGATAACCTTGCAAGAGGTCGGCCCCGAGCTCCGTGAGGGTGTCCCTTTCTGCCTCCGTCTCGACGCCTTCGCACACCACGTAGGTGCCGAGCTCCCGCTGACACACAGTGAGCATCGAACGCACGATGCTCGCCTTTCTGGCCGAAGCGTCGATGCCGCGCACGAGCGACATGTCGAGCTTCGCGACGTCCGGCTCGAGCTGGCTGAAGCTCGAGAGCCCCGCATAGCCCGCTCCGAGGTCATCGACTGCGATGCGGAAGCCTAGGCTGCGCAGCCGCGTCATGCACGCGCGCACGTCGTGGACGCGGCTCAGCGACGTGCGCTCGGTGATCTCGAGCACGACGTTGGTCGCGAAGGGCGTGAGCGGCGCGCCCGCTCCGTAAAGGGTGTCGTCGTTGAGGTCGGCGGCATGCAGGTTCACGAACATCATCGTTTCGGCCGGCGCCGTCGCCACCGCTTCGGCGACGGCGCTGCGAACGGCGCGCCCGACTTCGCGCACGCGCCCGAGCCGCTCGGCCGCGTCGAAGAGGAGCCCCGGCGAATTCAGCGTCGGCTCGTCGGAACGAACGAGCGCCTCGTAGCCGAAGATCGCGCGGTCCGACCAGCGCACGATGGGCTGAAACGCGATCCAGAGCTGTTCGAGCGCCCGGTCGAAGCGAGCGTCGAGCCCCGCGCGATCGCCGATGAGCCAGCCGTCGCCTTCGCTGAGCTCGAGCGCGCGTCGCTTGAGCACGGCGAGCCGGTGCATCGCGCCGGCGGAGAGCACCGCGTGACGCAGCAGCTCCACGTCGAGCGGCTTTTGAAGATAGCGAAACCCGCCGTACTCGATGATGGCCACGGCGCTCTCGAGCGTGGGGTTGCCGGTCACGACGATGACCGGCACGTCGAGATCGATCTGGCGGATCAGCCGCAGGAACTCCGTGCCCGAGATGCCGGGCATGCTGAGATCGGTGACGATGACGTCGAAGCGTTGGCCCTGTTTGAGAAGCGCGAGCGCCTCCACGGCGTTCGGCACCGCGCAGACCTTGCAGCCGTTGCGCGTGAGCGCCCTGACCGCCAGCGCTCGCACGTCCGCCTCGTCGTCGACGACGAGGACTTCCATCACCTGCTCCGCGCTGGGCGCCGGCTCAGGCACGCGCCTCGCTATGCCCAAAATCCTCTGGTTTTCCCCGCTTCGTCACGCTCGCGACTCTAGCTCCCCCTCCTCGCCCGGCCAAGTCAGAACGGTTTTCCGCCCAGGATTGAATGTCGGGCAGGGCGGCGGGAGCGCGCGCACTTCCGCGCATGGCGACACCGGCACGGGGGGGTGCTCGGTCGTTGTGAACAAACACGCGACCAAACTGAAGCACACGAGTCGTGCGCGCTTGAATGACTCGTCGAATTCGAACACGTTAGTTCGTTGACGGTCACGACGGTTTCGTCGTGACGAGGAGGACTCGTTGCTTCATCGTTCCCTGATTCGCTTGGCCGGCTGTGCCCTCGTGGCCTTCGGCCTCGTCGCTTGTGGTGGTTCGCCGGCCGTAACCAGCTCCAAGGACAACCCGAGCGCTATCGGCGACGACGATGACAGCACGAGCAGCAACGCGGGCCAGGGCAGCGGCGGCGGCAGCGGTCTCGGCACCGGCGGCGGCTCCGGCAGCGGCTCCCACCCCGTCATCCACACCGGCGCGGCCGGCGACGACAGCGGTGGTTCGTGCAAGACGACCTGCGACCCCGGCGAATGCGGGCCCATCGCCGACGGCTGCGGCGACGTGATCAACTGCGGCGGCTGTACCGCGCCCGAGACGTGCGGCGGCGGCGGCGAGCCGAGCCACTGCGGCGGCGGCAACGCGTGCCAGCCGAAGAGCTGCGCCGAGCTCGGCGCGACCTGCGGTGAACAGGCGGACGGCTGCGGCGGCGTCGTCAACTGCTGGAGCAAGACGGCCAAGGCCGCGGGCAACAAGTGCAGCGGCACGGGCGAGCAATGCATCGACGGCGCGTGCACGGTCCCGCCGACGACGTGCACGAAGAAGACGTGCAGCGACTATCAGGGAGGCGCCGGGCTTTGCGGGCCGGTGAGCGACGGCTGCGGCGGCACGCTCGACTGCGGCTTCGACTGCGCGAGCGACGAGATCTGCGGCGCCGTCGACGCCGGCAAGTGCGGTAAGGCGACGTGCGAGCCGCAAGCGTGCGAGTCCGCGCTCGCAGGCCAACCGGCGGGCTTCTGCGGGTTCGTGCCGGACGGCTGTGGCGGCGAGATCCAAAACTGCGCGAGCGCATGCACGGGCGGCGACACCTGCGGCGGCGGCGGTACGCCGGACGTGTGCGGACACGGCTCCGCCCAAAGCTGCACGCCGCGCACCATGGCCGACTGCGGCACGACCTGCGGCCCCATCAGTGACGGCTGCGGAGGCACGGTCGATTGCGGCGGCTGCACCGAGCCGGACTCGTGCGGCGGCGGAGGCACGCCCGGCCAATGCGGCGCTCCGGCGTGTCAGCCGCGCAGCTGTGCCGACTTCGACGCGACGTGCGGGACGATCCCGGACGGCTGCGGCGCGACGCTGAGCTGCGATCAGAACGGCGGCTGCGGCGCCAACGCCGTGTGTAACGCCAACCAGTGCCAGGCCATCGTGTGCCAGCCGCTGACCCAAACTCAGGCGTGTGCGGGCTTCTGCGGCAAGCAGAGCGACGGCTGCGGAGGCACGGTCGATTGTGGCGGCTGTACGGCGCCGAACACCTGCGGCGGCGGCGGCACGCCGAGCGTCTGCGGCGCGCCTCCTTGCACGCCGCTCGGCTGCGCCGACGTGGGTGCAAACTGCGGCCCGATCGGTGACGGCTGCGGCGGCGTCGTCGCCTCGTGCGGCACCTGCGGCTCACCCGACATCTGCGGCGGCGGCGGCACGCCGAGCGTTTGCGGCCACACGACGAACGACGACTGCACCGGCCTCTGCCAAAACCAGGTGCAATGCCCCGCCGGCAGCGAAACGACGCTGACGGGCACCGTGTACGCGCCCAACGGCACCCAGCCGCTCTACGACGCGCTCGTTTACGTCCCCAATGCCGCGCTGCCGGCCATCGACGCCGGTCGCAGCTGCGGGCGCTGTCAGGACGAGGACCTCGGCTCCCCCGTCGCAGCGGCCATCACGGGCGCCGACGGCACCTTCGCCTTGAAGAACGTGCCGGCCGGCGTGGACTTCCCGCTCGTCGTGAAGATGGGCAAATGGCGGCGCGTCGTGACCATCCCCGCGGTGACCCAGTGCACGACCGTGGCGCTCACGGTCGACCAGGCGCGCTTGCCGCGCAACATGAACGACGCGTCCGCGGGCAACAAGCAATACTTGAACATCCCGCAGATGGCCGTCGTGACCGGCTCGGCCGACGCGATGGAGTGCGTGCTGCGCAAGATCGGTATCTCGGACTCGGAGTTCGTCCAGCCGAACGCCACCGGTCGCGTACACATGTACCGCGCGAACGGCTCGTCGATGTGTACCCGGCGCCGCTCGAGCGGCAGCTGCCGCTCGACGGGCAGCACGCCGCTCGCGAACCTGTTCACCGCGACGACGAACGGCGAGACCGTCATCGACGACTACGACGTTGCCATTCTCGACTGCGAGGGTTCGGCGAACGAGCACAACAACGCCTACGACGCGGCGCTCCACGAGTATGCGAACAACGGCGGGCGCGTGTTCGCGTCGCATTACAGCTACACCTACCTGCACGACAACGACGACTTCGCGACGACGGCGACGTGGGGCGGGCCGCAAACGGGCACCTCGTCGACGACGACGGGCATCGTCGATCAGAGCACGCCCAAGGGCCAGGCGTTCGACGCGTGGCTCGGCTACACGAAGTCCTACAGCACGACCTACGACGACGGTTACATCGACATCCAAGACCCGCGCTACTACGTGAAGGCGAACGACGCGACGAACAGCGAGCGCTTCGTCTACACCGACAAGAACGCGACCGTCGGCAGCACGAGCATCGACGAAATCTCCGCGACGCAGGAGTACGCGTTCAATACGCCGGTCGGCAGCGACGCCGACAACATCTGCGGCCGCGTGCTTTACAGCGCCTTCCACGTCTCGGTGCAGAGCTCGACGAGCACCTCGGTCTTCCCCGACTTCTGCTCCACGGGCGCGCTCACCGCGCAGGAGAAGGTCCTCGAGTTCATGCTCTTCGATCTTTCGGCGTGCGTCAGCGTCGGTAACCCCGGCATCCCGACGTGCGTCTCGAAGAAGTGCGAAGACCTCGGCGCGACGTGCGGCTACCGCGCCGACGGTTGCGGCGGCTTGCTCGATTGCGGCAGCTGCTCGGCTCCGGACAGCTGCGGCGGCGGCGGTACGCCGAACCAGTGCGGTCACAGCTGCACGCAGACGACGTGCGGCGCCAAGGGCGCGAACTGCGGCACCATCGCGGACGGCTGCGGCGGCACCCTCGACTGCGGTGACTGCGCGGCGCCGGCCATTTGCGGCGGGGGCGGCACCGCGAACGTGTGCGGCACGCCCGCGTGCACGCCGCGCAGCTGCGGCAGCGTCGGCGCCACCTGCGGCGCGATCTCCGACGGCTGCGGCGGCACGGCCGACTGCGGGACGTGTGCGAGCGGCCAGACGTGTGGCGGTGGCGGCACGCCGAACCAATGCGGTACCGGCAGTTGCAACCCGTCTACGTGCTCGGGCACGGGGGCTGTCTGCGGCTTCATCGGCGACGGCTGCGGCGGCACGGTCAACTGCGGCACCTGCGCGAGCGGCCAGACGTGCGGTGCCGGGGGCCCGAACCTCTGCGGCGGGGCGTGCACGCCTCGCAGCTGCAGCGCCGTCAACGCCAACTGCGGCTTCATCGGCGACGGCTGCGGCGGCGTCCTCGACTGCGGCACCTGCACCGCGCCCGCGGTGTGCGGCGGCGGTGGCACGCCGAGCCGGTGCGGCGGCTCCTGCACGCCGCTCACGTGCAGCGCGGCGAACGCTGCGTGCGGCGCCGTCAGCGACGGCTGCGGCGGAGTGCTCCAATGCGGCGTGTGTCCGACAGGGCAAACGTGCGGCGGCAACGGCGTCGCGAACCAGTGCGGCAGCGGTCAGTGCTCGCCGAAGACGTGCGCGCAGGCGAACGCCGGTTGCGGCGCCGTCGGCGACGGCTGCGGCAACGTCCTCCAATGCGGCACTTGCCCGAGCGGCCAGAGTTGCGGCGGTGGCGGCGTGCCGAACCAGTGCGGTGCGGGCGGCTGCGTCCCGCTCACCTGCGCCGACCAGGGCGCCGAGTGCGGCCCCGCGGCGGACGGCTGCGGCGGTCTCCTCGACTGCGGCACCTGCACGAGCGGCACTTGCGGCGGCGGCGGCGTCGCGAGCAAGTGCGGCAGCGTGAAGTAACCGCGCCCGCCTCGAGGGGGGCTTGCCCGTGCTCGAAAGTCCCCACTCGCCGGCCTGCGCGCAGCCCCGGCGCTGCTACGAAGGCCAGACCAGGCGGAAAATTGTAGGAGACGCCCCCACACGCAGGGCGCACGGAGAACCAGCAGCGCTACGGCGCGCGAATACCCGGCGCGTGAGGCCGCAAAAACGGTAGCCGGTGGGACAGGGTTCGCGCAACGTTCATGGGTCGCCTCGGAACGTCGAGCTATGCGCACCGCCGTCAGTTTTCGGATTTCTTCGCGCGCCGTACTTTGGTTGATTTGGTGCGCAAGCTGCGGCGACAAAGGCGGTAGCGGCGGGTCGAGCGGGGGTGCGGCGGGAACTGGCGCGGTGGCGAGCGGCGGCACCGCGGGCAAGCAAGCCGGATCAGCGGGCGCCGCGGCGGGGTCCACGGCGACGGGCGGAACGAGCGCGAACGGTGGCACGTCGGGGACGAGCGGCAGCTCGACAACGAGCGGCACGGCGGGTGCCCCGCCCGGTAGTGGCGGAGACAACGGTGGAACCACGGCTGCAGGCGGCAGTGCGGGTACGGCCGGTGCCTCGGCGGGTGGCCGCGCCGGTCGTGCGACGGGCGGTTCGAGCGGGCGTGGCACCGGTGGCACGGCGGGAGCGGCCGCGAACGGCGGGTCCGCCGGTGCGGCCGCGGGCGGCGCGACCTCGGGCGCGCTCATTCGAAATGATCGCTTCTGGAAAGACACCGCCGAAAATCCCATCTACTCGCAGGGCGGCGGCGTCATCGAGGTGGGCGGAACCTATTACTGGTACGGCGTGAAGTACAACGGCGCGCCCACCTACGAAGCCAATCCGACGAAGCAAAACAGCGACACGAGCTTCAACGCGGTCACCTGTTATTCGTCGCAGGACCTTGCGACGTGGAAATTCGAGGGCGACGCGCTTTCGGCGAGTGACAGTGGAACGGAGGTGAAAGGAGCCTCTTGGCTCGGCCGTTTGGGGGTCGCCTACAACAAAAATACGAAAAAATACGTCCTGGTTTCGCAATATCAGGGCACTGCCGGCAACGGTGAGCTCTTCGCCACGAGCGACACGCCGAACGGCGCTTTCACCTTCGATCACATCCAGGCAACGGTGGCGAACGTCGCGAACCAAACGACCGGCGACCAAACGTTGTTCATCGACGACGACGGCAGCGCCTACGTCATCTGCTCGAGCAGCATGGGACGCTCGAATCTCTACGTCGCGCCGCTCCGCGCGGCGGATTACCTCAACGTCGAGCCTGCCACGCGCGTCTTCGGCGGCGCCGGACGCGAGGGCAACGCGATGTTCAAGTACGGCGACCACTACTACTTCTGCTCCTCCGATTTGCACGGCTGGAACGCGTCGCACACGTATTGCATTGCCGCGACGAACATCATGGGTCCGTACGGCTCGGAATTCGTGCTCGCGAACACCGACGCCGACTTCAGCCACGTCACGCAGACCGGCTTTTTCGTCACCGTCCAGGGCACCGAGCAACAGACGGTCATCTTCGCGGGCGATCGCTGGGCGGATTTTGCGGGCAACGGCCTCGGGTTCAATCAGTGGATGCCGCTCACCTTCGACGGCTCGACTCCCGCCTTTCAATCACTGAGTGAGTGGTCGCTCGACGCGGCGACCGGCGAGTGGAACGTCGGGCCCGACAACAACTACGCTCTGAACCCGAGCTTCGAAGCCGATCGGGTCACGATGACGGTTCCCGCGGGCTGGCTGACACAGGGTTCGAGCACGAACGCGAGCGGCGGCCACACCGGCAACTGGAATTGGCAGCTCTCGGACACGGCCGACTACGAGGCGTCGCTCCAACAAACGGTGACGAACCTCCCGAACGGCACCTACACTCTGAGCGCGTGGGTCAAGAGCAGCGGCGGGCAAGCGACCGCGAACCTCTTCGCGTCCGATTTCGGCGCGGGCAGCAACGCCACGGCCCCGCTCACCAAGGCCATGAGCGCGTGGACCCAAGTATCCATTCCGGGCATCGCCGTCGCGAGCGGCACCTGCACCATCGGCGTCACGACGCAGGCGAGCGCGAATCAGTCCCTCCACCTCGACGACTTCGCGCTCGTCCGCAGCGGTCCGTAGCGAGCGCAAGTAATTTTTGGGGGTTGGGGGCACGGCACCGATCACTCTCCTGACCCATTGCGCCCGGTTCGGGGTTCGTAGCCTGCATGGCCCCGAATCCGCGGCGAAATCTCCGCGCGCTCGGCGTAAGTCTCGCGCTCGGCGTCGCAGCGGGGGGTTGCGTCGGGAAAGTCACGGAAGGCGTGGGCCCCGATGGGTCCCCGGCCGCCAACGGCTCCGGCGCGGCGACCGGGAGCGGCGCGACGACCGGCTCCGGTACGGGCGGCTCCGGCACGAACGGCGCCGGTGCCACGAGCTCCGGCGGTTCCTCGGGCAAGGCGAGCAGCTCGTCCGGAGGAAGCTCTTCGTCCGGCGGGAACGGCACGAGCGGCGCGTCCTCTAGCGGCGGCGACGGCACGGGCGGTAGCGGTACGACCGCCGCGCCGCCCACGTTCGCGTGCGACGACAGCGTCGCGCCGCCCGCCGCATCGCTGCGCCGGCTCACGATGACGGAATACCAAAACTCCGTCGCCGATCTGATCGCGTGGACACTCGCGGGCGACGCGGCGAGCATCGAGTCGGTCACGAGCGCGCTCGCGCCCGCCCTCGCGGACCTGCCGGCGGACGTGCGGCAAGCGGTGCCCCAGGATTTGCACGGCGCGTACCGGCGCATGGACCAAACCCTGCAACAAGAGCACGTCGACGGCGCGTACGAGCTCGGCACGGCGCTCGGTACGGCGCTCACGCAGGCGTCCGTCATCGGCAAAGTCGTGGGGTCGTGCGCCACGGACTCGTCGAGCTCGAACGACGCCGCATGCCTCGACGCGTTCATCCAGAAGTTCGGAGCGCGCGCCCTGCGTCACCCGCTCAGCGCCGACGACGTCACGTTCTACGAGTCGGTTTACGGCTCGAGCACGACCGCCGACCCGCGAGCGTACGCGGACGTGATCGGCGTCCTGCTGAACGCGCCGGAAGCCATGTATTTCGTCGAGCACGGCGACAAGCCCGTGAGCGGCCAGACCGGCGTGTACGAGCTTTCGCCGTACGAGCTCGCCTCGCGCCTCTCGTACCAGCTCTGGCAAACGGCGCCCGACGACGAGCTCCTCGCCAAGGCCGGCGACGCGAGTCTGCTCGACGACGCCACCTACGCGGCGGAGGTGACGCGCATGCTCGCCGATCCACGCGCGCGCGAGACGCTCGGCGACTTCTTCGAGGATTGGACGAAGGTCCAGGATTTGCCGGCGCTCGACGCGAAGAACTCGGACCCCGTGTTCAAGGCGTTCGCCGGCTCCGACCTGCCGAACGCGAGCTTGCGGCAAGCGATGATCGACGACGTGCTCGGCTTGCTCGACTACCAGACCTGGACGGCGAGCTCGACGCTGGGCGAGCTGTTCACGACGGAGCTCTCGTTCGCCAAAGACGACAGGCTCGCGAAGCTTTACGGCATCGGCAGCTGGGACGGCAAAAGCACTCCGCCGAGCTTGCCCGCGGGCCAGCGCCCCGGCCTGCTCACGCGCGCCCTCTTTCTCTCGACGGGCTCGCCCAACACGCGCCCCATCATGAAGGGCGTCTTCATCCGCAAGTCGATCCTCTGCGACGAGCTCGGCGATCCGCCGCCGGGCGCGAACGCCATGCCGCCCGTGCTCGGCCCCGACATGACCACGCGCGAAAGCGTCGAGGCCATCACCGAAATGGACGGCACCGTCTGCGCGGGCTGCCACAAGGCGTACATCAATCCCCTCGGCTACGCGACGGAGGATTTCGACGCGCTCGGGCGCTTCCGCAGCGCGCAGGTGCTCTTCGACGACCAGGGCAAGCAGACCGGAACGAAGCCGATCGACACGAGCACGGCCCCGCACGTGAACTTCGACGATGCGACGACGATTGCGGGCGCTCCCGAGCTCATGCAGCTCCTGAACGAGAGCGGCAAAGTCGAGGCCTGCCTCGCGCGGAACTTCTTCCGCTTCACCTACGCGCGCTGGGACGACCCGGCGGCGGACGGCTGCGCGCTCGAACCCGTGCGGCAAGCGCTGAGCGGGGGCGGCAAGCTCCAGGACCTGCTCTCCGCGACGGTGCTCACCTCGACGTTCCGCCGGAGGGCATTCCAATAGTCATGGCCAAACGAGTGATCGACATCACGCGCAGGCAGTTCCTCGTGGGGGCGGGCGGCGTCACGGTCGGGCTGCCGATTTTACCGTCCTTGCTCACGAAGACGGCTTATGGCGCGGATCCCACGTACACGCGGTCGCCGCGCCTCTACTGGCTCACGAGCGAGCACGGCGGGGCGTTCGAGAGCAGCATGTTTCCGAGCCCGTCGCTCCTCACGCAGAGTCAGAATCTCTATTCGGATCACACCGTGCGTGCGGGCACGCTCGTGCCGACGACCGCGGGCTCGGACACGGTCGTTTCGCCGATTTTGCGCGCCAATTCCTCGGTCTTCACCCCGTCGCTCGTTGCCAAAATGAACGTGCTCTGGGGCCTCGACGTGCCGTTTTACATCGCGCACAACACGGGGCTCCACCTCGGCAACTACGCGCGCAACGACGGTAACGGCGACGAAGGCAAAGCCGTGCAGGCGTTTCCACGGCCGACCATCGACCAGATCATGGCGTGGTCGCCGTCGTTCTATCCGGATCTCGGGAGCGTGCGCGAGCGCTCGATGATTTTCGGCAGCCGCCCCGTGAGCTTCAATTACTCGAACCCCGACACGAAGTCGGGAAGCATCGACAACGTCCGCGGCGAGACGAGCTCGCTCGCCGTGTTCAAGAGCATCTTCGTGCCCGCGTCCGGCACGGCGATGCCGTCGCGGCCGCCCATCGTCGATCACGTGCTCGAGAGCTACAATCGGCTGCGGAACGGCAACTCGCGCCTCTCCGCGGGCGACAAGCAGCGCCTCGACGATCACATCGCGCGCATCGCCGAGCTCGAACGCAAGCTCACGGCTGGCTCGAGCGCCTCCTGCGGGAACGTGACGCAGCCGGCGGACGACGCGAACGAGCACCAGGGAAACACGCCCGCGGACGCCGGCAAGCAGATTTCGCTCTACAACCAGGTCGCCAGCGTCGCGTTCATGTGCGGCACGAGCCGCATCGCCGTCGTCTGTTATCCCGACACGGCGCGCTACGTCTCCTACGGCGGGGACTGGCATCAAGAGGTCGCGCACCAGTGGCAAAACGACGACCCGCAGTCGAAGCTCGTCGCGTCGTATCAGAGCTTCTTCGAAACGTCGTTCCTCGACATGGCGGCGCAGCTCGACGTCGAAGAGGCGCCCGGCGTCACCTACCTCGACAATTCACTCTGCGTCTGGACGCAGGAGAGCGGAATGGAAACGCACGGTTCCGTCTCGATCCCCGTCGTCACCTTCGGCAGCGCGGCGGGCTTTCTCGAGACGGGCCTGCTCTGCGACTACCGCCGCACCGGCAACGAGGCCTCGCAATACGATCCGGGCGCGGGCGGGACGCAGGTGCTCGGCTTGCTCTACGCGCAATGGCTCGGCACGGTGCTTCAGGCCATGCGCGTCCCGCCGAGCGAGTTCGAGCTCTGGGGCAGCAAAGGTTACGGCTATCCCTACCTCGGCAGCGTCGACTGGGGCCCGCCCTTCACGCCGCACTACACGAGCACCACCTCGCGTTACTTCACCGACGCGAGCAACATCCTCCCGTTCCTGGCCGCCTGACCGCGCTGGTTTGCTACTCGTCTTTGCAGCAGCGAAAGCCCGTCGAATAGTCGTGGTAGCCGGGCTCGTGCGCCATCGTGATGAAGTCGCAGCCTTCCCCGTGCTGATTGAGCGTGCTGAAAAAGCCGCCCATGAACACGCCCTTACCCTGGTTGACGGCGAGCTTCGCGCGAATCCCCGCCGTGAGCGGGATTTTGTTACGCATGCTCGCATCGACGCGATCGGCGACCCACTCGTGGAGGTTACCGACCAGGTCGTAGATCCCGGTGCTCGTCACGCATTCGCCGTACGCCCCCGTCTCGGCGAGAAAGCCGTCGCGGCGGTCGAGCTCCGGATCGTTGAAGCCCTCGTCGTACTTCCATTCGCGCGGATCCGCGCCGTGGAGGATCGACAAGAGATGAGGCTTGTTCACGTTGCAGCGGCCGGCGACGTAACTCGGCCCGTACGGAAACAGCGTATCTTGGTCGCCGCGGCACGCGTGGTACCACTCGGTGAGCGAACACAGCCGCTTGCCCGCGTTTTCACACGCTTTCGCCGCTTCGAGCTGGCTGATGTAGCCTTGCGGTTTCACTCCGGCGCGTGATTCCGCCACGAACACGCCGCCGGTCGGTCGCGTGTTCGGCGGGTGCGGCACGCGCGAGCCGTCCTCGTTTTTGCGCAACAGGTGCGCCTCGTAGCGGTCGACGCACGCGTGCCCGACGTGCGCCATCTCCGGCGGGCACGCGCCGGCAGCCGGTTTCGTTGTGGGCGCCGCGCTGCTCGACGGTGCGCTCGCGACAGCGGCGGGAACGCTCGGCTTCGCGCTCGGCTGCGCCGTCTTCGAGCCGGCGTACACCGGCGCCGTCGTCGGCTTGAGCGCGAAGAGCAGCCCCACGCCGACGGCGCCGAACGCCACGAGGATTGCGTGCGCGCGCAAGCGGACCATCACACTAGCCTACGCAACTTTCGACCCCGCTCAACCAGCCGGGGTAAATCGAGGGCAATCGGGGGCGGGCTCGCTAGCGCCGGCCGCGGCGGCGCGCGGCGAGCAAGCCGAGCGCGAGCAAGCCGGCCGCACGCAGCGGAAGCGAGCCGCGCTGCGACGAACGGCTGATGCTGCAGCCCCCCTTGTCGTCACTCGACGCGGGCTCGGAGCTGCCGCTCGAAGTGCCGGCGGGGTTACCCGTCGTGAGTCCGATGCCGGTGCCGCTCGAGCCACCGGTGCCTGACGGCTGCCCGCCGTTCGCGCTGCCGCCCGTGCCCATCGTCAGGGTCGAGCCGCCCATCGACGTGGTGCCGCCCGTGGTGCTGGTGCCGCCCGTCGACGTGCCGCCGCTGCCGGCGCCCGCCGAAATGGTGCCGCCCGAGCCGGGCACTCCGGCGCCGCCGCTCGACGCGCCAGCTTGGCCCATGGCGCCGCCCATGCTCACGGCCATGCCGGCCATGCCGCCTTGTGCGGGCACGCCGCCCATGCCGGGGGCGCCGCCCGCCGAGGCGCCGCCACTGCCGCTCATCCCGCCGGTCCCGGAGCCGCTGCCGATCGAGATGTACGCGCAGTGGTGATAGTAGCAGCCGTTCATACCCGCCTTCTGGCCGGACATGGTCTCGGGCTGATTGCCGTGCTGGGCCATGTACTCGCGCACCTGGAGCACGCATTTGTCGCACGTCACGTTGGTCGGCAGCGTCACCTCGAACGACTGCGCGCCGGTGAGCTTCGTCGTGTGCTCGAGCATGCCGTCCGCCAAAATCGGAAACGTCGGCGTGGATTGCATGTCGTCGTTTTGACACATGCTGCCGCTCGCACTCGCGGACATGTCTTGCGGCAGGTCCGCCATGTTGCCGCTCGTCGCGAGCGCCACGCGGTAGTGACCCGGGTGCATGACCGTCTCCACGAGGGTGATCGTGACCTTGTCGCCGGGCTTGAACGGGGTCGTCGGGCCGTCATCCACCGGTGCCACACCGCTCGTGTTGGGCTCGTTGCCGCATGGCCAATCCTTCTGCGGGCTCCCCTGGCCGTCCTCCTTGGTCCAGTTCGGCGGGTCCTGGAGGCTGAAGTGGGCGTGAGCAAGCGAGGGAAGCAGGACGACGCTGGCCGCGGCTGCGAGTTCGAGCGCACGACGCAGCGCGCCCCTGTTCGAGACGGAGCGTGACATTGGGATAACTCCGGTTTTAGCCCTGCCGTTCAGCCGGGGCAAACGAGTTTGGTGCGGGAGCATGGCGCTGACCGAGGCGCGACGGGCCGCGCGGTCCTCTCGGGTTGCACTAGGATGCCCGCCCTGATGCTTCCAGATCTAGTGAAGGCGCTCGTGCTCGGCGTCGTCGAAGGACTTACGGAATTTCTACCGATCTCGTCGACGGGTCACCTGATTCTCGCGGGCGCGCTCCTCGACTTCGACGGTGAGAAGGCAAAAGTCTTCGAGATCGTGATCCAGACCGGCGCCGTGCTCGCCATCGTCTGGGAATATCGCGCGCGCTTTGCGAAGGTCCTCGGCGGTCTCGGCAGTGACCCGCTCGCGCGCCGCTTTGCGCTGAATATTCTGATCGCGTTCATGCCGGCGGCCGTCCTCGGCCTCCTGCTGGGAAAGTACATCAAGGAGCTGCTTTTCCGCCCCGTCGTGGTCGCGCTCGCGTTCATCCTCGGCGCGTTCGTGATCCTGTGGGCCGAGCGGCGCGAGCACCGGACGCGCATCGAGCACGTGGACGACGTGATGCCCTGGGACGCGCTTCGCATCGGGGCCGCCCAGACTCTGGCTCTAATTCCGGGCACGTCGCGCTCCGGTGCCACCATCATCGGCGGACTCTTCGTGGGCCTCTCGCGCAAAGCAGCAGCGGAATTTTCCTTCTTTTTAGCGATTCCGACCTTGGTGGCCGCTGCCGCCTACGACGCGCTGAAACATCGCGCTCTCTTCACGCCGAGCGACGCCGGCTTGTTCGGGGTCGGTCTCGTCGCCGCGTTCGTGTCGGCGTTTCTCTGCGTGCGCTGGCTGCTTCGCTACGTGAGTCGCCACGACTTCACGGCGTTCGCCTGGTATCGCATCGCGTTCGGCATCGTGGTGCTCGCCACGGCGTACACCGGGCTCGTGCGCTGGTCGTAAGCGAGTTTGCGTCAGTGGCTCGTCGGATCGTAGGGCAACACGACGAACGTCATCGCGTTCGACGCGGGCACGCCGTCGCCGACGAAGCGAACGCGCTGCCGCTCGCTACCGGCGCAGGCAGCGACGAGCGCTGGGTCGCCGAGTCCGCTCGAGGGGTCGAGGTAGCAGAAGCCGTGGAGGTCGCTCGCGGGCGCGCCGTCGTTGCGGCACGAATCGCCTGCGTCGCCGTCGAGCTGCGCGATTTCGCAGATGCACTCGCCGGTCGGGTCAACGCCCGCGTTTTTTAGCTGCTGCTCGATGCCGGGCAAGTGCGACTTGCCCGCGTCGTCGAGCTCGAGCCGTCCTTCGGACGCGAGACAGGCGCAGTCATCCGCCGACTTGCGTGCTTCGTAGATGCGCGCGGTCGTTCGATTCGAATCATCGAGTGGCAGCGAGCGCGCCAAGCATCGCTGCGAGAACACGCTGGCGAGGGAGTCGCCGATCGCTCGGACCGCAGGGTTCAAGCCGTAGCCGAGGTCGTTCGCGGGATCGTCGGTCGTCGTGCTCTTCGGGCAGATGCTCGTGACGACGCCGTTCCCGCCCAGGCTCTTCAGCACCTGGAGTTCGCGCAGCGCAGGGTACGCTTTCCCGTAAGGTTGGCTGCCGTCGCTCGTGGCCGTGACGCCGTCGCAGACGGGGCTGTGCTTGGCGAACTCGTCCGCGTTGCAGTCGCACACGTGCGGATTCGCCGTGCAATCCTCGGGGCTCAGCACCGGTTCGCGCGGATAGATGCAGGCGAACTGGAGGTCGTCGCGCGCGTCGAGCACGTCTTGCTCGTGCCCGTTGATCGGATTCAACGCCGTCGAGGCAGGCGGGGTGATCGCCGTCCCATCGATGGGGTTCGTGGCTCCCGTCGTGCGCGGCTCGATCGATTCGGCCATGAACGGGTCCGACGGCGGCACGTTGTCGTCGGGGTCGCCGAGAATCACGTCCCAGCGTCCGGTGGTCGCCAGATCCGCGCCCTCCAAGAACTGGAGCGGTTCGTTCGGCGCGATGGTGTCCGCTTGCGCGACGTCCTGCCAGGGGACGCCGACGATGCCCGTGAGGAAGACGAGCGAGCGATCACGAGGTGGGGCGCCGCCCGCGTCCGGCGCGAACAGTGGGTTTGGCACCATTTGCCCCGTCATGCGCGGATCGATCAGGGAGTCTTGCAGGGCGGCGGTGTAGCGGCTGGTCGGATACAGTAGGTCGACGCCGAAGCGCTGCTTTTGCTCGAAGCAACGCAGGTTCAGGGCGTCCTCGGGCTGCGTGAGATTGTTCGTCTTTTTGCAGGCGGCGTCCTGGTCGTCCGTGGGACAACCGGCGGGCGCAGTGATGCCTCCTCCGCACGGCCGGCAACAGGGGTCGTCGGGGTTGCTCGCGCATGCCGAGGTTGCGCGCGGCATGCGCCAGGCGTTCGTGGTGACCCCGCCCTTGTAACCGACGAGCCAGCCCTGCGAGCCGTTTTCGTCGAGGATGGAGCAGTCGTTCTCGTCCGACAGCATCACGATCATGACGGCTGAGTCCGGACGCAAGAACCGCGCGCGTTCATCGAGCACGACGGCATTGACGACACCGCGCACCGAGTTTTGCTCGTCGTTCGTGATCGCAGCGATCGGCGACGGATCGACGAGAAAGCGATACCAGGACTCGAGCTGAGCCTCGTAGCCGCAGCCCTTCTCGTCCACGGCCGTCAGCTGAGCGCCGGCGTCCGCGGCGAATCCGTCCGTGTCCGTCGAGCCAGCGCCCCAGCTTAGAAAATCCTGATCTCCCAGGTTCGGGCGCACCGTCGGGATGAGCTGCGCGAGATCGTCGTAGAAGTCGTCGACGCCGTTCACCTGGGACTGCGCGTCGGAGCAGATGTCGTTGCTGCCGTGATCGCCGAGGCTCGAGCTGATGACGCCGACGTGAATGTCGCGCAGCGGCTGAAACTCGCGTTTGCCTTCGGCGCAGTTGCCGTCGGCGTCCGCCGCGACGGTGACGTGGTTGCCGTCGACGACGCACCACGGGTTCGTGAAGCGATGAAGCAAGAGCGGGACGGCTCTGGCCAAGCGCGCCTGCTTTTCGGCCATGCCGATCGAGCCGTCGATCATGAAGAGCAAATCGAGCTTCGTCACGTCGCGACGGAGCTCGGACACGGCGGCGTCGACGGTGTCGCCGCCGGTCCCGCTCGTGCCTCCCGTCGCGTCGCTCGGCGAGCCGGCCGCGTTGTCGCTCGTCCCCGCGCTGCCGCCCGCTAGGATACCCCCGCTCCCGGTGTCCCCGACGGTGCCGCCCTTGCCGGCCGAGCCACCCTTGCCGCCCGAGGTTCCTTGGCCGGAGGAGCCGCCAGCGGCGGTATCAGCGCCCGTTCCCTCCCCGGCGGCTCCCCCTCGTTCGTGCCCGAGCTCATACGAGGTGCTGCTGCACGCGATAACCCCGACGGCCGAGAGAGCAGTCCACGCGCCCCGGATCCTTCCGCACCAGTGCCCTTGCCTCATGTCGCTCTCATGTGGACGCGTTCGGAAATCGATCACTCTGCGCGCGGTGCAATCGCGCGGAGCAGCTCTCGGGCTCGCGTCGCGTACAGGCTGCGCGGTGCGCGCGCGATCAGCGCCTCGGCTTCGCGCTGGCCCTCTGCCCCGTTGCCCGAGCGAAGCAGCGCTTCCACCTTCAGCAGAGCGGCTTCCATTGCGAGCGCGCCGCGCGGCCATTTCTTCGCGTATTGGTGGAGCTCCTCGAGCGCCTGGTTCGCATGTCCGGCCGCGATGGCGGCCCGTACGCTATCGAGCGCGTGGGTTTCTTCGCCGAGTGTCGAAGCGGACACGGCGCGCGGCTCCGCGCCCGGCGCCGCCGTGCTCGCCGCCTGCGGCTGCTCGAGCGGCGCGAACGACGCTGACGACGGCCCGGGCAGCACCGCGCTGGGCGCCGGCGCGCCCATTGCAGGCGCACTCGGTGGCGCTGCCGCCGGGGTGCCCGCCGGCTTGCTCGGCGCGGATTCTTCTTCGTTTACCGCGTGCGCGTCGTCCTTCGGCGCGGCCGCTTCCGCGGCACTCGGCGCCACGGCAGGCTTCAGCGGAGCCACGGGCGTCGCGCTCTCTGCGGTGCGAAGCGGAGCCGTGAAGGCGAGCGGTTGCTCGTCAGTCGCTGGCGCGAGCGCGAAGTGCGCTCCGCCCGCCACGACGGAGCCCACGCCCATACCGAGGGCGAGCCATTTGCCGAGCGACACCCACGTGAGCGGCTTCGCGACGGCACCCGCGCCCGGTGCCACCGCCGCTTGGGCCGCCGGGGTGGCGCTCGCGACCGTAGCGGCGAGGAGCGTCGCGCTCACCCCGAGCGTCGCAGCCGCTCTTTCGAGGGCGCCGCGCGCAGGTTCGTCGTCCTCGGCGGCGCGGAGTAGGAGCGTTTCGAGCTCGTCGGCTTCGCCCGCGAGCAAGGGCTTGAGATCGCTCATCGTTCCTCTCCGTTCTCGAGTTTGCGGTGCAGCTTGCTCACGGCTGCTCGAAACGCTTCGCGTGCGCGCCTGAGCCGTGACGTCGCCGTACCGATCGGAATGCCGAGCAGGGCCGCGACCTCCGGCGCCGAGCAACCCTCGAGCTCGAAGAGCACGAACGCCGTCCTGAGGTCGTCGGGCATGGCCTCGAGGGTCGCGTCGAGGAGCTCGCGCGCGCGTTTGCGATCGAGCAGCGCTTCGGGTGACGGAGCGGCGCTCGCCGTCTCCTCGAGCTCCACGGTCTCGGATTTTTCGGGACGTGCGGCGCGAGCTCGTCTCGCATTGGCCGCGACGCGCAAAGCGACGCCGTAGAGGAAGCGCCGCTCGTAAGCGGGGGCGATCGTCGTGAGCTTCTTCGCGGCGACGATGAACACCTCCTGCGCGGCGTCGTCGACCGCGTGCTCGGGTACCCCGAGGCGGCGGAGCGCACGCCAGACCAAGCGGAAGTGGACGCGCAGGAGCTCCGCGAGGCGGGCGTCGCGTTCCCGCGGAGGGAGCGCGCAGCCGAACACGGCGGCCGGTGGATCCTTGGACGGGGGAATCATTTCCGCCGGCACGGTGAGGGAGCTCTGAGTGGGAGCCGGCACTTTGGACACGAATGTCGCGCTCCTCGCGAATCGATCAAAAAAGGACGACGCGGACCGACGCTTCTACGGTGACCCCGGCTGCAGGCACCGAAAATACCGGGACGTTCGGTCCGAAAAAATAGCGATCGCGCACGAGCGGGAAGACGCCGAACGCTCCGAGCCCCATCCCGAGCGCCCGCAACGGCCGGTACTCGAGGGCGAGCGCCGGGTCCACCGCCAGCCAGAGCGAGCTATAGCTGCGTTCGTCCGCCGTGCGCGAGCCCTTGGCGCGAAGCGTGCCCGCTTCGAGGGCGCCGCACGCGGAGCCGAAGAGCGGCCCCGTCGCGGGCCAGCGCAACGGGCAGAGCCTGAGGCGTCCGAACGTCGTCGTGAAGTCGGCGTCACCGGCGGAAGTCGAGCGCGTGGGCGAGACGAAGCGCGCGACGGTGAGCGCGAGCGCCGGGCCACGCTGCTCGCCGAGCTCGCTTTCGAGTCCGAGCTCGACGAGCGGCGCGAGCGATACGCCCGGCCCGAGCGCGCTCGAGACGCCCGCACCGGTGCCGAAGCTCGGCCGCAATCGAAGCGAGCGAGCTTGGCCGGGCGACACGGGCGGCGCGGGTGCGACGGGAGTAGCCCGCGCGCGCGTGACCGACTCGGGATCGACGAGCACGGCGGCGATCAGCGCCAATGCCGGCACGACTTCGTCGCAGGTCGCGCCGCTCACGGCGCGCGCCGTTTCGGCTCCGTTTGGCTCGACGAAGTGGAACATGCCCAGGATCTGTTGGCCGCGATCGAGCAGCTCCACGACGAAGCGCGCTCCGGTAGCGCTCGCGTCGACCACCTGGACACGTGTCGTGCGTCGCGCGAGCTCGCGCACGAACGCATCGCGGTTCGAGCACCCGGCCGGCGCGGCGTAGCTCACGCCGACACGCTCTGGTTCCGCGTGCGCTCGCTCCGTCGACAACGTGGCGAGGACGGCGAGTATCGCGCCGAGAGCGGCTCCCGGCGTTCGGCTCGCGCGCGTGCCGCCACGCGCAAACGTCGACCGTCGAGAGCTCATCCGGCGTGAAGGTTCGCCCGAGATCGGGCCACCCCGCGTAGAATTTTTTTCCAACTCACCCTCGCCGTTCGACCTGGCGAACGTGCGCGCTCGACCCGAAAATGCGGTGATTTCAAGTAGTTCAAACGATCTTTCAGCCGGATTTTGCCTGCCTGCCCGAGGGAGTGGGTACGACTCTCACATTGGCCACCTACCGAGGCTCCCCATGAAGTTTTCATACATCGGCATCTCTCTCGTTCTCGCCAGCTCACTCGCGTTCGCCGCCTGCGGAGGTGACGACGATACGAGCGGCGGTGGCACCGGTGGTACGAGTTCCGCCGGCAAGGCGGGTTCGGCCAACGGCGGTTCGTCGGGCAAAGGCGGGAGCTCCGCGACCGGCGGTACCGAGTCCGCCGGCAAGGGCGGCTCGACTGGAGGAACAGCGAGCGGCAGCGGCGGCACTGACTCCAGCAGCGCCGGCACCAGGTCGGGCAGCGGCGGCACCAGATCCGGCACCGGCGGCGACGTCGGGACGAACGGCGGCGCGGCGGGTGAAGGCGAGTCGGGCGCGGCCGGTGAAGAGAACGCGGGCGCGGCCGGTGTTCCGACGACGTCCGGCTTCGGCGGTCGTTTCGGTGGCGGTGCGGGTCGTTTCGGTGGCGGTGCGGGTCGTTTCGGCGGCGGCGCGGGTCGCGCGACCGGCGGTAGGAACGGCGGCGGCGCCGGCCGTCAGAACAACGGCGGTCGGGCCGGCACCGGCGGGCGCCGCGGCACCGGCGGGCGCCGTGGTGGCGGCGGCGGTATCGGCGGCATCGACGCAGCCGGCCAAGCCTCGAACTGAAGAGCTCGACCTCCGAAAAACCGAACGGCTCGGCAGACCGTGGTCCGCCGAGCCGTTTCTGCTCGAGGGGATTCGCGCAGTGCGACCGTCGCGCCGCGCGCCCCGTGCTCGTGACTAGAAAATATAAAACGCGGAGAACTGGAAGCGGTTGTTCTTCGCCGTCTTGCCGTCGCCGTACGTCTGCATGAACTGCGCGAACTCGCCGCCGAAGCGCACGGCCTTCGTCATGTCGTAGAAGAGGTTTACGTCCCACCAGTGGGACTTGTTGAAGATCTTGGCGGCGCCCGCGGCGTCCGTGTAGCGCGTCGCGTTCGACGACTTCATGTGCGAATAGTTCGCCGAGATCCAGACCTCTTCCACGGGCAGGATGTACTGAATCCCGATGATGTAAGACTGCCAGTTGATGGTGTGGAGGTTACCGGCGCTGTCGTAGGTGGTGAGGCCCTGATCGATGTCCGCCGCGTACGTCGGAGCCGGGGTCACCATGCCGGGGTTCGGCAGCGGGGGAGCGACCGGAACCCCGCCGTTGAGGCCGCTGTAGAGATCGGCGATGCCCGTGCCCGCGACGAACGAGCCGTTCAGCGCCAGGCTGTTCGCGCGATTCTGCATCGTGCCGGGGATGATGGGCATGAGGGCGTCGAGCGAGATGCCGTAACCGGACTTGCCCTTACGGCCCGTGGGCGCGGCATTGAAGTTCGGCTCGATGAAGCGGCGGGCGACACCGGAAACGCCGATGCTGAGGCCGTCCTCGGACGTGCCGGTCGAATTGACGGTACGCACGGTCTTCCAACCAGCGTAGGTGAACCTGACGCCGCCCTGACCGTCCGGTACGCCGGAGTTGCGTTGGGGCGGGCGAACCGCCGCGACGGCGATGTCGATCGAGCTGTCACCGGCCTTGATCGTCTTCGAGAAGCGAGCCTGTGCGGTACGGGAGAAGACCTCGCCCGGCACGCCTTGAATCTCCACCGTGTTCGGCCCGTAGTACAACTGCCAACCGAAGAGCCCCCAGTACTGGCCGAACATCATGTCGACCACCGGCGTCTCCACCTTGAGGGCAAAGTGGCGGACACGGAGCGCGGCGTTCGAGAAGATCTGTTGTTCGGAGAAGCCCGTTGCCTGGTTGCCGAGGAAGTCCGCCTCGACCACGCCGCTTGCCTTGATGCCGTGGTATTCGGGCGAGGTAACCTTGAAGCCGAAGCGCGAGTTACGCATGCCGAACGTCGTGCGATCGTTCTTGCCGGCCAGCGTCGTTCGCTTCGCGATCAGGGCGTTGCCTGCCGTGTCGTTGAAGCTCTGCGTCGAGTCGTTGATGGCGTCGAATTCGGCGAAGCCGTAAAACGTCGTGGCCCACTTGCTCGTCATCGGCTGCGGTCCGTCGAGGGGTGAGTTGCCGACGGGGGGCGCCGAGGCAACCGGCGAGGGCACTGGGACGGGCACTACGGGAGCCGTCACGATGACGGTCGTGGAAGCCGGAGCAGGAGCGGCTGCCGGAGCGGGTGCGGGGGCCGCGGCGGGCGGCGGATAAGCGGGCGCCGGGGTCGTTGCCGGAGCCGGAGCGACCGGCGGCGGAGCCGCCGTGGGAGCGGCGGGCGCGGTTTGCGCCGATGCAACAGCCGTGAGTTGAGCGCACGCAATCGCGCTCGAGATGGCGATTAACCTTCGCATGTCGGTATTCCTTTGAGGAATCGAGGAAAGCTTCGTCGATTCGCGGCCCGACCCTTTACTCCGGTTTGCTCGTCCGAGTCACGTCAATCGACATGCGTGACAACTACGCAACAGCCGGATTTAGCACTCGCCGCGCGCAGCCTTTTGAAAAGGACCGTTCGCTCTCGTTTCGCAGCGAGTTTTGCAAATAGGGTGTTTCCCGATTGTCACACTGGCCGCTTGGCCGAGAAATTCGGTGCGAAATAGTGCGAACGAGACTGCAGATGAGTAGCGCAGCTCGCACGTGCACAGAGCTCATGTTCGCGCCGGCTTGCCTCGGAATTTTTCGCAGTCACGCTCAGCGCACCCCGTGTCTCAGCCCTTTCTCACGCGTCGCACCCGCACCCTCGCCCTCACGGCGTTCGGCATCGGCGCCGTCGTGGCGGCGGAGAGCTGGGTCGCACGCCACGAGGCGCAGAAAGCCCTCGAGGATTTGATGCAGGACCACGCGCTGCTCGCGCTCGCGCTGACCGCGACGCTCGAGCGCGCGACCCCGGCCGCCGGGGACGCCGGGGCCGGCTCGGTGGGACTATTGTGCGGCGCCGCGCGCGAGCTCGAGCGCACCGGTGGTGTGGTCGTCGTCTTGAAGCCGCTCGGCGGCGGCGGTTTGCGAGCCTGCGACGGCCGGCCCGTCGAAGTCCGCGCTCTGGCCGACGCCGTAGACCGTGGAGAAAAAAGCCTCGTACTCGGCCGCGACGAAGCGGTCCGGCTGGGGTTGCCCGAGCGCGTCGGCGTGGCCGGCATCGCGCCTCTGCCCGCGGTCACCGGGCTCTCCGCCGTCGTCGTCACGGGCACCGCGGCGAGCGAGCGCGACCGCAGCAAGCGCCAGCAAGCCCGCACCATCGTGAGCATCGCGGTCGTGAGCGCGCTGATCTTGGGTTTCGGCCTCGCCGATCTCCGGCGCCAGCGGCGCGAGGTCGCGCTCGAGCGGCAGGTCGAGCTCGAAAAGACGAAGCAAGAGCGTGACGCCGAGCTCGCGAAAGCGAACCGGATGGCGACCATCGCGGCGCTCGCATCGGGCTTCGCGCACGAGATCGGCACGCCGCTCGGCATCATTTCCGGTCGCATCGAGCAGCTCAGCGCCGCGGACACCAGCGCGACGCCGGAGCGCAGGCGGGAGCTGCTCGCACAGGTGGCGCAGCAAGTCGCGCGCGTGGGCACCCTCGTCAGGAGCTTTCTCGCCTTCGCCCGCGGCGAGTCGGGTCTGCTTGCCCGTGTTTCCGCGCGCGACGTGGCCGAGAGCGCGCTCCGCCTCGTGCGGCATCGCTTCGTGACCGCGAACGTCGAGCTCACGCTCGAGCTCGCGGCGGGCGAGGAGTCCCGGATTGCGTGCGAGCCCGCCCTCTTCGAGCAGGCACTCGTCAACGTGCTCGTGAACGCGCTCGAGGCGTCCTCCGCGGGTCAGGTCGTGACACTGCGGGTCGACGCCGAAGCCGCCCGCCTCTGCTTCGCCGTGCTCGATCAGGGGTCGGGCATCCCGGAGGCCGTGATGGCGCGCGTGACCGAGCCCTTCTTCACCACCAAGGCGGGGAGCGGCGGTACCGGCCTCGGTCTCACCATCGCGAAGGAAATCGTGGCGCACCACCGCGGCGACTTCGAGATCCACCGGCGAGCGCGTCCGGACGGAGCGACCGCGGGCACCGAAGTCTTGATTTTCGTGCCGAAGCACGGCGATCAGAACGCGACCTGAAAGCGCGTGTCGAGCATGCTCTCGGCCTTCCTGTCCCCGCCGTTCGGCGCGCCGCCGCGAAAGCTCGTGTGCTCGTAAGCGAGGCGCAGGTGGTTCCAGGTGGCGAGGTGCCAGGTGGCGACGACGCCCCACTCGGTCGCGAGCTGCGCGGAGCCGTTCCTGCTGGCGAAACCGCGTTCGAACGCGAGGTCGCCGACGCGCAATGACGCGTAGCGCGCGCCGAGCTCGAACGCTCCGAAGGCGCCCTCCTCGAAGTCAACCGGCCGCTTCACTTGCACGCCGCGCCACGTCTCCTCGCCTCCGACGGTGACGCCGGCCGAAAGCTGCCACGACGTGAGGCCGATGTTCGCGCTCGTGGTGGGCGTTACCCAATGTTCGTTCGCGCGCACGAGCTCGAACATCGCGCCGAACGGGCCCGCGTAGTAGTACGCCTGCGGCGAGACGAGCGTGCGCCGACCGAGCTGCACGGCGTTCGACGCATACGAGAAGAACGCCGTTTGCCCCGCGGTTTGATACTGAACCGGCGCGCCCTGCTCGTTACCCACCGTCCCCGCGACGCCGAGACCGAGGCCGCGCAGAGCAGCGATCTCGGTGGGAATGAAGGGTTGGAAGAACAGCCGGCCCTCGACGTCTTTCGAGTCGTTCGTGTCCTGCTCGCCGACCTGGTAATCGGGCGCGCCGTCGAAGAGTCCGAGCGCCCACTCCACCGTACCGTTGCCGATGTTGCCGTGGAGCTCCGCTCCGACGTCGCGGTTCGGCACGAGCTGAGTCGTGAGCGCCGTCTCCGGGAAGAGCGTGTCGCGCGAGGATTGCAGGCGCTCGAGCCCGACGGGCGGTTTCATCTTGCCGAAGCGGAGCTGGACTTCCGACCAGAAGTGGAGATTTCCGTACGCGTCGAGGAGCTGCAGTTTGCTGCCGGCGAAGTCCGGCTGCAGCGTGAAGTCGAAGTACTTGAAGAGCTTGCCGTCGAGCGACGGACGTGCGCGTCGGACGAGCCAGGTATCGACGCCGCCTTTGTCGGTGAGAAACCAGCGGCCGTCGACGTCGAGCAGGGCGTGGAACTCGAGCTTGTGCTGGCCGTCCGCCGACTCGAGCTGGAATTTGGAGCCGTGGTTGAACTTGGCGGGCGGCTGCTCGTTCGGGCGCGGGTTGCGCGGAGTCTCCTGCCCGGGCGGCAACGCGACGACCAGAGGCAGCGGTGCGGCTACCGGCGCCGCGGCGACGGGCGGGGGCGGCATCGGGGCCGGCGCGGGAGCTGAGACGGGCGCGGAAGCGGCCGGGTCATCGGCTGGAGGCGGAAGGGCGTCGCCTTGTGCGTGCGCGGTCCGCGCGATGCTGAGCGGAGTGGGTAAAAAAGCCAGCGAAAGGACAAGGGATCGAACGGCCCGACGAAGCATGGGCGAATAATACACAAATTCGATAGACTAAGTAAAGTAATTCTGGGGCGGGCGCGCCGAGCCAGCGGGGTAAGCGTTTGCGTGGTGTCTCTTTCCCCGAGCGAGCCCGTCGATGACGCCACCCGCCTGCGCGTGCTCGGCGTGCTCCGCCGCTTCGGCTGGAACGCGACTTCGTTTCAGATCCTCGAACCCGGCTTCGAGTACTGGTTTTGTGGTTCCGACGCGTGCGTCGCGTACGTGGATACGGGGCGCGCCTGGGTCGCCGCGGGCGCGCCCATCGCCGCCGAGACCGTGCTGACCGACGTCGCGCGCGCCTTCGTCGAAGCCGCGCGTGAACGCGGCCGCCGGGCGTTGTTTTTCGCGACCGAGCATCGCTTCGTGGAAGCGACCGGCTTGTGCTCGACGCTGATCGGCGAGCAACCCACCTGGGATCCGGCGGCGTGGTCGCGCACCCTCGAGGGCAGCGCGAGCCTGCGCGAGCAGCTCCGGCGCGCGCGCGCGAAGGGCGTCGTCGTCACGCGGCTCGAGCCCGCTGCGCTCTCCGATCCGAGCGGCACCGAGCGGCGCGAGCTCGCCGCGCTGATCGAACGCTGGAGCGGCAGCAAGCCGATGCCGCCGATGGGCTTTCTCGTGCGCGTGTACCCCTATTCGTTCCCCGAAGAGCGCAGTCTCTTCGTCGCACGGCAGGGCGACCGGCTCGTGGGTTTCGCGGGCGTGGTGCCGATTTACGCGCGCAACGGGCGCTTCATCGAGGACCTCGTGCGCGCGCCGACGGCGCCGAACGGCACGACCGAGCTCTTGGTCGACGCCGCCATGCGCGAAGCCGCTGCCGCGGGCGCGGGCTACCTGACGCTCGGGCTCGCGCCGCTCGCGGGTGAGGTGCCGTTCGGCCTCCGGCTCGCGGGACGCTGGGGGGCGTCGCTCTACGACTTCGAGGGGCTCAAGAGCTTCAAGGCCAAGCTCCGCCCGCGCGAGTGGACCCCCGTCTACCTCTCGTACCCGAGTGAGCGCTCGCTGCAGTACGCCGTGTTCGACAGCCTGTCGGCTTTTTCGCAACGCGGGCTCCTCCGCTACGGCGTCGACGCGCTCTTGCGTGGCCCGGCAGTCGTCGTGCGCACGCTCGCGATCCTGCTCGTGCCCTGGACGCTCGTGCTCGCGACCGCGAACGGACCGCGCTGGTTTTTCGCGGGGTGGGTGCAGTGGTTTTGGGTGGGGTTCGACGTGTTCGTGTGCAGCGGGCTCTTGGCCCTGAGCGCCCGCTGGCGGCCGTGGCTCGCGGCGCTCCTGCTCGGCCTCGTGGGCGCCGACAGCCTCGCGACGCTGCTCGAGGCCGCGGAGTTTTTGCTGACCCGGCGGCCGAGCCCGTTCGAGTGCGTGGTGGTCGTCGTTGCGCTTTCGGGGCCGCTGCTCGCGAGCGTCGTGCTCTACAACGCGCGCCGGCGTGCCCTGCGCGCCGCCGGCGCGTGACGCAACGGCACGTCCTACCCGATGCGCACTTCGAGCTCGATGCCTGCGGCGGCGAGGCGCTCGGCTTCTTCGGCGAGGTCGGCGCGCGTGAGCGGCGCCTCTTCGAGGCCGCCTTCGGCGAGCTTGAGCGAGAGCTTCTTGCCGGTCGCCGCGAGCCGGAACGGAGGCGGCGGCTCGCTGTTCCGGCTGTGGTTCAAGCAGCAAGCCAGTCGAAACACGAGCGCGAGCCGGAGCGCCCGTTCGCGCTCGGTCGCGGGCAGCGCCGCGAGCGCGTCGAGCGGAAGTTTGCGCCGTTGCGCGTGCACGATGAACGCGAGCAACTGCTGCTCGTTCTTGGAGAAGCCCGGCATGTCGGCGTTGCCGACGACGTAGGCGCCGTGACGGTGATACCCCGTGTGCGAGATCTCGAGTCCGATCTCGTGCAGGCGCGCCGCCCACGCGAGGTAGTGCCGATCGTCCTCGCTGCCGAGCCGCCAATCCTCCGCGACCTGCTCGAGGCAGGCGACGGCGGTGCGCTCGACGCGCGCCGCTTGCTCGAGATCGACGCGTGAGCGTTCGGCGAGCCAGCGGATGCTCCGCTCGCGCACGTCTTCGTGCCGGATGCGGCCGACGAGGTCGTAAAGCAGCCCTTCGCGCAGCGCGCTCTGCGCCGGGTTCACGTGCTCGATGCCGAGGCTCTTCGTGATGGCGAGCAGGATCGCGAGGCCGCCGGGCAACACCTGAGCGCGCTCGGGCTCGAGGCCCTGCAGGCTCAGGCTTCGCACCTGACCGGCTTCGCACAGCGCGGCGCGCAGCTTCTTCAGCGATTTGCGCGTGATGCCGCCCGCGGACCAGCCGTTTTTTTCCACGAGCTCGGCGATCGCGAGCACGGTGCCGGACGAGCCGTAACACGCGCGCCAGCCGAGCCGCATGTAGCTCCGTTCGATGGACTGGAGCTCGAGCGCGGCGGCCGTTTGCGCGCGCCGGAACGCGTCGCGCGAGAGGGCGCCGTCGGGAAAAAAGCGCTTCGAGTAGCTCACGCACCCCATGAACATGCTTTCCGTCGCGAGGGGCTCGAAGCCTTCGCCGAGGATGCACTCCGTGCTGCCGCCGCCGATGTCGACGACGAGACGCCGCCCGCCGTCGTCCGCGACGCCGTGCGAAACGCCGAGGTAGATGAGCCGTGCTTCTTCGCGGCCGGCGATGATGTCGATGGGGTGGCCGAGGGCGGCCCGGGCGCGCTCGAGGAAGACGCCGGCGTTCTTCGCTTGACGGAGCGTGTTGGTGCCGGCGGCGCGCACGGCGCCGAGTGGGAGCTCGCGCACGCGCTGGCCGAAACGCGTGACGCAAGCGAGCCCGCGTTCCATCGCGTCTTCGCTCAGGCGGTGTTCGGCGTCGAGGCCGGACGCGAGTCGCACGCGTTCGCGCAGCCGGTCGATCAGGCGGAGCTCGCCGCCCTCCACGCGCGCCACGATCATGTGGAAGCTGTTCGAGCCGAGGTCGATCCCGGCGACCGTTTCCGGTTCGGCCTTGTTGCCCGCGCGTCGTGCCGTTTCGGATCCCAAAGCGCGCCTCCGTTCGCTCGAGTCTGCCGCGAGCTTCCGACCCCCGGTCGGGAAAACCAAAATCAGCAGTTATTTCGAGTATTTGTCGCGCAAGCTCGAAAGAGCCGCGCGGCGTGTCGAAACGGCGGGCGCCCGCTCGTCGGATAGCTACGAGGAGACGAACGCATGCGATTCATGGTGATGCACAAGGTCGACGCCGGGATGGAGCGCGGGGAGCACCCCGCCGGGGTCATCGCGGAGATGGGCAAGCTCGTGGGGGAGTCGCTCGCGAGCGGCATTTTCGAGTACGGCGCCGGTCTGCACCGCAGCGCGGAACGCGTGCGCGTGACGTTCGAGCGAGGCGAGCGACGCCTCGAGCAGGGCCCGTTCTCGGGGCGTAACGAGCTCGTGCAGGCGTGTTTTCTCGTGCGCACGACGGCGGTGGAGCAGGCGCTCGAGCAAGCGGCGCGCCTCGCGAGCGTGATGGGCGATGTCGAGCTCGAGGTCGGCCTCGTGCTCGAACCGTGGGACCTCGGCCTTGCGCCGAAGCCGGCCGACCCAAAGACCAGGCGCTTTCTCTTATTGAAGAAGGGCGATGCTCGGAGCGAGCGCGGCCTCGCGGACGAGCGGACCGCAGAGCTCGGCGAGCTCACGGCGCGCTGGCGCGCGGAAGGCGTGCTCGTCGCGACCGAAACACTCGCGCCGAGCGCGCGCGGTGCGCGACTCGCGACGGGCGCGAAGCGAACTTGGGTCGACGGGCCGTTCGCGGAATCGAAAGAGCTCATCGCAGGTTTTTCCGTGCTTCGCGTGCGGAACCGCGCCGAAGCGATCGCTTGGGCGGATCGCTATGCTGGCGTGCTCGGCGCGATGAACGAAGTCGACGTGCGCGAGCTCGTGTAACGAGACGCCGCTCCGCGCTTCCACCGACGCTGGATCGCTGTCGCTCTCCACATGTAGACACATGTATGGAGCAGCGACTCTTTTACAATTTGTACATTTTTGGATAAGTTCGCGGCTTAGGTCGGGGTAGGTGCAACATGACTTGGAATTATTCGAAGCTGGTTCGCGCGTCGGTTTGTTTGAGCGTCGTCTTTGCGGCCCTCGGTTGTTCGACCAAGAGCGGTGACGACGACTCCGGCCAAGGCGGCCAGAAGGAAACGGGCGGCTCGACGAGCACCGGCGGCTCGAGCTCGGGCAAGGGCGGTAGCACCGGCGACACGGGTGGCAGCACGGGCGACACCGGCGGCACCAGCGATACCGGCGGCTCGGGCGGCGCGGACGGCGGAACGACCGGCAACACGGGCGGCACCAGCGGCACGGGCGGTTCGAGCGGCAAGGGTGGCTCGGGCGGCAGCTCGGGGACGAGCAGCAGCGACGGCATCTGCGCCGCGACCTGCGCGAAATCCTGCGGGAGCGACGGCGATTGCGACACGAGCCAAGGCGAGCTCTGCTGTGACCTGGGTGACTCGGGCAGCATCTGCACGGCGGCGACCGCGTGTCCGCGCTTCTGCGCCGATGATTCGAAGTGCGACGGTACGCGCGGGGAGATCTGCGCGCCGGTCGATCTGTCGTACCCGAACGAGTGCACGACCCCGGCCGCGGCGTTGAACTCGTGCGACGCGGACTCCGACTGCACGAGCGGCGAGATCTGCTGCGGCATCTACAATCAAAACGTGTGTCTACCGCCGTCGGAATGCCCGGCGACGTGCAAGACGAGTACGGATTGCAACACCGGCTCCGGCGAGATCTGCTGCACGACGGTGAAGTCGGTGGAACCGAACCTGAGCGCGGACGGATTGTGCCTGAATCCCACGTACTCGGCCTGCCCGCGCACGTGCGCGAAATCGACGGATTGCCAGACGGCGTCGGGTGAAATCTGCTGCGACGGCATCTGTTCGACGAGCTGTCCGAAGTCCTGCAAGACGAGCGCGGATTGCACCTCGAACTCGGCGCGCATCTGCTGCACCTCGGCGACGGTGCACGCGCCGAAGCCGACGCACTTCTTCTCGACCGGGCCGACCTGTACCGGCAGCCAGATTTACAACTGCGCCGAGCTCGCCGGCTCGAGCCTCTGCTCGCAGATCTCCGGTTGTTCGAGCGGAACGGCGACGGGGACCTGCTACAGCACGCCGTACCCTTGCAGCTACTACGACGGCATCGAGTCGTCGTGCATCAGCCATACGGGCTGCACCTACGACACGACGACCGACTTCTGCAGCGGCTCGCCGCCGGCGTGCGCGACGAACACCACCTCGACGACGTGCTACGACGACGACGGTTGCGAGTGGTCGAGCTCCTCGACGATGTGCACGGGCACGCCGACGCCGTGCTCGCAAGTCCCCCCGAGCAAGTGCAGTCAGAACACGGGCTGCGCTCTCTCGAGCTCGCCTTCGGGCTTCTGAGCGTCTGATCGCCCGCGGACGCCTCGCGTCGTCCAAAAGCGAGCGGCCCGCGTGACCTACGTCGCGCGGGCCGTCTTGTCTCGCTCGTTGATGTGCGGTGCTCCGCCCGTCGTCGCTACTTGACCGGCACGTGCATCTTGCAGTCCGCCGCGATCGCGATCGACGCCGTCTGATCGGCCGTGATGGCGTCACACGCCGCGGGGCACAGGATGATCTGCGTGGGGGCCGTCGGATTGTCGAAGTACCAATCCTTGTCGCTTCCGCACTTGTCCATGCCGCTCACGAAGCCGAGGTCCGTGCTCGTCGTCATGCCCATCGGGCCCGTCTGCCAAGCGACGTTGATGAAGTTCGGGTCGATCTCCTTGCCGGACATGTCGGCCTTCGGCACGTCGAGCTGGCACTTCAGCGCCTGACCCTGAATGGCGACGAGCTCCTGCAGAAGCTCGTCCGTGGAATTAGACGTGGCCGAAACCGTGAAGGCGGTCTTGGTCCCGCCGGCCGCCGCGATCTGGTTCAGCGCGGTCGAGTTCAAGCCGCCGAGGCCGATCACGTACGTATCGATGCCCGCCATTTCGGCGGTCGCCGCGATGTTCGCGATGTTCTGCGCGTTCGTGTCGCAGCCCGCCGGCTCGCCGTCCGTGATGAGGACGATGACGGTCTTCTCGTCCTGATGCGTTCCCTCGTAGGTCGTGGCCCAATCGGCCGCACCTTGAAGCGCCGCCGAGGTCGGCGTCTGGGGGTTCGGGTTGAGCGTCGCCACGTCTGGCGGCGCGGAGTTCATGATCGCGGCCACGAGAGCCGCCTCTTGCGTGTCCGTCGGCGCTGGGTCGGCCGTGAGCGCGCCGATGTCGACGAGCGGCTGCGAGCAGGCCGTCGCGTCGCAATTGGCGGCCGCGCCGGCAGTGCCCGCGGGGGAGCCCGCGGTGCCCGAGCGACCTGCGGTGCCGGTCCCACCCGTCTGGCCGCCGAAGCCGAAGCCCGTGCCGCCCATCATGAAGCCACCGCCGGTGTTGGTCGTCGGATACCCATCGCAGCCGGCCGCGGGGTGATCGTCCGGGAAGAACCGCAGCGCTACCCGCAAGCCGGCCGCGTCCTTGCTCTGCACGAACGCAGTGAGCGCCGCAGACGTGAGCGCCCAGCGGCTGTTCGCCGGGGTCGCGCAACGCGGATCTCCACCCACGAAACCTCCGTCCGTGGAGTCGCCGCACTCCGTCATGGACCAAGAGCGGTCGAACATGACGAACATGTTGACGGTCTTGAGCGTTGCGCTCGCCGTGCTCGAGGCGCACGCGGCGTCCGGATCGACCGTCCCCGTCGTTCCGCTCGTCGAGCCGTCCGTGACTGGAACGCTGATCGTTCCGCCGCTGGAGCTGCCGCCGGACGACGAACCACCGCTCGTGCTCACGCTACCGCCCGTGGCGACCGAGTTGCCCGAGCCGCCCGAGCCCTTGGCTCCGGTGCCGCCCGTGCCGCCGGCCCCCGGCCCGCCGAGGCCGAGCCCGTCTTCCGGAGTCGACGAGCTGCACGCGTAAGCTGCCGAACCCAGAACGCCGATGAAAATTCCGAGGCTTCGAAGAGTGTGTTTTTTCACGAGACCGCCTCCATGAGCGGGTCCAGCGTGGAAAGCTCGTCAGGTCGTTCCTGCTGGGGGTCGACCTTGTTGCCGTAAATTCTAGCACACCGTGTGCTCGAGGCGCCCATCAATCGCTACAGTGAACACCTCAGTAGGGGCCTGTCGGAGGTACAGTAACCGCCTCAGTGTGGAGCTGTCCGGGATCCGGTTCACGTCGCGTCGATTTCGCGATCTCCTTCGACCGCGTTTCGCTGTGACTAGAGGATTGTTGCTCCGTGGCAGCGTTGCCCCATATTTGTCCACCTCAGCGCGAGAACTTCGACCACAACAGAGCGCGGACGGCTCTCTGCGGTCCCGAGGATTCGCTCCTCGGCGTGACGACTTACCGTTATTGGCGGGGAGCGCCACTTTCGAGCGGCCGCCGAGTCTCACGCAGAACCGCAGTCGCGGCCGTGGGCCGAACGCTCTCGCGGATCCGCTCGCGCACGCGCGCCATCAACGTCCGGAAGCGAAAGCCGGTCGTCGGGTCGACCAGCGTGCGCTCGTCTTCGTAGACGCGCGGAGTCACGTGCACGGCGAGCAGCGCCTGCCAGAGCGGCATCGATTGGTAGCGCTCGGGCCAGCGCGCTTTCACGAGGTCGCGCACGAGCGGCGCGTGGCGCGAGCTCATCCACGGAAACAGGTGGTGCTCGACGTGAAAGCCGAAGCCGAGCGTCAGGAAATCCACGGCGCGCGGCACGGTCACGCTGAGTGAATTCGCGAGCGGGTCGTTCACGCTCGTGTGCGGGGAAAGGGCGTGGTTCGTGAAAATGTACCCCATCACGCAGGCATTCGCGAAGAGCGCCGGCAAGACGTACGCGAACAAGAAGCCATGCGCCCCGAGCGTCAGCAGCAGCGCGAGCCACACACCGACGCCGACGCCCGTCTCGAGGAACGCGAGGCCGAGCTCGCGCCGCGGCAGGTAATGGCGCCGGCCCGCGCTCGCGAGCACGTGCAGGCTCTGCACGTGAAAGCCGATGAAGAGGCTCGTGAGTCCGCGCAGGCGCCCGCGGCCGATGCCGAAACAATCCGTGCTGAGCCGCACGAGCAAGCTCTGCCGGTGCTCGTCGAGCGTCGGGTACGCGTCCGGGTCGATGCCGGGTCGATTCGCGTGGCCGTGGTGCATGCGGTTATGCCACGCGATCCAGAGCCGCGGTGAGAGCACGAAGGGCATGAACGCGAGCAAGCCGACGGCGTGGCGCACTCGCTTGTCGCGAACGATCGCGCCGTGCAGCGTCTCGTGCGCGAGGAAGGCGAGCCCCGCGAACGCGTAGCCGATGACGAGCGAGACGAGCGGCAGCGACCAGCCGGGCACGAGCTGCCGCGCGATGGCGAGCACGCCGGCGGCGACGAGGCCGAGGTGAACGGGCAGCCAAAACAGACGCGAACGAGCGGGTTCGAACACGCGCGCGGGTAGGGCGGGTTTGAGCTCGCCCGCGTACGCCGAAGTCGGTCGTAACGATGTCACTCTTTAGGTATGTGTTCGCGCGCGCTCGTTCGCCGTCATGCTTGCGTCAGGAGCGGAGCCGTTCGTGTCACGGAATCGTGGCGACCGCGCGCGTCACGCGCGAGGAGGACGCGCGGCCGGTGTAAAATCGAGAATCGGAATACCGCTCTGCAGCGACTCGCCCGCGACTCTGCGTCCGTCGTGACCTCTCGCGTCAGACGCAAAGACTCGCGTATCCCGCGAAAGCGCGCGCACCGTCGCACACACGGCACGACACGAGGACCAAGCGCACGAGCCGTCTTCGTCACCTCCACCCACCTGGCTGGAAAGTGGAAGTCTTGGCTCGTCAGGTCTTTCCTTCCAGGACTGGGAAACTCGAAGTGGACAGCGCCCGGTGGGAAAGCGCAAGATTGTGCGAATCCCCTTGGGGTCGCGGAGGAGCTCGCATGCGCTCGGCCTTTCTTCTTTGGTTTGGTTTGATGGTTGGGGGCACGGCTGCGTGCAGCCCGGGTAACGGCATCGACAAGGGACTGACCCACGACGACGCCGGCGGCGCGGGTGGAACCGGTAACAGCGGCGGCTCCGGCAACGGTACCGGCAGCGGCGCGAGCAACGGCAGCGGCGGCATCACCGTCACGGGCGGCACGAGCGGCACGGCGGGCGACTCGAGCATGCTCGAATGCACGCCGCCGGAAGGCCCTTACTGCGGCGACGGCATGGTGAACCAACCCTCGGAAAAGTGTGACGACGGCAACACGTCCCCCGGCGACGGCTGCACCGGCGTTTGCGCGGTCGAGCCGTACTTCACGTGTCCCGGAGAGGGCGGTAAGTGCGCGTCGACCTTGCGCTGCGGCGACGGCGCGCGCTCGCCCGGGGAGGCCTGTGACGACGGTAACGCCGCTGACGGCGACGGCTGCGCGCACGACTGCGCGAGCGTCGATCCCGGCTACTATTGCCCGACTCCCGGCCAGCCCTGCCTGCGCTCCGTGGGCGCTTGCGGTGACTCGAAAGTGCAACCCGGCGAGACCTGCGACGACGGGAACACCGCGGACGGCGACGGCTGCAGCGGGCAGTGCCGCGTCGAGGCCGGCTACCGCTGCACGCAACCCGGCAAGCCGTGCATCATGGTCGCGATCTGCGGCAACGGCCTCAAAGAGGGCGGGGAGGAGTGCGACGACAACAACGCGAACTCGGGTGACGGCTGCTCGAGCACGTGCCACGTCGAGATCGGCTGGCTGTGCGACGCGGGCCCCGGCAAGCCCTGCCGTACGACCAAGTGCGGTGACGGCAAGAAGGAGGGCTCGGAGTGCTGCGACGACGGTAACCTCGCGAGCGGCGACGGTTGCAACGCGGCGTGCCTCTGCGAGCCGACGTGTCCGGCCATCGGACCCTGCACGGCCAAGTGCGGTAACGGCATCGTGGAAGGGACGGAGGCGTGCGACGACGGCAACATCGCGAGCGGCGACGGCTGTTCGGCGACGTGCACGGTCGAGGCCGGCTTTGCCTGCAAATCCCCGCCCTGCACGGAGGTGAACGGTCAGTGCGTGCTCGTCGTGCCGGCGACGTTCCGCGACTTCAACGCGCACGACGCGACGGGCGGTCACCCGGATTTCCAGCCTGGCTTCCAGTCGAGCGGCGCGATCCAGGGGCTCGTGCTGGACACGCTGGACGCCGACGGCAAACCACAGCTGTCCGCCAATGCGAACGCGAACTCGACCGGCGGCTTCATGCACGGTCAGTCAGCCTTCGCGCAGTGGTACCGGAACGATCCCCCGTCGAGCGGCCCGATCCCGGGACAGCTCGTGCTTTACGACAACGGCAGCGGCGGGTTCGTGAACCGCTGGGGTGCGAACGGTGAACCGTGGCTCGGCTACCCCCAGGGCATGTTCAACGGCGAGACGTACCCGAACGCCGCGCAGTGCTCGGGCACCGATTGCACGGCGTGCGGCGATCCACCGACGAGCATCAACGGCACGCCGGCTCCGGCCGGCTCGCAAATCGTCTGCCTCGACGATTGCTTCCCGTGGGGCGCGAACCAGACGCAGGCGTGCTTCGCGGCGCAGGTTTCGTTCGACGGCAATCCGCTCTTCTTCCCGCTCGATACCGCGAAGGGGATCCTCAGCGAGACGCGCAAGGAAGCGAAAGTGCCCGAGCAATACGGCTGGGTGGGCTGGCCCTGGGAGCCCGACGTCGGGGCTGCGCTCAACCTGGCCACGCCGATTCAGACTTCGACGGCGCCGTTCCCCTCGGCCACGCACAACTTCAGCTTCACGACCGAGGTGAAGTACTGGTTCAAGTACGACGCCAAGACGCCCGCGACCCTCGACTTTACGGGTGACGACGACGTATGGGTGTTCTTGAACGGCCACTTGGCGGTCGATCTCGGCGGCTGGCACGTGCCGTTGAACGGCACGCTCACCATCAACGGCGCGACCGTCAACGCGACGACTCAGGTCAGCTACCAGCCGGCGATGTCGACGAGCAAGCCCGGCACGGCGACGGCGTACGGCTTGGTCGACGGTAACGTCTACCAAATCCAGATCTTCCACGCCGAGCGCGAGGTCGAAGGCTCCTCCTTCAAGCTCACGCTCGCCGGCTTCAGCATGGTACCGAGTGAGTGCACGGAGACGTGCGGCGACGGCATCGTGACCGTGTCCGAAGAGTGCGACGACGGCCCGATGAACAGCGACGAAGCGTGCGGCGCCTGCACCACGCAGTGCAAGTTCGGCGCGCGCTGCGGCAACGGCATCACGGAGGACGCCTGCGGCGAACAATGCGACGACGGCGTCAACGTCGGCGGCTATAACCAGTGCGACGTCGGCTGCAAGCAAGGGCCGCGCTGCGGCGACGGCGTGACGCAGGCGGACTTCGGCGAGCAGTGCGACGACGGCGCGAACAACGGCACGTCGGGCGCCTGTACGGCCAACTGCGGCGTGCCGGGCTTCTGCGGGGACGGCGTGGTTCAGGCGCCGGAGACGTGTGACAACGGCGTGAACGACAACTCGTACGGCGGCTGCTCGCCGGATTGTCAATTCGGCCCGCGCTGCGGCGACGGGGTCGTGCAAGCGGACGCGGGGGAAACGTGTGATCTCGCCGACATGAACTCCGACGCGTACGGCGGGTGCACGACCCAGTGCCATACGGGCCCGCACTGCGGTGACGGCGTGGTGCAAGCGCCCGAGCAGTGCGACCCCGGAGACGGGAGTATGCTGCCGGCCGCGCCCATGAGCGGCGCTGCGGACCCCGCATGCACCTCGCTCAACAGCACCTGCACTTCGGAGTGCCGCGTCAAGGTGATCACGCGCTGAGGCGTGGGGCGCTCGGCGCAGCGCTTCTCTTCGCCGTCGCATGTTCGGGGAGCTCGACTTCGAGCACCGGCGGCCAAGGAGGGAGGGGCGGCAGCGCGGGCGCGGCGGGCGCAGACAACGGAGACACGACCGCAACCGGTGGCGCCGCAGTGGCCGCGGGTGCCGGCGCGACCGCGGACGGCGGCGAGGGTGCGGCCGCCGGAGTCGACACGGGTGCGGGCGGTGCGAGTGCGGAGCCGCCGCCGGCGCCGCTCCCGCGCGAGCCGGCGCTCGACCCCCGTTTCGTGAAGATCACGCTGCATCGCGAGTTTTACTGTGAGGGCGCGAGCTTCGGCGACTTCAACCGCGACGGCGTTACCGACGTGGTTGCCGGCCCGGACTGGTACGCAGGGCCGGGATACGGCGCGCGCCACGCGCTCTGGCCGCGCATGGCATTCGATCCGCACGGTTACTCCGACTGTTTCTTCCAGTGGGTGCGCGACTTCGACGGCGACGGGTGGCCCGACGTGCTCGTCGTCGGGTTCCCCGGCGTGCCGGCGGCCTGGTACCAAAATCCGCAGACCCTCGACGGCGCGTGGACGCGCCACGACGTCATTCAAAACCCGGTCGATAACGAATCGCCGGCGTTCGTCGATCTCACGGGCGACGGCGTGCCGGAGCTCGTGCATAGCACCGGCGGCGTGCTCGGCTGGTCGGCCCCCGACCACGGCGCGAGCGAGCCGTGGGTGTTTCACGCGCTCTCCGATCAACGCGGTTACGTGGCGTTCACGCACGGCCTGGGCGTAGGTGACGTCGACGGCGACGGGCGCGCCGACGTGCTCGAGGCGACGGGCTATTTTCTCCAGCCGCCCTCGCTCGCGGGCGATCCACCGTGGACGCGCGTGGATCAGGCGTTCGGCTCCGGCGGAGCGCAAATGCCGGTGCTCGACCTGGACGGCGACGGTGACGCCGACGTCGTCACGTCGCTCGCGGCGCACGGCTACGGCCTCGCGTGGTTCGAGCAGACCGCGTCGTCGCCGCCCGCCTTCGACGAACACGTGGTCGTCTCGGACGCGGCGCCCGCGAGCGACGCCGCCGTCGTCATGCACGAGCCGCACGCGGTCGCCGTCACGGACATCGACGGTGACGGCCTCGACGACCTCGTGAGCGGCGAGCGTTTCTGGGGTCACGTCCCGAGCGGCATGCCCGACTTCGACGAGCCCGCTCGTCTCTATTGGTTCAAGGCCGAGCGCTCCAAGGCCGGTACCGTCTTCACTCCCACTCTCATCGACGACGACTCCGGCGTCGGCACGCAGCTCACCGCGGGCGACCTCGACGGCAACGGCTCGATCGATCTCGTGGTCTCCAACAAGAAAGGCGCGTTCGTGTTCTTGCAGACCCCGCGCTGAGCGCGTGTCGCGGCTTGCCGCGTGCGCGCAGCTGGTATTGGCTCGCGCGCATGTCGGAAAGCACGAAGGTCCCGCTCGCGCCCGGGCTCAGCGCCACGCTCTCGTTCGTCGTGCCGGAGAGCAAGACGGTGCCGCAGCTCTACCCGGAGGCGCCCGAGTTTCAGACGATGCCGGCCGTTTTCGCGACGGGGTTCATGGTGGGTCTCATCGAGTGGGCTTGCATGCGCGCGATCGCGCCCTGCCTCGACGTGCCGGCCGAGCAATCCGTCGGCATCGACGTCCGCCTCGACCACACGGCCGCGACGCCGCCCGGCCTCACCGTCACGGTGAACGCGCGCCTCGTGCGTGTCGAAGGACGCAAGCTCGCGTTCGAAGTCTCCGCGCACGACGGCGTCGACCAGATTTGCACGGGTACGCACGAGCGCTTCGTGATCGACACCGCCCGCTTCGCAGCCAGGGCGCGAGAGAAGGCGAAAAAGGCTGGGGTTTAGCCCTGAATACCTGCTCGGCGCGCCGACTTCGGACGCCCGCTCGTCAGCGAGACGCCCTCGCGCCGCGCCGCGCCCGCGTTGCGTCAGTCTGCCGCCCGCAGTACTAGCCGAACCCCGATGGACCTCCGTTACGGACTCCACGCAGCGCGTGACGCTCGCGCTTGGCTCGTCTTGGCGTACGGCCTCGCTGCTGCTCGCGGCTGCGGGCTCAGCGCGTCCTACCAAAAGCTCGCGAACGGCGACGTGCGGGTCGAGTGCCGCGGCCCGCTGCTTTCGTGCTTGCAGCCCGCCGCCGACGCCTGCGCGGAATATGGATACGATGTCGTGCAGGCCGAGGAGCGGCGCGTGACCACCGGTTCACCGCCCGAAGAGGAGCAATTCGTCCGCTCTCGAGCGACCGTGCGCTGCCGAAAGTCGACGCCGCTCGTCGGTCGCGACTCCAACGTGCCACTCGCGAGCTCCGTCGCGGCCGCTCCGGCACCGTCCGCGACCGCCCCGCGCTGTGTCCCCGGCGCGAGCCAAGCCTGCGCGACCCCGACCTGCAGCGGCGCCCAAATCTGCGCCGCCGACGGCACCCGCTTCGACCCGTGCGAGTGCGCGCCTGCCCCCGCTCCGAGCGCCTCGAACACCCCCGCTCCGAGCGCCTCGAACACCCCCGCGCTCGACACCCTGTAGCGCGCCGGCGCGGCGTTTGCGCCGCGGCATATCGCTTTCGGGTAGTGGCCGGATTTGCCTGCCGCACTGGGGCGGATGTTCGATGGATCGTGACCTGCTGGGGCCGATTTCAATTGACGGGTTTCAAACCGTGGGCGGGCGTTGGTCGCCCACGACCTGAACTGGGGCACGCGCGGGCGCGCAGCAGCCACGCTCCGAGCTCTTGGAGACGGCGAGACTGCGCGTCTCGCTCGGGGGTGGATCGCTCGCAGTCGCGCGTTTCCGAGGCGTCGAAAATCGAGGTGTACCGTGGGCGCATGCAAGCACCCACGAACGCTGGTCATTCCGGGCCTCTTGCGGAACACGCGCTCGAGCGTCTCTCCGACGAAGAGCTGCTCCGTGGCGCGCGCCTTCTCGTCGGTCGCTCGAACCAATTGCTCGCCGAGCTCCTCGCCCAGCTCGGCGAGGTCGAGGCGCGCGGCCTTCATCGCACGCGTGCCTGTTCGAGCCTCTACGCCTATTGCACTTACGAGCTACGCTTCTCCGAAGACGAGGCTTTTCGACGTGTCACCGCCGCTCGTCTCGCGCGGCGCTTTCCCGTGCTGCTCGACGCCTTGGCGGCCGGGGAGCTTCATCTG
>JAICUB010000062.1 GCA_025936045.1 Polyangiaceae bacterium | reverse complement strand
CGCCGTCGCTCGCCTCGGTGGCCACATCAAGAACAACGGCGAACCTGGTTGGCAGGTCTTAGGTCGAGGCTTTCAGAAACTCCTGGCCCGCGAAGAGGGCTGGATCGCCGCGGCCTCGGCGAGATCCGATCAATCTTGAGAAGTTTACGTAGTTGGTTTTGGCGCCGCGAGCGGTTCGGTTCGGAGGCGGGTGTTCGCTTGGAGAGCGCGCTTCGGGATTCGGGCCCGTGTTTCGGGCGCGGGTGTTCCGCTTGGCAGGATGTTCTGCTTGGGGAGCGGTGTTCTGCTCGGGGAGCGGGTGCTCGCGAACGCGTGCTGGTGGACGCGGGAGGACGGCGGCGCCAGAGCACACGCAATGTCGCTGAGCAGATCGCGAGGGAGTGCAGGTGCTGGCAGCACGCGACGGGCGGTGACGTCAGGTGAACCCAGATCCGGTGGGGGATTTAAGGGCGTGAGTTGCGGCTGCTCGGAGGGAGGGAAGGCTTGAGGGCGTTCGGATCGAGGATGCGGCCTTCGAGGGTGAGTTCCCAGCCGACGCCGCGTTCGCGGAGCTCGGCGGTGTAGATGGAGTCGCGGCGGAGCGCGCGGGAGACGAGGGTGGAGATGGCGGTCGCGAGGAGGAGCGGGAGGACGATCGCGTAGTCGCCGGAGAGCTCGAAGGCCATGACGGCGGCCATGAGCGGAGCGTGGACGGTGGCGCCGGTAGCCGCGGCCATGGCGACCAGGGCGTAGCCGCCCGGGACGCCGAGATGAATGCCGAGGGCCGTGAGCGCGTGTGCGTAGAGCAGGCCGATGGCGCCACCGATGAGAAGCGTCGGGGTGAAGACGCCGCCGGGGCTTCCGGAAGAGACGGACGCGGTGGTGGCGAAGACTTTGCCGGCGAGGAGACAGGCGACGAACGCGGGCGTGAACGCGTCGTTCAGCAGGGCGTTGAGCGGCTCGTAGCCGTTGCCGGCGATGTCCGGCAAGAAGGCGATGGCGCCGCCCGCGAGCACACCGCCGGCGGCGGGGCGCCACGGCAAGCGCAAGCCTTCCGTCTTGAAGGCGCGTTCGCCGAACGACAAAACGGCCATGAACGCTTGTGCGCCGAGCGCGGTGACGACGCCCAGGCCCGCGAAGGCGAAGAGCTCGGTGGGGTGTTCGAGCTGGAACGAGCGCTGCCCGTAAATGGGACCTTGGCCGACGACGGCGCGCGTGAGCGCCACGGCGATGACCGTCGCGACGAGCGCGGGGAGGATCGCTTCGAGCACGACGACCCCCGTCACGACCTCGAGCACGAAGAGCACGGCTGCGAACGGCGTGTTGTACGCGGCCGCGAAGCCCGCGGCGGTGCCGGCGGCGATCAGGCGCCGTGCGTCGTTCATCGAGAGCCGGAGCTTGTCGCTCACGAATTTGCCGCACGCACCGCCGAATTGAATCAGCGGGCCTTCGCGGCCGATCGAGCCGCCCGAGGCGATCGCGCAGAACGACGCGAGCGATTTGACGAGCGTGACGCGCATCGGCAGCCGCACCTTGCCGAGCACGACGGCTTCCATCACTTCGCCGACGCCGCGGCCGCCGCGCGAGCGCGTCACGAGCATGCCGAGCAGCCCCGCCGCGAGCCCGCCGAGCGCCGGCGCCAGCACGCGGAGCCACCACGGAAAGTGCTTCATCGCCGAGACCACGTCGTGCGCGCCCGCCGCGGCGCCGAAGAGCGCGCTCAAGGCGCCGCGAAATACGATGGCGAACGCCGCCGAACCGAGCGCCACGAGCACGACGCCGAGCGCGAACGTGGCGCTGCCGGAGTCGCGGTCGAGCCTCGAGCTCGCTTCCTTCACCGGCCTAGCGTGTCAGATCCGTGCCTCTTCGAGCCAGTGCTTGTTCTTCTCGGTGCCGTCGTACTTGTGGCTGGTCTTGAAAAGCTCGTACTTGCCGCTCTTCGCCGCGGCCGCGGCGCGGGAAAGCAGCGCCGTCCGCTCGTCCGAGGCGAGCGGCTTGAACGAGCGCGCCACCGAAAAAGCTTGGTCGAGGATCTCGTCGCCGTCGATGCCCGTGATGACGACGGAGGTCGGCAGGCTCAGCGCGTAGCGCAGGCACTCTTCCGGTTTTACGACGCCGCTCTTCAAGATGTCGCCCGAGCCCATGGATTTCATGCCGAGCACGCCCATCTGCCGCTCAAGAGCGACCGGGAGCACCGCGTGCTCGAAGCTTTTGTATTGGGCGTCCATCACGTTGAGCGGCATCTGCACGGTGTCGAAGGTGAAGCCGTGCTGCTTCGCCGTTTCGAGCATTTTGAGATGGATGCTCGGATCCTTGTGGCCGGTGAAGCCGATGAAGCGGAGCTTGCCTTCGCGCCGCGCCTCGACGAGCGCCGCGAGCGTGCCGTTCGGTTCGAAGACGCGATCCGGGTCGGTCATGCGGATGACTTCGTGGACCTGGACGAGATCGATGTGGTCGGTCTTGAGGCGCTCGAGGGATTGGCCGAGCTGTCCGCGCGCGGCGTCTTTCGTGCGGCCGTCGAGCTTCGTCATCAAGAAGACGCGCTTCCGGTAGCCGCCCTCGAGCGCCTTGCCCATGCGCTTTTCGCTGTCGCCGCCGTTGTAGTCCCAGCAGTTGTCCATGAAGGTGATGCCGCCGTCGATCGCGCGGCGGATGAGCTTCACCGCGTCGTCGTCGCTGAGCGAGCCACTGCCGATGTGCGCGCCGCCGAGCCCGAGCATCGACACCATTTCCCCCGTGCGTCCGAGCTTGCGCTTCGGAACGCCATGCTTCACCACGTCTTCCTTGGGTTTCATGCCGAGCGCTCCTGCCGTCGTTGCGCCCGCCATGCCGAGCAAAAAGCCACGGCGCGACGGCCCTCTCGTCGGTTCTCGCATGGGGCGCCCTCGTGCAAACGCCATTCCCGCGGGGCGAGCGTGCCGCCCCCGAGGCGAGCGGCGTTGAACGCGGCGCGGCGGTTCGCGCGCTCGTTCCCCGAACGACCAAATCGTCACGTCGCGTGCTTTTGCCCCGCGGCAACCGCGAGTTTTGCTCGAAAATGCCCGCAGCTGGCGGCGCGCTCCGGCGCCTGCGCTGGCTTGTCTCGTGCATGTGTCTTCACTCGGACTTTGCATGCCGCTTCCCATCGAGGATTACGCGCTCGTCGGTGACACGCAGACGGCCGCGCTCGTCGGGCGCGACGGCTCGATCGATTGGCTGTGCGCCCCGCGCTTCGATTCGGGCGCTTGCTTCGCGGCGTTGCTGGGCGCGCCCGAGCACGGCCGCTGGCTGCTCGCGCCGCGCGGCGCCGATCCCGCGCGAACGCGCCGAGCTTACCGCGACGGCACGCTCGTGCTCGAAACGACGTTCGCGACGCCGGACGGACGCGTACGCGTGATCGACTGCATGCCGCCGCGCGACCGCGTTCCGGACGTCGTGCGCATCGTCGAGGGCCTCGAGGGCGAGGTCCCGATGCAGCTCGAGCTCGTGGTGCGCTTCGATTACGGCTCGATTTTGCCGTGGGTGACGCGTGCCGAAGACGGACGGCTCCGCTTCGTCGGCGGCGGTGACGCGCTCGTGTTCCAGAGCGACGTGACGACGGAAGGGCGCGGCATGACGACGGCTGCCGACTTCACGGTGCGGCCCGGACAGCGCGTCGCCTTCACGCTCTCGTGGCATGCCTCGCACGAGCGGCCGCCGGAGCCGCGGGACGCCGTCGCGGCGGTCCGCGATACCGAAGCGTGGTGGCGCGACTGGTCGCGCTGCTGCAAGCACAGCGGCCCCTACCACGAGGAGGTGTGCGCCTCGCTGCGCGTGCTCAAGGCGCTCACCTACGCGCCCGCGGGCGGTATCGTCGCGGCGCCCACGACGTCCTTGCCGGAGCGGCTCGGCGGCGCGCGCAACTGGGACTATCGCTTCTGCTGGCTGCGTGACGCGACGTTCGTGCTCTACGCGTTTACCCTCGCGGGCTACGAAGGGGAGGCCAAGGCGTGGCGCGACTGGCTCTTGCGCGCCGTCGCGGGCGACCCGGCCAAGCTCCAAATCATGTACGGCCTCGCAGGCGAGCGGCGCCTGAACGAAGCCGAAATTCCTTGGTTGCCCGGCTATTGCGGCGCGCGCCCCGTGCGTATCGGCAACGCCGCCGTCGATCAGCTGCAGCTCGACGTGTACGGCGAGGTGACGGACGCTTTCTATCAGACGTGGCGCACGGGTCTCGCGCTCGACCAGCCGTCGTGGAACGTGCAGCGTGCGATCTTGGACTTCCTGGAAGGCGCCTGGAAAGAACCGGACGAAGGTTTGTGGGAGGTGCGCGGCGCCCGGCAAAAGTTCACGCACTCGAAGGTCATGGCGTGGGTCGCGTTCGACCGCGCCGTCAAGACGGTCGAGCAGAAGGGCGTGCCGGGCCCCGTCGACCGCTGGCGCAAGCTCCGCGACGAGATTCACGCGGACGTGTGCGCGCACGGGTACGACGCGAACAAGCGCGCGTTCACCCAGGCGTACGGCTCCGAGCACCTCGACGCGAGTCTCTTGCTGTTGCCGCAGGTCGGCTTTTTGCCGGCCACCGACGAGCGCGTGGTCGGCACGGTCGCGGCGATCGAGCGCGAGCTCATGTGCGAAGGCTTCGTGCAGCGCTATCCGACGCGCGGGCAGGACGGCCTGCCGCCCGGCGAAGGCGTGTTTCTGGCCTGCAGCTTCTGGCTCGCCGACTGCTACGCCCTCATGCATCGAAAGCAGGAAGCCGAAGCGCTTTACCGGCGCCTGCTCGCGCTGCGCAACGACGTGGGGCTCCTCGCCGAGGAGTACGATCCGGCCAACGGTCGCCAGCTCGGGAACTTTCCGCAAGCCTTCTCGCACGTCGGACTCGTGAACACCGCGTATAACCTCACGCCCGCGCACACGCAGCCCGCCGTGCACCGCCGCGGCAGCTGAGCGCCCGTGCGAGCTCCGCGTCAGCCGCGCTGGTGGAGCTCGATCACGTTGCCGTCCGGATCGCGCACGAAGATGCCCTGCGCGTGCGGACCGAACCGCAGCGGGCCGCCCGAGAGCGAAATGCCCGCGGCCTCGAGCTCTGCCTTGGCCGCCAGGATGTCGGGACAGAGCAGCGCGATGTGCGTGATGCCGGCATGTTTGTCCGGCACGTCCATCAGCACGTTCGGTTCCGCGGCCTTCGGGGCGTTCAGCACGAGGTTGAGCTCGACGCCCGACGGATGATCGAGGATGGCGACGGGCTCGGGGCCGATCGGGCCGAGCGTCTTCGTGAAGCCGAGCAGCGCGTAAAAGCGCAGTGAGCGCTCGAGATCGTGCACGCGGATACCGATATGAGCGAGGCCCGAAAGCGGGATCGGCGAGGTCATGGCGAAAGCGTAGATCGACGTCCGGCGGCGGGCATGCGAGGATGATCGAGTGATCGGGGGACGTGCCCGAGCCGTGAACGGAGCCAGGGCCGCGAAGAGCGTGCGGTTTTTGGTGGGTTTAGGGTGCGCGCTGCTCGCCATCGTGCTCGGCACCGGCCGGGCCTGCGCGCAAGAGACCGCGCCGAGCGATTTTTGCGTCGCGCGCTTTCTCACGCCGATCGAGGCCATGGCCGGCGTCGTGTCCGCGCCGAGCCCCGCGAACGCTCCGTGGCTCCCGCGGATCGAGCAGCGCGGCCGTGAGCTCGCGTCGCGCTTCGGCAACGCGACCATGCCCGCGCGCGTCGACGTCCTCGTCGCAACCATCGCCGACCCGATCGACTCCGGCCTCGGCTACCAATACGAGACGTCGCTCCAGACGCTCCAGCGCGGCGTCGAGCACGCGGTCGACCGCGAGAGCCTCTACCGTGATCGCAGCTTTCTGCCGTGGGACGACCGCGACCTGCCGGACGACCAGCAAAAGCAGGCAGCAGGCTGCCGCGTCGCGATGCCCGGCATCATGCTCTTTCGCGGCGGCGCGGATCCGACGCCGCACCTCTTCGCCGTGCTGCTCGTCGGGGAATCGCCGACGAGCGGCCTGCGCCAGGCCGCGCTGCGAAACGCGCTCGCCGTCGCGCGGGCGCTCGCGCCGGAGCTCGCGCGGCCGGGCGCGACCCTGCGCATCGTCGGGCCGACGTTTTCGGGCAGCGCCCAATCGCTCGAGCACGCGCTGCGCGCTTTCGCGCTGGAGGCGGGACAAGCCGTTCATTTTCGCGTGCGGAGCGGCACGGCCACCGGCTCCGATTTGCCGGCGTGGCTCGGAACCGCCGCGGCCCCGCGCCCGCTCGCGCCCGGGAGCGACGTGCTGTTCGACGCGACGACGGCGCCCGAAGCGGACGCCGAGTGCGCCTATTTTCACTTCTTGCGACGCCGGCTCGGCGTGCCGCTCGAGCACGACGGCGTCCCGCGCGACCACGCCGTACCGCTCGCACGCGTGGCGACGCTCGCGGAGTCGGGGACCGAGTTCGGCGCGACGCCGCTCTCCGAGAACGCGCCGCGCTGCGCCTATCGCGCGTCTTCCGCGTTCGCGTTCCCGTTTCACGTGTCGGCGCTGCGGGACGCGTACGAAAGCCTCGATCAGCGCGCCGGGACCAAGCCGGACGGCTCGATCGCGCGCGCCACCTCGCTCGATCCGTCGCTGCGCGAGTCGCGCGTGGCGCTCGACACCGAGGCGCCGCCGTCGCCGAAGACGCAAACCGCCGAGGATCTCGCGCTGTCCAACGTGCTCGAGCGGCTCGTCACGCGCGAGGTGCGCTACCTCGGCATTCACGCGACGGACGTGGGCGACGCGATTTTCCTCGCGCGCAAGATCCGCGACGTGGCGCCCGACGTCCGCCTCGCCTTTTTCGACGCCGACACGCTGCTCTTGCACAGCGCGTTCGAGCGCGAGCTCCTGGGTTCGCTCGTCGTGAGCCCGTATCCGTTTCTCGGGTTGAGCGAGCTTTCGACGGACGACGGCACGCCGACGCTGCTGCCGCGCTTCGACGCCTTCGAGAACGGCGCGGCCGAGGGGCTCTTCAACGCCGTGGTCGCCCAACGCGCGGAGGCGGCGCGCGTCCCGAAACCGCTCGAACGGCTGCGTGAATACAGGCTCGGCTCGCAAACACCGCTGCCCGTCTGGATTGCGACGATCGGCCGCGGCACGCTCGTGCCGAACGGCGCGGGCGCGACGCCGGATTGCGCGCACCGCCTGTTCGGTACGCCCGCCGCGAACCCGGCCGCGACGCTGTGCGCGTCTCCCCCGAGAGCCACCGAGGCCGCGCGGGACGGCTTTCGACGCGCGCAAGCGAGCGAGCTTAGGCCGTATCCGCGCGCCACGCTCCCGAACGCCTGGTTTTTCCTCTACGTGCTCGCGTTCGGGCTCTTCGTCGACGTGACGCGCCAGAACCTGCAGGAGCGCAAGCTCGCGACCAACGCCGTGCTCGTGCCCGGCAAACCGAGCTCGGACCAGACGCTCGATTTGGCGATCGGCCGCACCAAGTGGCGCCTCTACGCGACGATCCGCTCGTTTTTGTTCGTGCTCGCGCTCGCGTACATGGGCTCGCTCCATGTCGTCTGGTTCGTCGCGCTCGGGGCGTTGCGCCCGAACGCCTGGTCCGCCGCGCCCTCGAATCTTTTGTTTCAGCTCGCCGTCGTGCTCGTCTCGATTTGGCTGCTGGGCGTCGCGGTGCTCTTGAGCGTGCAGGCGGCCGCACGCTTTCTGCGGGATTATCGCGCCTTCGCGCAGTGGGCCGGCGAAAACCTGTGGCCGCGCCTGCGCGACGTCGCGGAGAGCCTGCGCACTCCCGACTCGGAGGGCCGCGAACGGGCGGTGGCGCTCGAGGAAGAGCCGGAGCACGCCTCCCTGCCGCCGTCGCGCGGGAGCCTGCGCGATCGCATCAGCTTGACGCTCGGCGTCGCTCGCCCGGTCGGGCGCCTGGCATCGGCGCACATCTCGTTCGCGCAGCTCCGCATGCTCGTGACGATGGCCCTCACGCTCGCGTGCGGCTTCACGGCGCTGCTCTTCGCCGATACGTGGAATTGGGTGGACGGTCCGCGCACGAGCCGGCTCGTCTTGATGGCGTTCCGCGACGTGCGGCTCGCGAGCGGCGTGTGTCCGTCGACGCCGGCGCTGCTGTGTCTCGGCTGCGTCTACGTCTGGGCGGTCGGGCGCATGGCACGGCTCACGCTCGCTCACTCCGTCTCGCGCGCGTCGCCGCCCGACGGCGAAGCGGATCTCGTGAGCACGCCCCTGCGCGTCATCCTTTTTCCGGGCTACGCGCAGGGCAAAACGCCGGACGGCGGTTTCACCGAAATCGAGCGCGACGTGCTCAACGCCATCTGGCGCCCCGTCACCGGCAGCGTTTACCCGATGACCGCGCTCGGGATCCTCACCTTCCCGGTGGTCGTGGTCTGGCTCGAACCGCTCTCGACCCTCGAGAGCACGTGGGGCTCCTGGCTGCTCCGGTGCGGGCTCTGGCTCTCCGTCTCGCTGCTCGGCGTCACGCTCGTGCAGCTCGTGCAGTTTTGGCTCGCGCTCCAGCGCTTACTGCGCCGGACGCTCGAGCACCCGCTCGGCACCGCTTTCGACGGCGTGCCGAGCTTCGCGCGTGATTCGGTCGATCACCAGCTGTCGCGCACGCCCGCGGAGGTGCTCCGCTGGGCGGCCTGTGCGCGCCAGTACGTCGAGCTCGCGCGCGAGCGAAGGCGGCTCGACGAGTTGCCCTTCGCCTGCGACGACGCGACGCTTTCCGCGCGCGCGAGTCTGCTGCTCGAGCTGCGCAACGCGGCGCTGGCCGGGAAGCCCTCGGCGGCGTTCAGCAGCGAGCCGCACGCGAACGGAGGCTCGACTCCGCCCCCGCATCCGCAGAAGGAACGCGCCGACGCCGAGGTGGCGCTCACGCAGGGCGTCATCGTCGCGGCGTCGGGCGCCATGCAAGTCGTCGACGCGGCGGCGGTCTGCGACGCCGAGCTCCCGGCGGCCGTCGCGAAGTGGCTCGAGTCGGCGCGCGTCTTCGCCGCTACCGTCGTGACGCTCTTGATCCACCGGCACGTACGGCAGTTCCGGCATTTCATGCAGGTGACGACGGGCTCGACGCTGCTGCTCTTGTTCGCGGTGACGAGCTACCCGTTCGAACCGTACCGCATGCTCCTCACGTTCAGCTGGCTCGTCGTGTTGTCGGTCGTCGCCCTGAGCATCTGGGTGTTCGTCGAGCTCGATCGCAACACGCTGATGAGCCACGTGAACGGCACGCGCCCCGGCGAAGTGACGCTCAATTGGGCCTTGTTCGTGCGCGTGCTGAGCTTCGGCGCCGTGCCGCTCCTCAGCGTCGCGGCCGCGCAGTACCCGCAAATCGCGACCTTCGTGTTTCGCACGTTGAGTCCGCTCAGCGGCCTGTTGCACTGATGACACACTCCGCGGCGCGAAGCGCGCCCGCGGACCGTTGCGGCGCCGTGAAAAGCGGCGCATAGCTCTTTCCACCATGGAAACGCTGCCGGCACTCGGGGACGTGCGGCTCTTTTTGACGGTCGCGCGGCTCGGGGGTTTCTCCGCCGCCGCGCGCGAGCTCGGCATTTCACCAGGAGCCGTGAGCAAGCAGATCGCGCGGCTCGAACGCGCGTTCGACGCGAGCCTGTTCGAGCGCAATACGCGGCACGTCGCGCTCACGGTCGAAGGCCGCAAGATCGCGGTCCACGCGCGTGAGGCACTGCGCGAGCTCGAGCAAGCGGCCGAGGTCGCCGGGGGCCGCCGCGACGCGCTCTCGGGCGTCGTCCGCTTGTCGGCGCCGACGAGCTTCGGCCGCAAGCACGTGACCCGCGCGATCGCCGGGTTTCGCGCGGAGAACCCCGACGTCGACTTCGAGCTTCGCCTGTCCGATCGCCCGGCTGATTTGCTCGTGAACGGCTTCGACCTCGCGCTCGCCTTCGCCGGCGCCGGCGCGCCGGAACTGAACGTGGTCGCGCGGCGGCTCGTGTCGAGCCGGCGTGTGCTCGTCGCCGCGCCCGCGTACCTCGAGCGCCACGGTGCGCCTCGCGTGCTCACGGATTTGAAAGCGCACGCGACGCTCGTCGAGCTGCACGCGGGAGCCGCGACCGGCAGTTGGCCCCTCACCAACGAACGGCGCCGGGCGCGGGTGGCGGTCGCGGGCGGCCTTCGCAGCGACAGCAGCGAAGTCGTGCGCGAATGGTGCCTCGAGGGCCTCGGCATCGCGCTCTGCGACGCGTGGGACGTCGCGGACGACCTCGCGGCGGGCGCGCTGGAACGTGTCCTGCCGGCATGGGAAGGTGAAGGCTCGGTGCTGCGCGCCGTGCGACTCCGCGGCGAGCCGATGCCGCGCCGAGTCGCGGCGTTCATCGCGTATGCCAAAGAGCGCTGGGAGGAGGGCGCGGATTGGCAAGAGCGCAAGTAGCTACGCGGTCTCTGCCGCGAGCGCGTCGAATGCCTTCCAGAAGCGCGCGCGAAGCTCGTCCGTCTCCATCAGAATCTCATGGAAAGCGCCGGCCACGTCCACCACTTTGCCCCGCGGCACACGGCGGACGAAACGACGGATCGCCTCACTGCTCACGATGCGATCGTCGCCCGGTGCGACCGCGACGACCGGACACGCGATCCGCTCCGGCGCGCCCGGAGTCACCAGCCGCTCGCGCAGGTCGACCGCGAAGTCGAGCCAACGCCACGTCGGCTCACCGACCCTGAGGTCCGGGTGAGCGCGGTAGAGCGTCCGCACGCGCTCGTGACGCGCCCGATCGTGCGTGCAGACGTTGCTCTCGAACGCGAGCTCCGCCGGGTCGACCTGGCCGCGCGCGAGCCGCGTGTCGTCGCCGACGCGCCCGGCCGCCGCGACGACGCCGCGGATCAGCCAGAACGGCAGCGGTCCGACGACGAACTCGATCATCGGCGCCGAGAGTATCGCGCCGGCGAAACGCAGCTCGCCCTCGGCGAGCACGAGTAGGTTCAGCGCGGCGCCCATCGAGTGCGCGAGCGCGAACCAGGGTTTCGGCAGCACGGCATGCGCCGCGAGCACGTCGCGAAAATCGTCCGCGAGGGCGTAACAGCCTCCGACGACGTCGCAGACGAGCGGATCGTCACCGAAGCGCGCCGAGAGACCCTGGCCGGCCCAATCGTGCGCGAGCACGACGAAGCCGCGCGCCACGAGCTCCCCGATGACTTCACCGTACTTCTCGATCGGCTCGGTGCGACCGGTGCTCACGACGACCGAGCCACGCGCGCTGCCCGGCGGGCTGAAGCGCGCCGTGCGCAGCCGTCGTCCCGAGCGCGCGACGAGCCATTCGGCCGCGCCTTCCGGCAACGGCGGCCCACCCGCGACGCGATAGAGCGGAGCTGGCTCCATGTGGCGTTAGTACCATGTTAGCCTGCCGTTCCCATGCCGATGGCGCCGCACCGCATCCCTATCCTGACGACGTTCGAAGCTCCGCCCGGCTACGTCATGCAGCGCGTGATGGGACCTTGCTGGGGCATCACCGTGCGCTCGCGCAGCGTCGTCGGCACCGCGTGCGCCGGCTGCCAGCAATTTTTCGGCGGCGAAATCAGCGCGCTCACGGAGCTCGCGACCGAGTCGCGCAACGTGGCGATGCAGCGCCTCGAACAGCACGCCATCGATCAGGGCGCGAACGCCGTGGTCGGCATGCGCTTCGACTCGGGAGAGCTTATGCAGAACACGAACGAAATCGTGGCGTACGGCACGGCCGTCATCATCGCGCCCAGCCACAACATCGCTCCCGTCCACAAGTAGCCGCGCCTCGTGCCCCCGTGTCCGCGCCTCACCGCTTGAGCCCCGCGACGGCCCGCGCCGTCGATCGCCTCGCGCGGCGCGCGCACGCCTTTCACCGCTTCGCGCACCATCCGCTCTGTGATCGCTACGCGAGCGAGCTATTCACCCTCGGCCGGCGGCGGCGCCTCTGTCGTGGTTGCGCCGCCGTGCTCGGCGGACTCCCGCTCGGGGGCGCGCTCGTGTGGCTGCTCCGTCCGGGCCTCGGCGTGCTCGGAGCGGTGCTCGCCGTTGCGGCGCTGCTCGGCGCGCTCTCGCTCCGCGTGCGGCTGCCGAAAACCCTCGGCCGCTTCCTGCCGGCGTGCGGCATCGGCGCGGGGTTCGTCTCGGCGTTCACGCAGCCGCGCGGCTTTTTGTGGCTCGCCGTGCTCGCCGCCGCGGGCGCCGGACTCGCGCTCTATCGCAAGCGCCAGCCGAACCGCACGCCGTGCGTCACGTGTCCGGAACGGCTTCATTCCACGCCGTGCAGCGGCGTCCGGCCCATCGTGCGGCGCGAACGCGCGTTTCGGCGCGTCGCTCAGCGCCTGATCGATCGAGCCCCGGCGTGAGCGCGCTCGTTCGGCGAGGGCACGCGCTCGCGACGTTCCTGCTCGCCGGCTGTGCCGCAAGGCCGCCGTCCGCACCCGCGCAGCCCCTCGCGTCCGCGCAGCCCCTCGCGTCCGCGCGGCCCCTCGCGTCCCCGCAGCCCGTCGCGTCCGTGCGGACAGCGCCGACGTCGCAGCCCATCACCTGGATCCGCGACGATCCCGAAGCGGCGTTCGCGCGCGCCCGCGCCGAACACAAGCTCGTCTTCGTCGATCTCTGGGCGACGTGGTGTCACACGTGCCTCTCCATGCAACGGTTCGTGCTCACGGACGAAAAGCTCCCGGGTGCGGGCGCGCGCTTCGTGTTCCTCGCCGTCGACGGCGATCGCGAGAAAAACGCCGATTTTTTGCGCCGATTTCCGCCCGCGGGCTGGCCCACCTTTTACCTGCTCTCACCCGACGGCCCGCGCGTGCGCGGTCGCTGGATCGGCGCCGCGTCGCCCGCGCAGCTCGCGCGCTTTTTCGCGGACGCCGAACGCGCCGCGTCGCTCGACACGGACCGTCCCGCGACGGACGAGCTCACCGCGCTCGTCGCGTCCGCGGACGCTCTCGCCACCGCCGGCAGCTACGCGGATGCCGCCGCCAAATACGGCGTCGCGCTCGCGAAGGCGCCGAGCGACTGGCCGCGCGCACCCGACGTGCGTGTCGCGCGCGCCTCGGCGTTCCTGCATGCCGGCGATCCCGGCGCCTGCGTCGACATGGCGCTCGCCGCCACCCCTGCGACGGCCGCGCCGCTTGCGCCCATCAGCGCGTCCGATCAAGCCGCGTCCACGCTCGAATGCGCTGAAAAGCTCCCGCCCGGCGACGCTCGCCGCCGGCGCGCCGCGGAGCTCGCCGTAGCGACGCTCGCCGGCCTGTGCGAAACGGGCGCCGCCGAGCTCACGCCCGACGATCGCGCCGACGCGTGCGGGAACCTGCTCGACGCGCGCCAGTCGCTCGGCGACGCGGCCGGCGCGCGCCGTGCCGCCGAAACGCGCCTCGCCGTCCTCGAAGCCGCGCTCCGCGGCCTGCCCGACGACGTAGCGCTCATCTACGATCCAGCGCTCAGCGAAACGCTGGTGTCGCTCGGCCGCGGCGAAGAGGCGCTCGCGCGGCTCCAAGCGCGCGCCCGCGCATTACCTTCCAACTACAACCCGCCGTATCACCTCGCGCGCATCGCGGCGAAGCTCGGCCGCACCGAGCTCGGCCTCGAGGCCGTCGAACGCGCCCTCGCGCTCGCGTACGGGCCGCGCCGCGCCAACGCTTACGCCATCAAGGCGGCTCTCTTGCTCGGTGCGCACCGCGAAGCCGAAGCGATCACCGTGCTCGAAGCCGAGCTCGCGCTCCTCACGTCGCTGCCCGCGGGCCAGAAGCGTCCCGCAACCGAACGCGTGACGCGCGAGCGACTCGCGAAGCTCCGGCGAAGCACCAATCCTTAGGGTTGGATCGATTGGGTTCCTGCGTACGGCCCCGTGCCGCGCCTGCTGCCAGCAGGTCCGTCATCGCCGCGCGAGCGTGCGCGACATTCGCGCAGGCAAAGAATAGTCGCTCGGCACTGTACGGCGACGTCGCCACGGCGCGCGACACAGGCGCTCCACCGCGAAAAAGCACGTCCTCTAAATACGGCGCGAGCGTCCACGTCATCGGACTGGTGTCGCTTGCTCGTCATGCGTTCCTTGAAGTCTCTTGCGTGCCGCGCGGCGTGCCTCGCGCTGTTCGTGGCCGCCTGTAGCGACGACGCCGGCACTCTCGCGCCCGATCCCGGCTCGTACGGCCCCTCATCCGCCGGCGTGAACGGCTCGTCGGCCGCGGGCCGCGGCCAACTTCCGCCGACGTCCAACGGCGGTGCGGGCGGCGTCCCGTCGCTCGGCACGACGGGTAGCGGCCTGCCGGCTGCCGGAACGCCGGCAGGCGGCTCGGGCGCGCTGGCCGGCGTGGGGGGCGCCGGCGCCTCCACGGCCGGCAGCTTCGCGAACGGGGCGTCCGGTGGCGTCTCGACCGGCAACGGAGGCAGCTTCGGGAGCGGCGGCTTCGGTGTGGGTGCCGTCGGCGGTGCGCCGACCGGCGGCCGTGCCGGCGCGGCGTTCGGCGGCGCGGGCCCCTCGCTCGGCGGTCACGCCGGCGCGCTCGCGCAGGGGAGCGCGGGCAAGCCAGGCGCGGCCGGCGCGCCCGCGAACGTGCCGGCGACCTTCGCCGCGGTCACCTCCATCATCCAAGCCAACTGCTCCATTTGCCACGGCAACCGGCAGCCGCGCCTCACGAACAACGCGAACCTCTACGAGACGCTCACGTCGACGACCGTCAAAGAGTGCGGCAATAACCCGCTCGTGAAGCCCGACGATCCGGCGAACAGCGCCCTGCTCATGCTCCCGAACTGGGAGTGCGACGACCTCGTCATGCCCCAGGGCTGCATCGCCGCGCTGTGCATCACCGACGCGGAGCTCGCGACGATCACGGCGTGGATCGACGCGGGCGCGCCGAGCAAGTAGCGCGCGGCGTGGCGACGGCGTCAGGCCTTGCGCGGCACTTCGTAAACGATGGCGGGGCGCAGCGCGTCGATCTGCTCGGCGCGCTCCGGCGGGCGGAACGTGAAGAGCGCGAAGGTGAGCTTGTCGGGCGTCACGTCGACGACGGTAAAGCCGTTCTTCTCGGCGGGCGCGAGCGCGGTTTCGAGGCCGATCAGCGCCGAGGGTGACGCGGGGAGGCCGCGATGCGCGGACGGGAAGGCGAGATCGCCCGTGCCGAGCGTCCCCGCCGTGACGACGTGGACCGGTCGCGGCAGGGAGAGCTCGCCGGAGCGCACGATGCGCGCCGCCGCCGACGCGTGCAGATCGCCCTGCACGACGACGGGCACGCGACTCTTTTGCGCGGAGATGGCGCTGAGCAAGCGTTGGTGTTGCGCGAACCAGCCGCGCTGCCAGCCAGCCTTGTCGCCGAACGGCACGAGCCTTCGCTGCGCGTCGTCGAAGGTGTCCGGGTAAAATTCGCCCGCTTTGCCCGTCGTGTAGCCGAAGGGGAGGGACGGGACGTGGAAGAAGTGCGTCGTGTCCTCGGCGCGCGTGCGAGCCAAAATCCACGCTTCGACCCAGCGGGGGAGCAGCTTGGCGTGCGCGCCGCTCGAGTTCATGTAGCGACGGCAATCGTAAAGCACCGCTTCGAGGAGCGAGCCGTAGCGGAGCGTTCCGAACGTCATGTTCGTCCCCGGTGCGAGGCCCGCCTTGTCGCCGCCCGGCAAGAAATCGGGGCGCTCGGGATCGGGAAGAAACTCGGGGTAGTAGAGCGCCTGCGTCGTTTCCGCGCCGACCTTGCCGTACGTGTCGGGCGGCAATGTCGCGACGCCGGCGTCAAACTCCGCGTTCTCGAACATGTCGTGGTCGTCCGTCAGGAAGAAGGACGGCGTAGAACGGAGCGCGGTGCCGTAGAGGCCGGCGATTTGGTAGTCGCAGAGCGCGAGAAAGATCGCGGCGTTCTTCGGGTGCAACATGGGCACGCTCGTGTCGAGCGCGCCGCCGAACTTCGTCCAGTGATTTTGCTGCACGAACTTCGCGAGCGGCTTGTTTTGACTGGTCTCGAGGTCCCAATACACGTGGTCGCCGTTCGCGATCACGACGTCCGGCTGGAACGAGAGAGCGCGCGCGAGCAAGCGCCGCCGGAGCGCCATGTCGAGGAAGAACGTCTTGCCTTGAAACGCGGGGCCGTCGTAGCCGCCGGCGCAGGTGTACACGAGCAGGCGGAGCCGTTCGGCTTTCGTGCCCGGCGCGGGCAGTGTCTTCAGGCGCCAGCTGTCGCAGAGCGGAGCGCCGCTCGCGTCGGTGAGGCGAAGCTCGTACGGAGTCGCCGGCTTCAGGCCGCTCACGTCGAAGCGGTAGAAGCGACCCGCGGCATCGGTGCGCGCGCCGTCGAACGTCACGCCGCCGACGGAGAGCTTGGGCGCCGTCTTGAGCGGCGCTTTGAAGGAGGCCTTGAGCAGGAAGCGCTCGTGATTCGCCGTGGGGATCAGATGCGCGAGTGGTCCCGCGTTCCAGCCGCGCGGCGCCGCCTCGGCTTCGGGGAGCGCTCCGAGCGCGGCGAGCGCCCCTGCCGTAGCCCCTAAAAATTCTCTTCTCCCAAGACCATTTCCGCGCCCGGAACCGGCTCCCGCGTCCACCGTCATGACGCTTTCAGGCTACCATTCGACCGTCCCATGAGAAAATCGCTCGTTTTCGTTCCTGCGCTCGTTTCGGGTCTCGTGTTCGCTTCGGTCGCGAGCGCCACGACTTGGTACGTCACGCCCGACGGCACGGCGACCGACGGCTGCTTCAGTCGCGACTACCTGCCGTGCGATCTCGGGACGGCGGCGAACAAGGCGACGGCAGGTGACACCGTCGTCCTCGCCGACGGCGTGTACCCAAAGCAACTCTACGTGTCGGGCACGGGCACGTCTGCGGCATGGCTCACGTTCAAGGCGGACGACTGTGCGACGCCCATCATTCAGGGGCCCGGCGTGGGGCCGACGGCGGACAATCAGGACACGGGCGTCGGGTCGACGACGGCGACGTACGTGAAGTTCGTCGGCATCGTGTCGATGGGTTGGTCCACGGGCTTCGGCAACGGCTGGGTCGATACCGACGCCACGACCTCGAACGGGCACTTCGAGTACGACGACTGCCTCGCCGACGGCAACGGGCGCACCGGCTTCACCTTCTTCAGCGCGCAGGGCATCAAGATCAAAAACAGTATCTCCGCGCACAACGGCAGCAGCACCGCGCACTCGTGGTCGAGCGGCATCACCCTTTACGAAGCGCAGGGCAGCGCGGGCGACAGCTGGATCGAAGGCAACATTTCCTTCGAGAACATGGATGCGGAGAAGCACACGGACGGCAGCGGCTTCATCATCGACGAGTATTCGAACGGCGCGACCTTCATCAACAACATCGCGTTCCGCAACGGCGGTTCGTGCCTGCGTTTGACGAAGAGCTCGAACTGCAAGTTCATCAACAACACCTGTTACCACGACGCCCTCGACATGCAGGACACGGGTCCGACCAACCCGAGCGAGGTGTATTTCACGAACAACGACAGCTCGACGACGACGGGGACGTCGTTCATGAACAACGTGTTCGTCGCGACGGGCCAGGGCCCCGGCATGATGGCGGTTTACAATCAGCCGACGACGGGCTGGGCGAACAACTCGGTGACGAACAGCGGGTCGGTGGCGTTCTTCACGGACGCCGAGGGCACGAATCCGAACTTCACGCTCGCTTCCGGCTCGATGCTCGCGGGCAAGGGCGGCACGAGCGCCGACGTGCCGATGACGGACGTGGGCTTCGACCCCAAATGCATCGTGAAGAAGACGCCCACGCTCGTCGGGATGATCGCGTCGGGCAGCTGGTGGCAGTACTCGATCGATCTCGATTACATCAAGAGCATCGGCGGCGTCGCCAAGTGCTTCAATCCGAAGACGCGAAGCGGCACTCCGGACATCGGCGCGTACGCGAACGGCGCCGTCACGACCGTGACGGCCGGCGCGTGCACGAAACCGCCGCCGTTCGGCACGACGCAGGGTCCGGGCCTCGGCGCGGGCGGTGCGGGCGGCATGGGCGCCGGCGGCATGAGCACGGGCGCGGGCGGCATGCCTTCGTCGGCGGGCGGCAGCGCGGGCGCGGTGAGTAGCGGTGGAACGCAGGCGACGGGCACGGGCGGCACGATGAACACGGGTACCGGCGGCACCGCGACGGGGACGGGCGGCACCACGATGACCGGCGCGGGCGGCATGCCCACGGGTACGGGAGGCACGGGTGGCACGGCGACGGGTACCGGTGGCACGAATACGGGCAGCGGCGGCATGCCGGCCACGGGGACGGGCGGCACGTCTCCCGTGACGGGCGGGACGACGAGCACCGGCGCGAGCGGCAGCGGCACGATGAACGGCAGCGGCGGCTCGGCGGGTGACGACAGCGGCAGCAAAGGTTGCGGCTGTCGCGTCGCCGGGGACGAGCCGCACGGCGCGCTCTTCGCGGCGATCGGTGCGCTCGGGCTCGCGGGGTTCGGCGTGCGGCGGCGGCGCTCGCGCTGACGGACGCATATCGAAGCGACGCGCGGCCCGCATCTTGCTCCGGTGCGGGCTCGTGGGTTCGGTATTCACGCTGGGAGTCGCGCTTCCACGTGGGAATTTGGGGAAAACGACATGAGCGCGCTCCGTTGGACTCTGACATTGCTGTCGTGTTGCGTGGCTCTGGGGCTGTCGAGAGGAGCAGCGGCGTGCGGCGGTACGTTCGTCCCTCCGCCCCAGCCGGGGTCGGTGGCGGCGCCCGTCAAAGGGCACCGCATGGCGTTCGCCGTCTCCGACGAGCGCACCGTGCTGTGGGATCAGATCCAATACGAGGGTGCGCCCTCCGATTTTTCTTGGGTGCTGCCGATAGAACCCGGGGCGTACATCGAGACGTCGCGTGACGCTTGGTTCGAGTCGCTCGACGCGGTGACGACGACGCGCATCAGCGCCCCCGAGCTCAAGTGTTCACGGCCGGACGAAGGCAGCGGGTGCGGCTGCTCTGCCGGCGGCGACGACGACAGCGGAGAGCTCGCGGGCGGCCCCGGTAGTACCAACGGCGTGACCGTGCTGCATACGGGCACGGTCGGTCCGTACGAGACGGTGACGCTCGCGTCGACCGACGGCGACACGCTGACGAGCTGGCTCGACGAGCACGGCTATTCGGTTCCCGATGACGCGGCTCCCATCGTCGCGGAGTACGTCGCGGAAGGGTTCGACTTCATCGCGCTCCGACTCAAGTCGGACGCCGGCGTCGAGGAGATGACCCCGGTACGGGTGGTCACGCCGGGACCACGGGGTGCGTTGCCGCTCAGGATGGTCGCGGCCGGCGCCGGTGACTCGGTCGCCATCACGCTGTTCATCATCGGCGAGGCTCGCTATGCGCTGCCGGATCTCCACGAGTCGCCGCTCGACCTGAGCGCGTTGAGCTGGGATTTTGCCACGGGCGAGACGAATTACTCGTCCCTCGAGCAAGACGCGTTCTCACGGAATTTCGGCGCCAGCTACGTCACGACGTTCGCCGACCAGCAGGCCTTTTCCAAAGCGTACTCCGACGCCGACGGGCGACAGCTCCGCTATACGAGCGGCGCGAACGGTGTGTCCGGTGCGGGCGGCAAATCCGGCGGCTCCGGCGTGGCGACGCTGGCCGATCTTTACTTCTCTCAAGCCGCCCAGAACGCGTCGCGGACGGGCTCCTGTCCAAGTGTGAACGCGGCCCTCTCCCGATGGTCCCCCGTGAGTGACACCTCGGAGAGCGGCTTCGAACCGGCGCTCGACTTCGATTGCGGTGAGTTCGACGACATCGGCGCCGCGATGATCGGCATGCATCCCGCGGCCGTCTGGCTCACGCGCGTCGAGATGAACTTGCCGCGCTATCAGCTCACCGCGGATTGCTCGGTGGAACCGAACCCGTCGCAACAGAGCGTCTCGAACGCGGTGCGCGCGACGCGGTACACCAATCCTCCCGCGGAATGCGTGCAGCCGCTATTCGAAACCTCGTCCGTCGCTCACTCCGATCGTGAAGCGGCAGTGTGGATCTTCGTGCTCGCGTTCGGGGTCGTTTCTCGCCTGCGCCGGCGGGGGAGCGGCCGATGAACCGTTCTCTGGTTCTCGTTGTGCTCGCCGCCGTCGCCTGGACGGCGGAGGCCCGCGCCGCCGACGCGCCGCCGCCCGCATCGAGCGTGGACCAGAACCCGAGCGGCGCGCCGCCACGGCCGCGGCGCGAGGGATTCGTCGCGAGCGCGTCGCTCGGGCCCGGCTTCTTCTCTTCGCAAAGCGGCGCGAGCCCGGACAAGCGTCGCTACGTCGGGACGACGCTGTCGCTCGACGTGAACCTCGGCGGGCACATCGGACGGCATTTCGCGTTCGGCGCGGCGTACCTGCGCGATCAAGTCTACGGGCTCGGCGTGGAGGACAGCCTCGCGAGCGTCCAATCGCCGAGCGTGAAAAACCTCTCGTTCAATCTGAATCTGTTCGCGCTCTTCGGCGACGTGATTGTGCCGTTTAGGGGGCCCGAACTGCACCTGCAGGGGTTCTTCGGTTACTGCCGGCTCGGCGTGACGGGGCGCTCCGCGAACGCCGATGTCGTGAACACTCCCGACGGCGTCGCCTACGCTGCCGCCATCAGCGGCCGGCTGCCGCTCGCTGGAGCCGTGAAGGTCGGCCTCACCGCGCGGGTCACCTACGCGCCGCTGAGCGTACGCGAATACGCGTCCCAGGGGACGAGTGTCCACGTCGTCGTTCCCGCGTTGCTCGCGACCGTTGGTTTCGACTGAGCGCTGACGGCGCGAGGTCCGTCCGAGTCGACTCGACGCGCTCAGCGCGGTGGAGGCGTCGGCGTCCGATGGCTGCGCGGACTCGAGCGGATCTCCCCGCGGCGCAGGCGCCGATACATGTCGAGCGACTGGCGCAGGATCGCGACCGCTTCGACCGGTCCGAGGATGTCCTCGACCTCGACCTTCTTGTTTTCGAGCACCTTGTAGTCTTCGAAGAAGCGCTGGAGCTCGCGTAGAAGGTGCTGCGGGAGCTGGGTGCGGTCGATGTAGTCCGCCACGGCGGGGTCGCGCACGTTGACCGCGATGACCTTGTCGTCCACGCCCTTGTCGTCGCGCATGCGCATCACGCCGATGGCGCGCGCTTCGATAATCGTGAGCGGGTGGACGGGCTCCTGACCGAGAACGAGCGCGTCCAGCGGATCCCCGTCGTCACAGTAACTGCGCGGGATGAAGCCGTAGTTCGCCGGGTAGTGGACGGCGCTGTAAAGGACGCGATCGAGGCGCAAAAAGCCGGTCTCCTTGTCGAGCTCGTACTTGTTTTTGCTCCCTTGCGGGACTTCGATCACGACGGGGAACTCGTGTTCCACCAAGGTCTCGTCGACGTAGATGTCGTGCCAGGCGTGCACGGCGGAGGCGTAGCACGGTTCAGCCGCTCGCGCCGAGCGGGAAGCGCAGAATCGCGCGCGTGCCGCCGCCCTCGCGCGGCAAGAGCTCCACGCTGCCGCCGTGCTGCTCGGCGATGGCGTGCGTGATCGAAAGGCCGAGCCCGGTGCCCTGGCCGACGGGTTTCGTCGTGAAGAACGGCTCGAACACGCGGTCCCGCAGGCCGTCGGGAATGCCCGTCCCCGTGTCCGCGACCTCGAGCTCGAACGCTCCGCCGCGCATGCCCGTAGAAATCGTGATGTCGCCGCTCGGCTCGACGGCGTCGATGGCGTTCGTGACGAGGTTCATCACCGCCTGGTTGAAGGGGCCCGCGAAACAATCGATGACATCCGGCTCCTCGAAGCGGCAGGTCACGTTGATGCGCTCACCGAGCCGATGCGCGAGGATGGTGAGGACGGATTCGACGCTGTCGCGCACGCTCACGAGCTTGCGTTCGCCTTCGTCGAGACGCGAGAAGGTGCGGAGCTTGAGCACGAGCTCGCGGATGCGGCTGAGGCCGAGGTGCATCTCCGACAGCCGGTCGCGCGCGCGCTCGAACGCGGCGGCGGGCGCTTCCGGTAGCGAGCCGGCGAGGGCTGCGTCCACCGTCGCGAGGCACTTTTCCGCGGTGCCCAGGTGCCCGAGCGCGAAGGCGAGGGGATTGTTGATCTCGTGGGCGACGCCGGCGACGAGCTCGCCGAGCGACGCCATCTTCGCCGCGTGCACGAGCTGCGCTTGCGTGCGCTTGAGCTCCTCGTACGCCTGCTGGAGCGCGTCGTGTTTCAGTTCGAGCTCGCTCATGAGCGCCGCGCGCGTCTCCGCGAGCTCTTCTGCCGCTGCCGCCGCGGCGCGGCGCACGCGCGCCATGTCGAGGTGCGTGCGCACGCGCGACAGCACTTCCCGCGCCGCGAACGGCTTCACCAGGTAATCGTCGGCGCCCGTCTCGAGCCCCGCGAGCCGTGCCTCTTCGCCCGCGCGCGCCGAAACCAGGATGACCGGCACCGTCTTCGTGCGTTCGTCCGCGCGGAGCGCGTCGAGCAGCGAGACGCCGTCCATTTCCGGCATCATGACGTCGGAAAGTACTAGATCCGGCGGGTTTTCGAGCGCTGCGGCGAGCGCCGCCTTCCCGTCGGGAACGACCTCGACCTCCCAATACGGCGCGAGCAGCCGCGTGAGGTATTCGCGCATGTCGGCGTTGTCGTCGGCGACGATCAGCCGGCCCCGCGCGCCCGCCGGTCCCGGCGTTAGCGGGCGCGCCGACGTCGCGCGCGGCTTACTCGAGGCAGCTTCGAGCCAGTGTTTCGCTTCGAGGATCTGCGCGCTCGGCGCGGCCGGCGGGCGCCGTGAGAACGGAGTCGCCGTCGTGAGGCTCGCCTTCGGCAGATGCTCCGAACCCGCCGGAACCTCGACCACGAAGCTCGTGCCGTGGCCGACTTCGCTCGCGACGCGCACTTTTCCGCCGTGCAGGCGCACGAGCTCGTCCACGAGCGCGAGCCCGATGCCCGAGCCTTCGAAGCTTCTGCCCCGCGAGCCCGCGACGCGATGAAAGCGTTCGAAAATCCGCGGGAGCTCGCTGGCTGGAATGCCCGTTCCCGTGTCGCGCACGCGAAGCTCGGCGTGATCGTCGTGCCAGCTCAAGCTCACCGCGATCTCACCCTCGAACGTGAATTTGAACGCGTTCGAGACGAGATTCATCACGACCTTCTCCCACTGCGCGGCGTCCACGTAGACGGGCTCGGGCAGGGGCGGGCAATCCACGATGAACTTCAGCCCGGCCTCGTCGAACAGCGATTGGAAGGCGCCGGCGAGCCCGGCCGTCAGCGTCGAGAGATCGACCGGCGCGAACGAAAGCGCGAGGCCGCCCGACTCGATTCGAGAAAAATCCAGCAAGCTGTTGACGAGCCGGAGCAGCCGGAGCGCGTTTCGATGCACCGCCGCGAGCTCTTCACCTTCGAGCCGGTGTTCGGCGCGCCCGAGCGCCTGTTCGAGCGGGCCCAGGATCAGCGTGAGCGGCGTGCGAAACTCGTGGCTCACGTTGCTGAAGAAGGCCGTCTTCGCGCTGTCGAGCTCGCCGAGCTTCAGGTTCGCATCGCGCAAGCTCTTGTTCGCTTCGGAAAGCTCGCGGCTCCGCGTGATGACCTCGCGTTCCATCTGGCGCGTGCGGTCCCGCAGCTCTTGCCCGAGTTCGCTCGCCTGCACCAGATCCGTCACGTCCTCCACGCGGTGCAGGATGAAACGGACCTCTCCGCCAGCGGAGAGCACGGGGATGTTCTTCGGGCTCCAGTACTTCGACTGAAAGGAGCCGTCCGGGCCGCGGATGTCGTACTTTTGGACGGCCATCGTGTCGGCCGTGCACGTCGCGAGCACCCGATCGAGTGAGGCGCGCAGGTTGTTCGTGCCGGTCGCGGCCGCATCCTCGGGGTTGTCGGAAAATATCTCGAAAAGTCCGCGACCGAGCGTGGCCTCGCGCGTCGTGTGGGTGGCGGCGTGGCGCGCTTCGGTCGCCGCGACCATGGTGTAGCGCGGTGCGTCCGGGAGCAGCACGAGCAGCACGTCGGGAGACGCTTCGAAAAGCAGCCGAAAATCCAGGTCTTCGTCGCTGAGCCCGCTCACTTTGCCGCCCGCCTGAAGCACCAGCGTATGCGAAGTCGGCCGTCTCGGTCCAGGTTCCGCTCGCGTCACGAACAGCGGGGCTCTTCGGTCTAGTCGGTATGAACCTCCTCATTCTCGGCGCGACCGGTCGGACGGGCCGAGAGCTCGTACGAGTGGCGCTCTCGCGCGGACACCACGTGACCGCTTACGTACGTTCCCCCGAGAAACTCGGTGCCGAGCGCGCTTCGCTCCGGGTCGAGCGGGGCGATGCGCTCGATACCGACCGGCTGTCCGCGGCGCTCGCCGGTCAAGACGCCGTCGTGTCGGCGTTGGGCCTGCCCGCAAAGCTCGCGCTGCGGCCGAGTACGTTCATGGCGGAAGCCGCAGCGGCGACCGTCGCCGCGATGAAGCGCGCAGGTGTCAACCGTTTGGCGCTCGTTTCGGCGGCCGTGCTCTTCCCGGGGAAGGGCTTGTTCTATGCGTTTTTTCGCTGGTTTTTGCGCCACCACGCGCGTGACTTGAGCGCGATGGAGACGGTCGTCCGGGCCACCGCCCTCGACTGGACCATCGCGAGGCCGCCGCGGCTCGTCGCGTCCGCGGACGAGCGCATCCGGATCGCCTCCGGCACGCTCCCCGACAGGAGCTACTCGCTTTCGTTTCGCGCGCTCGCAGGTTTTTTGATCGATTGTGCCGAAAGTGACCGGCACGCCGGGGAGATCGTCGGCGTTGCCCGCTGAAGGCGCCTTTACGCCCGCGCTCGAGGACGCATGATATCGAGCGTCACGCGGCTGAAAATCCCCATGGCTGCTCGCAACGCCGACGCGCGTCTCCAAGCCTTCCAGGCGCAGCGTCCCGCGCTGGTCGCGCTCGCCTATCGCATGCTCGGCGACGTAGGCCGTGCCGAAGACATGGCGCAGGAGGCCTGGGTGCGCTGGCAAGCCGTGACGGACGAGGTCGACTCGCCGCGCGCTTATCTCCTCACGACGGTCACGCGCCTCTGCTTGAACGAGCTCGACAGCGCGCGGAGCCGCCGCGAAGAGAGCAGGAGCGATCGCCTGCCGGAACCCGTCGACGTCGGGGAGTTGCGGGCGGCCGAGCCCGGGCTCGAGCTCTGGGACGAAGTCTCGATGGCCTTTCTCGTCGTGCTCCAGCGTCTGACGCCGGCGGAGCGCGCCATCTTCCTCCTGCATGACGCGTTCGATTTCGAGCACCGTGAGATCGCTGAGCTCGTCGGTCGCAGTGAGCCCGCTTGCCGCAAGTTGCTCGAGCGCGCGCGGCGTGGCGTGCGCGACGGGCGTCGCATGCTCGCCGCGTCGTCGGACGAGCACCAGCGCCTGCTCCGCGCGTTCGTCGCCGCTGCGACGGCGGGGGACACGGCGGGGCTCGTGGCGCTGCTCGCCGAAGATGCCGTGTTGATGAGCGACGGCGGTCCCGAAGGGCGAACCGTGGCGGGCCTGCGGAACCTGCCGAAGCCGCTGCACGGCGCGGCGCGCGTCGCGCAATTCGTCGCCAAGGCGACGAGCCGTGGCGCGCCCCTTTTCGAGTTCGAAGAGCGCGAGCTCAACGGCCGGCCCGCTGTCGTCTTCTATCGTGACGGGGCGCCCGCGGCCGCGCTCTTGCTCGGCATCGCCGGGGGCAAGATTGCCCGCGTGTTTTTCCACGCGGATCTCGCGCGTCTCGGACGCTTGGGAGCCACCGCGGGCCCTCGCTAGTGCAGCGCATGTGAGATAGGCGCAACCATCGCGAGCGATGGTTGGTCCCGCCTCGCGGGACGTGCACCGGCTTTTCGCTGGGGCTTCCGCCCCAGACCCGCGTCCGCTTCGCGTCCGCCCTAGCAGGGTGTTGAAATTCGAGGAGGTGCGGCTGGGGGATCGACAGGTCGATCGCGGTGTGATCTAAGCGGGGAATGCGAGGCGAGTCGAGTAAGCAGTCGTCGATGTTGGTGCTGCGTTCCCCGGAAACGATGGTGCCGAAGGAGCATCCGATCCGGGCGGTGAAGGCGCTGGCGGACGCGGCGCTGCGGGCGATGTCGCCCAAGTTCGACGAGATGTATGCAGCGACGGGGCGCGCCTCGACACCGCGGGAGTGGCTCTTGAAGGGGTCGCTGCTGATGGCGCTGTACTCGGTGCGGAGTGAGCGGCTGCTTTGCGAGCAGCTTGGCTACAACATGCTTTTCCGCTGGTTTTTGGACATGGATATGACGGAGGTGCCGTTCGATCACAGCACTTTTTCGAAGAATCGGGAGCGCCTGATGGAGCACGCGGTGGCTCGAGAATTTTTCCAACAGGTGGTCGGGCAAGCACGCGATGCACGGCTGACGAGCAGCGAGCACTTCACGGTCGACGGCACACTGATCGAGGCGTGGGCATCGCTGAAAAGCTTCACCGAGAAGGACGAAGCGAAGCGCCTGAAGACGCGAAGAAGCGGCAGCGCAAAGAGCGGCGCGGCAAAGGCCCGAAGGATGGCGGTGGCTCCAATCCGGAAGTGAATTTTCATGGCCAGCAGCGCTCCAACGAGACGCACGAGTCGACGACGGATCCTGAGGCTCGCTTGGCGCGCAAGGGGCCCGGCAAGGAAGCCAAACTGAGCTTCGGCGCTCACGCGCTGATGGAGAACCGCAACGGCCTGCTCGTAGACTTTCGGGTGAGCGAAGCGAACGGGACCGCCGAGCGCGATCAGGCGCTGCTGATGCTCGTGGAGAACGCGGGAATTTCCGGTCAAATCACGGTCG